>NZ_CALRNF020000034.1:0-72597 GCF_943369415.1 Polaromonas sp. YR568
CACACCAAAGCCGAGGACATCAAGGTCCTGCTGCATCGCCATTCGGGCGAGTGCCGCGCCGCGGGCCTGGAACTGCAGACGCTGGTACGCCAGCTGGGCGGTACGCCCGACGAAGGCGGCTCCATGAGCGGCGCGCTTCACCGTGGATGGGTTTCCGTACGTGCCACGCTGAGCGCCTACAGCGACCAGGCCATGCTCGATGAATGCGAACGCGGTGAAGATGCCGCCGTGGCACGTTACCGCAAGGCCCTGAAGCAGAACCTGCCGGCCGCCATCCGGACCGTGGTGGAACGCCAGGCCCAGGGCGCGCAGCGCAACCACGACCAGGTCAAAGCCCTGCGCGACGCGCTGAAGAGCCGGTAAACGGCTTCCACAGAATAACGATTCACAGTTTCTTGCCGGCACTCGAGGCTCGGCAAACCAGGGGCAGCAAACGCTGCCCCTTTTTTTTGCCTGCGGGTTTCTTAATTCTTCAATGGGTCCGCGCAGTCCACCTGCGCATCGAACTGCATGCCGCTGTGTGAATAGTCGGCATCGGTGACTTTGCAGCCCGAAGTTTTCTCAATCGCCTGCAACAGGGCCGCGCGGCCGGACGGTGTACTGGATAGCTGTGTGGTGCCCGCCGACGTGGCCGTCCAGGTGCCGGCGGTCAATTGGCTGATGAGGTAGGTCCGGCCGTCGACGTTCACACGTTGCGCGGGTGGATCCGCCGCGCCGGGGGCGGCGCAACCGGCCAGCCATGCGGTGCACAGCAAGGTGAAAGTTTTGGCGCTGGTGGAGAGAAACACCTTCATGCCGGTGCGCGCGTGCCGGCCTTGAGCGCAGCAAGAGATGCTTGCGGCGCGGCGCCTGCGGCCTTGGGTTCGGGTACTTTGGGTGGGGCTTTGGGCAACTGGTTGTCGGGGCAGCCCGACAGAAGCAGCAGGCCCGCCAGGGTCATGGGCAAGAGGGGCAGGAAAGGTTTCATGATGTCTCCAGGCGCATGCGGTTGCGCTGCCTGAATGATAGGGCGCGGGCCCGCGCAGGGCCAGTGCCTGGGACCGAAGTCGCGGCTATCACCTACACGCGGCGGCGCGGGTGCGCGCTCGCGACGCCCATGCGCTGCAGGGTTTCGCTGAGGCTGCGCGCCGGGCGCGTGTTGCCGGGCTGCGCGGTGCATTGCTGTTGTTGGGGCGCGGCGGAGGATCGCGGTTTTGCGCAGGCCTGCTTCTGCTTTGCCAGCTCAGCCGCCAGCCGGCGGCCCTCTGTCTGGAGATAGAGCGTCAGGTCCATTTCGTCAGGCTGGTTCATGGTGTTTCTCGCATGGCTGCAGTGGCGTGGGGGCATAACCGCGACAGCTCAATGTAGGACGGGTTTCAGGGCGGCCATGTCGGGCCGGGAGCCTAGATTCTGTAGGCGCCGGATGACAGTTGAAGCACCGTCATTTCGCTTGCGGCGCGGGCTTGAAACCCAGCTGTTTCATGGCCGCGGCCAGGCCCATGCGCGAGCCCTCATAAGCATCCCAGGGCTGGTTGCCGACGGCCAGGCGGGCGCCCAGCGTCAAGGCCGTCCAGTGCGCGCCGCCGGTCAGCGAGTCGAGTTCGTCCCAGGCTACAGGCACCGACACGCCCAGTCCCGGCCGCGCGCGCAGCGACCAGGCCGACACCGTGGTCGCGCCGAAGCCGTTGCGCAGGTAGTCCGGGAAAATCTTGCCGACACGGTTCTTCGGGCCGCTCTTGGCGGCGAAGCGCTGCGGAATCACGGCGGCCAGGTGCAGGACCATCGCATGCGAAAAATCCTTCACCGTGTCGAAGTCGTACTGGCGCTTGAGCGGCACCACCACGTGCAAACCTTTGCCGCCGCTGGTCTTGAGGAAGCTGGACAGCTTCAATTCGTCCAGGAAGGCGCGCACCAGTTGCGCGGCCTCCTGCACCTGCGGCCAGGCCACGCCTTCGCCGGGATCCAGGTCGAAGGTCATGCGGTCGGGTTTGTGGATGTCGCGCGTCGTGGCGTTCCAGGTGTGGAACTCGATCACGTTGAGCTGCGTGGCGGCCAGCAGCGCCGCGGCGGTCGGGACTTCCAGCAGCGGCTCATGGCCGGGGTCCAGCGCCGGGTCCAATAACTTGATGCCCGGAATCGATCCGGCTTCGGCATGTTTCTGGAAGAACAGCTCGCCGCCTATGCCCGAGGGCGCGCGCACTAGCGAGGTCGGCCTGGCCTTGAGGTGCGGCAGCATCAGCGCCGCGACCTGCGCGTAATGCTCGACCACGTTTTGTTTGGTGAAGCCGGTGCTGTCATCGATCACGCGGTCTGCATGCGTGACGCGCAGGGACTTCAGCGCGGCCGGGGCGGGTTTGGCGGGCGCCTTGACGGCCTTGACGCCGCCCCTGGCGGCGGGTTTTTCGGCGGGCTTTTCATTCGAAGTCTTTTTGGCGGGGTTCACGGCGGCGCCTTTCTTGCCGCGCGCAAGGGCGGCGGGTTTTTCACGAACGATCCAGGTGGCGGGCTTGTCGGCGCGCAGGCCCTGGAACACGGAGTGGCGGATGTGGCCGCCATGGGTCCATTCGCCGAAGGCGACTTCAGCCAGCAACTGCGGCTTGACCCATTGGCCCTTGACGCCGGCCGGCGGCTTGGCCAGCGGGCTGCGTTCGGTGTGGAGTTTCTGCAGCCGGGCCTTGAGGTCCTTGAGCACCTTGTCGTTGAAGCCGGTGCCGACGTTGCCGGCATATTGCAGCGCGCCTTTGGCGTCGTGCACCGCGAGCATCAGCGCGCCCAGGCCGGCGCGCGAGCCCTTGGGCTCGGTGTAGCCGACGATCACGAATTCCTGGCGCAGCTGGGTCTTGAGCTTGATCCAGTCCGGCGAGCGGCGCGACACATAGGCCGAGTCGACTCGCTTGCCGATCACGCCCTCCAGCCCGATGCGGCGCGCCGAGTCGAGCAGGTCTTGCGGTGCTTCTTCAAACGTGTCGCTGAAACGTATGCTCTCCTGCGGCTGGCGGGTGACCAGCGCGCACAGCAGTTCGCGGCGCTGTGTCAGCGGCAGCTGGCGCAGGTCCAGGCCGTCAAAGTAGGGCAGGTCGAACACGTAGTAGACGATGCGCGCCGTGCTGGCATGGTCAAACGCGTTTTGCAGCGCGCCGAAGTCGGGCACGCCGCGCTCGTTCATCACCACGATTTCGCCGTCCACCCAGCCCGAGGGGATTTCCAGCGCGGCGACGGCCTGGGCCAGCCTGGGCAGCTTGTGCGTCCAGTCATTGCCGTTGCGCGTCATGAGGCGAACGGAATCCCCGTCAATGCGGGCCAGCAGGCGGTAGCCGTCATACTTGATCTCATAGACCCAGCCCTCGGGGTCGGCTGGCGGCCGCACCACCAGCGTGGCGAGTTGCGGCGCGAGTATCTCGGGCAGCTTTGCCTTGACGGCGCCTTCCGGGATGGCGTCGGCGGCTTGCGCGGCAGTCTTTTTCGCCGGCGCCGCGGAGGTCTTTTTCGCTGCGGCCTTGCCCGGTGCTTTGCCGGGTTTTTCCTTGGCATCGCGGGGCAGCGGCTGGCCCGTGAGCACGCTATTGGGCAGCGCCTCAAGCACGTTGAATTCTTTTTCCGACCGCGCGTAGTCGTCGTGCTCCTTGATCAGCAACCAGGGCTCATGGCTTTCATCGCCGCGGCCGTGCATGCGCACCAGGGTCCAGCCGCCCTTGAGTTTTTCGCCGTGCAACTCGAACTTGAGCTTGCCTTCGCGCAGGCCTTTGGCCGGGTCGCCGAGCGGCGTCCACAGGCCGCGGTCCCAGACGATCACGTCGCCCGCGCCGTATTGTTTCGCGGGGATGCTGCCCTCAAACCCCGCGTAGGAAATCGGGTGGTCTTCCACACGCACGCCCATGCGCTTGACGGCCGGGTCCAGGCTGGGGCCCTTGGGCACCGCCCAGCTTTTGAGCGCGCCCTGCAGCTCCAGGCGGAAGTCGTAATGCAGGTTGCGCGCATCGTGCTTCTGGATCACGAAGCTCAGGGATTTGTCCGAACGCGCGCCGCCCTCAGCGGGTTCCGGCGTGCGCGTGAAGTCGCGCTTGGCGCGGTAGTGTTTCAGCGGGTCGCGGGCACCCATGGCCTATTAAGCGGCGCGCCGTCTCGCGGGGGCATGCGCGCCGGTTTTGGCGGCGGCTTTTTTGCGCGCGGGTGTTTTGGCCGCGGCCTTTGGTTTGGCTGCAGGCCTGGCCTTGGGCGCATCGCCGCCGCCTTTGCGCAGGCTGCGCTGCAGCAGCTCGGTCAGGTCGATGATCTTGGCGCCGGAGCGGGCTTCGGGCTCTTCGCCTTCTTCCGGTTGCACCACGTTTTCGAGCTTGCCTTCCTTGGCCTTGCGCTTGACCAGCGCCATGATGTCGTCCTTGAAGGAGTCGGTGAACTGCTCAGGGTCCCATGTGCCGGTCATGTCGTCCACGAGTTGTTTGGCCATGGCCAGTTCCTTGTCGGACAGCCCCGCGGCCTTGGCGCCCACGGGCGGCAGGTTCAGCTCTTCCAGCGAGCGGATGTCGGCGCCCCAGCGCAGCAGGTTGAGCACCAGCACCGGGCCGGATGGCACCAGCACGGCCAGGTGTTGCTTGGTCTGGATGATCACGCGCGCAATGCCCACGCGCTGCGTCTTCAGCAGAGTGTCGCGCAGCAGCGCATAGACTTTTTGCCCCTTGTTGATGGGCGCGACGTAGTAGGGCCGTTCCAGGTAGACGAAAGGAATCTCCGTGTTGGGCACAAAGCTTTCGATCTCGATGGTTTGCGTGGTTTTGGGGTAGGCGGACTTGATCTCTTCTTCCGACAGCACCACGTACTGGCCGTCTTCGTATTCAACGCCCTTGACGATGTTCTCTTTGGTGATTTCCTTGCCGGTGCGCTTGTTGATGCGCTTGTAGCCCACCGGGTCCATGCTGCGCTTGTCCAGCCAGTCAAAGTCGACGCCGCTTTCGGACGTGGCCGAATGCAGCCCCACGGGGATGTGGACCAGGCCGAAGCTGATGGCGCCTTTCCATAAAACGCGAGATGCCATGGTGTTCTCTTGTTGAGCAAAGAAGAAACCAGTGTGGGCGGCGGGTGCGTGAGGCGGTGTCGGCCTGCCAAGAGCGCTTGCGTAGGACGGCGGCTTTTGTGGGCTTCCACGTGCAATGCGGTGGGCGAGGGCGCCGCGTGACGATGTCGTCCAATGCCGACTGCCCGCATGGGGTTTGTCCTACGGGGTGGCTTGCGGCGCGCCGCGCACAATCGGTTGCTGTTTTCAAGGAGCCGACCATGCTGAACCGCCGCACCGCCACCCGTTTGTCCCTTGCCGCCGTGGCCATTGCCGCAGCCGCCCTCACGGGCTGCAGCATGCTGGACCGCCAGTCCAACCTGGTGCCTTTCACCACCCAACTGCGCGGCGCCAACGAAGTGCCCGCCAATGCCACGACGGGCAGCGGCCAGGTCGACGCGGTGTTCGACAAAAGCAGCAACCTGCTGCGCTGGAAGGTCAGCTACAGCGGCCTGACCGGCCCGGCGACGGCAGGGCATTTCCACGGCCCGGCCGCCATAGGCGCGAATGCCGGCGTGGCCCTGCCATGGGCCAATCCGATCCGCAGCCCGCTGGACGGCAGCGCCACGCTGACCGCCGCGCAGGCCGCCGACCTGATGGCGGGCCGCTGGTACGCCAACATCCACACCGCCGCCCATCCCGCCGGGGAAGTGCGCGGGCAGATGACGATGGTGCGCAACTAGGCTTTTGTTCAGGCCGCCGGGCCTGTAAAGGGCCTGTGTAAAGGCTGCCGGCAAATGGTTGCGGGCGCAACCGGATCGGTTTATAGTTGCGAGCGCAACCATAAATAAACCGGGACAAGCGCACGTGGAAACGCCTTTTTCTTCGAACTCTTCGGGTTCTCCTGACTGGCCGCGCCGTGTGCCGGTGCTGATTGCCGGCGGCGGCCCGGTGGGCATGACGCTGGCGGCCCTGCTGGCGCGCCACGGCATCGCCAGCCTGGTGGTGGAGGCCGACGAAGGCTATTGCGCCGGCAGCCGCGCGATCTGCATGTCGCGACGCTCGCAGGAAATTTTCGGCTGGGTGGGCGCCGACAAGCCGCTGGTGGACAAAGGCCTGTCGTGGGTGGGCGGGCGCAGCTACTTTCGCGACCAGGAAGTGCTGCACTTCCAGATGCCCAGCGAGCCCACGCAGCGCTATGCGCCCATGGTCAACATCCAGCAGTTCTACGCCGAGGAGTTCGCGCACAAGGCGGCGCTGGCCCAGGGCGGCCGGGTGGACGTGCGCTGGTCCAGCAAGGTGAGGGCGGTGCGGCCCGAAGCGGGCGGCGCGCAGGTCGACATTGAAGCGCCCGACGGCGCGCACACCGTGCAGGCCGACTGGGTGGTGGCCTGCGACGGCGGCCGCAGTACGGTGCGTGAGCAGCTCGGCCTGCAGCTCGAAGGCACACAGTACGAAGGCAAGTACGTCATCGTCGACGTGGTGCAGAAAACCCGCCGCGCGGTCGAGCGCCTGGCCTGGTTCGACCCGCCGTCCAACCCCGGCTCCACCATCCTGATGCACCGCCAGCCCGACGACGTCTGGCGCATCGACTACCAGATCCGCGACGACGAGGACCCGTTGGAGGCGGTCAAGCCCGAAAACGTGCTGCCGCGCGTGCAGAGCCATCTGTCCATGATCGGTGAGGACCAACCCTGGGAGCCGCTGTGGATTTCGATCTACAACGCCAAATGCCTGACCTTGCCCAGCTACCGCCACGGGCGTGTGCTGTTTGCCGGCGACGCGGGCCACCTGGTGCCCATCTTCGGTGTGCGCGGCCTCAACTCGGGCCTGGACGATGCGGGCAACCTGGCCTGGAAACTCGCGCTGGTTCAGCAAGGCCATGCCGCCGATTCATTGCTCGACAGTTATTCAAGCGAGCGCGTGCAGGCCACGCGCGAGAACATCGTCTACGGCGCCAAAAGCACCGAATTCATGGCGCCGCCCAACCACGGCTTCAGGCTGCTGCGCGAGGCCGCGCTGCGGCTGGCGACCGAAGACGCGGCCGTGGCCTCGCTGCTGAACCCGCGCCAGTCCACGCCGGTGGAATACGTGGGGTCACCGCTGAACCTGGCGGCGCGGGAAAGCGCTTTTGCCGCCGGCGCGCGTGCCGGCATGCCCGCGCCTGAAGCCAGGCTGCGCGGTGTGGCGGGCGACGTTCACCTGACGTCCTGCTTTGGCGCCGGGTTTGTGCTGCTGCATTTCAGCGCGAAGGGCGAACTGCCGAAAGACATTGCCAATTTGGCAACGGCCGGCCAGGACGGTCCCGCGTCCGTCAAGGTCATAGCGATCGCCAGCCAAGGCGAACCCGCAGCGAACATGCTGGCCGATGAACTCGGCCAGGCCCGCGAGCGCTACGGCGCCATCGAAGGCTCGGCCTTCCTGGTGCGGCCCGACGGTTACCTGATGGGGCGCTGGAAGCCGGCTTCGGCGGCGGACATCGCGGCCGCCCTGAAGCCCTTCCAGCAGCAGCTTGCAGTGGCCGCTCCCCACGCGTCCTGATGATCCGGAGACAACCATGAACCCAACTCTTGCGCAAACCGGCGACCTGGACCGGGCCTACACGGCGCTCGCGGAAGCGACCGCCCGCGTGGGCGAGGCGAAAACTCCGCTTTTCCTGGCCACGCTCGCGCTCGCCTTGCTGAGCCGCGAGGCCGATGCCGCGCAAGCCCTGTTGTTGATCGCCCAGGCCGAGCGCCTGGCCGCCACCTGATTTTCCCTGCGCCTTTTCCCCATCACCTATTTCAATCCCGGAGACAAAACATGCCCCGCCTTCCCGCTTCCCTTCGCCGCCTGTTCGCCGCCCTGGCGCTGGCCGCCACGGCCGCTTCAGCGCAGACATACCCGACGCGTCCCATCGAATGGGTCGTGCCGTATCCCGCGGGCGGCGGCTCCGACGTGGTGGCGCGCGCGCTGACCGAAGCCATGGGCCAGGCCCTGGGCCATCCGCTGCTCATCAACAACAAGCCGGGCGCCGCGACCAACATAGGCGCTGAGTACGTGGCCCATGCCAAACCCGACGGCTACACCGTGCTGACCGGCGACACCGCCACGCTGGCCGCCAACCCGGCGCTGTACACCAAGCTCAACTACAGCGCTGAAAAAGACCTGGCGCCCATAGGCCTGCTGGCGCGCTTCCCGATGATCCTGGTGGTCAACCCGGCGGTGCCGGCGAAAAACCTGGCCGAGTTCACGGCCTGGGCCAAGACCCAGAAGGGCGGCGTGAGCTACGCCACGCCGGGCGCCGGCAGCCCGCACCACCTGGCCACCGAACTGTTTCGCGGCAAGACCGGCATCAACCTGGTCCACGTCCCTTACCGCGGCGCCGCGCCGGCCGTGCAGGACGTGGCGGGCGGCCAGGTGCCCTTCATGTTTGTCGACACCGCCAGCGGCATGGCTTTTATCAACGCCGGGCGCCTGCGCGCCATCGGCATCGCCAGCCCGCAGCGCGTGAAGAATTTCGAAACCATTCCCACGCTGGACGAGCAGGGCCTCAAGGGTTTTGAAGCCTATGCCTGGCAAGGCCTGGCCGCGCCGGCCGGCACGCCCGACGCCGTGATCGCAAAGCTCAACAAGGCGCTGGTCGACGCGCTGAACTCCACGCCGGTCAAGGCCCGCTTCCAGGTGCTGGGCCTGGAGCCCACGCCCAGCACGCCGGCGCAGATGGCGAGCTATGCCAAGGCCGAGCGCGAAAAATGGGCGCAGGTGATACGTGCCAGCGGCATCAAACTGGACTGACCGGCCTGAGAATCAAGGTCCCAGCCAACGAGGTAAACGCCGATGATCAAGCTCGACAGAACCCTGACCTACCGCCTGCATCTGCTGCACAAGCTGACCGACCTGGAAAGCCAGCGCGCCTATGTGGCCGGGGCCGGACTGTCGATGAGCGACGGGCGCTGCCTCACGGCGGTCGGCACATTCGCGCCGCTGTCGGTCAACGACCTTGCGCATAAAGCCAACCTCAACAAAGGCCAGGCCAGCCGGGCCGCGCAGTCGCTGGTGGAGCAGGGCCTGGTCGTCAAGGCCGCCAGCCCCACCGACGGGCGCGGCGTGGTGCTGACCATGACGCCCAAGGGCAAGGCCGCCTGGCAACGCGCCATGCAGGTGGTGGGCCGGCGCAACCAGGATATTTTTGGCGTGCTGAGCGCGGCCGAGCGCGAGCAGCTCAGTGATTTTTTCGACCGCCTGATCGCCAAGGCAAAGGCCGATGGCGGCGCGGTGGAAGACACCGGCGAAGAATGACATGGGAACTCTGGAGAAACTTCAATGAACACGACCACCCCCACTTTGCGTTACCAGTCCGGCTTCGGCAACGAGTTTGCCAGCGAAGCCGTCGCCGGCGCCTTGCCCGAAGGCCGCAACAGCCCGCAGCGCGCGCCGCATGACCTGTACACCGAGCTGCTCTCGGGCACGGCCTTCACCGCGCCGCGCGCCGAGAACCGCCGCACCTGGCTGTACCGCCGCCAGCCCTCGGTCATGGCCGGCGGCTACCAGCCCTACGCGCAGCCGCAGTGGACCACGGGCGCCGCAGGCGGCGTGGCCGTGCCGCCCGACCCTTTGCGCTGGAGCCCGTTCGCGATTCCCGAGCAGCCGCTGGACTTTGTCGATGGCATGCGCACCGTGGCGGCCAACGGCGACGCCGATGCGCAGACCGGCATCGCCGCGCACATGTACGTCGCCAACCGTTCGATGCTGCGGCGCGCGCTGGTCAATGCCGACGGCGAAATGCTGCTGGTGCCGCAGCAGGGCCGGCTGGTGCTGACGACCGAGCTCGGCATCCTGGAGGTCAGGCCCGGTGAAATCGCCGTGCTGCCGCGCGGCATGGCCTTCAGCGTGGCCTTGCCCGACGGCGCCTCGCGCGGCTACGTCTGTGAAAACTACGGCGCGCATTTCCGCCTGCCCGAGCTGGGGCCCATAGGCTCCAACGGCCTGGCCAATGCGCGTGACTTTCTGGCGCCTGTGGCGGCTTTCGATAGCGATGATGAAACCGGCAAGGGCTACGAAATCATCAAGAAATACGGCGGCAACCTGTGGTCGGCGCAGCAGCCGCGCAGCCCCTTCAACGTGGTGGCCTGGCACGGCAACCTCGTGCCCTGCAAGTACGACACGGCGCACTTCATGACGATCGGTTCCATCAGCTACGACCATCCGGACCCGTCCATCTTCACCGTGCTGACCTCGCCCTCGGACACGGCGGGCACGGCCAACTGCGATTTCGTGATCTTCCCGCCGCGCTGGATGGTGGCCGAAAACACCTTCCGCCCGCCCTGGTACCACCGCAACCTCATGAGCGAGTTCATGGGCCTGGTCTACGGCCAGTACGACGCCAAGCCCGAGGGCTTCAAGCCGGGCGGCGCCTCGCTGCACAACTGCATGGTGCCGCACGGCCCCGATACCGAGGCGTTCGAGAAAGCCAGCACGGCCGACCTCAAGCCGCACAAGCTGGACAACACGCTGGCCTTCATGTTTGAGAGCCGTTACCGCTTTGTCCCCACCGCGTATGCGATGCAGGGCGGTTCACTCGATGCCGCTTATGCCGGCTGCTGGGCCGGGCTGAAGGACCAGTTCAAGGGCTGAGCCTTCTTTTCTTTTTTTCTTATTCATCCATAACAAGAGACACACCATGACGCCATCCGCCTTTCCACGCCGCACCTTCGCCTCCCTTCTTGCCTTCGCGTGGCTGGCCGCGCCCCTGGCCGCATCGGCCGCCGATTACCCGGTCAAACCCATACGTTTCATCGTGCCCTACACGCCGGGCGGCACCACCGACCTGGTGGCGCGCACCGTCGGGCAGAAGGTGTCGGAAAAACTCGGCCAGCCGGTACTGATCGACAACCGCGGCGGCGCGGGCGGCAACATCGGCATGGACGCGGTGGCCAAGGCCCCGGCCGACGGTTACACCATCGGCTTTGGCGCGATATCGACCAATGCGCTCAATCCGCACATCTACAAGTCCATGGCCTTTGACCCGCGCAAGGACTTCAGCGCCATCAGCCTGCTGGGCACTTCCACCATCGTGCTTGAAGTGCCGGCCGTCTCGCCCATCAAGTCGGTGGCGGACCTGGTTGCCGCCGCCAAAAAACAGCCCGGCATGCCCTATGCCACGGCAGGCGCCGGCACCTCCATGAACCTGGCCGGCGTGATGTTCGCGCAAATGACGGGCACGGAACTCACGCACGTGGCCTACAAGGGCAGCGGCCCCGGCATCAACGATATGCTGGGCAACAACATCGGCCTGATGTTCGACAACCTGCCGGCCTCGCTGCCGCACATCCAGGCCGGCAAGCTGCGCGCGCTGGCCGTGGCGGGCCCGCGCCGTTCGGCCTCGCTGCCCAATGTGCCGACCATGGCCGAAGCGGGCCTGGCCGGTTATGCCATCGAGCCCTGGTTTGGTGTCTACGGCCCTGCGGGCATGCCGGCGGCGGTGGTGCAGGCGCTGAACCATGCTTTTAACGAAGCGCTGGCCTTGCCCGAGGTGAAGGACAAGCTTGCGCAGGCCGGCTTTTCGGTGCGCGGCTCAACGGCGCAGGAACTCACCGCGCTGACCCAGTCCGAGTACCAGCGCCTGGGCGAGGTGGCGCGCAAGGCCGGCATGACGGCCGACTGAGGCGGGCATCCCATGAACACCACATTCAAAGCCTCGCTCAACGCCACCCACGACCCCAAGCTGCGCAGCTGGGTCGCCTCCGCCAATGGCGCCACCGACTTTCCGATCCAGAACCTGCCCTTCGGCACCTACAGCCTGACGCCGCAGGGCGAGCGCCGTATCGGTGTTGCGATTGGCGACCAGGTGCTGGACCTGCGTGCAACCGGGCTGGTCGATGTCAGCGCCATGAACGCGTTGATGGCGCAAAGCCCTCAGGAGACGAGCGCGCTGCGGGCGGCGATTTCGCAAGGACTGGCAGAGGGCAGCGCAAAGCAGGGCGAATGGGCCGGCTTTTTGCATCGCCAGGATGCGGTCGTGATGCACCTGCCTTGCCGCATCGGCGACTACACCGACTTCTACACCGGCATCCACCATGCGACCACGGTCGGCAAGCTGTTTCGCCCCGACGCGCCGCTGCTGCCCAACTACAAATGGGTGCCCATCGGTTACCACGGCCGCGCGTCGTCGATAGGCGTGAGCGGCCAGCAGTTTCGGCGGCCGCTAGGCCAGACGAAAGGCCCCAACGAAGAGGTGCCGGTGCTGCGGCCCAGCCAGCGGCTGGACTACGAGCTCGAACTCGGCGTGCTGGTGGGGCAGGGCAATGCGCTGGGCGAAGCCGTCGGCATGGCGCAGGCCGAGGCCCACGCTTTTGGCATGGTGCTGCTCAACGACTGGTCGGCGCGCGACGTGCAGGCCTGGGAATACCAGCCGCTGGGCCCCTTCCTGGCAAAGAATTTTGCGAGCACGATCTCGCCGTGGATCGTCACCATGGAGGCGCTGGCGCCGTTCCGCGCGGGGTTCACGCGGCCTGAGGGCGACCCGCAGCCGCTGCCTTACCTGGATTCGCCTGGCAACCGCGAGCAGGGCAATATCGATGTGGAACTCGAAGTCTGGCTGGAGACGCAAGCCATGCGCGATGCCGGCCTGGGCCCCGAGCGCCTGTCGAAATCCAGCTTTCGCGACGCCTACTGGACGGTCGCGCAAATGCTCACGCACCACACCGTCAACGGCTGCAACCTGCAGCCCGGCGATTTGCTGGGTTCGGGCACGCAATCGGGCGCGCGGCCCGAGCAGGCCGGCTCGCTGTTGGAGCTGAGCTCGGGCGGAAAAAACCCCTTGACGCTGGCCAACGGCGAGACGCGCACCTTCCTGCAGGATGGCGATGCCGTCATCCTGCGCGGCTGGTGCGAGCGCGAGGGTTTTACACGCATAGGCTTTGGCGAATGCCGGGGGCAGGTGCTGCCGGCGCGCTAAACACATTCACGCTTCGTTCGTGAGCGAAGCATGGGGCAGGGGTTTCCGGCAAGAATGATTGCCATGAACCCCGACCCGAATTCTGAAAACATCCTCGCGGCCTCTGCCCACCGCAACCCCTATCCGTATTACGCGGCGCTGGCCGCCGGCCCCGCGTTGGTGTTTGACGCGCCGCGCAAGCTCTGGATTGCCAGCAGCGCGGCCAGCGTCAAGGAGGTGTTGGGCAACCCGGCCTGCCGCGTGCGTCCCGTGACTGAGCCCGTGCCCGCGGCCATCGTCGGCTCGGCGGCCGGCGAGGTCTTCGGCCATCTGGTGCGCATGAACGAAGGACTGCGGCATGACGCGCCCAAGGTTGCGCTTCAGCGCTTTCTCGCGGTTGTGGATCTGGATCGCGTTCAGGACAGAACCGAGGCACTGGCATTGCAAACGGCGGGGGAGGGCGTTTTGCGGGGCGAGGCGCTGTCGCGTTGGGCTTTTGAAGTGCCGGTGATGGCCGTGGCCGACCTGCTGGGCTTTGATGAGGCCGAACTGCCCCAGGTGGCGCGCTGGATGGGCGACTTTGTCGCCTGCCTGTCGCCGCTCAGCACGCCGGACCAGCTTGCGGCGGCCAGCGATGCCGCCTCGGCTTTGCTCGAACGCTTTTCTGACCTTGTTCAAAGATCAGCAGCCCAGCCCGGCAGCGCGCTGGAGCGCCTGCAGCACGAAGCTGCGCAGTCCGGCTGGCACGATGCGCAGGCGCTGCTTTGCAACGCGGTCGGCCTGTTGTCGCAAACCTATGAAGCCACGGCCGGACTCATCGGCAACAGCATCACGGCCCTGGCCACGCAGCCCGGCCTGCTGGACACCATCGCCCGCGAGCCCGGCAAGCTGTTGCAGATGGTCCACGAGGTCAGCCGCCACGACCCCTCCATCCACAACACGCGCCGTTTTGTGGCCGAGCCCACGCAGGTGGCAGGCGTGGCGCTACAGGCCGGCGACGTGGTGCTGCTGGTGCTGGCCGCCGCGGGCCGCGACCCTTTATGCAACACCAGGCCCGATGAATTCCTGCTGGAGCGGCCGGACCGCGAGGTGCCCGGCTTCGGCCACGGCGCCCACCAATGCCCGGGCCAGGCGTTGGCCTGCGCCATCGCGGCTTCGGCCGTCCGGGCACTGCTGGTGTCGGGCCGGCTCAAGGACGCTGCCTCATTCAGTTGGGGGTACCGGCCCTCCATGAATGCCCGCATTCCGGTTTTCACCGCTTGATGCCACCATCACACACGCTCACCCCACAAAAAGGCTTCCCATGATCGCGATCATTTTTGAAGTGCAACCCGCCCAGGGCCAGAATCAAACCTACCTCGACATCGCCGCAGCGCTGAAGCCGCAGCTCGAAAAAATCGACGGTTTTCTTTCCATCGAACGCTTTGAAAGCCTGAGCACGCCTGGCAAGCTGCTGTCGCTGTCTTTCTTTCGCGATGAGGCCGCCGTGCTTGAATGGCGCAAGCTGGAAACGCACCGCCTTGCACAAAGCCGGGGCCGTGGCGGTGTGTTTGAAGATTACCGGCTGCGCGTGGCGCATGTGCTGCGCGACTACGGCATGACCGAACGCGACGAGGCGCCGTCGGACAGCCGGCAGATCCACGGCTGATTCAACGTGCGCGGCGCGGCGGCCATCGCCACCAGCTCAGCAGGACCAGCACACCGAAGGCGGTGTAGGCCGTGGCGAAGACCCAGGCCGGCGCGTCGAAAAAGATCAGCCTGGACAGCCAGTGTTCGATGAAGGAGCCGGCATACGCGTTCTGCCCGGCCTGCAGCCGCAGCGACTGTTCCCAAATGGTAAGGGGGCAGGTCTGACCCAGCCAGCTTTGCAGCAACACAAAGGCGATCAGCGCCAGGTGCGCCAGCCGCACCCACAGCTTGCGCACCCAGGCCCAGCCGCGCAGGCCGCCGGCCATGAACAGCAGCTGGCCCAGCACGGCAAAGGCCACGATGGCCACGTGCAGCAGCAACATCAGGTCGGCAAGCCAGCCGGCGGTGAATGGCGTCATAAGGTGTCGGGGCGTGGTTTGGAGGGAAAAATGGTGCAATCCGTGCTCATCGGGCCACTTTAACCACGCCGGGCGCCGGTAGTGATGTCTTTGTAGGGCTTAAATGCCGGATAAAGAGGCACAACTCGGGGTAAACCTTACAATCGAGGGTTACCCAAAGACCCCATGAACGCCCCCGTCGACGTCTCCTTCTTCACGCGCGCCGCCAAGCCGCTCACCAGTTATCGCAAGTACTGGGCGGCCCGCTTCGGCACGGCCAAATTTCTGCCCACCAGCCGGGCCGAGATGGACGCGCTCGGCTGGGACAGCTGCGACATCATCGTGGTCACGGGCGACGCCTATGTGGACCACCCGAGCTTCGGCATGGCCGTCATAGGCCGCATGCTGGAGGCGCAGGGCTTTCGCGTGGGTATCATCGCCCAGCCCGAATGGCAAAGCGCCGACCCCTTCAAGGTGCTGGGCAAGCCCAACCTGTTCTTCGGCGTCACCGCCGGCAACATGGACTCGATGATCAACCGCTACACGGCGGACCACAAGATCCGCAGCGACGACGCCTACACCCCCGGTGACGTGGGCGGCAAGCGCCCCGACCGCGCGGCCCTGGTGTATTCGCAGCGCTGCCGTGAAGCCTACAAGGACGTGCCCATCATCCTGGGCGGCATCGAAGGCTCGCTGCGCCGCATCGCGCACTACGACTACTGGTCCGACAAGGTGCGCCGCAGCGTGGTGGTCGATGCCAAATGCGACCTGCTGCTGTACGGCAATGCCGAGCGTGCCATCGTCGAGATCGCCCACCGCCTGGCCGCGAAGGAACCGGTCGCCAGCATCACCGACGTGCGCGGCACCGCCTTCATACGCCGCAGCGGTGACGAAAGCGCCCAGGGCTGGTTCGAGATCGACTCCACCAGCGTGGACGCGCCGGGCCGCGTCGAGGCGCATGTCAACCCCTACCTGATGATTTCCGACCAGGCGCGCGAGCAGGGCGCGACCTGCGCGCGTGAGGATGAGGCCACCGAAGTGGCGGTCAAGGCCGAGGCCGATGCGAAGGCTACGGGATTACTCCCTCTCCCCCCGGGAGAGGGCAGGGGTGAGGGTGCGGCAAAGCCGCTCCAGGCCTCTGCTGGCGCGCAAACTTCCGTCAAGGTGAATGCGGAGAGCCCTCACCCTAACCCTCTCCCAGGGGGAGAGGGAACAAGAATTTCAGGGAGTGTGGGAAGCAAAGCCAACCCGGCCATCAAGCCGCTGACTTTCGTCCCCAACCCCAGCCTGCCGCACATGCAGGGAAAGATCAAGGTCCCGCCGCGCGACCGCTCGGTGATCCGGCTGCCTTCTTACGAGCAGGTCAAGAGCGACCCTGTGCTGTACGCCCACGCCAACCGCGTGCTGCACCTCGAAACCAACCCCGGCAATGCCAGAGCCCTGGTGCAGGCCCACGGCGAAGGCGCCACGGCGCGCGACGTGTGGATCACGCCGCCGCCCATCCCGCTGACCACGGCCGAGATGGACTACGTCTTCGACCTGCCTTACGCCCGTTCGCCGCACCCACGGTATGCCGACGAGAACGGCAGCCACGACGGCGCGACCAAGATTCCCGCGTGGGAGATGATCCGCTTTTCCGTCAACATCATGCGCGGCTGCTTCGGCGGCTGCACCTTCTGCTCCATCACCGAGCATGAAGGCCGCATCATCCAGAGCCGCTCCGAGGACTCGGTGATCCGCGAGATCGAGGCGATACGCGACACCGTCAAGGGGTTCACCGGCGCGATCTCCGATCTGGGCGGGCCCACCGCCAATATGTACCGCATAGGCTGCAAGTCGCCCGAGATCGAGGCCGCCTGCCGCAAGCCTTCGTGCGTGTACCCGGGCATCTGCTCCAACCTCAACACCGACCACAACCCGCTGATCAAGATGTACCGCCGCGCGCGGGCCTTGAAGGGCGTGAAGAAAATCCTCATCAGTTCCGGCCTGCGCTACGACCTGGCCGTGCAAAGCCCCGAATACGTGAAAGAGCTGGTGACGCACCACGTGGGCGGCTACCTCAAGATCGCGCCCGAGCACACCGAGCAGGGCCCGCTCACCAAGATGATGAAGCCCGGCATCGGCAGCTATGACAAGTTCAAGCAGATGTTCGAGAAGTACAGCCTCGAAGCCGGCAAGAAGCAGTTCCTGATCCCCTACTTCATCGCGGCCCACCCGGGTACCAGCGACGAAGACATGATGAACCTGGCGATCTGGCTCAAGAAGAATGGTTTCCGCGCCGACCAGGTGCAGACCTTCTACCCCAGCCCCATGGCCACCGCCACGACGATGTACCACACCAACAAGAACCCGCTGCGCAAGATCACGCGCGACAGCGAGACGGTGGACATCGTGCGCGGCGAGCGCCGCCGCCGGCTGCACAAGGCCTTCCTGCGCTACCACGATCCCAACAACTGGCCGGTGCTGCGCGAGGCGCTCAAGGCCATGGGCCGCGCCGACCTGATCGGCAACGGCAAACACCACCTGATCCCGACCTTCCAGCCCTTGACCGACGGCAGCTACACCAGCGCGCGGCGCAAGAACTCGACGGGCAACGCAACGGCCACCACGGTCAAGTCCTCGCCGGTGGTCAAGGGCCGTTTGCTGACGCGCCACACCGGCCTGCCGCCGCTGGCGCAGGGCGCGGGCGGAAAGCCATCGGGCCGCAAGGGCCGCTGAGCCCACGGCATCCGCCAACAAAAAAAGGCCCTCGCGGGCCTTTTTTGTTTTCTACACCTTGTACGAGCCCAGCACCTGCTTGGGGAAAAGCTCTTCCACATCCAGCTGGCGGTGGCACACGCCTTGTTCAAAGCCGAACTTCAGGAAGGCCTGCAGCGTCGCGCGGTTGATGTCGCCGCCGCGTCCCGGGCCAATGCCGTAGGGAAAGAAATCGTCGCCGAACATACCGCGCATGCGCTCGGTGTATTCGGCCAGCCAGGCCAGCGGCGCATGCGAGGCCGTCACGTCCGACAGGCGTTCGATGGAACGGTTCTTGGCCTCCGTGAAGGCCTTGAGGAAGCTCATGCCCGTCCAAGGGTGTGCCTCCAGCACCGGGCCCTTGAGCACCAGGCCGTGCATGATGGGGTAGATGCTGGTGTCCTTGAAGTATTGCTCTTCGGCCGCCTGGTAGTCGGGCATCAGCCGGACTATGCCCTGGCCCAGTCCCGCCGGCGGGCGCGCCGACATGACGGCGTCGACCTCGCCCTTGAGCAGCATCTCGTTGAGGCTGCTGTCCGGCACGTTGCGGTACTGCATGCCTTCGGGCAGCTTGAGCTTGACCTTTTCCTTGCGGCCGGGCTCGTTGACGCCGGCCTGCACCCACTGGATGTCCTTGAGCTTGAGGCCCACGTAGTCGCTGAGGTAGCCGCGGCCGTAGATGCCGGCGGTCTGCGCCCATTCGGGGATGCCGATTTTTTTGCCCTGCAGGTCTTCGGGCCGCTTGATCGCGCTGCCTTCCCGCACGTAGAACATCGAGTGCCGGAACGCGCGCGAGATGAAGACGGGCAGCGCCATCACGCTGGTGTCGTCCTGCGAGCGCAGCGCGATGTATTTGCCCATGGACATTTCCGACACGTCCCACTCGCGGTGCAGCGTGAAGCGGTAAAAGATTTCCTCGATGGGCAGGTCCAGCGTGCGCAGCTGCACGCCTTGCACGCGCACCGTGCCGTCGGTCACGTCGCGGGTGTGGTCGTAAGGGCCGAGGGCCAGGGTCAGGGGAAGGGGGTTCATTTATTCGGCTTCGATTTTTGCGGTTTTGATCACGCGGGACCATTTGTCGGATTCACTCTTGACGTAAGCGGCGAGTTCTTCCGGCGTGCTGTACACGGCCTCCTGGCCTTGCTTGTCGAGCTGGGCGCGGTGCTCCGGGTTTTTGCCCAGGGCCACCATTTCCTTGTTCAGCCGCGCGATGATCGCGGGCGGCGTGCCGGCCGGCGCGAAGAGGCCGTACCAGGAACTGGCTTCCACGCCCTTGTAGCCCAGCTCGACCATGGTCGGCACGTCGGGCGCCGCCTCTATGCGTTTGGGCGAGGTCACGGCCAGCGCGCGCAGCTTGCCCGATTTGACGAAGGGCAGGCTGGACACCACGCCGCCGAACACCATCTGCGTTTCACCGCCCAGCACGGCGGCCGCGGCCGGGTTGCTGCCCTTGTAGGGGATGTGCTGGATGTCCACGCCCGCCGACAGCTTGAAGAGCTCGGCCACCAGGTGCAGCGGCGAGCCGTTGCCGCCGGATGCGTAGTTCAGCGTGCCGGGTTTGGCCTTGGCCATGGCAACGAGTTCGGGCACGGTCCTGGCCGGGAAGGCCGGGTTGACGACGAGGATCTGGTAACCCTGGGCCACCATGCTGATGGGCGCGAAATCCTTGATCGGGTCGTAGTTGACCTTGCCCAGGTGAGGCGTCATCGCCATGTTGGCGACAAAGCCCAGCGTCAGCGTGTAGCCGTCGGGCTTGGCATGGGCAACCAGCTCGGTGCCCAGGTTGCCGCCGGCGCCGGCCTTGTTGTCGACATAGACCTGCTGGCCCAGCGCGACGGAAAGCCGCTGCGCCACCAGCCGGCCCAGCGTGTCGTTGCCGCCGCCGGGCGGGTAGGGTACGACCAGCCGGATCGGCTTGTTGGGGAAGTCCTGCGCCGCGGCGTGCGGCGCGTAAGCTGTCAAGGCGAGCAGTGAAAGGCAGGAGAGGGCGCTGAATACGCGCGGCAGGAAGTTCGTCATGGGACCGTCCTCCAGGTGAAAAGTGGGTGAGACAAACGGTTAAAAATGATATGTATGCATATGGTATTCACGCGCCCGCAGTGCCAATCTAGGGACTAACCCCGAGGCTGTGTGTAAAGGCTGAACGGCCAGGCCTGCGCGCCTTTTCTGGCAAGATGGCCCGATTGATTCCGCAACTTGCCGCTGTCGCCATCCCTGGAGATCCCATGCACATCGCACGCAAAGCCCTGGTTGCTTTCACCATGGCGGCCGTCACGGCCTGCGCCTGGCTTGCGCCGCTGGACGCGCCGGCCATGCAGCAGGTCGACGCCGGACTCAAGCGCGCGCTGGTCAGCTTCGCGACGGCACGCCTGCTCAATGCGGTGATCTCCGTCGCGCAGGGCACCGAGGCCTCGGTGCAGCCTTTCGGTGTCGGCGTCACCTTCACGCCCGGGCAGATCCTGGATCCGGTGAACGACCTGGTCGAGCAGTTCTCACACCTGATGCTCGCGGCCAGCGTCGCCTTCGGCATCCAGAAGGCGCTGATCAGCATAGGCAGCTACTGGCCGGTGTCGCTGGCCTTGAGCGCTGTGGCGCTGGGCTGGTGGTGGTGCCAGTTGCGCAGGCCGCAGGTGCCGCCATGGCTTTCAAGGCTGCTGGTGATTTTGTTGATGCTGCGTTTTGCCGTGCCGGTGGTGACGCTGGGCAGCGACCTGCTGTGGCAAAAGTTCCTGGCCGCCGATTACGCGGCCAGCCAGCAACTCATAGACAACACCACGGGCCAGGCCGGCCAGCTCAATCCCGCAGCCGCCGCCCCCGACAACCGCGGCCTGATCGACAGCATGAAAGACTGGCTGGCCAAAAACGGCGACGTCGGCAAACATGTCGACAACCTCAAACGCGCGGCCGAGCAGGCCACCGAGCACATCATCAAACTCATCGTGATCTTTGTGCTGCAGACGCTGGTGATTCCCTTGCTGCTGCTCTGGGCCCTGTATGCCTTCGTGAGGCAGGTGTTTGAGCGGCCTGCGAGAGGCCAGTTGGTTTACGCCGGCCCACCTCCTTCGTTATGATGCGATTCATGCAACTCCAGCTTTCCCCTCCCTCCGTCAGCCTGTGATGCACCCGGCTTGATGCCGGGCTGCGCCCTTTGGCCGTGCCTGTTCCTTCGGGACAAGCGCGCGGCCTTGAGTTGACGCGCCTGCCTGCTTTTTCGCGGTGAACCCGCTTGCAGCGGGCGCATGGACGGAGAAACTTTTTCATGAAAACCCAAACATCGGCCGCCCTGGCCTGGGGCGGTGTCTTGCTTGCGGGCGTCTTGTGGGGCGTGGGCGCCCTGGTCGCCCAGTCTGTGATGGCCGGGGGCATGGCGCCCTACAGCCTGTCTCTGGCGCGCTTCGCGCTGGGCTTGCCGCTTCTGTGGTGGTGGCACTGGCGGCAGCTGTCATCTGCGCCGCGGACGGCGCAATGGCGGCATCTGCCAGGCCGCGGCAAGGCCCTCGTCGTGGGCACGGGCCTGGCCATGGCGCTCAACGTCACGAGCTGGTTCATCGCCATGGGCTACATAGGCGCGGCACTGCCGACGGTGATCTCGATCTGCTGCGCGCCCGTCATCGTTGCCCTGCTGTCGGTGCTGCGCGGCTATGAGCGCGCCAGCGGCCGGCTGCTGCTGGCACTGTGCCTGGCGCTGCTGGGCGTGGGCCTGATCGCCATGCCCGGCGAGGCCATGAGTTTGCCGGCCCACTATGCGGCGGGTCTTGCCTGGTCCCTGGCGTCCGCCGGGCTGTATTCGCTGGTGGTGCTGGGCAATGCGCGCATGCCCGCGCAGGTGCCGGCCGTCACGGCCTCGGCCTGGAGCATGAGCGCGGCCGCGTTGCTGATGCTGGCCCTGGCCGTCTCGCAAGGCATCACCTGGCCGCAGCACACCACCGCCTGGCTGCAGGTGGGCTACACCGGCATCTTCACCACCTCGATCGCTTATCTTGCGTTCGCCTGGGGCGCACGCCGCCTGTCGCCAACCGCGACGGTGATAGGCACGCTGGTAGAGCCATTGGTCGCCGCCGTTGCGGCGGCCTGGCTGTTTGCCGAGCCGCTCACGGCGCAGCAGGGTGTGGGTGCCGTGCTGCTGGGGGCGGCGATGGTGGTGCTGGCGCGGCGGGCTTCGTAAGGAAGCTGCGGGCGGCCTGGCCGCCTGCGGCTACAGCCAGGCAGCCAGCGACTTCCTCAGGGGCGGCCAAAACAGCCAGGCCCCAAGCAGCAGGCCGTGCGATAAAACCGTCAACCAGTAGACAAACCGAAAGGACTGTTTGCTCGACTTGTGCCGCAACACCTGCTGCGCCAGCCACGCGCCGGGCCAGCCGCCTGCCAACGCCATCAGTTGCAGCGTGCTCTCGGGTGTGCGCCACTGGCCGGTTTGTGCCGCGCGTTTGTCGACCCAGTACATCCAGAATGTCAGCAGGTTGAGAACAAACGACACCGGCAACGCCCACCATGGCAGCAGCGAGCGCCACACGGCCCAAAGCATCAAGCCGGCATAGGCTGTGATGACGATCAACATGAATGCATATGGCGGTGCATCAGCGTGCCAGCGTTTGCAGCGGAATGTCTTTCTCCACGGCCAACACATCCAGCTGCTTGCGCGTCTTGCCTTTAACCCAGGCTTCAATCGCCGCATGCGTGGCTGGCGCGAACATCGCCTTCATGCCGGCGGCCTGCACACCCGCGGCGGCGCACAGGCTGGCCGCGAAGTGCGGCTCCAGCGCGGCCAGCGCGACGCGGCCGTCCTTGCAGGCGTAGAGGCGGTAGCCCGCATGGCCGCCGCCCACGGCCGCGCCTGGTTGCGTGAGGCTCCAGCTACGCGGCAGGGCCAGGTAGCCTGCGGCGGCTGAGAGGGCGACTTCCAGGTACACGCCTTTTCCCTTGGCGCGCTGGTGCAGCACCGCCTGCAGCACGGCTTCGCTGGCCATCAGCGAGCCGCCCATGTCGGCATACAGCGTGGCGGGCAGGTCCAGGCCGGTCACCAGGTCGTTTTCGGCCAGGTAGGTGAGGTCGTGGCCGGGCTCTTCGGCGCGCTCGCCCGGGCTGCCGACGATGGCGACCTGGCTTAGCTGCGGGTGTTGTTTGTGCAATGCCTTCCAGGTCAGCCCGAGCTTGACCAGGGCCGACGGCCTGAACGAGGTGAGCAGTACGTCGGTCTTTGCGAGTTCGCGGTGCAGCAGGTTTTGGCCGCGCTCGGTCTTGAGGTCGGCCATGGCGGTGCGCACGCCGTCATGCAGCGCGGCGTAGGCCGTGGGGTTGTAGAGCTTCATCGGGTCGCCCGAGGCGCCGGCCGGCGCGCCTGTTGGCGGGGGCGGCTCGAGCTTCACGCAGTTCGCACCCATTTGCCGGCAGCGCATCAGCGCGGCCGGGCCGGGCAGGTTGAGCGCCAGGCTCAGCACGCGCACGCCTTTGAGCGGCTGGATGGGTGCGGGCGAGGCGGGTGTTTTGCGGGCGGCGGGTGATTTGGAAGTGGGCATGGAGCGGTAAGAGATGCGTGAGGAGAAAGCCGGCCCGGCCGGCCGGGCGTGCAGGCAATTTACCCCAAAGCTTTGGCGGCGCCAGCGCGGGTTGTCGCTAAAGCACCAAAATTCATCCAAATAATTACTGTTTTAAAGATATTAATTATTGTTTTACAGTAATTATTCTGCGACACTGAAACCCTCTTCACAAGACAAGAGGTGCTCCCTTGAAACACATAGCAACTCCCCTGGGCCCAGCCGGGCCTGATGTGCAGGGCATCAGCAGCGTGCTGGCCTGGGCTTGCGCCTTGCTCGCGGTGGCACTGCCGCTGGCGGTGGCCTACCACCTGCTGAGCACGCCGGTGGACAGCCTGCTGCTGCGCGCGGGCCTGTCACTGCAGGCCGCCCAGGCCGCAGCCATGGACATCACGCTGGGGCAAAAATGCCTGACCGTCTTGTTGGGCGTGCTGCCGGTGTGCTGCGCGTCTTACGGCCTGGTGTGCGCGATGCGCTGCTTCTCGGGCTTTTCGCAGGCCGAATATTTCAGCCTGCGCACCGTCAAATACCTGCGCGGTTTTGCCGCCGGGATTTTTGCGTCGGTGGTCACCGGCGTGGTGGCCTCCATGCTGATCACCGTGGTGCTGACCCTGGGCGCGCCGGCCGGGCAGCGCGCGTTGTCGCTGGGCCTGGGCAGCAATGAATTGCTGACCCTGCTGTTCGCCGGCATGGTGTGGCAGATCGCCGCAGTGATGGCGCGGGCCGTGGCGCTGGCCGAAGAGAACGCGCAGTTCGTCTGACTTTTCCCTTCTTTTCGCTTTTCCGCGCGTGCCCATCGTCGTCAAACTCGATGTGATGCTGTCCGAACGCAAGGCCAGGTCCAAGGACCTGGCCGCTTACGTCGGCATCACCGAAGCCAACCTCTCCCTGCTCAAGCAGGGCAAGGTCAAGGGCGTGCGCTTTGACACGCTGATGCGCATCTGCGAATTTCTCGATTGCCAGCCCGGGGACCTGCTGGTTTCCCGGCCTGATGAAACCGCCTGAAAGGACCCCGGCATGAAACTTTTGTGGACGATGGCCGCGCTGCTGGCACTGGCCGGCTGCGCCGACTTCAATTGGCAGCGCACGGCAAAAGAGTCCGTCGAGTCGGCCTGCCGGGGCAGCAGCAACTGCCATATCGAATGTGATTCGCGCTCGGCCGCCGCCGCGAGCGAGCCGCGCTGCATGGATGCGGCACGCAGGCGTCCCTGATTATTGGTGCCGCCGCTACAGCGGCAGCCCCACATAGTTCTCCGCCAGCGAAGTCGCGGCCGCCGGTGAATGAATCAGGTAGTCGAGCTCGGCCTCCTGCAGCTTGTGGCCGAATTCGCCGCCTTCCGGGAACTGGTGCATCAGCGAGGTGAACCACCACGAAAAGCGCACGGCTTTCCAGACTCGGTGCAAACAGGTCTCCGAATAGTGGTTGATGCCCGTCTCGTCGCCCGCATAAAAACCGGCCAGCGCGCGCGCCAGGTAACGCACGTCGCTGGCCGCCAGGTTCAGGCCCTTGGCGCCCGTGGGCGGCACGATGTGGGCGGCGTCACCGGCCAGGAAAAGCCGGCCGAAGCGCATGGGCTCGGCCACAAAGCTGCGCAGCGGGGCGATGCTTTTTTCAATCGAGGGGCCGGTCACCAGGCTTTCGGCCAGCTCGGGCGCCAGGCGGCGGCGCAGCTCGTCCCAGAAGGCGTCGTCGCTCCAGCGCTCGGCCTTGTCGTCGAGCGCGCATTGAATGTAGTAACGGCTGCGCGTGTGGCTGCGCATGCTGCACAGGGCAAAGCCGCGCGCGTGGTTGCTGTACACCAGCTCGTCGGCCACGGGCGGCGTCTCCGACAGCACGCCCAGCCAGCCGAAGGGGTAGATGCGCTCAAAGGTCTTCATTGCGCCGGGCGGCACGCTGGCGCGGCTGACGCCGTGAAAGCCGTCGCAGCCGGCGATGAAGTCGCATTCGACTTCGTGCGCCTTGCCGTGCTGCACATAGCGCACCCGGGGCCGTGCGCCATCGAAGTCGTGCAGGCTGACGTTTTGGGCTTCATAAACGGTGGCCAGGCCCGCGGCGGCGCGCGCGACCATGAGGTCGCGCGTCACTTCGGTCTGGCCGTAGACCATGACGCTTTTTCCGCCGGTGAGCTGCTGCAGGTCGATGCGGTGGTGCGCGCCGCCGAAGCTCAGCGAGATGCCGCCGTGCACCAGGCCTTCGACATGCATGCGGCTGCCGACGCCGGCCTCGTCCAGCAGGTCGGTCGTGCCTTGCTCGAGCACGCCCGCGCGTATGCGGCCCAGCACATAGTCCTGGCTGCGCTGTTCAATCACGATGGCGTTGATGCCGGCCTTGTGGAGCAGCTGGCCGAGCAAATGCCCGGCGGGACCACCGCCCACGATGGCAACCTGTACACGCATGTCTTGTCCTCGATGAATCCGTTCACCTGAGGGTAGGCTGGCGGCCAAGGTGACGCCAGCAGGACCAAACGCCTTTGCACGATGTTTGGCATGTTTGTGCGATGATCGCGCAATGGTCACCTCCCGCACTGCAGTGAAACCCGGCGCCTTTGCGATCGCCAAGGCCGACATGATCGAAGGCATGGCCAAGGGCATGGCGGTGCTGGAGAGTTTTGACACGCAGCGCCAGCGCCTCAATGCCACGCTGGCGTCCGAGCGGGCGGGTATCACGCGCGCGGCGGCGCGCCGCCACCTGCTCACACTGACGCACCTGGGCTACCTTGAAACCGACGGCAGCTATTTCTGGCTTGCGCCCAAGGTGCTGCGCTTCTCGGGCAGCTACCTCGCGACAGCGCGGCTGCCGCGCGCCATCCAGCCCGCGCTGAACCGGCTGGCCGCGCAGACGCAGGAGTCGTTCTCCGTCGCGGTGCTGGACGGCGACGAGATCGTCATCATCGGCCGCAGCGGCTTTGAGTGGAAGTCTTCGGTCGACGCAAAAACCGCACAGGCGCGTGTGCTGGCTTACGGCCTGCACCTGGGCGCGCGCCTGCCGGCGCATGCCACCTCCACCGGCCGCATCCTGCTGGCCGCCAAAACAAAGAGTGAAGTCAGCGCCTGGCTCAAGGCGAAAACCGAAAGCGGCAACCTGGCGCGCCTCACGCTGCACACGGTGACCGACGCGCGCAAGCTCAAGGCCCTGATTGAGAAGGTGAGGGCGGACGACTATTGCGTGGCCAGCGAGGAGCACGAGCTGGGCGTGCATGCCCTGGCCGTGCCGCTGCGCGACATGCGGGGGCATACGGTGGCCGCGCTCAATGTGGTGTCCTCGCCGCAGCGCTTGCGGGTGGACGTGATGCAAAAGGAATTGCTGCCGCTGCTGCTCGATACGGCCAGGGAACTGCGCTCGCTGCTTTAGTTGCCTTTGGCCGCGCCTGGGTTGCAGGGTCTGTCCGGTAGCGTCTGCGGCATTGCTCTGCTACTCTTTCCCTGACTGGTATCTCGCGTCACCGGGATGCCAAGGCTGTGAGTTGAATGTCAATCGTTAGCGTTCACGCAAGTGTGCCCGGCGCGGTCGGCTTCTCTTCACGCTTTCAGTAAATGGGAAGACGGGAAATATAAAAATGAAAACCGAAACGGGTGGTGAAAACCGCCCGCCTGACCCTGGTGCTTCCACGGCGGGTAAGCCTGCGGAAGCGGGTCCGCAATCGTCAAGATTTTCATTCCTGCGCCGCTGGATTCAACCGCGCGGCTTTTCCCGCGAAGCGATGCTGTCCCTGCCGGCTTGTGTGTTCGTGTTTTTTTCCATAGGGGCCACACTCGCGGTTCACCTCGCGCTTGAAGGGGTTTTGCAGGGCGACACCGCATTGGTAATATTTACCGTACCCATCATGCTGAGCGCCTACCTTGGCGGGCTCGGCGCGGGATTGCTGGCCACGGCGCTTACTTTTCTTCTGGCCAGCTACTATCTGCTGCCACCGATTTACAGCTTCTCGGTCGATTCGAACGCCGCACGTTTGCAGCAGTTCTTTGTGGCGCTGGCCGGGGTCATCATCAGCGTGGTGACCGAAGCCTTCCATCGGGCGCACAGGCGCGCCGACATGGCCGTCGCTTACAACCGTTCGCTGATCGAGTCGAACACCGACGCCATCATCGTGACCGACATGCGGGGCCGGATGACGGATGTGAACCAGCAACTGGCGGAGCTGACCGGGCGCTCAAGGGCTTCGTTGGTGGGACAGGCGTGCAGGGATTTTTTCACCGACCCCGCCGGCGTTGACGAAGTCGTGCGGCGAGCGCTTGACAATAACAAGGTGAGCGATCATGAGCTGGCTTTAAGTGCTTTGCAGGGAGAGCCCACGGCCGTCTCTTGCAATGTGTCCGCTTTTCACAGTCATGATGGCCGCTTGCAAGGCGTATTCATTGCAGTTCGTCAGATTACCGAGCGCAAGAAGGCCGAAAAATTGTTGTTCGAAAGCGAGGCGCGCACGCTCGCGATACTCGCCGCGGCCGTTGACGCCATCATCATCATTGACGCTTCGGGCACCATCGAATCATTGAACAAGGCGGCCGAGCGGCTCTTCGGCTACACAAGCCCCGAAATGGTGGGCCAGAACGTCAAGATGCTGATGCCCGCTCCCTACAAGGCCGAGCATGATGGCTACCTGCGCAACTACACCGGCACCGGCGTCAAGAAGATTATCGGAATCGGGCGCGAGGTGGTGGGCCTGCGTAAAAACGGCGAGACCTTTCCGATGGAGCTGGCGGTGAGCGAAGTGCAGACCGGAGGGCGGCGCCTGTTTACCGGCATCGTTCGCGACATCACGCAGCGAAAGCATATAGAGCACAGCCTTCACGAGAAGAACACGGAGCTTGAACGCGCCAGCCGGATGAAGTCGGAGTTCCTGGCCACCATGTCCCATGAGCTGCGCACGCCGCTGAACGCCATCATCGGGTTTTCGGAAGCGCTCAAGGACGGCCTGATCGGGCCCATGACCGATTCACAGACGGAATACGCGGGGGACATATTCAGCAGCGGCCAGCACCTGCTCTCGCTCATCAACGACATCCTGGATCTTTCCAAGGTGGAGGCGGGCATGATGACGCTGGAACTCGAAGAGACCGACCTCAAGACCCTGTTGTCCAGCTGCCTTTCCATCGTCAAGGAAAAAGCCGGCGCCCATCGCATCAGCCTTGAGCTGGATACTTCGGAGAACCTGGGCGTGTCGTTCATGGACGTCCGCAAGACAAAACAAATCGCCTACAACCTGCTGGCAAATGCCGTCAAGTTCAGCGCTGTCGGCTCCCGCGTCACGCTGAGCGCGCGCCGGGTGCCGCGGGCCGCGGTCGGCACTGTCGACGGCGACTGGACCGTGCACGGTTTCCCGCTGGCCGACGACAGCTGCGATGCTTTTTCGGAAATCAGTGTTCGCGACGCGGGCATCGGAATTTCGGCCGCGGACATGGCCAAGCTGTTTCAGGCCTTCAGCCAGATCGACAGCAGCCTGGCGCGAAAATTCGAAGGGACGGGACTCGGGCTGGCAATGGTCAAGCAGCTGGCCGAGCTGCACGGCGGCACCGTCGCGGTGGCCAGCGCCGAAGGGGAGGGGGCTCTTTTTGTGGTGTGGCTTCCGCTGCGCATGGCCGTGGACTAGAGAGAAAACGATGGCAACCATTCTGGTCGTTGAAGACAATCCCGCCAACATGAAACTGGCCTGCGTGCTGTTGCGCAGGGTGGGCCATAACGCGCTGTGCGCCTCGGATGGAGAAAGCGGCGTCACGCTGGCGAAAGCCGAGCGGCCGGCCCTTATCCTGATGGACATCCAGTTGCCCGGCATGGATGGCCTGGCGGCGACCGCCTTGCTCAAGCTGGATCCAAGTACCGCCGACATTCCCGTTGTTGCCTTGACGGCAATGGCGATGAAGGAAGACCAGGACAAAAGCCGCCTGGCGGGCTGCGCGGCGTATATCGCCAAGCCGCTGCGTTACCTTGAGCTCTATGAAGTGATTGATACTCTTTTGGCGCAAAGCCCTGGACGCCTGCCGGGCCAGGCATTGGAGACACGCCCATGATCGACGTCGCCTCTCCCCAGTCCACCATCCTGATCGTGGATGATGATGCCCACAACCGAAAGGTGCTGGAGATTTTCCTGCGGCCGGAGGGTTACCGCACGCTGACTGCGGCAAGCGGAGAAGATGCGCTGGCGGCCGTCGAGGACGCCGCTCCGGACCTGATCCTGCTGGACATCATGATGCCGGGCATTAACGGTTACCAGGTAGCTGAAAGGCTCAAGGCCAGACCGGCCACCTCGCATATTCCCATCATCATGGTGACCGCGTTGACGGACCGCAGTGCCCGGCTTTGCGGCCTGGATGCCGGCGCGGAAGAGTTCCTCAGCAAGCCCGTCGACAAGGCAGAGCTGTGGTTGCGGGTGAGAAACCTCCTGCGGCTCAAAAGCCTGGGCGATGAACAAAAACGCGCGCAGGAAGAGATCAGAAACCTCAACACGGGTCTTGAAGAGCGTGTGAAGCACCGCACGGCCGAGCTGCAGGCCTCCAACCAGGAACTGGAGGCCTTTTCCTATTCCGTGTCGCACGACCTGCGCACACCTTTGACCACCATCAGCGGGTTCAGCACCATGCTGGGCAAGGAACTGGAGACCCGCGGTGTGACCGAGCGGGCGCGCAGTTACCTGGACAGGATTCGCGCCGGTGTGCAGCAGATGGGCACCTTGATCGATGCGATGCTGTCGCTGGCGCAGGTATCACGAACCGGGCTGCGGCGGGAGCCGGTCGACCTGAGCGCCATGGCCTCCTCGATATTCGCCCGTTTGCGCGAGCAGGCGACAGACCGTGCCGTGGAAACGGAGATCCAGCGGGATATGGTCGTGCAAGGCGATCCCGCCCTCTTGCGCCAGCTGCTGGAGAATTTGCTGGGCAATGCCTGGAAGTTCACGGGCAAGCGCGCGAAAGCCAGAATATCGTTTACCCGGGGCAAGGGCGCCGACGATGAATTCATCTACACCGTGCAGGACAACGGCGCGGGTTTCGACATGGCGCAGGTGGACAAGCTGTTCGGCGTGTTTCAGCGCCTTCATTCGACGGCTCAGTTCGAGGGCACGGGCATAGGCCTTGCCACGGTTCACCGGATCGTGGCCCGCCACAACGGCAAGGTCTGGGCCGAATCACTACAGGGAAATGGCGCCAGCTTTTGTTTTACGCTGGGGGATGCGCCGCCGCCGGGGCTTTCCCTGAGCGCTTGACTGCGCACCGGTTCATTCCGGCGGCGCCTGCCGGCTTTACTGCGGCACCAGCCCGGCCGCTTTCACGAGCTCGGCGTGAATCCGGATTTCTTCCGAAATCACCTGCGCCAGGGGTTTGGCTTCATCGACGGCCGGCTCCATGCCGATTTCGATGAGCCTGTTTTTGGCGTCGCCGCGCAGCATGGCCTTCACGGATTTGCCCAGGCTGTCGAGGATGGGCTGCGGCGTTTTGGCGGGCGCCAGCAGGGCGATCCACGCCGACAGCACCACGTTGTTCACGCCGCCTTCCTTCAGTGTCGGAATCTCCGGCGCCGAAATGGCGCGCTTCTCGCTGAGCACCCCCACCGGATGCAGCTTGCCCGACTTGATGTGCGGCAGCGCTTCCGGCAGCGGGGCGAAGGCCATGTCCACCACGCCGCCTATAAGGTCGGTGATCGCCGGCGCGCCGCCCTTGTAGGGGATGTGCAGCAGCTTGGCGCCGGTCTGGCTTTCAAACATGAGGCCGGCCAGGTGTTGCGGGCTGCCGTCGCCCGAGGAGGCATAGGTCAGCTTGCCGGGGTTGGCTTTGGCCGCCGCCAGCACGGCGGCCGGGGTGGGGTACTTCGCCTTGTCGCGCACCACCAGCACCATGGCCTGGTTGACCAGCTTGGTCACCGGCACAAAGTCGGTTTCCGGGTTGTAGGGCAGCGTCTTGAAGATGCTCTTGTTGGTGGTCAGGAAGGACGCCGGCGAGACCATGATGGTGTAGCCGTCCGGCGGCGCCTTCGCGACCGCCGGCAGGCCGATCTGGCCGGAGCCGCCCGCCCGGTTGTCCACCACAAAGGGCTGGCCCAGGTCGGCCGTCAGCTGCTGGCTGATCTGCCGCGCCACCATGTCCACGCTGCCGCCCGCGGGCAAGGCGACGATGACCTTGACCGGCCGGCTGGGGTAGGCTTCCTGCGACCAGGACAGCGTGGCGAACAGGCTGGATGCGGTGCAGAGTGCCGCGAGGAGGAATGGGCTGGCAGCGCTGATTGAGCGGGTGGAAGGCATGGCTTGCTTTCAGAGGGGAAGGGGTGCGCAACTTCAGCAAGTTGCGTACCAACCCCTCCTCAAGCCAAGGTGTTAAACGCCCAGGTATTGCGCCAGCAGCTCAGGCTTGGCATGCAGTTCGGCCGAGCTTCCTTCAAACACGACCTGGCCCTTGACCAGGATCACGTTGCGGTCGGTGATCTGGGTGACGTGCTTCCAGTTCTTGTCGACGATGACGCTGCTGATGCCGGTCTCGCGGATCAGGCCGCAGATGCGCCAGATGTCGCGCGCGATCAGCGGCGCCAGACCTTCGGTCGCTTCGTCAAGGATCAACACGTCGGGGTTGGTCATGAGCGCGCGGCCGATTGTGAGCATCTGCTGCTCGCCGCCCGAAAGCTGCTGGCCGCCGTGGCCCAGGCGTTCCTTGAGGCGCGGGAAGGTGTCGAGCACGCGCTCGTAGGTCCAGTCGCGCTGACCCCGGGTGCCGGCACGCGCCGCCATCTTGAGGTTTTCCACCACGCTGAGGTTGCCGAAGATGCCGCGGCCTTCGGGCACATAGGCGATGCCCTGGCGGGCGATTTCGTACGGCGCAGCACCCGTCATGGGCCTGCCGTTGATCGCGACCGAGCCGGAGCGCGGCTTGACCAGGCCCATGATGCTTTTGAGCAGCGTGCTTTTGCCCATGCCGTTGCGCCCCATCAGGCCTATGGTCTCGCCGCGGGCGACGTGAAAGTCGATGCCGCGCAAGATGTGGCTGGCGCCGTAGTAGGTGTTGATGTCCTGGGCGCCTATCAGGATGTCGATCTGTTTCTCGGGGGCGTTCATCAATGCTCCTCGCCTAAATACGCCGCCTGCACGCCGGCATCGGCGCGTATCTGCGCGGGCGTGCCGCTGGCGATCACCTGGCCGTTGACCATCACGGTGAGCTTGTCGGCCAGTGTGAACACCGCGTCCATGTCGTGTTCGACCAGCAGGATGCCGTGGTTTTTCTTGATGGTCAGCAGCAGCGCGACCATGCGCTCAGCCTCGGCCACGCCCATGCCGGCCAGCGGCTCGTCGAGCAGCAGCACCTGCGGCTCGGTGGCCAGCGTCATCGCGATTTCGAGCTGGCGCTGCTCCCCGTGGCTGATGGTGCCCGCGATGCTGTGCTTGCGGTTTTGCAGGCCGGCCAGTTCCAGCGCTTCTTCGGCGCGGGCGTTGACGGCCGCGAAGCTTGTGGCGCGCTTGAGCCAGTGCGCGGCATGCGGCGCGCGCGACTGCGAAGCCAGCCGCACGTTTTCCCAGACGCTGAAAGGCAAAAAGATATTCGTCTTCTGGTAGCTGCGGCCCAGGCCTTTGCCCGATATTTTTTCGGGCGTCCAGCCGGTCACGTCGTGCGCGCCCAGCGTGACGCTGCCCGAAGTCGGCAGCAGGTCGCCCGACAGCAGATTCGTCAAGGTGGACTTGCCGGCGCCGTTGGGTCCGATCACCGCGTGGATATGGTTGCGCCAGAGGTCGACCGAAACATCGTTGACGGCGGCCAAGCCACCAAAACGCTTCGTCAGGTTTTTGGCAGAAAGCAGGACTTCACTCATGGCCGGCCTCCGCCTTGTTCTTGCGCTGGGTGAATTTCTCGACCAGGCCCAGGATGCCGCGCGGCGCGAAGGTGACCAGCAGCACGATGAACAGGCCCATCCACAGCTGCCAGTGTTTGCCCAGGTTGACGCTGCCGACCTGCGGCAGGTCCTTGAAGATGTGCAGCAGGTATTCAAAGGCAAACGCGCCGACGATGGCGCCGGCGAAGTTGCCCATGCCGCCCAGGATCACCATCATGATGGCGTGCGCGCTCATGTGAAAACCCATGAGCTCGGGGTTGATGTAACCGGTCTGCGTGCCCCACAGGTAGCCGGCAAGGCCCGCCAGCGCGCCGGCCAGCGTGAAGGCCGACAGCTTGTAGCCGAAGCTGCCGAAACCCATGGCGCGCATGCGGTGCTCGTTGACGCGTATGCCGGCCAGGGTGCGGCCGAAAGGGCTCCAGAGCAGGCGGCGCAAAAAGGCATAGACCAGCAGCATCGCACCCAGCGTGAAGTAATAGAGCGTGACCTTGTTGTCCAGGTCGAACGGCACCCAGCCGAAGATGGCCGCGCTGGGCTTGAAGTTGACGTAGAGGCCGTCGGAGCCACCGAGGACCTTGTTGTCGAAGAAGACGTAGAACACCATCTGTGCAAACGCCATGGTGACCATGATGAAGTAGATTCCGTGCGTGCGCACCACAAAGAAACCGATGATCAGCGCGGCCAGGCCCGAGGCCAGCACGGCCACCGGCAGCGTCCACCACAGGCTCACGGGCGCGCCCGCAGGTGTCAGGAAGGCCAGCGCATAACCGGCCAGCCCGAAGTAGGCCGCATGGCCCAGCGACACCAGGCCGGTCACGCCCAGCAGCAGGTCCAGGCTCATGGCAAAGATCGCCATGATCATCATGCGCGTGACCATCTGGGTATAAAAATCGGTGCCGACGAAGGGAAAGGCGGCCAGCGCGACAAGGCCCAGCACCAGCGCCACCTGCACGCCGCGCGGCAGGATTTCAAGATTTGCTTTTGCCGTGCTCATTGCTTGAATAGGCCTTCAGGTTTCCACAGCAGCACGGCCGCCATCAACATATACACCAGCATGCCGGCCATCGAAGGCAGCAGCACCTTGCCGAAGGTATCGACCAGGCCGACCAGCAGCGCGGAAATCAGCGCGCCGCGCACCGACCCTATGCCGCCTATCACCACCACCACAAAACACATGATGAGCACCTGCGAGCCCATGTTGGGGTAGACGCTGGCCACGGGCGCGGCGATCATGCCGGCCACGGCGGCCAGGCCCACACCGAGCGCGAAGACCACGGCGTGGATCAGCTTGATGTTGATGCCCAGCGATTCGGCCATGTCGCGGTTGAAGGCGCCGGCGCGTATCTTCATGCCCAGGCGCGTGCGGGAGATCATCCAGTACAGGCCCAGCGCCAGCGCGATGCAGACGCCCGACATGAAGAGGCGGTAGACGGGGTAGGAGAGGTTGTCGGTGAGCGGGATCGAGGCGCTCAACAGGTCGGGGATGGTGACGCCGTGCACGTCGTCACCCCAGAGGATGGAGCGCAGCTCTTCAAAGATGTAGATCAGGCCGAAGGTCAGCAGCACCTGGTCCAGGTGGTCGCGTTTGTAGAAGTGGCGAAACAGCAGCCACTCCAGCGCCAGGCCGAAGATGACGGACAGCACCGCGCCCAGCAGGATGGCCAGCGTGAGGCTGCCCGTCAGCGTGCTCAGCGACCATGCCAGGTAGGCGCCCAGCATGTAGAAACTGCCGTGGGCCAGGTTGACCACGCCCATGATGCCGAAGATCAGCGTGAGGCCGGCGGCCAGCATGAACAGCAGCAGGCCGTACTGGACGCTGTTGAGCAGCTGGATGAGGAAGTTGGCTAAATCCATTTTTCTTTTATGACTTCTGAGACAGCGAGAGTTGAAGGCCGTGCCTGCAAGCAGGGGCCGCGGAACCGGCTTTGCCGGGCCGCAGGCGCAGCGGCCCCCTCGGGGGGCAGAGAGCTACACGAAGTGAGCGAACGTGGGGGCTCATGTATGGCGGCGAGTAAAAAGCAAGAGGCTGCCCATCAAAGTAAAGAGGCCGCCGGACACCCGGTTGAACCAGCGTACGGCGCGGCTGGATCGCAGCAGCGGTGCGATGCGCGAAACACCGAGCGCGCAGCCCGTGAGCACCGTGAACTCAAAGGCCATGAAGGTCAGGGCAAGGATGGCGAACTGCGGCACAAAAGGGGCGGCCGGGTTCAGGAACTGCGGGAAGAAGGCCGCGAAAAACAGCACGGCCTTGGGGTTGCTGGCGCCGACCAGGAAGCCGCGCAGAAAAAACGAGCGGCGCTGGGCCGGCGCTTCGCCGGCGGCAGGATCAAAGACGGCGGCTTCGCTGCGAAAGGTCTTGATGCCCAGCCAGATCAAATACGCCGCACCAATGATCTTGGCGATGGTGAAGGCGGTTTCGGACGCCGCCAGCAAGGCGCCCAGGCCCATGGCCGACAGCAGCATCACGCACAGCACCGCGGCCACGCTTCCGGCGACGGAGGTCATGGCCTTGCGCGGGCCGTGGTTGAGCGCATTCGTCATGCACATCAACATGGTCGGGCCCGGTGTGAGGATCAGCAGCGCGACCGCAGCGACGTAGAGGAGGTAGGTGGTAAGCGTCATAGGCGTGAAGATAGCATTGGCAAAGGCCGGTCAGCATGGTCCGTGCCAGCTATTCAAAAAATAGGACGAGGCGGCCAACCTGAAGCTCCCTGCCAGCAGGGGCTGCGGGACTGGCTTTGCCAGACCGCAGGCGCAGCGGCCCCCTTGCGTCATGAGAGGGGCAGGGAGACGCCGCAGGTTACACGCAGTGAGCGACCGTGGGGGCCACGTTCAGCCCATCTTGCAGCCGGCGCCGGAGTCGGCCAAGGCTTTCGCTGCAACGCCGATCACCTTGTTTTCCTTGTTCTCGACCACGCGCAGGTACATGTCCTGCACCGGGTTGTGCGAGGGGCTCATGGTCCACTTGCCGCGCGGGCTGTCGATGACGGCGCTTTCCATGGCCTTGTACAGGGCCGGCTTGCTGCTCAGGTCGCCCTTGACGGCATTGGCGCCCTGGATCAGCAGCAGGCCGGTGTCGTAGCCCTGCACCGCGTAGACGTCGGGCTGCAGCCTGAAGGTCTTGGCGTAGCTCAGTCGGAACTGGCCGTTGCGCTGCGTCGGCAGCGAGTCGCTGTAGTGCATGGTCGTGATGATGCCGTTGGCCGCGGGGCCGGCCGCGTCGAGCACGCCTTCGGTCAGGAAGCCGGAGCCGTAGAGCGGAATCTTGTCTTTCAGGCCCGCGGCGGCGTAGTCCTTGATGAACTTCGCGGCGCCGCCGCCGGCGAAGAAGCAGGCCACGGCGTCAGGCTTGAGCGCGGCGATTTCGGTCAGCAGGGCCTGGAACTCGACCTGCGGGAAGGGCAGGCCCAGTTCCTTGACGATGGTGCCGCCGGCCGCGGTATAGCTTTCCTTGAAGCCTTCAAACGCCTCGTCGCCCGCGGCGTATTTCCAGGTGATCCAGACGGCCTTCTTGTGGCCGCGGTCCACCATGGCCTTGCCCAGGGCGCGGGTCGGCTGCGAGTTGCTGAAGGAGGTGCGGAACACATTGGGCGCGCACAGGCTGCGCGTGGCGGCATGCACGCCGGCGTTGGGGATCAGGCTCAGCACGCCGGAGTCGCGAGCGACTTTCTGGATACCCATCTGAACGCCGGAGTGCACCGTGCCGACCAGCACGTCGACCTTGTCGCGCTGCACCAGCTTGTTGGCGTTTTCAATGCCCTTGGACGGCTCGGACTCGTCGTCCACCTTGAAGTATTCGATTTCGCGGCCGCCCAGCTTGCCGCCTTGTTCGTTGATGGCCATGCGAAAGCCGTTTTCAATGGCCACGCCGAGCTGCGCGAATGTTCCGGTATAGGGCAGCATGAAGCCCACACGCACCTTGGCGGACTGCGCACGCACGATTTCGGGCAGCAATAGGCCGGTGGAGGCGGCACCGATCACGGCAGCGCTACGGGTCAATACAAGTCGGCGTGAAGTCATGGAATAGCTCCTGGTTGAGGCTGAAAACAGTTAGACGAATAGTAAGCGTGCGTGGCGCCGGGAACCCTAGTGTAAAACCCGAGATTGAGGATTAAATTGTTGACGTCTAAAGCAATTGCTGTGCCCGCTTTGGGCTTGCTGGCGGGTTTTTGGCGGTGAATTTTTGCCGCGCGGCGCGCATTTGGGGTGCTGGTCAACGCGGCTGGCGCAGCTTGAAGCGCTGGATCTTGCCGGTCGCCGTTTTGGGCAGTTCGTTGACGAACTCGATCCAGCGCGGATATTTGTAAGGCGCAACCTGCTGCTTCACATGGGCCTTGAGCTCGTCCATGGTGGCGCTCTGGCCGGCCTTGAACACCACGTAGGCCTTGGGCTTGATGAGCTCGTCGGCATCGGCCAGGCCTATCACCGCCACTTCAAGCACGGCGGCATGCGTCATCAGGCAGGCCTCTACTTCGAAAGGCGAGACGTAGATGCCGCCGACCTTGAGCATGTCGTCGCTGCGCCCGCCGTAGGTATAAAAGCCGTCGGCGTCGCGCGTGTACTTGTCGCCGCTCTTGGTCCATTCGCCGGCGAAGGTGGCCTTGGTCTTGGCGCGGTTGTTCCAGTACATGATGGCGGCGCTGGGGCCGCTGATCTGCAACTCGCCGATCTCGCCGTCGGCGCACTCGCGGCCGTCGTCGCCGATGATGCGCAGCGCATAACCCGGCACCGCCTGGCCGGTGGTGCCATAGCGTACCTGGCCTGGGCGATTGGACAAAAAGATGTGCAGCATCTCGGTGGAGCCAATGCCGTCCAGGATTTCGCAGCCGTAGTGCGCCGTCCACTTCTTGCCGATCTCGGCGGGCAGGGCTTCGCCGGCGCTGGTGCAGACGCGCAGGCGCAGTTCTGACTTCGCCGGCCTGGCCGGGTCGGCCAGCAGGGCGGCGTACAGCGTGGGCACGCCGTAAAAAATCGTGGGCTGGTATTTCTTCAGCAGGGCGAAAACCTCGGCCGGCGCCGGGCGCGCGGGCAGCAGCACAGTGGTGGCGCCCACGCTCATGGGAAAGGTCAGCGCATTGCCCAGGCCGTAGGCAAAAAACAGCTTGGCGGCCGAATAGACCACGTCGGACTCGCGTATGCCCAGCACGCCGCGGCCGTAGAGTTCGGCCGTCTGGACCAGGTGGCTGTGCAGGTGCACCGTGCCCTTGGGCGCGCCGGTGGAGCCGCTGGAATACAGCCAGAAGCAGGCGTCGTCGGCGCAGGTCGCCGCGACGGTGGGCGTGGCCGGGGAGGCGCGCAGCAGGGCCGCCAGGGTGGTGTGCGTTGCGGAGTCGTCCACACCGGCGACGATCACCGACTTGAGCGTGTCGACCTTGCCCAGCAGCGGCTCAAAGGCCGGCAGCAGGGCGTTTGAAACGACCAGGCCCTGGGCGCGCGAATCGCGCAGCATGAATTCGAAGTCCTGCGTGGTCAGCAAGGTGTTGGCCGCCACGGGCACCACGCCCGCGAGGATGCAGCCGAGGAAGGCGACCGGCCACTGCGGCGTGTCCAGCACGGCCAGCAGCACGCGGCTTTCGGGGGTGAAGCCCTGGGCGCGCAGGGCGTTGGCAAAGCGATGGGATTGCTCGGCGAGTTCGCCGTAGGTCAGCTGCTCGCCACTCAGCGCGTCCATGAACGCCACCTTGCCGACGCGGGATGCGTTGCGCCGCAGCAGGTCGTGCGCGGCGTTGTAATCGCGCGGGATGGTCACCAGGGGCGGGCTGGCCGAATGGTCGGCGCTGCTTGCTTGCATGCTTGTCTCCAGATTGCTGTTATTTTGGTAGCTGCTTGCGCACGCTCATCAAGCGCTACAGGGAACGGTATCTTCTAACTTCTAACTCTTCAGGCGGTGGCGGAGTTCGCTCCCAGCGTTTGCAAGGCATTGGTGAGCCACTGGCGGCACCACTCGGTGCCTTCCGTTTCCGGCATGGTGCCGCTGCTCGCGTCATGGCACCAGACTTCGCCGATGCGCTGTGCGCCCAGGTCCTGCAGGCGTTCGTCAAATTTTTTGCCGCCGAAGCAGAAGGTCTGCATGTAAGTGCGGTCGCCCAGCGCGATGACGCCATAGCGCACATGGCCGAGGAATTGGGGGTTGGCGCCCAGCGATTCGTAGAGGGCGCGGGCATTGTCGGGCACGTCGCCCGAGCCGTAAGTGGAACTGCAGATGAGATAAAGTGCATCTTCTGCTTTGGCGGCGTCGAAAACGCTGATGTCCAGGTTGTCCATCAGCTCGATTTCAATATCGCTCACCAGGTCGGCGCAGTCCATCTGGATTGCTTGCGCCACATAGTCGGCGGTGCTGGTCATGGTGCCTACGAGGATTCTGAGTTTCATATGTGTTCCGATCATCCTGAGCGTGTCGAAGCGCGGATAAAGATGCAATAAACTGCTTGACATCGATTTAACCTGAAGTATACTGCAATTTATCGAAAGCGCAACCGCCAAACCCCGCTTCACCGGACTTTTTTGACACAGGTGCTTCTTGGAAATCATGTCTGAACAGGAATCGAAAGCCACGCTCAGCGAACTGGGCGCCCGCGTCCGCGCCTGGCGTGCCCGCCGCGGCATGACGCGCAAACAGCTGGCTTCCGATTCAGGCCTGAGCGAGCGTTTCCTGGCCGACGTCGAAAGCGGCAAGGGCAATGTCTCGATCAACTCCCTGGAAGCCGCGGCTCGCGCGCTGAACATCTCCATTCTTGAACTGCTGCAGGACGCCCCGCGCCCGGCGCTGGCGCGCGTGCAGGGTTTGCTCGCGCGGCTGGACGACACCCAGCTGGACCAGGCCTACGGCATGCTGGGCAGCACCTTCGGCCTCGATGACTCCAAGGGCCGTGAGCGGCGCATTGCGCTGATAGGTCTGCGCGGCGCCGGCAAGTCGACCTTGGGCAGCCAGCTGGCAGCCGAGCGCGGCGTGCCTTTTATCGAGCTGGACCGCGAGATCGAACGCGAAGCGGGCACCAGCATGAATGAAATTTTGCTGCTGCACGGGCAGGCCGGCTACCGGCGCTACGAGCGGCGCGCGCTGTTCCGCATTGCCGAGGACCACCCGGCCGGCGTGGTCATGACCACGGGCGGCAGCATCGTCAGTGAGCGCGAGACCTTCGACCTGCTGCAAAGCCGCTTTTACTGCGTGTGGCTCAAGGCCAGCCCGGAAGAGCACATGGCCCGCGTGGTGGCCCAGGGCGACATGCGGCCTTTTGACGCGACGCGCGGCGCCACCAGCGAAGCCATGGAAGACCTGCGCCGCATCCTCTCCAGCCGCGAGGCGCTGTATGCCCGCGCCGACGCCGTGGTCGATACCGCCGCGCGCACACTGAAACAAAGCCTGAAAGACCTGGAACGCGCCGTTCCCAAAACAACCGTCCGCGAACAAGCCGAACGGACCTAACCGGAGACACCCCATGAACGCCATGACAGAGCCGCTTTTATTCAAACAGGTCATCGAGGGCCAGGAGCGCGAGCTCGTGAGTTTCTCCACCCACCCCAGCAAATACCAGCACTGGACGCTGCGCGTGGAGGGCGACATTGCGCGCCTGAAACTGGACATCAATGAAGACGGCGGCATCAAGCCCGGCTACAAGCTCAAGCTCAACAGCTACGACCTGGGCGTGGACATCGAGCTGCACGACGCGATCAACCGCGTGCGCTTCGAGCACCCGGCCGTCAAGGTGGTGGTGTTCGAGTCGGGCAAGGAAAAGATCTGGTGCTCGGGCGCCAACATCTACATGCTGGGCCTCTCCACCCATGGCTGGAAGGTCAACTTCTGCAAATTCACCAATGAAACCCGCAACGGCCTGGAAGACTCTTCGCGCCATGACGGCCTGAAGGCGATTGCCTCGGTGACGGGCGCCTGCGCCGGCGGTGGTTATGAACTGGCCCTGGCCTGCGACCGCATCATCATGGTGGACGACCGCTCGTCCACCGTCAGCCTGCCCGAAGTGCCTTTGCTGGGCGTGCTGCCCGGCACAGGCGGCCTGACCCGCGTGACCGACAAGCGCAAGGTGCGCCGCGACCTCGCCGACATCTTCTGCACCACATCCGAAGGCGTGCGCGCCGACCGCGCCAAGGACTGGAAACTGATCGACGCCCATGCCAAGCCGCAGCAGTTCGGCGACCTGCTGGCCACCGAAATTGAGGCGCTGCGTGCCAAGTCCACACGGGCCGCAGGCAGCAAAGGGATTGAACTGACGCCGCTCAAGGCGCTGATCGACGACGCCGGCTACCACTACAGCCTGGTCGACGCGCAGGTGGACCGCGAAAAGCGCATCGCCACGATCACCATCAAGGCCCCGGCGGCAGCCATTGAGTCCACGCCCGAAGCGATTGAAGCGGCCGGCGCCAACTGGTACCCGCTCAAGCTGCAGCGTGAACTCGACGACGCCATCCTGAACCTGCGCACCAACGAACTGGAAACCGGCACCTGGGTCATCAAGACCACGGGCGATGCCGGCCAGGTGATCCGCATGGACCAGGTGCTGGCCAAGCTCAAGGACCACTGGCTGGTGAAAGAAACCACGGGCGCGCTGCGCCGTACGCTGGCCCGGCTGGACGTCACCAGCCGTTCGCTGATTGCGCTGGTCGATGCGGGCTCCTGCTTTGCCGGCACCTTCTACGAACTGGCCCTGGCCTGCGACCGCATCTACATGCTCGATTTGCCCGATGCGCCCGACAGCGCCCCGGCGCTGCAACTGAGCCAAGCCAACTTCGGCTGGTTCCCCGCCGTCAACGGCTTGACGCGGCTGCAGACGCGTTTCTGCGAAGACGAAACCACGATTTCCCAGTTGCAAAAACTCGGCGACAGCCCGCTGCGCGCCGACCAGGCGCTCGCGCTGGGCCTGGTCACCTTGACGCCCGACGACATCGACTGGGAAGACGAAATCCGCATCATGCTCGAAGAGCGCGCCTCGCTCTCGCCCGACGCCATGACCGGCATGGAAGCCTCGCTGCGCTTCCCGGGCAAGGAGACCATGGAAACACGCATCTTCGGCCGCCTGTCGGCCTGGCAGAACTGGATTTTCATTCGCCCGAATGCGGTGGGTGAGGACGGTGCGCTCAAGCTCTTCGGCACAGGCAAAAAAGCAAAATTCGACTGGAAACGCATCTGATTTTTCTTCCTCCCTCTCCCCCGGGAGAGGGCAGGGGTGAGGGTTCCCCGTATCCGCTTCCAGCGCCGCCGGCCCTCACCCTGACCTTCTCCCAGGGGGAGAGGGAACAAGACACCAAGTTACCTGAATTTTCAAGGACCTGATCATGAGCACCATAGACCTCCAAGCCCTCATCCCCAACAACGTCCACCTGGGCGAAAACCGCCAGCTTCAGCGCGCGCTGGAGCACTGGCAGCCGGCCTTCCTGAACTGGTGGGACGAGATGGGCCCCAGCGACTTCAAGGCCAAGGAAGTCTATTTGCGCACCGCCGTGGGCGTGGATGCTTCGGGCTGGGCCAGCTACGGCTACACGCCCATGCCGGACTACCGCTGGGGCATCTTCCTGGCCGACAAGGAGGAGGGCCGCAAGATCGGCTTTGGCGACCACATGGGTGAAGAGGTCTGGCAGGAGGTGCCCGGCGAATACCGCTCCACCTTCCGCCGCCTGATCGTCACGCAGGGCGACACCGAGCCCGCTTCCGTCGAGCAGCAGCGCCTGCTGGGCCACACCGCGCCTTCGCTGTACGACCTGCGCAACCTGTTCCAGGTCAACGTCGAGGAAGGCCGGCATCTCTGGGCCATGGTCTACCTGCTGCATGCTCACTTCGGCCGCGACGGCCGCGAGGAGGCCGAAGAACTGCTGATGCGCCACAGCGGCGATGCCGACAAGCCGCGCATCCTGGGCACCTTCAACGAGCCGATGGACAACTGGCTGTCCTTCTTCATGTTTACCTATTTCACCGACCGCGACGGCAAGTTCCAGCTCAAGTCGTTTGCGGAATCGGCCTTCGACCCGCTGGCCCGCACCACGCGCTTCATGCTGACCGAAGAGGCCCACCACATGTTCGTGGGTGAAACCGGCGTGGGCCGCGTCATCAAGCGCACGCTGGAAGTCATGAAGGAACTGGACACCGACGACGTCGCCACCTTGCGCAAGGCCGGCGTGATCGACCTGCCCACCGTCCAGAAATTCATGAACTTCTGGTTCACTTCCTCGCTGGACCTGTTCGGCTCGGAAGCCTCGTCGAATGCCGCCAACTACTTCAGCAACGGCATCAAGGGCCGGCCGGATGAAGCCAAGTTCGCCGACCATGTGGAACGCGAAACCGAGATGAGCATCGTGGTGCCGAACGGGCAGGGCGGCGTGAAGAACGAGACGATTTCGACCCGCAACGGCATGAATGAAATCACCCGCCTTGAATACGTCAAGGACTGCAACGTCGGCGTGACACGCTGGAACATGGGCATCAAGCGTGCCGGTGTGGATTTTGAACTGACTTTGCCGTCGACGCGTTTTCGCCGCGCGGTCGGCGCCTGGGCCGGCAACTTCACCGACCCGCTGGGCAACCCGATTACCGCCGCCGAGTTCGAGGCCAAAAAAGACCAGTGGCTGCCTACGCCGGCCGACACGGCTTTTGTCAAAAGCCTGATGAACAAGGTCACCGAGCCCGGCAAGATGGCTGCGTGGATTGCACCGCCTGATCGCGGGATCAACGCCAACCCGCTGGAGTATGAGTACGTGAAACTGTAACTATGTCGCCCCCACGGTCGCTCACTGCGTGTAGCTTCCTGCCCCGAGGGGGCCGCTGCGCCTGCGGCCCGGCAAAGCCGGTTCCGCGGCCCCGGCTTGGTTTGACCTGACCGCTGCACCAGCACCTAGGCAATATTGGCGCCGCGTTCCTTGAGCAGGTCCCGCAGCAGCGAGCGGTGGCAGCGCGCCTCGTTCTCACAATAGCAGCCCATTGCGAAGTTGGCGCTGTGCGACAGCGCGGCGAGCAGGTCGAGGTTGCGGCTGGCGTCCGGCTCGGCCATCTCAGCCCGGTACTTTTTGCTGAAAGCGGCCCAATCCCTGTCCGATTCCACCGCCTGGCCCAGCTTCATGGTCTCGACGCTGGGCGCAAGGTTGGGGTACCACACGTCATACCAGTCCTGCGAGGCGAACTCGCTTTTCGGCACGCCGCGCGGCGGCCTGCGCACCGTGCCTATGCGCAAGCCTTCACCGGCACTGCGGGCCGTGCCCAGTCTGATGATTTTTATGGCCATGGCGGTCTCCTTTTTTACGAGTGGTTCGCGAGCCCTGTTTGGGAGCGACTCAGGGCGCGGCGGGCACGGTTGCGGCGCCGGGCTCCAGAGGTTCGACACGCGACATCTCCTGCATCTGGCGCGCGATTTCATCTTCGGCCATCGGGGCCTGCGTGGAAGCTACAGGAGCGGGCGCATCCAGCCAGTGCACCGTGGCTGGAAAGGCGAACACCACCACCGTGAGCGCCACCTGCACCAGCAGCATGGGCCACAGCGCGCCCAGCAGGCGCCGGCCCGGGATGGCCGGCAGGCCCGAGCGGGACCGGGCCATCAGCACGGCGTAGCCCATGGGCGGAATCAGGAAACTCAGCTGCAGCACCAGCAGCAGCAACACCGCGGCCTGCTGGGCGTCGCCCAGGCGCGCGATCAGCGCCGGCGCGACGATGGGCACGATGACAAAAATCATCTCAAACGCATCCAGCACCCAGGCGCACAGCGCCACCAGCAGCAATACCAGCGCCGCCGTGACGCCCGGCGGCAGGGTGGAGCCCAGCAGCAGGCCGTTGAGCCAGCGGTCGGTGCCGAAGATGCGGAACACCAGGCTGAAGGTGGTGGCGCCCACCAGCAGCGCAAACAGGGCGCCGCTGAGCTTGAGCGTATCGGCCAGCACTGCCTGCCAGCCGGCGATGGAGAGCGATCGGCCCACGAGGGCCGAGGCCACCAGCAGCATTGCGCCGGTGGCCGCCGCCTCCACCGCGTAGAGTTTTCCGGTAAAAACGCCGGCCAGCAGCAGCACAATGGTGGCGCCCGCGATCAGGGCGACGGCCGCCTGCGTGCGGCTGAGAGGCGTCTGAGGCGGTTTTTCCTGAAATTTTCGCGCCTGGCGCCAGGCCACCAGGGCCCATAGCGCCAGCACGCACAGCGCGGGCAGCAGCGCGGCATGCATCACGTCCTGGGTATTGATGATGCGCTGGCCGGCCTGCAGATAGCCCGGCAACCGGCTGGCTTCCAGGTGCGCCAGCATCATGGCGTCGCCCAGCAGCAGCAGGACCAGCGAAGGCGGCACCACCACGCCTATGGTGGCGGCCACGCTGATGATGGAGAGGGCCCGCGCGGTGTCCAGGTGCGCCATGCGCGGCGCCACCAGGCGCGAGAGCAGGGCCGAACTGGAAGCGACCGAGCCGTTCATGGGCGCGATCAGGGCGCCCACGCCCAGGGCCGAGAGGGCGTGCGCGCCGGCCAGCGGGCGAAACAGCCGCAGCAGGGCGGAAAACAGGGCGTCGGCCACGGTCAGGCGCTGCAGCAGCACGCCCATGAAAACATATAGTGGCATGGCCTGCAGCAAATCGTTTTCGAGCAGGCCCAGCGTGCGCACCGGCAAGGCTTGCAGAATCTGGAGGTCGAACGCGCCCGCGGCCAGGCCCAGTGCCGCGAACAGGCTGGAGACGCCGATCAGCAGGGCCCAGACCGGCAGGCCGGTGGCCAGAATCACCACGCCCAGCGCCAGCAGCATCCATAAGCCCGCGAGCGGGCCGGTCAGGCTCATGGCGAGCCCGGCGCACGGCCGTGCGGCAGCAACTCGAGCAGGCCCTCCACCAGCACCAGCACGAGCATCAGCGCCATGGCGATCTTGATCACAAAGTAACCGGGGCTGAGCGTTTCGCCGAATCGCTCGAAAGAAGACACGGAGGCCGCCACCAGCGGCCAGCCGGCCCAGAGCATGAACAGCGCCCAGGGCGCAACGCAGGCCAGCAACGCCCAGGCATGCCAGCGCGGGCGGGGCGCGCCCGAGGGGTGCGGCTGCAAGGATGCCAGGTGGGCATGGCTTCGGGAGGCCGCGGTCACGGCCACCGCGACATACAGGGCGAACAGCAGCTGCGCCGCATCGTTGGCCTGGCGCGAGTAGGCTTGTACGAGTTCGCGCAACGGCCACTGGGCCAGCAGCAATGCCGCCAGCGGCAGCACCAGCAGGCCGAACACCGCGGTCATGCGTGTCAGGCCTTTGTCCGCCGAGGACGCGGCCTTGGCGGCGGCCGAAAGTCTCATGTGCGCACAGTGCTGCTGTGCCGGGCCTTCCCCTCAGGCCGGTGCGGTTCAGGCTGGACAGCAAGGCGAAGTTTCATGGTGCGGGCCCGTGAATGGAAAAAATGAGGGGGAGTGCGGCAAAGTGTAGCTGGTTCGGGCTATAATATTTGACTAGTCGGAGTGTGGCGCAGTCTGGTAGCGCACCTGGTTTGGGACCAGGGGGTCCAAGGTTCGAATCCTTGTACTCCGACCACAATTTCCCCCAAAAAGCCCACGCAAGTGGGCTTTTTCATGTCCGCCTTGCACGGCCGCGCCGCGCGGCGGATACGCCGCATAGGCGGGGTATGATGCGCGACGAGCCGGAAACGGCGGGCCCAACGCGCGCCTTGCCCCGGTTCCTGTACACACAAACTGCCCGTAGCTCAGTCGGATAGAGCATCAGCCTTCTAAGCTGAGGGTCGGGGGTTCGATCCCCTCCGGGCAGGCCAGTCAGCCGCGTCAAGCCACGCGCGCCCACACACCAGCGAACTTTGCTTACACGGCACTCCAGGGGCCGAGGTCTATATTGGCTGCTTCGGCCACGCGTCAATCACGCGTCTAAGGCCGTCAAGAACAAGGAGGCAAGCAAAAATGCCCAGACCCACCATGCTGCTGGTAGAGGACAACCCGGATCACGTGGAGCTCACCATGGTCACGCTGCAGGAAAACGGCGCGGACCACGAAATCATCGTCGCCCGCGACGGCATGGAAGCCCTTGATTACCTTTTCTGCGAAGGCGCTTACAGCGGCCGCCCGCACGACCAGCCGCCAGAACTGGTCATGCTGGACCTGGATCTGCCCGGCATCAGCGGGCTGGAGGTCATGCAGCGTATGCGGGGCGACCCGCGCACCTTTTTTGTTCCCGTCGTCATGCTGACTTCCTCGCCTGAAAGCTCCAAAGCGGTGATGGCGTTCAAAGGCGGGCTCAACAGCTACGTGCGCAAACCGCTGCACTACAGGGATTTTGAGGAAAAGCTGGAACAGCTCCGCGAATACTGGCGCACGTCCAACTTTGCGCCGCTGGTTAACCTGGGGTCTTGACCGCCCAGCCTGCCGGCCCGCAGGCCCGGCTCAGCGTTTTTCGTACTGCGTCTTGCCGAACAGCACTTCGCGCGCCTTGTCGTCGGTAATGGGCCTGCGCAAATCGGCCAGCACCTTGACGCCGCGCTGCACCGCAGGGCGTTCACCGATCAGGTCGAACCATTTTTTCAGGTGCGGGTAGTCGGCCCAGTCTATGCCGTGGTTTTCCCAGTTGCGCAGCCAGGGGAAGATGGCGATGTCGGCGATGCTGTATTCGTCGCAGGCGATGAATTTGCTGCCGGCCAGCTGCTTGTTCATCACGCCGTAAAGCCGCCTGGTTTCATTGGTGTAGCGATTGATGGCGTAGTCGATTTTTTCGGGCGCGTACTGGCGGAAATGGTGGGTCTGCCCGATCATGGGGCCGACGCCGCCCATCTGGAACATCAGCCACTGCAGCACCTGGAACTTGAGGCGGTCGGTTTTCGGCAGGAACTTGCCCGTCTTTGCTGCCAGGTAGAGCAGGATGGCGCCGGACTCGAACACGGAGATCGGCTTGCCGTCCGGTCCTGCCGGGTCGACCAGGGCAGGGATCTTGTTGTTCGGGCTGATGGCCAGGAATTCGGGCTTGAACTGGTCGCCGGTGCCGATGTTGACGGGAATGGCCTGCCAGTCGCGGCCCAGTTCCAGGCCGCATTCTTCGAGCATGATGTGGACTTTGTGGCCGTTGGGTGTGGGCCAGGAGTAAACATTGATCATTGGGACTTCCTTGATTAGTATGATGTTTGCTGCACTTTAAGAGAAAAGCAAAAACCATGTTCGAGCGCCTGAAGAAAGTCTTTGTCGCCGGTAAGGCGGATGCCGGTGACTCCGCCGCATCCGACGAAGCGGTGTCCGAATGGGCCGGAACCCGCGGCTTTTCCTTCACCGGCATGGGAAAGGGCAAGGGCTTCGCGCTCAAGGGCAGCGTGGGCAACAAACCCTGGAAGATGGAGCGGTCCCCGGCTTCGCGCGACTACATGCACGGCGAAGAGCTGCGCGCCCGGGGCGAAATCAAGGTCAATGACGACGTCACTGTCCTTGTCATGAACCGGGCCCTGAAGGACGCGCTGGAAAAAAAGGCCTACCAGGCCTACACCGACACCCTGCAAACCACCGCCGACCACAACATGCCGGAAGAAGTGCGCTGGCTGGCGATGTACCCGGAGGTCGGCTGGGAAAGCCTGCCCAAGCCGTTCTGGCAGCGCTACGCGGTGATGGCCGACCACCGCTCCCATGCGCTTGCCTGGCTGGATCCGCACCTGGTCGAGCTGATGCTGTCCTGGCCCGAGCCCTCACCCGACGCGCAGGTTCCTTTTATGTTGATGGTGCAGCGCGGCAAGGCCTATCTGCGCATGCAATACACCCCGGCCGACATGCCCACGCTGGAGCATGCCGCCCTGATCTTCACCACGGCCTGCGAATCGGCAATTGCCGGCCTCTCCAACGACATCACGCTGTAAGAGGCGTTCGCCTCGGGCAGCCTCAGCTGCCGCGCGTAATCGGCATCTCGACTTCGCCGGGCATCAAGAGGTGTTTGGCCAGCTCCAGCTTGGCCAGCGATGCGCGGTGCACCTCGTCCGGGCCGTCGGCCAGGCGCAGGGTACGCTGGCTGGCGTAGGCGTAAGCCAGCGGGAAATCGTCAGACACGCCGCCGCCGCCGTGGGCCTGGATGGCCCAGTCGATGATCTGGCAGGCCATGTTGGGCGCCACCACCTTGATCATCGCGATCTCGGCCTTGGCGACCTTGTTGCCCACGGTGTCCATCATGTAGGCGGCCTTGAGCGTCAGGAGGCGGGCCTGCTCGATCATGCAGCGGGCCTCGGCAATGCGCTCGTGCCAGACCGACTGGCTGGCGATCGGCTTGCCGAAGGCGACGCGGGTGTTCAGGCGCTTGCACATGAGCTCCAGCGCGCGCTCGGCAATGCCTATGCTGCGCATGCAGTGGTGGATGCGCCCGGGGCCGAGGCGGCCCTGGGCGATTTCAAAGCCACGGCCTTCGCCCAGCAGCAGGTTGGCGGCCGGCACGCGCACATTGGTCAGGCGCACCTCCATGTGGCCGTGCGGGGCGTCGTCGTAGCCGAACACCGAGAGCGGGCGCAGCACCTGGATGCCGGGCGCATTGGCGGGCACCAGGATCATCGATTGCTGCTCGTGGCGGCCGGCGTCGGGGTTGGTCTTGCCCATGACGATGTAGACGGCGCAGCGCGGGTCGCCCGCGCCGGAGGACCACCACTTCAGGCCGTTGAGCACGTAGTCGTCGCCGTCGCGTTCAATGCGGCACTGGATGTTGGTGGCGTCGGACGAGGCGACTTCCGGCTCGGTCATCAGGAAGGCCGAGCGGATCTCGCCCTTGAGCAGCGGGTCCAGCCACTGGTCCTTGTTGGACTCGGAGCCGTAGCGGGCAATGGTTTCCATGTTGCCGGTGTCGGGCGCCGAGCAGTTGAAGACCTCGGCCGCAAAAGGCACGCGGCCCATGATTTCGCACAGCGGCGCGTATTCGAGGTTGGACAGGCCTTCAGGCGCGCGCGGCGAGTGCGGCAGGAACAAATTCCACAGGCCGGCGGCGCGGGCTTTGGGCTTGAGCTCCTCGACCAGCGTGGTCGGCACCCAGGCATTGCCCTTGGCGCGGTTTTCGGCGATTTCGCGGAAGAAGCGGGCCTCGTTGGGGTAGACATGCTCGTCCATGAACTTGAGCAGGCGCGCCCGCAGTTCCTGTACTTTGGGGGTGTAGTTGAAGTCCATGAAATCTCCAGAAAAAGAGGTGAGGCGGCGTTGTTGTAGAGGCGGGCCGTTTTCAGCCCTGGCTTTTGAGGGCAAAGCCCCAGGCCATTTTTGCCAGCAGCGGCGCGCCGGCGGCCGAGCTGACGGCCTGCGCGCTGGAAGCGGTTCCGGCCTCGACCCGTTTGGCAATGCCTTGCAGAATGGCCGCGATGCGGAACAGGTTGTAGGCCATGTAGAAGTTCCAGTCGGCCTTGAGCGCCTCGGGCGTGGTGAGGCCGGTGCGCTCGCAATAACGGCGTATGTATTCCGATTCGGTGGGAATGCCCAGGCTTTCCACGTCCAGCCCGCCTATGCCGCGGAAGGCGCCGGGCGGGATGTGCCAGGCCATGCAGTGGTAGCTGAAGTCGGCCAGCGGATGGCCCAGCGTGGAGAGTTCCCAGTCCAGCACCGCCAGCACGCGCGGCTCGGTGGCGTGGAACAGCAGGTTGTCGAGGCGGAAGTCGCCGTGCACGATGGAGACCATGCTTTCGTCGCGCGCGCTGGCCGGGATGTTGGCCGGCAGCCATTGCATCAGGCTGTCCATCTCGGCGATGGGCTGGGTGATCGACGCGGAGTATTGTTTGCTCCAGCGGCCAATCTGGCGCTCAAAGTAGTTGCCGGGCTTGCCGTAGTCGGCCAGGCCCCGTTCGGCGAACTTCACCTTGTGCAGCGCGGCGACCACGCGGTTCATCTCGTCGTAGATCTCGCCGCGCTGGGTTTGGCTCATGCCGGGCAGGGACTGGTCCCAGAGCACGCGGCCCTCGACGAACTCCATGACGTAGAAGGCGCGCCCGATCACGGACTCATCCTCGCAAAGGCAATACATTTTGGGCACCGGCACGTCGGTGCCCTGCAGTCCCTGCATCACCTTGAATTCGCGTTCCACCGCATGCGCCGACGGCAGCAGTTTGGCAACAGGCCCTGGCTTGGCGCGCATCACATAAGCGGCGCCGGGTGTGATCAGCTTGTAGGTCGGGTTGGACTGGCCGCCCTTGAAGAGTTCTGCCGTCAGCGGGCCCTTGAAGCCGGGCAGGTGGCTGTCCAGGTAGGCGGTGAGGGCGCCGAGGTCAAAGGCGTGCGCACCGGAAACGGCCCGCGTGCCGATGAAGTGGTCGAAGTTGCTCATGCTGAAGGGCTTGTCTCTGTTTATTTTTGCTTGCTTATTTGTCGATTTCGGCTTCAGAGATGCGCATCAGGGTTTCGCGGTTGCGCACCACCAGGCCGCCCGGCTCTATGCGTATGGCTTCCTCGCGTTCCATGGACTTGAGTTCCTGGTTCACGCGCTGGCGCGAGGCGCCCAGCAACTGGGCCAACTCCTCCTGGGCCAGTTGCAGGCCTATGCGTACCTCGCCGCCGTCCGCCAGGCTGGGCACGCCGTAGCTGCGCACCAGGTGCAGCAACTGCTTGGCCAGGCGGGCGCGCAGGGGCAGGGTGTTGAGGTCTTCCACCAGGCCGAAGAGCTGCCGTATGCGGCGCGCATGCAGGCGCAACAGGGCTTCGTAGAGTTCGACGTGCTGTGTCAGGATCTTGCGCAGGTCGGCGCGCGAGACGCACAGCAAAGTGGTCTCGCCATGGGCATAAGAGTCGTGGGTGCGCCGCTCGCCGTCGAAGATCGCCACATCGCCCACCCAGAGGCCCGGCTCCACATAGGTCAGCGTGACCTGTTTGCCCGAAATCGAGGTCGAGCTGACGCGGATGGCACCGCGCGCGCAGGAAATCCATTCTTCCGGCACATCGCCGCGGGCGCTGATGAGTTCGCCGTCTTTGTAGCGTTTGACGTAGGCGCATCGAAGTATGTCGTGCCTCAGGGATGGGGACAGGGATGAAAACCAGCGGCCGTTGTTGATGGCCTCTCGTTCCTCTATCGTAAGAATGGGATCGTCCATGGTCTGTCTTTTGAGTGACTAACAAGACGTCCATTGTCGCTTGAGGGACCCGCCGGGCGCCAGCGGGCTGTCGCATGGGTGTCCCCTGGCCGTAGGCCGGGGAGAATAGTCGGGGCGGGCTGCGGCTGCCCGCCTCGCGGGGACGCGGCTACCGGTAGTGCGGCGTTCGCTTGTTCAGGAAAGCGTCTATGCCTTCGCCGGCATTGGCGTCGTGCAGGTTGCGCACGAAGTGTTCCTGCTCGCGGGCCAGTTGCTGGTTCAGCGTGTTGCCGGCCGCCTCATTGATGAGTTCCTTGATGCTGGCCAGCGCGTTCGGCGCGCGCGCATTGAGGTTGTCGGCCATTTGCAGGGCCTGTGCCAGCGCTTCGCCGGGGGCCGTGACGCGGTTGACCAGCCCGAGATCATGCAAGCGACGCGGGCCTATGCGTTCGCCGGCCATGAGCAGTTCGCTGGCCAGCGCGCGCGGCAAGGCCCGCGCCAGGGCCCAGCTGCCGCCGCCGTCAGGCGACAGCGCGACCGTGCTGTACGACATCACAAATACGGCGTTGTCCGCCGCCACAATGAAATCGCAGGCGAGCACCAGTGAAAAGCCCGCACCGGCAGCCGCGCCTTCAACGGCGGCAATCACCGGCTTGGGGTAGGTGCGTATCGAATCGATCCAGTTGTGCAGTCCTTCAATGCTCTGGGCCTGCACTTCAGGCGCTTCGCGGCGGTTGGCCTCCAGCCGCTGCAGGTTGCCGCCCGCACAGAAAATCGCGCCTTCACCGGTGATCACCACACTGCGGATGTCGGGATTGTTCTCGGCCGCGTTCAGCGCCTCAACGCCGGCGGCGTAGATATCGGGACCCAGGGCGTTCTTGAACTCCGGATTGCTGATCGTCAGGATAAGGGTCTGGCCCTCACTGGTACTCTTGATTGCGCCTGCCATGTCAATTTTTCCAATGTATCGAAAAGAGTAGTCGGCAGGGACCAAGTCCCCGTACAAATCCCCTGGCCAGTGGGGGCCGCGGAACTGGCTTCGCCAGGCCGCAGGCGCCGCCCCCTCGAGGGGGGAAAAGGCTACACGCAGTGAGCCTGGACGGGGGTGCTTCACTCCTCATGCATGAGGCTCAGGCCGATGGCGCCGCGGCGCCGCAGCCACGGGGAAGGGCGGTAGCGCTGGTCGCCGTAGACAGTCTGCATGTTGAACAGCACTTCCAGCACATTCGTGGGGCCGTAGCGGTCGCCCATGGCCAGCGGGCCAAGCGGATAGCCCAGCCCGAGGGTCACGGCGGTTTCCAGGTCTTTCGGGCTGCAAATCCCCTGCTGGCAAATGTCGCTGGCGATGTTGACGATGGCAGCCACGACGCGCTGTGTGACGAAGCCGCCGCTGTCGCGGATCACGCTGACGGCCTTGCCGTCGCGGGCAAACAGCGCATGGGCGGCGTCGCGCATGTCGCTGCGTGTGGCCGGGTTGGTGGCCAGCACGCGCCGCTTGGTCGCCGCGTCGTCGATCAGCATGTCGATGCCGACGGTGCGGGCCGGGTCCAGGCGCTCCACCACGGCGACTGTGGTGATGTCAAAACCCAGCGGCGCAACCAGCATCAGGGCCTGCGGCGATGCGGAGGCACCGGTTTCGATTTTGGCGCCCAGGTTTTTGAGCAGCTGCAGCAACTCCGAGCGGCGCGAGGCCCGGGGCGAGACCCAGACGGGCGGGAATTCGGCGACCTCCGGAACGGCCGGCTCCGCAGGCAGCTGCACGGCGCCGTCCACGTAGCGGTAAAAGCCTTCGCCGGTCTTGCGGCCCAGCACGCCGCCGGCCAGGCGCTGCGCCGTGATCACATTGGGGCGGTAGCGGGCTTCTTCGTAGTACTGGTGGTAGACCGACTCCATCACGGGGTGGGAGACGTCGAGCCCGGTCAGGTCCATCAGCTCGAAAGGGCCCAGCTTGAAACCGGCCTGGTCGCGCAGGATGCGGTCTATGGTGGCGAAGTCGGCGATGCCTTCACTGACGATGCGCAGCGCCTCGGTGTTGTAGCCCCGCCCTGCGTGGTTGACGATGAAGCCGGGGGTGTCCTGCGCCCGCACAGGCGTGTGGCCCATCTGCCTGGCATATTGGCTGAGGCTTTCGCACACTGCGGAGCTGGTCTTCAGGCCCGCGATCACTTCGACCACTTTCATCAGTGGAACAGGGTTGAAGAAGTGGTAGCCGGCCAGGCGGTCGGGGTGCTTGAGCGCGGCCGCGATGGCCGTGACCGACAGCGAAGATGTGTTGCTGGCCAGCACTGTGCTGGCGGGCACCAGCGCTTCGAGCTCGGCGAACAGCGCGCGCTTGACGTCCAGCCGCTCGACGATGGCCTCGATGACGAGGTCGCAACCGGCCAGGTCGGCGAGGGTGCCGGCGAGCTGGAGCCTGTCCTTGTGCCCGGCAGCCACAGTGGCATCGATGCGGCCTTTTTCCACCAGCTTGTCCCATTGGGCGCAGATGGCTTCGCGCGCCTTTTCGGCTGCTCCCGCCTGCGCGTCCATCAGCCTGACTATGCTGCCGGCCTGCGCCGCGATCTGCGCAATGCCGCGTCCCATCGCGCCAGTGCCAACTATTCCCACATTTGCAAAATTTACTTTCATGGCCGAATTATGGCTGAGCGTATTGCGTGAAGTCGCGTGGCAAAATTTGCGCACCCCATGAAATTTGCCGAGAAGTCGCTCAAACACCTGCTCGGCGTCTTGCTGATGGGGCTTGCCGCCAGCAGCATGGCTGCATCCCTGGGCCGCATTCGCGGCGCGGCCATCGTGGGACACCCGCTGGACCTTACCTTGTCCGTTCAACTGGACAGCTCCGAAAATCTTTCCTCGGTCTGCGTGGCCGCAGATGTATTTTTCGGCGACGGCCAGGTTTCCTCCGACAAAGTGCGCACCTTGGCCTCGCAAGGCTCCAACCCCACTGAAGTCCTGGTCCGCATCCGCGCCGCTTCCGTGGTTGACGAGCCGGTGGTGACGCTTTACGTGCGCGAAGGCTGCGTTCAGCAGTATTCGCGCAAATACGTATTGCTGGCGGAAATGCTGGGCAATAGCGCCGGTGCGGCTCCCGCGAGCCTTCCGCAAGCCGTAACGGCGCAGTTGCCGAATGTCACCGTTGACCGCGATGCCCGCGGCAAAGCGGGTGCGGCGAGCTCAAGACAGGCTGAGGTGGCAGCCCGGGCCGGGAAAGACTCCCGTGCCAAATCGGAAGGCCGGGCTTTGGACAGGAATGCTGAACCCCGCAGCAACGCCGCCATGGCTTCTTCCCTGGCTGCGCCGCCTGCCCGCACGGCCGGCAAATCGCCAAAAGCACAGGCGCGCTCGTCCCGCCCGCGCCTGCAGCTCGATCCCATTGACCTGGCGGCCGAACGTGATCCGGTGCTGAAGTCGTCGCCGGAATTGCTGACGTCGCCTTCCACCGATGCCCAGCAACGGTCTGTAGCCGCCGCGTTGTGGCAGGCCCTCAACGCCCAGCCGCAGGACGTGTTGCGCGACAACCAGCGGCTCAAGTCCCTGGAGTCCGACGTGGCCGGCATGCTGGCGCGAAGCCGCAAGACTGAGCAGGCTGTGACGGAACTGCGGGGCCAACTGGAGCAGGCGCGCCAGGAGCGCTACAGCAACTGGCTGGTCTATGCTTTGGGCGGTATCCTGGTGCTGGTGCTGCTGGCAGCCGGGTTCCTCTGGTGGCGCAGCCGCCAGCACGCGCTGCGCTTCGGCCATGGCGCCTGGTGGGATAAGGATGCGGGCGAGGACAGACTGAGCGGCTTTGAGAGCGGTTTTTCCACCGGCGCCGAGACAGTTTCCCGGTCTACGGGTGCTTCGACCCTCATGAGCCATGCGCTCAAGCCTGCCGTCGACCTGGATCTCGATGCTCTTCATCTTGAAAGCACGCACAGGTTGCCCGCCTCCAGCCTGGCGGTGCCGGCCCGGGCAGCTGAACCAGTTCAGGCGGGAGATCGCGCGGAGTTCCTGCCCAGCCTGGGCGGTTTCAGCGGCATGCCCCGCATCGTCAATGCCGAAGAGCTGTTTGACGTGCAGCAGCAGGCGGATTTTTTCCTCTCGCTGGGCAATACCGACAAGGCGGTGGAGGTGCTGCGTATGCACATCACGGACAACGTGGAGACCAGCGCGCTGGTCTACCTGGACCTGTTCGACCTCTATCACAGCCTCGGCCGCAAGGACGACTACGACGCGCTGCGCAAAGACTTCCACCGCATGTTCAATGCCCAGGTCCCCGCATTTGACGCCTATGCGACGGACACCCACGGCCTGGAGTTTTATGTGGCGGCCCTGACGCGCATCGAGGCGCTCTGGCCGACGCCCAAGGTGCTGGATGTCCTGGAGGAGTCCATCTTCCGCAAGCCCGATTCGCGAAGCGAGGTCTTCAGCCTTGCGGCTTACCGTGAGCTGCTGCTGCTTCACTCCATCGCCAAGAAGATCATCGCCCGGCCCGCGGGATTGGCGGAGAACCGCGGTGAACCGGCGACGGCTTCTGCGCTTGACGCCTTGACTGCCTTGCCGCGTACCACCAGCTTTGGCCCGACCAGCATCCAGCCCCTGTCTGCCCATTTCCAGGAAACGCTGCCGCCTCTTCCTGCCGTGCTACCGGCTCCCGCGCCTCTGGATGTGATACCCGCGCCCGACCTGACGCGGCCTCCTGTTTCGCCCAGGCTCGGCCTGGACATTGATTTGAGCCTGGAAGAGGGGGCATTACCGGTGCCGCGGTTGCTGCCTTCGGTCGCCGCGACCTATGCGCCCGCTGAGGCCGTCGAGTTGAGCAACCTGATTGAGTTCGACCTCGATATGCCTGTCACCGAACCCGTGCAGAAAGTCTAGAACGCCGGGCGGCGAGCCCGCCTTTCGGCACGGCAACCGGGGGCCATCTCAGCGCCGCACTTGCAGTGCGCCGGGATTGACGATGTTGGTGGGCGTGCCCTTGATGAAGTTGACCACGTTGTCGAAGGCCGCGCCGAAGTACAGCTCATAGCTGTCCTGCTCCACATAGCCGATATGCGGCGTACAGATGCAGTTTTCGAGGCGAAGCAGGGCATGGCCCTGCAGGATGGGCTCCGACTCGAAGACGTCGATGGCCGCCAGGCCGGGTCGCCCGCGATTGAGCGAAGCGATCAGCGCCTCGGGCTCTATCAGTTCGGCGCGCGAGGTGTTGACCAGCAAGGAGGTGGTCTTCATGCGCGACAGGTCTTCCAGCGTGACGATGCCGCGGGTTTCGTCGTTCAGGCGCAGGTGCAGGCTCAGCACGTCGCTTTGCTCAAAAAACTCGGCTTTGCTGCCGGCGATTTCATAGCCGTCGGCCTGGGCCCGTTCGCGCGAAGCGTCGCGGCCCCAGACGATGACCCGCATGCCGAAGGCCCGGCCGTAGCCGGCTACGATCTGCCCGATCTTTCCGTAGCTCCAGATACCCAGAGTCTTGCCTTTGAGGACGGAGCCTATGCCGAAATTGGGCGGCATGGAGGCCGACTTCAGGCCTGCCTGCTGCCAGGCGCCGTGCTTGAGGTGGGCCACGTAATGGGGAATGCGCCGCATGGCGGCCATCACCAGTGCCCAGGCCAGTTCAGCCGGCGCGGTCGGTGAGCCGGTGCCTTCGGCCACCGCGATGCCACGTTCGGTGCAGGCCGCAACGTCGACATGGCTGCCGACGCGACCTGTCTGCACGATCAGCTTGAGCTTGGGCAGCTTTTCAATGACTTGCCGGTTGAGTTGGGTCCGTTCCCGGATAAGGACGATGACGTCGGCATCTTTGAGCCGTACGGACAGCTGGCCTATGCCTTTGACGGTGTTGGTGTAGACCTTGGCAGGGTAGGCCTCCAGTTTGGCAGCGCAGTTCAGTTTTCGCACTGCGTCCTGGTAGTCGTCGAGGATCACAATATTCATGCCGATATTGTGCCTGCAAGATTTTTGTTCCTTGCGGGAAGGGCTACCCGAATGCGCGCATTTTGTATCGCCAGGAAACCTGCGGCGGCATTTCAGTCGTGGGTGTTGCAAACGCCTCCTGATCCCCTCCGCCCCTCAGTCGCAAAAATGTCGGCCCCGCAGAGGATGGAGGCCGGTTTCTTTACCGCAAGGAGGCCTCGCGCTGGGCCATGCGGTCCAGCTCAGCGCACACATCGGCCATGCGGCCGGAAATGACCATGCGGCCGGCGCAAGCCGGGCTGACATTGGCGTCGAACTCCCGCACGATGCGCAGGCGGCTGGGCGCGGGGCCTTTTGGCGTGGCCTTGCTTGTTTGCACGGACTCGCGGGGTGCTGTCGCAACGCCTGAGGCAAAAGGCAGGGCTAACTGGCCGGAAGCGCGCTGGGCGCGCGCAGGCGCCGAAAACCGGCCGGACCTGTCCTGCATAGGCACAAACCAGGCTGCCAGGGCCTGCACCGGGGCCAGCAGCACCGAGAGGATGGGTGAGTGTGAAAAACTGACGATTCCCATGATGAACTCCTGTATGAGAGAGGTTTACACAGGCAGGATTTCGGACCGGCAAACAGGCCGGCAGGGCCGCAGCACCAGGGTGTTGGCTACACAAGCCAAACGCCCGCCACCTGGTGCGTGGCCGGATCAGATGATTTACATCAGCATGGTGTTGCGGATCAAACCGACGGCCAGGCCTTCGAGTTCGAACGGTTCACCGGGCTCGACCACGATGGTCTTGAAGTCGGGGTTTTCGGGCAGGAGCTCGATCACGTTCTTGTTGCGGCGAAAGCGCTTGACGGTAACCTCATCGCCCAGGCGGGCTACGACGATCTGGCCGTTCTTGGCTTCCTTGGCCTGTTTGACGGCCAGCAGGTCGCCGTCCATGATGCCGACGTCGCGCATGCTCATGCCGCGAACCTTGAGCAGGTAGTCGGGCTGGCGCTGGAACAGGCTGCTCTCGAAATAATAGGTTTGCTCGATATGTTCCTGCGCGAGAATCGGGCTGCCAGCAGCAACCCGCCCTACCAAAGGTAGGGCGAGTTGGGCCAGGCTTTGCAACGGCAGGGAAAACTGTTTGGTGCGCGATTCGTTGATGGAGCGCAAGGTGTCGCCGCGAAGGCGTATGCCGCGGGAGGTACCACTGACGAGCTCGATGACGCCTTGGCGGGCCAGCGCCTGCAGGTGTTCTTCAGCGGCATTGGCGGACTTGAAGCCCAGTTCGTTGGCGATTTCGGCACGTGTGGGCGGTGCGCCGGTGCGGGCGATGGCGCTCTGGATCAACTCCAGGATTTGTTGCTGGCGCGCCGTGAGCTTGGGGCCTTCGGAGGGAAAATGCGGGAAATCGGCGAGGATGCTCATGGCGGGACTCCTTGTTCATCAAATCGTAAAAGGGGCGGGCCGGTGCCACTTGCCTTTTGCGACCTGTTTTAATATCCAGTAGCTGTATTTTCATCCAGTTTTTTAAAGATTGCAAGATCACTTTCCATGCCTCCTCAAAATATTGTGATTCTGGGCACCGGCGGCACGATTGCCGGCCGGGCCGCCAGTGCTTCGGACAACATCGGCTACACCGCCGCCCAGGTGGGTGTCGAGGAGTTGCTGGCCGCGATCCCGGCCCTGGCGCAAGCCGGTACCGTGCTCACCGAGCAGGTGGCGCAGCTCGACAGCAAGGACATGACTTTCGCCGTGTGGGCCAGGCTCGCCGCGCGCGTCAGCCATTACCTGGCGCAGCCCGATATCCAGGGCATCGTCATTACCCACGGCACCGACACGCTGGAGGAAACCGCCTTTTTCCTGCAGGCGCTGCTGGCCCCGGCCAAGCCCGTGGTGCTGACCTGCGCGATGCGCCCGGCCACGGCGCTTGTCCCCGACGGCCCGCAAAACCTGCTTGACGCGGTGGCCGTGGCGCGCCACGTGGGGGCACAGGGCGTGGTGGCGGTCTGTGCCGGCGTCATCCATGGGGCGGCGGATGTCCAAAAAGTGCATACCTACCGGCTGGACCCTTTCAGCTCGGGGGATGCCGGCCCGACAGGCTACGTGGAGGAGGGCAAGCTGAGACTGGTGCGCAATTGGCCGCAATCCCAGTCCGACCGCGCCCCTGCCGCAAAAATCATCGCAAGCCTGGCCGGTCCGGGCGCCGTGCCCCGTGTCGAAATCATCATGAACCATGCCGGCGCAGGCGGTGCCATCGTGCAGGCTTTGCGGGCACAGGGTATCCAGGGCTTGGTGGTGGCGGGGACTGGCAACGGCAGCCTGCACAAGGAGCTGGAGGCCGCCTTGCTCGCCGCCCAGGCGGCCGGCGTCAAGGTGATTCGCGCCAGCCGTTGCTTCAGCGGCCGCGTTCTGTCCACCCCGGCAGACACGATTCCTGATTCGCAGGGCCTGAGCGCGGTCAAGGCCCGCATAAGCCTGATCCTGCAATTGTTGGCCTGAGCTCTTCCCAAGCCGGCAGCGCAGCCTGCCCGTCACACGCATCTCCTCCCAATCCTGCATTTTGCCTCGGACACCTCATGAAAACCCCCTACGAACTCGGCAACCAGAACCAAACCACCACCTGGGAGGCCTGCATCCAGTTTTACGAAGCCCTGGCCCGGCGTTATCCCGCCGTGTTGCGGTTTTCGCAGATCGGTGTTTCCGACGCCGGGGTGCCCATCCACGCCGGCGTCGTGAGCGCCGACGGCGTGTTTGACCGCGAGCAGATCCAGAAGGCCGGGCGCCCCGTTTTTTTCAACAACAACGGCATACATCCCGGCGAGCCTGAAGGTATAGACGCCTGCATGGCGCTGGTGCGCGACCTGTGCCTGGAGCCCGAACGCCTGGCCGCGCTGGGCGGCACGGTCTACCTTTTCATCCCCGTCTACAACGTCGACGGCAGCTGCAACCGCGGCGATACCAGCCGGGTGAACCAGGACGGGCCGGAAGCCTTCGGCTTTCGCGGCAACAGCCTGCACCTGGACCTGAACCGCGACTTCATCAAGTGCGACAGCCTCAATGCGCAGCTGTTCAACCGCTTCTTCACGGCCTGGGACCCGGACGTGATGGTCGACACCCACACCTCCAACGGCGCGGACTACAGCTACACGATGACCTTGATCCACACCCAGGCCGACAAGCTGGGCGGCGGGCTGGGCGCTTTCCTGCGAGGCAGCATGCTGCCGGCGATTTACCAGGGCATGGAGGAGCGCGGCTGGCCCACCTGCCCTTATGTGAATACCGTTCATGTGAGCCCGGACCAGGGCATTGCCGACTTCCTAGAGGTGCCGCGGTTTTCCACGGGCTATGCGGCGCTGAACCACACCATAGGCTTCATGCCCGAAACCCATATGCTCAAGCCGTTCAAGGACCGCTACGAGTCCACGCGCGCACTGCTGGACGTGACGCTGGCCTTCACGGTCGCGAACGCGCCGGCGATACAGTCGCTGCGGCGGCAGGCCCGGCAGCCGGCGGGCAGGACCCATTGGCCTGTCCGCTGGAAGGTCGACGAAGCCCGCCGCTCCAGCCTGCGCTTCAAGGGCTACACCGCGACCTACTCGCCCAGCCTGCTGGGCGACTACCAGCGCCTGGCCTACGACAGGTCGCAGCCCTGGGAACGCGAGATCGATTACTTCACGCACTTTGCCGAGGAGACGCTGGTGCCCGCGCCCGTGGCCTACGTCATCCCGCAAGCCTGGCGCGCCGTGGTCGAGCGCCTGGACTGGAACGGCGTGAAGATGGAGCGCCTGGGCACGGCACGCTCGGTGCAGGCCCAGGTCAGCCGTATCAAGAGCGTTCAAAGCCGCCCTGGTGCGTATGAAGGCCACATGTTCCATGACGAGGTGGCGCTGGAAACAAGCCAGCAAACCGTCGAGCTGCAGGCTGGCGACTGGTGGCTTCCGCTGGACCAGGACAAGGCTCGCTATGCCGTCGAAACCCTGGAGCCGCAGGCGCACGACAGCTTCTTCCGCTGGGGATTTTTCAACAGCATCCTGGAGAGAAAGCAGCACTTCTCGGACTACGTGTTTGAAGACATGGCGTTGCAGCTGCTCAAGGATGAGCCTGGGTTGCGCGCGGGCTTTGATATGTGGAAGGCCGCCAACCCCCATCTGCTGTCGGACCAGCAGCAGGTCCTGGGCTTTATTTTCGAGAACTGCGCGCGTTATGCCGAGCCGGAGTGGCGCCGCTACCCGGTGCTGTCGATTTTTTAATCGCCCACAAAAAAGCCGCCCTGAAGACGGCTTTTTTGCGAGTGCGGAGGCTGCTTAAGCGGCAAGAGCCTCGAAGGCCCGCGCGGTGATCTGGTCGACCGTGCCCATGCCGCTGATGGCGCGGTATTTGGGCGCCGCGTCGGGCGCCACCTTGGCCCAGCCGGAGTAGTAGTCCACCAGCGGGCGGGTCTGGGCGCTGTAGACCTCCAGCCGCTTGCGCACGGTTTCTTCCTTGTCGTCTTCGCGCTGGATCAGCGGCTCGCCGGTCACGTCGTCCAGGCCTTCGACCTTGGGCGGGTTGAACTTGACGTGGTAGGTGCGGCCCGACGCGGGGTGCGAGCGGCGTCCGCTCATGCGCTCGATGATGGCTTCAAAAGGCACGTCGATTTCCAGCACATAGTCGAGCTTGACGCCCGCCGACTTCATTGCATCGGCCTGCGGAATGGTGCGCGGAAAGCCGTCGAACAGAAAACCCTTGGCGCAGTCGGGCTGGGCGATGCGTTCTTTCACCAGATTGATGATCAGGTCGTCGCTGACCAGTGCGCCGGCATCCATGATTTTTTTGGCTTCAATGCCCAGCGGGGTTCCGGCCTTGACGGCAGCGCGCAGCATGTCGCCGGTGGAAATCTGGGGGATGCCGTACTTCTGGCAAATGAAGGTCGCTTGCGTCCCTTTGCCCGCGCCAGGCGCGCCCAACAAAATCAGTCTCATGGATGTATGTCCTCGGATTTTTATGAATTCGTGAAGTCAACCCCGGGGCCGGCGAGCCGCCACCTGCCGGGGTTGCTTGGGACAGGTGTGGAGGGCTGCCAGAACGTCCTGCAGGCCTCCCACTTGCGTTTCTCCCAAGGATAGCATGCACCCCTGACAGCACCTTACAGGAAAGGGCTTCCCGGCGGGGACTTTCCCTCAGGAAAACAGCTTGCGCGCGCGCGCCAGGTCTTCGGCCGTGTCGACGCCCGGGCCCGGCGCGTCGTCGGTGATGTGCACGGCGATGCGGTGGCCGTGCCAGAGGGCGCGGAGCTGCTCCAACTGCTCCAGCTGCTCCAGCGGCGCCTGGGGAAGGCGGGGGAACTCGCGCAGAAAGCCCACCCGGTAGCCGTAGATGCCGACATGCCGAAGCGGCTTGGGCAGCTTGCTGCCGGCCTCCCACCAGGCCTGGCCGGCGAAGTCGCGGCCCGCCGGAATCGGCGAGCGGCTGAAGTAGAGCGCGGTATGGCGGGCGTCCAGCACGACCTTGACCACGTTCGGGTTCTGCAGGTCCGCCAACTGGTCTATGGAGTGCGCGGCCGTGCTCATGGCGCAGTCGGGCCGCTCGTTGAGCAGGCGCGCCACGGCGTTGATCAGCGCCGGGTCTATCAGCGGCTCATCCCCCTGTACGTTCACCACGATGTCTTCATCGGCCAGGCCGAGTACGCCGCACGCCTCGGCCAGCCGGTCGCTGCCGCTGGGATGGTCCGCGCGGGTCAGCACGGCCTTGACGCCGAAGGACGCGCATTTCTCGATGATTTCGTTGCTGTCGGTTGCGACGACGGTGCGCAAGGCCGCGCTTTGCATGGCGCGCTGCGCCACGCGCACGACCATGGGGGCGCCGCCTATGTCGGCCAGCGGTTTGTTGGGCAGGCGGGTGGAGGCAAGCCGGGCGGGGATCAGGACGGTGAAGCTCACAGGCCCAGCTCTTCGTCGGTCAGGGTGCGTGCTTCGCTTTCCAGCAGCACCGGCAGGCCGTCGCGCACGGGGTAGGCCAGCCGGGCGCTGCGGGAGACGAGTTCCTGTTTTTCCCGGTCGTAGTCGAGCGGGCCTTTGGTCACGGGGCAGACCAGCAGTTCAAGCAATTTGGTGTCCATGCGTCGATGGTAATGGAGAAAGCCGTGGCGCCAGCAGTGCGTCGAAGGCGTCGAAAAAGGCCGGCTCCGGGGAAAACACCAGGGGCACGGCCAGCACATTCAGCCCGGCTGCGGCCGGCATGGCAAACAGCTTGACGGCGTCCTTCTCGGTGCACAGCACGGTCCGCCCTTGCAGGCCGGCCAGGTCCGCCTCGGTGAATGCGTGGTGGTCGGGCAGGGCGATGGCGGTTTCCAGCGTCAGGCCGAGATCACTCAACATCCCGAAAAACGCCTGCGGATTCGCGATGCCCGCCAATGCCGTGACCGGCCGGCCCCGCAAGCCGGCCAGTGCAAGCTGGCTGCCGGAGGACGACCAGGCATCGTCGGCCAGGTGCCGGCGGGAGGTGAAGCCGTCGAAAGCGGGCTTTGAGCCGGTGTGCAACACCAAGTCCAGGCCCTGGTGTTTGCGTTCGGGCCAGGGTTCGCGCAGCGGGCCCGCCGGCAGCAACCAGCCGTTGCCCGTGCCGCGGTCGTCGAACGCGGCGATCTCGATGTCGCGTTGCAAGGCGTAATGCTGCAGGCCGTCGTCGCAGATCACCACCGCGGTGCCGGGATGCACGGCCAGCAAGGCCCGCAGGGCATCGGTGCGCCGGTCGGCAACAAATACGGGTACGCCCGTCATGCGCTGGATCAGGGCAGGCTCATCACCGGTTTGTGCAAGCGGGGAGCCGGCGCTGACCTCGACACAGCCCGTGCCGGAGCGCCCATAGCCGCGCGACACCACGCCCACCGCCACATGCTGCGCCTGCAAGTGCCGGACGAGCGCGATCACCAGGGGGGTTTTGCCGGCGCCCCCGGCGATCACATTGCCGACCACCACGACAGGGACGGGGAAGCGCTCGGAGCGCAGAGTCCCGCGGCGGTACAAAGCCCGGCGCAGGCGAACGACCAGGCCGTAGAGCTGCGACAGCGGCCAGAGCAGGCATGCCAGCGCCCCGCGTGTGAGCCAGGCTTTCTGCAGAAGGTGTTTCACGCGCTGGCGGCCATTTCGCGGGGAAGGGCGGCTGTGGGCGTCAAGCTGGCGGGGCTATTTCGCCCCGGCCATGGCGGCGCTCTGGGTGGCAAATGTGATCTGCGTGAGGCCCTGGCGGCGTGCCGCCTCCATGACGGTGATGACCGCCTGGTGCGTGGCGCTGGCATCGGCGCTGATGATGATGACGCTTTCCTTGCCGGCCTTGGCCGCCGCAGCCAGCGCCGCGCCCAGCACATCGATGCCGCGGCCTTCGACCAGGGTCTTGTTGACCATGTAGCGGCCGTCGCTGCTCACTGCAACGATGACTTCCTTGGGGTAGTCGCGCTGCTGCTCGGCATCGGCGATCGGCAGCTTGACCTGAAGTTCGGTGAACTTGCTGTAAGTGGTGGACAGCATCAGGAATATCAGCACCACGAGCAGCACGTCGATGAAGGGGATCAGGTTGATCTCCGGCTCGTCGTGGGGGTGAGGGCGGAAGTTCATTTGCGCAGGGTGTTGAGGTGGCGGACAAAGCGCTCGGCGGCCAGTTCCATGTTCAGCAGGTAGCCGTCCACCCGGGCCCTGAAGTAGCGCCAGAAGATCAGCGAGGGAATCGCCACCATCAGGCCGAAGGCCGTGTTGTAAAGGGCGATTGAAATGCCTTGTGCCAGCTGCGCCGGGTTGCCGCCGCCGGGCGCGCCGCCCATGCCGCCACCGCCACCCTGGGAGCCGAAGATTTCAATCATGCCGATCACGGTACCCAGCAGGCCCAGCAGTGGGGCGGCGGAGGCAATCGTTGCCAGGGCCGCGAGGTAGCGCTCCAGCTTGTGCGCCGCCTTGCGGCCGGCGCCTTCCATGATGGAGCGCAGGTCATCCTCGCTGATGCGTGGATTGGTGTTCAGCGCGCGAAAGCCGCTGGCCAGCACTTCGCCGAGCACCGAGTTCTGCTCCAGTTGCGCCACGACGTCGGGCGAGGGAATGGAGGCGCGGGAGACGGTGATGGCCTCGTCAAGCAGCTTGGGGGGCGCGACTTTGCGGATTTTGAGGCTGGTAAAGCGCTCGATAACCAGGGCGAGAGCCAGGATGGAACAGGCAACCAGGGGCCAGATCGGCCAGCCCGCGGCTTGTATGATCGAAAACAATGCACATCTCCAAGCAGATAATTTGTGGTGGATTATGGCTTACGGATACTGCGGCACCGCATGATTGCGGCACATCACGCATGAATGATTTCAAGATGCTGTTTTTGTCAGACATAGCCCACAGAAGTTGTGGATAACTTTGTGAGCAAGTAAGGGCGATGCGTCCGCCAAGCCGCGCCAAATCGTCGATATGACAAAACGATGAAATTTTGAGCAGAATTAAGTTATTCAAAATCAATGAGTTACACGAAGTCATCGCGTCGTCCGCAGGAAACCGGCTCTTTCGCCCACGCAGGACGGCGCTCTGTGGAGTACTGCCCTTGCAAAATCAAGGGGTTTAGCCATGTTTGAGCCGTCGGCTCGTCCCGAGAGGCCGATTGCCGCGGGACGCGAGGTGGGTGTGCGTATCTGGCCCGTGGGCTCCTTGCTGCGCGCGATTGCGGACAGCCTGGAGGCGCGTTTCAACCCTGTCGCCGTGCAGGGCGAGATCAGCGGTTTCTCAAGGGCCGCCAGCGGGCATTGCTACTTTTCGCTCAAGGACGAGCAGGGGCAGATCCGCTGCGCGATGTTCCGGCGCGCGGCCGGCTTGCTGGATTTCGCCCCACGCGACGGCCAGTTGGTGGAGTTGCGCGGCCGCCTGGGTGTTTATGAGCCGCGCGGCGAGTTGCAACTGGTGGTCGAATCCATGCGGCAGGCCGGGCAGGGCAACCTGTTCGAGCAATTCCTGCAGCTCAAAGCCAAGCTGGAGGCCGAGGGCCTGTTCGAGTCGGGCCGAAAACGCCCCTTGCCACTGTTGCCGCGCGCGATCGGTGTGGTCACCTCGCTGGGTGCTGCGGCCCTCCATGACGTCGTGAGCGCGTTGCAGCGCCGCGTGCCGCATATTCCGGTGGTGATCTACCCGGCCAGCGTGCAGGGCGGCCAGGCCGCGGGCGAGTTGCGCGATGCTTTGAACAAGGCTTACCAAAGACGCGGCCAGGACCGGGTCGATGTCTTGCTGCTGGTGCGCGGAGGCGGCGCCATGGAGGACCTGTGGGCCTTTAACGACGAACAACTCGCGCGCACCATTGTGGCCTCGCCGGTGCCGGTGGTCAGCGGCGTGGGCCATGAAACCGACTTCACCATCGCCGATTTTTGCGCCGACCTGCGCGCGCCCACGCCCACGGCCGCGGCCGAGCTCTGCGCGCAGCCGCAAAGCGTCTGGTTGAGTGCGCTGGACCTGGCCCTGTCGCGCCTGCAAAACGGCGTGGACCGGCAAATGCAGTCGCACAACCAGCGCCTGGACTGGGCGGCGTCCCGGGTCAGCCGTCCTTCCCATCTCGTGACGCGCCAGCATGCCCGTCTGGCCGGCTTGGGGCAAAGCCTGAACCACGCTGTCCGTTCGGCCTTGCGGCATGAGCAACTCAAGCTGCAGTCCCTGGCGAGCGACTTCCCGCGCGAAGTGCAGGGCAGCCTGCAGCGGGGCCGGCAGCGAGTGGAACGCGCGCAGCTGCGCCTTGAGTTGCTGGACCCGAAACTGGTACTCCAACGCGGTTATGCCTGGCTGGCCGACCTGCAGGGGCAGCCCATCACCAGCCCGGACAAGACCCATGAGGGCCAGCCGGTGCGCGCTACCCTTGCGGGCGGCGAGGTCGATTTGACCGTTTCTGCGCGCCGCCTGATTTAGTTTTTACAATGGCCCGGACAGCGTCACCACCGTTCAATAAAAGTTTATTCATCACCACGAGGAAAAAATCATGGAACACAAGCTCCCACCACTCCCTTACCCGATCGACGCCCTGGCGCCGCATTACAGCCAGGAAGCGTTTGAATACCACCACGGCAAGCACCACAATGCTTATGTGGTGAACCTCAACAACCTGCAAAAAGGCACCGAGTTCGAATCCATGACGCTCGAAGAGATCGTCAAGAAATCCAGCGGCGGCGTCTACAACAACGCGGCCCAGATCTGGAACCACACCTTCTTCTGGAACTGCATGAAGCCCGCCGGCGGCGGCGAACCCGGCGGCGCGCTGGCAGCGGCCATCAACGCCAAGTTTGGTTCCTACGCGGCCTTCAAGGAAGCTTTTGTCAAATCGGCTGTCGGCAACTTCGGCTCCGGCTGGACCTGGCTGGTCAAGAAAGCCGACGGCACGGTGGACATCGTCAACACCGGCCCTGCCGGCACCCCTCTCACTACGGCCGACAAGGCCTTGCTGACGGTCGACGTCTGGGAACACGCCTACTACATCGACTACCGCAACCTGCGTCCCAAGTTTGTTGAAACCTTCCTGTCCAACCTGGTCAACTGGGGTTTCGCGGAAGCCAATTTCGCCTGAGTGACACGTCCGGCGCGCTCGCGCCCGTAAAAAAGCCGACTTGAAGTCGGCTTTTTTGTTCTCGGGCGGGCGGAAATATCAGCGTTTGGCCTCAAACATCGGGCCGCCCAGCTTGCTGCCGGCCTTGATGCCTTTTTTGACGAACCAGCCTTTGTTCATCTCCAGCACATAACGCACCGGCTGGGCCGAGCAATGGGCATCCGTGGTTTGCGGCTTCATGTCGGCCAGGTTCACGATGGTTCCGTCGTCCGCCACAAAGGCCGCGGTCAGGGGCAGCAGGGTGTTTTTCATCCAGAAGCATTGCTGGGTGGCCTGCTCGAACACGAAGATCATGCCTTCCTGCTGGGGCATCTCCTTGCGGAACATCAGGCCGGTCTGCCGCTGCTCCGGCGTGAAGGCCACCTGTGCATCAATCAGGTGCATGCCCGCCGACAGCTTGACGCGCTGCAGGTTCATCTGGGGCGCATCCTGGGCCGAAGCGCAGATCGGCAAGAGCAGGGCGGCCAGGGCTAAGGCGCCGAATGCCTTGCCGAAAGACAGGGGGCCGGGTTTTGAAAACATAGAGTCACCACGCATGAAGTTGATCCGCCAGCATAAACGACGCGCATAAAAAATGCCCGCACGCGGCGGGCATTCTGACCGAAGTCACCAGGAATTACTTCTTGGCTTCAGCTTTCTTGGCATCAGCCTTTGCTTTTTTTGCAGCGGCGGCTTCGGCCTTCTTGGCGGCGGCGGCTTCAGCTTTTGCTTTCTTTTCAGCAGCGGCTTTTTCTTTCTTGGCGGCCTTGGCTGCGGCTTTTTCTTCCTTGGTCATCTTGGCTGGCTTGGCAGCTGGGGTAGCAGCAGGAGCAGCGGCGGCGGCTGGTGCGGCAGCAGCAGGAGCGGAAGCCGGCTTGGCGGCAGGGGCTTGTGCGTATGCACCAACGGCGAAGAGGCCAGCGATCAGAGCAGCGAGGATTTTGTTCATTTGGAATTTCCTTGAATAGCGTTATTGGAAAAAATACCCCGAACTTCTCGGAGGCCCTACCGTAACGGAGCCCGTTCACAAGCCGTTGACAGATGTCCCCAAATTCTTTTGCCTAATGGTTTTACGGCTAGAATTTAGGGGTTTTTACCTAAACTGCTACGCGGCGTGCTCTCGACGCCCCAGCGCTCACCGGAGACTTCCCTACATGTACCAGCACATCAAAGTGCCTTCCCAAGGCCAGAAAATCACTGTCAACGCCGACAACTCCCTGAACGTGCCTGACGAACCCGTCATTCCGTTCATCGAAGGCGATGGCACCGGCGCCGACATCACGCCGGTCATGTTGAAAGTGGTTGATGCTGCTGTTGCCAAGGCCTACGGCGGCAAGAAGAAGATCCACTGGATGGAAGTGTTCGCCGGTGAAAAATCCACCAAGGTCTACGGCCCGGACGTCTGGCTGCCCGAAGAAACCCTGCACGCCGTGCGCGACTACGTTGTTTCGATCAAGGGCCCGCTGACCACGCCCGTGGGCGGCGGCATCCGCAGCCTGAACGTCGCGCTGCGCCAGGAACTGGACCTCTACGTCTGCCTGCGTCCCATCCAGTACTTCAAGGGCGTGCCTTCGCCCGTGAAAGAACCTGAAAAGACCCACATGGTCATCTTCCGCGAGAACTCGGAAGACATCTACGCCGGTATCGAGTTCGAATCCGGCAGCGACAAGGCCAAAAAGCTCATCAAGTTCCTGCAGGACGAGATGGGTGTCAAGAAGATCCGCTTCCCGAACACTTCCGGCATCGGCATCAAGCCGGTTTCCAGCGAAGGCACCGAACGCCTGGTGCGCAAGGCCATCCAGTACGCCATCGACAACGACAAGCCTAGCGTGACCATCGTGCACAAGGGCAACATCATGAAGTTCACCGAAGGCGGCTTCCGTGACTGGGCTTACGCCCTGGCCAAGAAGGAATTCGGCGCGGTCGAAATCGACGGCGGCCCATGGATGAAGTTCAAGAACCCGAAGACCGGCAAGGAAATCACCATCAAGGACAGCATCGCCGATGCCTTCCTGCAGCAGATCCTGCTGCGTCCCGCTGAATACAGCGTGATCGCCACCCTGAACCTGAACGGCGACTATGTCTCCGACGCGCTGGCTGCCCAGGTCGGCGGCATCGGCATTGCCCCCGGCGCCAACCTGAGCGACACCGTCGCGATGTTTGAAGCCACCCACGGCACGGCGCCCAAGTACGCCGGCAAGGACTACGTCAATCCCGGCTCCGAGATCCTCTCGGCCGAGATGATGCTGCGCCACATGGGCTGGACCGAAGCGGCCGACCTGATCATCAGCTCGATGGAAAAATCCCTCGACTCCAAGAAGGTCACCTATGACTTCGCGCGTCTCATGGAAGGCGCCACGCAGGTCAGCTGCTCCGGTTTCGGCCAGGTCATGATCGACCACATGTAAAGCAGGCCCAGCCTTCTATTTTGAAACCGCCCGGGAGCAATCCCGCGGCGGTTTTTTCATGTCCGCGAAATAAGCAGAAAATCACGCTTGAATGTCGCGTTCCCGCCACCAATTTCCCTATCAGGCGCACTGGACTACATCGGTGGCTAGAATGAAATCCATGGCAACCAAGTCTCCCAAAACCCCCAACACTCCGGCGCAGCCTCCAGTGCCCGCCGTCAGGCCGGACAACGGCAATGGAGGGGAGTCGGTCGTTCTGGAGCGCCGGCCGCAAAAAACCAAGCCGCCGCAGATGTACCAGGTGGTGCTGCTCAACGACGATTACACCCCCATGGAGTTCGTGGTGGTGGTGATCCAGGAGTTTTTCAACAAGGACCGGGAAACCGCCACGCAGATCATGCTGAAGATCCACCTGGACGGCAAAGGCGTCTGCGGGGTCTTCTCCAAGGACGTGGCTGCCACCAAGGTCGACCAGGTGACCGAAGCCGCCCGCAAGAACGGCCATCCGCTGCAGTGCGTCAGCGAGCCCATTGAATAATCGCGAATCCGGCCAATATTCGAGCTATAAGTCAGTTAAGTTAACCCAGCAAGCCGAAAGGAAGATCAATGATTGCCCAGGAATTAGAAGTCAGCTTGCACATGGCGTTTGTCGAGGCGCGCCAGCAGCGCCACGAGTTCATCACCGTTGAGCACCTCCTGCTTGCCTTGCTGGACAACCCCAGTGCCGCCGAAGTGCTGCGCGCGTGCTCCGCGAATGTCGATGATTTGCGCAAGTCGCTTGCCAACTTCATCAAGGACAACACCCCGCAGGTGGCGGGCACCGATGACGTCGACACGCAACCCACGCTGGGCTTCCAGCGCGTGATCCAGCGCGCCATCATGCACGTGCAGTCCACCGGCAACGGCAAGAAGGAAGTCACCGGCGCCAACGTGCTGGTCGCCATCTTCGGCGAAAAAGACTCGCACGCCGTGTACTACCTCCACCAGCAGGGCGTCACCCGCCTTGACGTGGTGAATTTCATCGCGCACGGCATCAAGAAGAGCGACCCGCCCGAGCCCGCCAAGGCCGGCGAGAGCGCGGCCGAGAACGAAGAGGGCGGCGAGAAGAATGAAAAAGCTTCCCCGCTCGAGCAGTTCACCGTCAACCTCAACCAGCTCGCCAAGGAAGGCAAGATCGATCCGCTGATCGGCCGCCAGTACGAGGTCGAGCGCGTCATCCAGATCCTCTGCCGCCGCCGCAAGAACAACCCGTTGCTGGTCGGCGAGGCCGGCGTGGGCAAGACCGCCATCGCCGAGGGTCTGGCCTGGCGCATCACGCAAAAAGACGTGCCCGAGATCCTGGCCGAAGCCAACGTGTATTCGCTCGACATGGGCGCCCTGCTTGCGGGCACCAAGTACCGCGGCGACTTCGAGCAGCGCCTCAAGGGCGTCTTGAAGGCGTTGAAGGACAAGCCCAACGGCATCCTCTTCATCGACGAAATCCATACCCTGATCGGTGCCGGTGCGGCCTCGGGCGGCACGCTGGACGCGTCCAACCTGCTCAAGCCCGCGCTCAGCTCGGGCCAGCTCAAGTGCATTGGCGCGACCACCTTCACCGAATACCGCGGCATCTTCGAAAAAGACGCGGCCCTGTCGCGCCGCTTCCAGAAGGTCGACGTGGTCGAACCCACCGTGCAGGAGACCGTGGACATCCTCAAGGGCCTGAAGTCGCGCTTTGAAGAGCACCACAGCGTCAAGTACGCCATGGCGGCACTGCAGGCCGCGGCCGAGCTCAGCGCCAAGTACATCAACGACCGCCACCTGCCCGACAAGG
>NZ_CALRNF020000035.1:0-25000 GCF_943369415.1 Polaromonas sp. YR568
GGGGTGGGAATTGCTCAGACTGTCGGTCCGCTGTGAACGGCCGATTGCGAATGTGTGGTTCCTCACCCCAGCACCCTAACCATACAAGCGAAGCGCAGCGTAGCGAGTTTAGCCAGACCCCGGCTGGACCGAGCACCGCAGGTTGCCCGCAGCGAAGCGGAGGGACGCAGCAACCAGGGTCGCCTTTTTTTGCTTACTTTTTTTGGCGAAGCAAAAAAAGTGAGTCGCATGCCGGGCGACCCCGGCCAGCAAGCCTCATCAACGAGCACACCCCAAGAACAAGAACCGCCACAGCCCCAACCTGCAAGGTCAAAACTACATGGGCATCCGGTCCCTGCCGTCCCTCACCCCTTGCCGCACTTCCTGAATCACCCCCAGCAAATCCCAGAACTGCTTGGCCTGCACCTTGAGCCGGTAGTCGGTCTGGGCGATCTGCTCTTCGACCATTTCGGTCATGCGCGAATCCAGGTCGGCGGGCGGCAGCTTGAGGTAGGCCTCGCTCTCAGAGCCGTCGCGCACGATGGTGGCGCCGGCCTTGCGGGCGATGTTGAGCATGGCGGTGTTTTCGCTGAGCGCATGGATGAACATCATGTCGACGCCGTCGTTGCGGGCGTGCATGACGGCGCGGTCAAACAGGCGCGAGCCGTAGCCACGGCCGCGGGCCTGGGCCAGCACCGAGACGCCGAATTCGGCGCAGCTTTTGAGGTTGGGGTCGGTCGAGTGCGCCAGGTGGGCCATGGCGATCAGCTGCAGCTTGCGGTTGTAGATGCCGAAGATCTCGTCACGGTCGAAGTTCAGGCCGTTGACGTAGCGGCGGATCTGTTCGTCGTTGGCCGAGTAGCCGAAGCGCAGGTAACGGTCGTGTTCGCCCAGCGCCAGCAAGTGGGTCGCGATGCGCTCCCCATGGCTGGGGCCTATGGAACGGATGGGGACCATGACGGGCTGGACGCGTGGGGCGGCTGCTTGTTGTGGGACGTGCGACGTTGCAACAACGGGTGGGCGGAAGAACTCCCTGCTTGCGTTGTAGGATGCCTTGAGAAATGTGCCGGGTGAAACCATGGCTTCAATATAAGGGTTTTCCCTAGAATTCCCAGTCTAAGGGCTTCTCCCCTGAGGTCTATAGGGAGCTTTGCCAATTCTCGGATCATGAGCGCCTGCCACCCCGTCAACGCGAACTTTTGCACTACAAAAAGACCTGGCAAGGCCAGGCCGCAGGAATTTCACAAAACGGCCGGGTGTTTCATTACAACAACAAAGCACCCGTCATCCCGCCACTCAAGGCCTCATCACACCATTGCACGCCATTGGCTACCTGCTTGTTGACGCGGGGCTGACTCGCTCCATCCCTTACAAAGGCACGGCCGTGGTGGCTTTGACCCGGTCCAGCACAAAGCTGGTCTTGCAGTCCTGCACGCTGGGGTGCTTGAGCAGGGTATCCATGATGAAGCGGCTGTAGTGGGCCATGTCCTGCACCAGCACACGCAGCAGATAGTCCATCTCGCCGGTCAACGCGGCGCATTCCGCGACCTCGGGCCAGGTCTGCACGCTGGCGCGGAACAGGTCCATGGGGTTGCGTTTGTGGCTTTCGGTGTGCTTTTCGAGCCGCACATTCAGGTAGGCCGTGAGGCCCAGGCCCACGGCCTCGGGCTTGACCAGCGCCACATAACGGTCGATGACGCCGCTTTCCTCCAGCCGCTTGACACGCCTGAGCACGGCGCTGGGCGACAGGCCCACTTGTTCGGCCAGCTGGTCATAGGTGGCGCGGCCGTCGTCCTGAAGCTTGCGCAGAATCTGGCGGTCTAGCTTGTCAAGTGTTTCCATGCGCTTAATTTTGCAGGTTTACTGCGTCAAAGGCAACTCAAACGCCCTATTTCGCAGTAAAACTGAGGGCCGGCGCCGCTAAAGTCAAACTCATAGCCCACATTTTTTGGAGACACCCATGAACGCACGCACCGACGCCGCCCTGAACTTTGAAAAAGGCGCGGCTTGGGACAACCCCATGGGCACCGACGGTTTCGAGTTCATCGAATACGCGGCGCCGGACCCGGCCGCCATGGCGGCGCTGTTCGTGCGCATGGGCTTCAAGCCCATCGCCAAACACCGCCACAAGAACGTGACGCTGTACCGCCAGGGCGGCATCAACTTCATCCTGAACGCCGAGCCCGACTCGTTCGCGCAGCGCTTTGCGCGCCAGCACGGCCCCAGTGTCTGCGCCATCGCCTTTCGCGTGAAGGACGCCAAGTTCGCCTATGAGCGCGCCATTTCACTGGGCGCCTGGGGTTATGCCCACACGGCGGGCCCGGGCGAGCTGAACATCCCGGCGATCAAGGGAATCGGCGACTCCATCATTTATTTCATCGACAAATGGCGCGGCAAGAACGGCGCGCAGCCCGGCGAGATCGGCAACATCGGCTTTTACGACGTGGACTTCGAGCCGCTGCCCGGCGTCGAGGGCGATGCGCTGAACCCGGCCGGCCACGGCCTGACTTACATCGACCACCTGACGCACAACGTGCACCGCGGCCGCATGGACGAGTGGGCCGGGTTTTACGAGCGGCTGTTCAGTTTCCGCGAGATCCGTTATTTCGACATCGAAGGCCAGGTCACGGGCGTGAAGAGCAAAGCCATGACCAGCCCCTGCGGCAAAATCCGTATCCCGATCAACGAAGAGGGCAATGAGAAGGCCGGCCAGATCCAGGAGTACCTGGACAAATACCAGGGCGAAGGCATACAGCACATCGCCATGGGCAGCAACGACCTGTTCGCCACGGTGGACGCGCTGCGCGCCAGCGGCGTGAAGCTGCTGGACACCATTGACACCTACTACGAGTTGGTGGACAAGCGCATCCCGGGCCACGGCGAAAGCGTGCCGGACCTGAAGAAACGCAAGATCCTGGTGGACGGCAAGAAGGGCGCGCTGCTGCTGCAGATCTTCAGCGAGAACCAGCTGGGCCCGATCTTCTTCGAGTTCATCCAGCGAAAGGGCGACGACGGCTTCGGCGAGGGCAACTTCAAGGCGCTGTTCGAGAGCATTGAGCTGGACCAGATGCGCCGCGGGGTGCTGGCGGGCGCCAAAGCGAGCTGACGGGCGGGCGCACAATAAAGCCCCGATTGACCCATCCCTTCACGGAGATTGCCATGTCCCTTCGACTGAAATTGCAGCATCCCCTGGCCGCGCTCGGCCTGGTCTCGGCGGCCTTGCTGGCCTGCGCCGGTGCCTCGGCCCAGACCGTTGTCAGCGTGCTGCCCGCGTCCAGCCTGGACGCCGTGCAGAAAGCCGGCGTGCTGCGTATCTGCACGCCGGGCGACTACAAGCCTTTCAGCTTCCAGAAACCGGACGGCACGTTTGAGGGCATAGACGTGGACCTGATGGCCTCGCTGACGGCCAGCCTGGGCGTGAAGCCCGAGTACATCAAGACCAGCTGGTCCAACCTGATGCCCGACATGACCGCCGGCAAATGCGACATGGCGGTTGGCGGCATTTCGGTGACCACCGAGCGGCAGAAGAAGGCCTTCTTCAGCGCGCCCTACATGGTCAACGGCAAGACGCCGATCGCGCGCTGCGCCGACGTGGCCAAGTACCAGACGGTGGCCGACATCGACAAGCCCACGACGCGCGTGATCTTCAACCCCGGCGGCAGCAACGAGCGTTTTGCCCGCGCCAACTTCAAGCAGGCGCAGATGCGGCTGAACCCCGAGAACCTGACCATCTTTGACGAAATCCTGGCCAACCGCGCCGACGTGTTCGTCACCGAATCGGCCGAGGCCATCACCCAGCAAAGGCTCAAACCGGGCCTGTGCGCCATCAACCCCGACAAACCGCTGCAGTACGGCGAAATGGCGTACCTGCTGCCGCGCGGCGACGTGGCCTTCAAGGCCTACGTCGACCAGTGGCTGCACCTGGCACGCGCCGGCGGCGATTACCAGCGCGTGGAGAGCCAATGGCTGAAGTAGCCGACAGCAAGAACAGCGGCAACACACCGCCGCCGGCGGTGTACGGCCAGTCCGACCGACCGCCGCGCGGCGACTACGCGCGCGGCGGCCAGGTCAACGCGGACTACACCTGCGCGCAAAACTACGCGGCCTATACCGCGGAAGACCACGAGACCTACCGGCGCCTCTACACGCGCCAGTCGGCCCTGTTGCCGGGGCTGGCCTGCAGCGCCTTTATCGAGGCCCTGCCCAGCCTGGGCGAGAGCGGCGCGATCCCGCACTTTGAAGACGTCAACGAACGGCTGTTCAAGGCCACCGGCTGGCAGCTGGTGGGCGTGCCTGGGCTGATACCCGAGGTGCCGTTTTTCACGCTGCTGGCCAACCGCAAATTCCCGGTGACGGACTGGATACGCACGCCGGCCGAGTTCGACTACATCGTCGAGCCGGACATCTTTCACGACCTGTTCGGCCACGTGCCGCTGCTGTTCGACCCCAGCTACGCCGACCACATCCAGGCCTACGGCAAGGGCGCGCTGAAGGCGCATGCGCTGGAGCACGGCTCAAACGGCGCAGAGCCGATTCCCGGCGCGGTGGAGATGCTGTCGCGCCTCTACTGGTACACCATCGAGTTCGGCCTGCTGCGCGATAAAAATGGCGGTGATGAAGTCCGGGCCTACGGCGCGGGCATCCTGAGCAGCCCGGGCGAGCTGGCCTGGAGCGTGCGGTCGCCTGAGCCCAGACGCATCCCGCTGCGGGACAACGCCGAGCTGCTGCGCTGCATGTCCTCGACCTACAAGATAGATACCTTCCAGCAGCAGTATTTCGTGATCGACAGCTTCGAGGCCCTGCTGCGGCTGACGGAGCCGGACTTCACGCCCTTCTACCAGCAGCTTGCGCAGGCTCAAGCCCCCGCCTGAGTGCCCTGGACTGGATTGACCATCCAGTCATTGAGTGCCTGGCGGGTCCGCTCGGCCAGTTCACACAGCCGGCCCACCTGCTGCGCCGCATCCACGGGCCACTGGCCCTGCAGGCAGGATTGCTCCAGCACAAAACACGCATCGCTGAGCGCTTCCGCGCCCACGTTGGAGGCCGATCCCTTGAGCGCATGCGCGGCCCGCGACAGCTCGGCGCTGTCCGACGCCGCCAGCGCGGCGCGGATATCGGCCATGCGATTGGGCGCGTCGCTGGCGAACAGCGCGATGACCTCGCGCGTCATGCTGCGCTCTTCGTCGTCGAATTCCTTGAACTGCTCGAGCCGGCTCCAGTCCATCAGGACCACGGGGGCCGCTGAGGCGTCGCCGCCGTTCACCGGCTGGCCCTCGGCGGGCACAATTTCGGCGCCCATGATCCTCGCGGCATCGGAATCCTCGGGCTTGCGGGCGTAACGGGCCAGCGCTTCGGACAACTCGTCGATGCGCAGCGGCTTGGGCAAAAAGCCCACCATGCCGGCCGCCAGGCAGCGCTGGCGGTCCTCCTCCAGCACCGAGGCCGTCAGCGCGATGATGGGCGGCGCCGCGGCGCCGTGGGTCGCGATGATCTCGCGCGAGGCGGCAAAGCCGTCCATCAGCGGCATGTTGGCGTCCATGAGGATGGCGGCATAAGGCCGGGGGCCGTCGCGGCTGCTCACGCCGCCTTCGGCGCGCAGCGAGGCGGCGACCCGGTCGGCCGCCTCCCGGCCGTTGAGCGCGGTGGCGGCCTCGTAGCCCAGCTTGGCCAGCATGGCCAGCGCGACCTTGAGGTTCACGGCGTTGTCGTCGGCCACCAGGATGAACTGGTTGCGCGATTCGGGCTTGCCGGGCTCGACCACCGCCTTGGCGGCTTCCGGCGCCGAGGTGACGCGGGCGATCGCCTCGAACAGCTGCGACTGGCGATAGGGCTTGAGCAGGCGCGCGTCGAAGACCCTGGCCTGCTCGCCGGTGGGCATGGTGCCCGAGGTCAGCAGCACGATGCGTATGCCCGGGTGGCGCTCGCGCAGCGTCTGGGCAAAGGTCTGGCCGTCCATCTCGGGCATGTGCATGTCGGTGACGATCACGTCGACCGGCGGGTGGCCCTGCAGCCAGTCCAGCGCCTCGCCGGCGCGCTCGAACAGCGCCGGCTCCATGCCCCAGCGCCTGAGCTGCTTGTCGAGGATGCGCAGGTTGACGGGGGTGTCGTCCACCACCACCGCGCGCTTGCCGGCCAGGCTCACCATGTGCAGCGAGGACAGCTGGGCGATTTCCGGCGCATCGGCATAACCGAGGCGCGCCGTGAACCAGAAGGTGGAGCCCCGGCCCGGCGCGGATTCCAGCCCGACGCCGCCGCCCATGAGGCCGGCCAGGCGCTTGCAGATGGCCAGCCCCAGGCCGGTGCCGCCGTATTTGCGGGTGGTACTGGTGTCGACCTGGGTGAAGGACTGGAACAGCGCGGACTGCCGGTCCAGCGGGATGCCTATGCCGGTGTCCTTGACGCGAAACTCGATCAGGCCGCCCTGCTGCGGCGTGGCATCTTCCAGCACGTGGGCCGAGACGATGACCTGGCCGTGCTCGGTGAACTTGACGGCGTTGTTGACGAAATTGAGCAGCACCTGGCGCAGGCGCGTGACGTCGCCGCGCACCCAGGTGGGCAGCTCGTCGCCCATGTCGACCAGCAGCTCCAGGCCTTTTTCGCGCGCGCGCGGCGCGCCTATGTCGCAGGCCTCCTCGATGGTGGCCAGCAGGTTCAGCGGCTCGTTTTCCAGGTCCAGCTTGCCGGACTCGATCTTGGAAAAGTCCAGGATGTCGTTGATCACGCCCAGCAGCTGGTCGCTGGAGATGCGCATGGTGTGCAGGTAGTCGCGCTGCTCGGGGTCCAGCGGCGTGTCGGCCAGCAAGGTGGTCATGCCCACCACGCCGTTGAGCGGGGTGCGGATCTCGTGGCTCATGGTGGCCAGGAAGGCGGCCTTGGCGCGCGCCGCGGCAAGCGCTTCCTCGCGTGACGCGGCCAGTTCGGCGGTGCGGCTGGCGACGCGCGCCTCCAGCGTTTCGTTGGCGTCCTGCAGGGCGATGTTCTGCGCGTCGATGGCGGCGCGGTTGCGCACGATTTCCTCGGCGCTGTCGTGCATGGCCTGCGAGAGCTTCCGCACCTCGGTGATGCGGGCGTTCTGCTGCACCTGCGGCACTTCGACCCGCGCCAGTTGCGCGGCGGCAAGGCTCAAGGCCCGGAAGCGGCGGCTCAGGCGGTAGGCCAGCCAGGTGGCCAGCAGAGCGCCCAGCACCAGCGCAAACACCATCACGGCCAGCGTCTGCCGAAGGGCTGCCTGGCTGGCGGCGGCGAAATCGCTTTCGGGCGCGGCCACCACCAGGCTCCAGCGCAGCCCCAGGCTTTCGCCGAAGGGCTTGAGCACGACGATGAGCGTGTCGTCCTCCATGGGCACGCGGCGCAGGAAGGCCACGCGCTGCACGCTGTCTGGCAGCGTTTGCCCCAGGCTGGAGGCTACCTCGTTGTAGGCACTGCGGATGATGCCGTTGCGGCTGTCCAGCGGCTTGCTGCGTTCCAGACGGCCGCCGGCGCTGGTAAACAACGGATCTATCGTCGAGTTGGCGACCAGCAGGCCGCGCTCGTCGAGGATGAAGGCGGTGCCATGGGCGCTGAAGACCATGGTCTGCAGTTGCTCCTTGAGCTGCGCCAGGTGCAGGTCCACCGCGAACACGCCCAGCGCGCCGCCGTCGCCCCCGTAGACCGGCTGCGCCAGCGTGATCAGCAACTGGTTCTGCTCGACCGAGGGGGACACGGCGGTGAAGCTGCGGCCTTTGTTCTCCATGGCGGCCTGGTACCAGGGCCGGGTGCGAGGCTCGTAGTTCGCGCCGTCTTCCCGGGCCTTTTGCCGGCGGTCGCCCGGGTATTCAGCCGAAAAATAGCTGCGGCCCTGGCCACCCTCCTTGCGCACGGCCACCTGGGTGGCGCCGCTGCCGCTTTGCGACAACGCCTCCACGCCCAGGTATTCGCCGCGGTGGGTGGCCAGGGCCATCTGCGGCACACGCGGCGTCATGCGGGCCATGGCAAATGCGGTCTGCTCGAACAAAACCGGGTTCTGGATCAGCTGGCGCGCGCGCGCCACGCCCGCTTCGCCGGCTTGCTCGGGAACCAGGCCGTTGAGCACGACGTGCGCCTGCGCCACATGCTCCTGGGCGACGATCTGCACCCGCTGCACCACGCCGTCGACAGTCTTCTCGGCCAGCGTCTGCACGCTTTGCAGGTTGCTGCGGTACAAAAACCAGCCGACCGTGGCGGCGGGCACGACGGAAAACAGCAGCAGGCTGGTGACCAGCACCGTGCGCAGCGACCAGCTGCGCCCCTGCAGGCCGCCGGCCGCGGCCGCGAGCCAGGGCGGCCTCATGCCAGCCCCACGATTTCCACGGTGTCCAGCGGCTTGGCGCGCCCGGCGACCTGCACCAGCGCGCGGCGGCCGGTGCGCACCGCGCCGGTCACCAGCCGCGTGGCTTGCACGCTGGCGGCAATCGTCCAGTCCAGCGGCGGCTGGCCCTGGAACAGCCTGAGCGCCGTGGCCACGGTGTCGCCTATGGGCGTGGTCTGGCCGGAGCGGCCTATCAGGCCGTCCAGCCGCGCGAAGGCCACGGGGCCGCTGTGCACGGCCACGCCCAGCGAGAAGTTCGGCAGGCCGCGCTCGGCGAAGCGCTGGCGCACATAGGCATCGATGCGCTTGGTGGCGTCGGCCAGGCCCAGCGCCGCGCGCATGGCGCGCAGGCCGTGGTTGACCGAGCGGGTGTCGTTGGCGTCGACGAACACGCACAGCATGCCGTCGCCGACGAACTGCATGTAATGCGCGCCGAACAGGTAGACGGTGTCGCCCACGCTGCTGTAGAGCCGCTTGACGATGTCGCTGAGTTCCGGGCCGGACAGGCACTGCGTCCACAGTCCGTAGTCGCGCATGTCGGCGAACAGCACCGAGGCGCTGGCGAATTTGTCGTTGTCCTGCACCGTGCCGGTTTCGGGCCATTGCTGGCTCAGCGACTGGGCCATGCGCATCTCGTAGAGGTCGCTGATCTTCTGGCCCTGCTCCACCAGCGCCAGCTGCACGGCCTTGCCCACCACCTGGGCGCGCATGGCTTCCGCCCGGGTCAGCTTGTTGAGCTGCGCGTTGACCGCCTCGCGCAGCTCCTGCGGGGCGAAGGGTTTGGTCAGGTAGTCGTCGGCGCCGGTGGTCATGCCCTGGCGCATATGGGTGCGGTCCTGCAGCGACGTCAGCAAAATCACGGCGGTGGTGGCCAGCGCGTCGTCGTTGCGCACCCGGTCGAGTACCTCGAAGCCGTCGAGCTGGGGCATCTGGATGTCGCTCACCACCACGTCCGGCCGGAACTCGCGGATCAGTTCCAGGCCTTTGGCGCCGTCGTCGGCTTCCATGACCTCATGGCCTTCTTTTTTCAGCACTTGGGTGACCAGCATGCGTGTGCCTGCGTCATCATCAATCACCACTATCAAGGGCATACCGGGAGTCTCGCTATTTGTTCTAAAGATTAAAGGTGCTTATTTTGTCGGTAACGGCCAAGGAAATCACGGCGCAGGGACGCTAATCGGGCGATTTTTCGTGCGCCCCGGGGAATTGCCCCTGCGGGACGCGGCGGTGGCTCCGCAGCCATAGCCCTGCGCAATGGAGCCGCCACGCCCCATATCACATTCAATCCCGGGCGCCGGGTGGCGCCTCCTACAAAATGAGGACGTAAAAGTTTGTTACTTCGCTTACGATATCCTCTAAAAAGAGGAGCCGCGAGCGAAAACGCACGGTGTCCCGAAAAAAATCGTTCCGACACAGCGTTGGAGCGCACTGGGTTTTGATAGACGCGCAGCCATTCCATCAACCGTAACAGCAGGAGAAATTTATGGGCCTTTTCATGAAAGAACACGACATCTACATCGGGACGATGCTGGATGAATTGAACCTGCGTTTTGCTCCCTCGCAGGGCAAGGATTCGCACTTCGGCGGCATCCTGGAAATGGTCGACCTCCAAAAGGAGTTCAAGATCTTCAAGAAGGGCCGCTCGTTCAAAACCAGCTGCGCCGTCCTGAACCTGGGCGCCCGCAACAACGAGGTCAAAAACCTCTGGCAAAACCTGCTGGGCAACCTGTACCGGCACGGCTCCAACCAGAAGGGCCTGGACGGCGACGCAGCGATTGTGGGCGCCCTCATCAAGAACCTGGCTTCCAAGACGCCGTTGCCGGTTTTCTTCACCTCGCACGACATGCGCGGCGACAAGGCCAACACCGAAGTGAAGATCATCGACAAGAGCCAGCCCATCCATTACCTGGAACAGGACTACCTCACGATCTCCATCCCGATGCAGCCGATTTCCGCGGCCAAAAAGTCGACCGCCACAAAACCGGCCGCGAAGAAAGCCGCCGCCAAGAAGTGATCAGGGTGACAGGCTCCCACCATGACCGGGCGCCTGTCCGCTGACCATCCTTTCGCGGCGCTGTACGCGGGCATCGACCGGTATTACACGCACAAGGTCAAGCTCCACGGCGCCACGCCACTGGGCGTCGATTGGCCTTGCGTGCCGACGCAGGAACTGCGTTTTGAGCAACTGCTGCGCGTGCACCGCTTCGACGGCGCGCCGTTTTCGCTCAATGACATCGGTTGCGGCTACGGCGCTTTGCTGGCCTTTCTGGCCAGGCGCTACAGGCACACGCACATCGACTACTTTGGGGTGGACCTGTCGGCCGCCATGGTCGCGCAGGCGCGCGGTTTGTGGCACAAGCGCCCGCTGACGGAGTTCCTGGTGGCCGGCGCCGGCCCTCGCACGGCCGACTATTCGGTCGCCAGCGGCATCTTCAACGTCAAGCTGGACCAGCCGCAGGCCTTGTGGGAAAGCTTTGTCGCCGGCACCCTGGCGGACATGCGCAACAACAGCCGCAACGGGTTTGCGGTCAATTTCCTCGCGCCGCCGGCTTCCGGGGAAGCAGGCCCGCCGGAACTCTACCGGGCACCGATTGAACGCTGGCAGCGCCACTGCGAGCAGGCCTTGGGCGCCACGGTGGAGGTGTTGCAGGACTACGGGCTGCCGGACGAATACACCTTGCTCGTGCGAACGTCCGCCCTCCAGGAGCCTGGCCACGGCGCTCACCGCGCCATCAATTGCGCCAGGCGGCCTCTCTCGCTGACCAGCCCCGATTCATAAAGCCGGGCCCCGGTGAGGGTGATCAACTGCTCCGCCTGGTTGAACAGCGACGACGCCTCGTTCCAGGAGTCGGCATCGGCTTTTTGCCCGAGGACGCCGCCCCAGACAATCAGCGCGCGGCATTCGGTTAGGCGGTTGCTGCGTTGCTGCGAAAGCGCCAGCGCTTCCTTGGCCGCGGCGAGGGCCTGCTCGTAATCGCCCGCTTGGTAATGGCGCTCCGCGAGGCTGACCCGGATTTCGGTTTCAAACTCCACGGCGGCGCGGGTGCCCATGATCAATTCGAGCGCCTGCGAATAGTTTTGCTGCGCCGACTCCAGGTTGCCGGCGGTGGCTTCGACCAGGCCTCCGCACCAAAGGGCGAAGGCCCTTGAATACGGGCTTTTGTGGTCTTGCGCGATTTTCGATACCCTGGCTGAATGCTTTTGCGCGCGCGCCGTGTCGCGATAACACAGGGCCAGCTCCACATAAAGGTAATGGGCAATCTGCTCTATCACCGGATCGTTGAGCCCGCCGTCGGCGGCCTCCATCTGCTGCAGGCACTGCTGGGCTTCTTCCAGCCGGCCCATGCGTATCAACAGGCGCGCGCGGATGCCGAAGAGCCACTGCTCAATGCTGAAATCGATGAACTCGCGGTCGAACTGGTCGATGTGGGCGATTCCCAGCAGCGCGGCATCGTTCGCGTCCAGCCCCTGCTCCAGCAGCCCGGCCCAGCCATACGCCTGGCTGAGCGCCACATTGAGCATGGCGACCCGCCCGCTGTCTTTGCCCGGGGGCGTCAGCGACAGCGCGTTGCGGACGCAGGCGACGTAGTCATCCGCAGGCCCGCCGCCCGACTGCACGATGCGCCCCTGCGCGAACAGCAGCAGTTGCTCCAGGCGGGTGTCGGCCTGCCTGGCAAGGTTGATCGCCTCGTGGCTGATTTTCTGGACCTCCTGCGGGTCCAGCCCTTCGCGCCAGCCGAGGTACATGATGCGCCCGCCCGCCAGGGCCCTCAGCAGATCTATGCCGGGTGAGCGCTCCTGCCCGTCCAGCAAGGTCCACACCTTGCGCCAGTGTTTGATCGCCTGCCCGGAGTTGGTCGAGCCCGTCCATTTGGCCGCGCGCGCTTCATGCTGCGCAGCGTTGAGGAACTGCCCGGCGGCTTCGTAGTGATAGGCGATCAGCGCGGCAAACTCGCCGGGCTGCGCGCTGTAGTGCGCTTCCATGGCAATGGCCACGGCGGCATGCAGGTTGGCCCGCCGCGCCCGCAGCTGGGTGTTGTAGGCCACTTCCTGGATGAGCGGATGGCGAAAGGCAAAGCGCCGGCCGCCGGCGATTTCCCGCAGCAATTGCAGCAGTTCGGCCTCGCACAGGCCGTCCAGGCCGGTTTCCAGCTGGCTTACGAGGTAGACGGCGACTTCTTCCAGCACGGCCACCGGAATTTCCTTGCCGATCACGGCGCAGATATGCAGCAGCGTCCTCTGGGTGGCCACCAGCCGGTCTATGCGCTCACCGATCACGGCCTGAACGGTGGCGGGCAGCGCGTGGACCAGGGACGCGATGTCCGCTTTCCTGTGGCCGGAGACGCCCAGCGACGCGCTTTTTTCGATCAGCGAATGCATCAGCTCTTCGGCAAAAAACGGGTTGCCGGCGGAGCGTTCGACGATGAGCGGGAAGAAGTCCTGCAGTTCGGGAAAATGCTTGAGCCGTTCGTACACCAGCGCCTGGGTATCGGCCGTGCTCAAATCCGCCAGCGGCATGGCCTTGAAGTGGGGCAACGCCGACCACGGCGCCTGGTAGACCGGCCGGTAGTTGAGCAGCAGCAGGGTGTGCGTGCCCGCGACCGCGTACACCAGCGCCGAAAGAAATTCCGCGCTGGCCTCATCCAGCCAATGCAGGTCTTCAAAAACAATGACGGAAGTGCTCGCGCCGGCCTGCTTCACCAGTTCATGCAGCAAACCGAGCAGCCGTGCGCGGCGCGCCTTGGCGTTCAGCGTGCAGGGCTGGCTGTCGGCGTCGGCCACACCGAGGAATTCGCTGAGCAGGGCCAGGTCGTCGGCCGACACGGTACCGAGCTTTGCCAGGCCCCGCGCAATGCATTCGCGCGCGCCGGCCGCATCGTGCGCCTGCGTGATGTGGAAAAAACAGCTTCGCAGCAGGAGGAGCACCGGCTGCAGGGGTGTGGCATGGCCATAAAGCTGGGTGCGGACCTCCGACACGGGAATGCCGCGGACATGGCACCACTGCGAGAATTCGTGGCACAGCCGGCTCTTGCCCGTGCCCGGCGCGCCGGACAAACCGATGACGGAGCCTTCGCCGTTTTCGGCGCGCAACAGCGCGGCCTGCAGCGCGCTGAGCTCTTGCGCGCGCCCCCGGAAGGGCGACAGCGCCGCCTCGTGGAAATTGTGGCTTTGCACGTCGTTTTTCATGCCCAGCAGGGCGTGCAGTTCGACGGGCTCCGCGATACCCCTGAGCGGGTGCTTGCCCATGGGCCGCGCGTCGCAGGCGGAGCGGACCAGTGCCAGGCAGTCGGCCGTGAGGCAAATCCCGCCGGGCTCGGCCAGCGCCACGACGCGGCTGGCCAGATGGATGGCATGGCCGTGTACGCCGCCGCCGCGGGTGGCGTCGACCGCTTCGGGATCCAGCGCCACCTGGCCCGAGTGCAGGCCCACGCGGATGCGCAGGCCCTGGCCCTGTCCGTCGAAGGCCGACTGCATCGCCAGCGCGGCCTCGCAGGCCAGGCTGGCGTGGCCCTCCAGCGCGCGGGGCACGCCGAACAAGGCCATGATGCCATCGCCCAGCGTGCGCACCACGGTGCCGCCGAAGCGTTCCACGGCATTGCACATGCGCTGCACGGCGGGCCGCAATTGCTCCATGGCCTGCTCGGGATCGAGCCCGGCCACGTGCTCTGTGGAGCTGACGACGTCCGCGAACAGGATGGTGGCATGCTTGAGCGCACCCCACTGAATTTCCGGCGGCAGCGTGGGCAAGGCGCTCGCGGGCTCCTGCACACTGGGCCCAAAGGCGGCGCCACAGTTACCGCAAAACCGGTTGGAAACCGGATTCACGTTCAGGCACGATACACAGCGCAACGACATCTCTTTTTTGTCCCTCTCCACAACAGGAAAACCCATAAGCCGAATCGTTGCACGACGCCCTCAACAAATCAAGGCATTAGTGGTTTCGCCTTAAGTGAGCACCTTCACGGCCTGCCAGGCGGCGACAACGGCGTTGTACTCTTTCGACTTACTGCCGAAGCGCGCGCCGGCCGCGCGGCCCGGCGCGCGCGCCGCATCCAGGAAACCGGCCTTGGGTTTGAGTTTGGCGAAGGCCTCGTACCAGATGAGGCCCGCTTTCTCCCAGGAGTGCCCGCCTATTTTTTTGGCGGCCAAATAAAACGCGTGGTTGGGTATGCCTGAACTGTCGTGGACGTCGGCACCGTCAACGAATTGCTCCATGGTCTTGAACTGGTCGTCGTCGTACCAGGTGAGCTTGCGGTTGCCGGGGTCTTTCAGGGAGCGTATGGCCTTGCCGTGCTGCGGCGCCAGCATGTTTTCGCCCAGCAGCCAGTTTGCCTGGCTCACCGTCTGGCCCGCATGCCACTGCTTGATCATGCTGCCCATGACGTCGCAAAAGGATTCGTTGAGCGCGCCCGCCTGGCCCTGAAGGGCATAGGTCTGCTCGCGGAATTCGCGGTCTTTCACGGGCAGCCGGTACACCCCCAGGCCGCCGGGAATCATGTGCTGGAGGACGCCATGGCTCAGCTCGTGAGCGATGATGTCCAGCGCCTCGGTAAAACCGCCCACGTTCTGGTCGCCGTCGCCGTAGACCATCTGTTCGCCGGTCCACATGGCATTGGCGAAGTTCTTGCCGAAATGCACGGCCGAGTCCACGCGCATGCTGCGGTTGTCGATGGAATCCCGCCCGAAAACCTGGTGGTAAAAATTCAGCGCGAGGCCGGTGTTGTCATACACCTGGTTGACGGCAAGGTCCCGGACCGGCTTGTCTCCTTCATGCCGCACGGGTTTACCCGGCAGGTCGGTGTCGGTGCCGGCATTAAAAATACTGCGGCGATAGGCCAGGGCCGGCATGAACGACTGGGGCGACGGCACCGGGGGAGCGGCTGGCACCCCTTGCCTGGCGCAAATGTTGCGGTGCGCGCGCAGCCGCATGCTGCTTTCCAGGTGGCCATGGAGCTGGCTGCGGGCGTCTTCACCGGCTTTTTCGGCGAGTTTGCGAAAAAGCTTGGAAGGAATGGCAAAGCAAAAACAGTTGTAGGCGGGTTTCACCAATGCGGCACCTCTGTGCAAAGAGAGCCCGCGCGCGGCAAGCCGCGCTGCTGGGCAGCCCGGTTCACGGCAAGGCCCGAGAGAAAGGCAACCACCGGCCAGCTACCAGCGGCTGGGGAGTTTTTTGAGCAGCGTGATGCGCTTGGTGCCCATTTCGATGTAGCCGCCCTTTTCAAGGTCTTTGAGCAGGCGGCTGACCATCTCGCGGGAGGCGCCGACGCGGCTGGCAATGTCCTGGTGGGTGATGGACTCGAGGGTCAGGCCTGCGGCGGTATTGCGGGTGGTCACGTCGTCGTGCTCTTCCAGCACGGCGATGAGGCGGCCATAGACGTCCAGCAGCGCCATGTTCCGGGCGGCCTCGGTGGCCGAACGGGCGCGGCGAATGACCTGGACGACCAAATTGATGGCAAACCCTGGCTCATCCACCAAGTGCTCGCTCACTTCCGCACGGCTCAGCACAGCGCAAGTGCAAGGCTCCAGGGTGATCACCGAAGCGGAGCGAGGGCCGCCATCGAGCGACATTTCACCGAAATAATCGCCTGAATGAATCCTGCCGTAGGTGATTTCCCGGCCGCTTTCGTCCATGGAGAACACCTTGACGCTGCCCTTGAGCAGCACAAACAGGCTGTCCCCGATCTCGCCTTCATTGATGACGACCGCTTTTTTGGGGTAACTTCGCACCACGCCGCGCATGGCAAGAGTGCGTAATTCAGGTATCAAATTGGCGTAAAGGTCTTCTTCGGGAGGCATATGCAGAGACTCATGAGGAGAGTCGTAATCTAGCACGTGCCGGCCCGTTGCGGCGATCAATCGCTTAATGGATTTGTCCGAGCGGCAATGGGGCGATGGGCGGCAAGATCGCCACGCGATTGACCAGTTCGCGCACGCCGCTGGAGGCGGTCTTGGCGCACAGGCTGCGCACGTGACTGCGCACGGTGGAGACGGCGACCTTCATCTGGATGGCGATCTCGGGGGTGCTCAGGCAGCGGCACAGCAAGACCAGCACCTGCTCCTCCGTGTGCGTGAGGCCGTGGTTGCGGGCAAACGCGCCAAACACGCCGGACTCGCTGACCCCGACGCGTGACAGCACGAGCGCGATCCGGTCGCAGGGGATGCCTGCCTGCCGCTGTAGCGGAACGAGTGCCAACGTGAAATCCACGCCCTCGGCCGCCAGCTTGATGAGCCCGCGTTTTCCGGCGATGGCCTTGCCCATGGCGCTCTGGAAAGCCTTGGCATCGGCCGGCATGAGCACCCTGAGCTCACCCTTTTCCGCACCCAGAACAGCGGCATGGTCGAGTTCGCGCCGGGCCGCCTGGTTGGCATGCAGGATGCGCCCCTGGGCGGTGACGACAAGCACCCCATGGGCCAGTTCATCCACCAGCAGCATCAGCAGCGCAGGTGCCGAATCCGAGCCTGTTTCATCCGGGGAAAATGCGGAGGCAAGCTCCAGGAAGGCGGCATTGGGCTGTGCGTACAGGGTCACGGGGCGCTCCATCCTACAAATAGATGAGCATAGAAAGCGTCACGAAATGTAGATAGTGAATATGACCGCTCATTTCTGTGACAAATTCACATCAACACAAGCACTCGACTCGCGCGTGCCTCAGCTACACCCCGCCCTTTTCAGGGCGGTTCGCGCTCCAGCATGGCCAAGGTGTCATCCATGACATGCGGCAAGAAGGCCATCTGCACGTGGGCGGCGCCGCGCACCAGGCGGTTGTCCGCCCCGGGCAGGGTGGCGGTGGAGGTCGGGAACACGATGTTGTCACAGTTGGAATACCAGCAGGTGAACAAGGCGTGGCGGCCGACCGGCATTTCGTGGTCCAGCTGTGCCTGCCAGTCGGACAGCAGCCGCATCTGGCGGCCGTTGTGGCCGTGGCCGAAACGCGCCAGCCAGGTTCCCCGGTGCGGCGTCCCTATGGTGACGACGTGAAACACGCGCGCCTCGGCCCGCATGCGTTTGAGCCATGCCCGCACGGCCAGCCCGCCCATGCTGTGGCATACCAGCAGCGGCGGCAAGCCCGTGGCCTCGGTGACTTGCCGGACCGCGTCGTCGATCTGGGGCGCATAGTCGTCGATGGAGCCGAAGAGCGGTTCGAGGTTGACGGCGACAAAGGCGCGGCCGCCGGCCTGAACGCGCCGGAGCCAAGGCGTCCACAAACCACGATTGCAGAAGAAGCCGTGCACAAACACGACGCCGCGGCGCCCGTGGACTGCCGCGGCGGGCGCAAGCCTGTCCGGCACCACGTTCATGCGAAAAGGCTGGCGCCAGCAAAACACGCGCGGCGCCGTCAAGGTCTCGCCCACCCAGGCGCGTAGCAGTTCCATCCAGGTAGGTTGCGGCGCCGGGTCCCGTTTGTTGACGTGGTGGAGGAAAACGAATTCAAGTGCCAGGAAAGCGGTGTAGCCCAGCGCGATGACGAGAAAACCCGTGACGGCCAGTACAGGTGAGTCGCCGCGAAACCAGAGCAGCCAGCCAATGGCGGCGGCGACCAGGGACAGGGTAATGAGTCTTTGTAGTTGGGCCAGCATGAGTCAGGCAAAAGGAGAACGCGGCGGAATCAACCCGCAGTATGTCAGGCCAGTGTGACAGACCGGCCCGAAAGCCGCGCAGCCAGCACTTGAGCGAGGCGGTTCACGATGCCGTAAACGGACAGCTGCGGATTAGCGCCTATGCTGGTCGGGAACAGGGAGCCGTCGTGGATGGACAGGTTCTCGAGTTGCCAGTGCACCCCGTCAGGACGGGTAACGCCGTGACGTTCGTTGCCTGCCAGGCCGCAACCGCCCATGACGTGGGCGCTCACCACTCGGGTCAGCAAGGGCTTCATGGGCAAGGCATTGACCGCATCGCGCGCCTGCGCCCAGGAGGTATAGGGCTGCGCCATTTCATGCAGCGGCAACACCTGCTTCGCACCCGCCGCGAACTGGATTTCCATCATGGAGAGCAACGCCCTGCGCGCGCCTTCCATGACGTAGCCCGTCAACGGATAGTCCAGCACGGCGGAGTCGTCGTTGCGCAGCTTGACCTGGCCACCCCGGGATTCGTCGTGAAAGCCGTCGCGCAGCAGCGCGAGCAGGGTGTGGTTGCAGGGGAAGGATTTGAGCAGGTCATGCTGGCCCTGGCCGAAACCGGGCACGGTCGACGCAAAGATGACCGGGTGCAGCGGCGGCGCCTCGAGCTTGTAGCCTATGGGCCCGTCGATCGCCTGTGTCTCGAGGAAATGGTCGGAATAAATGGTTTGCGGCGCGCCGCTCCAGGCTTCCACTTTGTGCTCGAACACACTGGAGGACATGACGACGGGATGCAGAAAGGTACGCGCGCCCAGCACGCCATGCGGGTCGGGCGCCTGCGAGCGCAGCAGCACGGCCGGCGAGTTGATCGCGCCGCCGGCGAGCACGTAGTGTTTGGCGATAACCTTGATGACAGAGCCTGCCGACGTGCCGTTGGCATTCAGGCTGCGGCACAGCAGCGCGGTGACCTTGCCGTTGGCCAGCTCAAACTTTTCCGCGCGGGTCTCGGTCAGTAACTGCGCGCCTTTGTCGAGCGCCGCGGGAATGGTGGTGACCAGCATGGATTGCTTGGCATTGGTCGGGCAGCCCAGGCCGCAGGAGCCGAGGTTCCAGCAGCCTTTGACGTTGCGCGAGATCGCCGAAGCAGGAATCCCGAGCTTGGCCGCGCCCCTTCGCAGCAGGTCGTTGTTCTCATTGGGCGGCACCAGCCAGGGTGTGATGTTCAGGCGCTGCTCCGCCTGGGCGAAGTAGGGCGCCAGCGCTTCCACGGTGTAGCCGTCCAGCCCGTGCCGGTCTTGCCAGAATTGAAGCGTGGAGCCCGGCGTGCGAAACGAACTGGTCCAGTTCACGGTAGTAGAGCCCCCCACGCAACGCCCCTGCAGGATGTTGATGGCTTTGTCTTCGGTTTTCCGCGCCGCGCTTTCCTGGTACAGCGACGGATAGGCTTCGGATTCTTTCTGGTTGAAGTCGCTGCTGCTTTTGAGCGGGCCCTCTTCGATGATCACGACTTGCAGGCCAGCGTTGGCCAGCAGTTCGGCCGTGATGCCGGCGCCGGCGCCGCTGCCGATGATGGCGACGTCGCAGAGTATGTTTTGCGGCGCGGAGGCGAGCCCGCCGCCCATGACTTTCCAGCCGCGCGCAAGGCCTTCGCGGATCGGATCTTTCAATTGGCTCATGCTGCTTTCGTGGCCTTCAGATTTTCAACGGGCCGGGGTAGCCCAGCAGCGGCCAGCTGGCCGGGTCGGAAAAATACGCGCCCGCGGTGATTTCATGCAGGGCGGCGTAGGCCTGCTGGCGCAATGCGAGCCGTGACAGGCGCATGTCCTGAAGCGCTAGCTGGATGTCGGCGACGGATGCTTCAGGCCAAGGCTGACTCAGCCCCGCCAGCGTGCGCCGGCCCGCAGCGCTCGCGAGTAGCGCCAGCAGCTGCGATAACTCGGCCAGCGCGTGAGGAGGCAAGGACAGCAGCAGCGCGTCGACGCGGCTGAGCAGGCCGTTCAATGCGATCTGCCGCGCACCGTCGTCTGCCGGCAGGGTTTTGTCCAGCACGGCGCGCCCGACGGCGGAGAACACCTCGCGGCCCGAAGTGCTCAGCGTGCCGCCCTCGAGTCCGGGTTGCAGCAAAGCAGCCGTGCCGCCGGCGACCAGCAGCACCGCGGCCGACGCGGCGCCGAGCTTGAGGAGCGTTCTTCTTTGCATCCAGGCAGTTTCGCATGGGCATTTAAGTTTCAATAGGGGGCCGTACCTAGATAAACTCCGGGTTTGTATGGACGCCACCGCACAACAAATTCACGACGCGCTACAGACAGTTGCGCAGCTCCGGCAACAGCACAGGGCCGACCCGCCACTGGCCCGAGCCAGTGCCGAGGTCAAGCGCTTTCAGGCACGCCGATTTCAGGCCACTTATTCCGACCTGCTGCACAGCCACCGGTACAAGACGGCGGCCACTTTCTTCCTGCAGGAGCTTTACAGCGACAAGGACTATGCCGAGCGCGACCAGCAGTTCGCGCGCATCGCCGGCACTATTGCCAAACTCTTTCCGCAGCCTGTGGTCAACACCGCGGCCGCACTCGCGGAAGTGCATGCGCTGACGGAGCAACTCGACGACCTGATGGCACGCGAATGGCTGGCGGATACTGCGGCCCTGTCGCCAGGCGACGAGTGCGCCCGCTACATCCGCTGCTGGCGCCGCGTGGGAGACATCGCGGCGCGAAAGCAGCAGCTTGAGGTAGTCTTGCATCTGGGTCAGGAGCTTGATCGCCTCACAAAGATGTTCGGGCTTCGTACTTTGCTCAAGATGATGCGCGGACCCGCGACCGCGGCCGGCTTGAATTCGCTGCAGCATTTCCTGGAAACCGGCTTCGACGCCTTCGCCAATATGCGCGGCGCCGGCGAGTTCCTCAAGGTGATCAAGGACCGCGAGACGGCATGGATTCATTCGCTGTTCGAGGACGATGCTGTCACCTGCGAGACCAGATTGGGCCATTTGCTGGCTGCCGGGCCCTGATATAGCGCCCGCATTAGGACAAGCCCCATACGGATTCCGCCAGGCGCCTTCCACAATGAGCCGTAAGGAGTTTGTATGAACAAGCATTGGCTCAAGAGTTATCCCGAAGGCGTTTCGCACGAGATCGACACCGAACAGTTTCGCTCACTGACCCAGCTGCTGGAAGACTCGTTCAAGAAGAATGCGTCCAAACCTTTCTCGGTCTGCATGGACCGCTGGATGAGCTACGGCCAGCTCGACGGTCTTTCATCGGCATTGGGCGCATGGCTGCAGAGCCTGGGCCTCGAACCCGGTGCGCGCGTCGCCATCATGTTGCCGAACGTGCCGCAGTTCGCCGTCACCATGTCAGCGATCTTGCGCGCAGGTTATACCTGCGTGAACGTCAATCCGCTGTACACGGCGCGCGAACTGGAGCACCAACTGCGTGATTCCGGCGCGACGACGATCGTCATCCTGGAGAACTTCGCTGCCACCCTGGCGGAGGTGATTGAACGCACGCCTGTGAAGAACGTCGTCATGGCGTCCATGGGGGATCTGCTGGGTTTTTGGTACGGGCAATGGATCACGTTTGCTGTCCGCCATCTCGCCAAGCTGGTGCCGGCGTACAAGCTTTCTCTGGGTGATGGCCGCAAGGTGACCGCGTTCAATCGCGCGATCGCCGACGGCAGCCGCCTGACGCTCAAGCCCGCGCAGAGTACATTGGACTCCGTCGCTTTTCTGCAGTACACCGGCGGAACCACGGGCTTATCGAAGGGCGCGGTGCTCACCCATCGCAACATCGTCGCCGCAATTTTGCAGGCAGAAGAATGGTTCACGCCCGCCCTGAAGCGGGTAGGCGACGTCAGCAAAACCAACAACATCGCAGCATTGCCGCTGTATCACATCTTCGCGCTGACGCTGTGCCTGCTCACCATTCGGTGGGGCGCCCATCTGACGCTGATTCCCAATCCGCGCGACTTCGGGAAATTCATCGAGGTGCTCAAGAAACGGCCCTTTCACCTGTTGCCGGCGGTCAATACGCTGTTCAATGCCCTGCTCCAGCATCCGCAGTTCAAGTCGGTGGACTTTTCAAACCTTTGCGTGTCGCAGGCCGGCGGCATGGCGGCTTCCGAAGGCACGGCGAAACACTGGCTGCAAGTCACGGGCTGCCCCATGATCGAAGGCTGGGGCATGAGTGAGACCTGCGCCATCGGCACCAACAACCCGGTGACCAACAGGGAGTTCACCGGCACCATTGGCCTGCCTTTGCCCAGCATCGAGATCGCCATCAAGGATGATGGAGGGGCGTCACTGGCGCTCGGAGAGCCCGGCGAGATATGCATCAAGGGACCGCAGGTCATGACTGGGTACTACCGGCAAGCTGAGGAGAACAGGAGAGCGTTCACATCCGACGGTTTTATGCGCACCGGCGATATCGGCATCATGGACGAGCGCGGTTACACCAAAATCATCGACCGCAAAAAGGACATGATCATTGTTTCGGGCTTTAATGTCTTCCCGAACGAGCTCGAAAATGTGATTTCCCTGTGCCCTGGCGTTATTGAATGCGCCGCCGTCGGCATTGCCGACGACAAACAAGGCGAAGCCATCAAGGTTTTTGTGGTCAAAAACGACCCTACACTGACCGAGGACGACGTGAGTGCCTATTGCAAGCAGCATCTCACGGGTTACAAACGGCCCAAATACATTGAATTTCGCGATGACCTGCCCAAAACCAATGTCGGAAAAATCCTCAGGCGTGAATTGCGCGCGTCAGCCTGAGTGTTATTTAGCCGGCCGCAGCTGATGGCCGCACCCAATTTGCCTGCCGGCCTGCATGTTTTCGAGCGCGGTTGGCTTTCTGCCAACAATATTCTTTTCACAGGCGGCGACGAAACCGCCCTGGTCGATAGCGGTTATTGCACGCATTCGCCGCAGACGCTCTCGCTCGTTGAGTCGATCTTGGGCTCGCGGCCTCTCGATGTTCTCGTGAATACGCATTTGCACAGCGATCATTGCGGCGGAAATGCGGCTTTGCAGGCGCGTTACCCTGATCTCCGTACCCTTATTCCTCCCGGTCATGCACAACAGGTCGCCAATTGGGACCCGATTGCACTGACTTATTTGCCGACGGGGCAGCTTTGCCCGCAATTCAACTTCACGCAGGCGCTCCAACCGGGAGATTCCACGCGGTTCGGAGCAGAAATGTGGCAAGTTCACGCGGCGCCTGGACATGATCCCTACTCACTGATCTTCTTTGAGCCTCAAAGCCGGCTGCTGATTTCTGCAGATGCCCTGTGGGAGAACGGTTTTGGCGTGGTGTTTCCCGAGCTGGAGGGAGCCGAAGCGTTCTCCGAAGTTGCCGCGACCCTTGATTTGATTGAGCGGTTGAACCCTAAAACCGTCATTCCCGGACATGGCCGCGTCTTCGCTTACGCGCCTGAAGCGCTGGCACATGCGCGTCAACGCCTGGATTCATTTGTCAGCAACCCGTCCAGGCATGCACGCCACGCAGCCAAGGTCTTGTTGAAGTTCAAATTACTCGAAATCCAACGCCAGGATTTCAACGAGTTTGTGCGGTGGGCCGTTGCAACGCCGTATTTCATGCAAATCAAAGACAAGTTCTTCGCAGATATCCCGGTTACTGCGTGGGTAGAGCAGTTGAGCGCTGAACTAGTCACTGCCGGCGTGGCAAAGAGAGACGGAATTTTGATTGAGAATCGCTGAGCGACTTGGTCGATCACGCCGGCCCGCAGGGTCTGCTTTCTCCGCGGAGCCAGCGCACCCCCCATCGCTTGGTTTTCGCGCCGCATTTTGGCGCATCGCAAAAGCAAAAAGCCCGCATGAGTCCATGCGGGCTTTTTTTTAATTACTAGCGACCAGGCTATATACCGGACGCACAAAAGAAAACGCCCGGCTGATCAAAAATCAACCGGGCGTTCCTTGCTGTAAGAGCCTGACGATGTCCTACTTTCACACGGGAATCCGCACTATCATCGGCGCTAAGTCGTTTCACTGTCCTGTTCGGGATGGGAAGGAGTGGTACCAACTTGCTATGGTCATCAGGCATAACTTGTTGACAGGTTGTCCAAAGAACAACCCATCGAATTCATAGAGTAAATCAGCCTGTATTTAGATTCGCACAGCTGCTGAGCTGTGCCTTTTGAATGCGTCAACTTGGCATAACAACTTCGAATTAATCAAAGTTATAGGGTCAAGCCGCACGAGCAATTAGTATCAGTTAGCTTAACGCATTACTGCGCTTCCACACCTGACCTATCAACGTCCTGGTCTTGAACGACTCTTTAGGGGGCTCAAGGCCCCGGCAGATCTAATCTTGAAACGAGTTTCCCGCTTAGATGCTTTCAGCGGTTATCTCTTCCACACATAGCTACCCGGCAATGCCACTGGCGTGACAACCGGTACACCAGAGGTGTGTCCACTCCGGTCCTCTCGTACTAGGAGCAGGCTTCCTCAAATCTGCAGCGCCCACGGAAGATAGGGACCAAACTGTCTCACGACGTTTTAAACCCAGCTCACGTACCTCTTTAAATGGCGAACAGCCATACCCTTGGGACCGGCTACAGCCCCAGGATGAGATGAGCCGACATCGAGGTGCCAAACACCGCCGTCGATATGAACTCTTGGGCGGTATCAGCCTGTTATCCCCAGAGTACCTTTTATCCGTTGAGCGATGGCCCTTCCATACAGAACCACCGGATCACTATGTCCTGCTTTCGCATCTGCTCGACTTGTCAGTCTCGCAGTTAAGCACGCTTATGCCATTGCACTATTAGCACGATGTCCGACCGTACCTAGCGTACCTTCGAACTCCTCCGTTACACTTTGGGAGGAGACCGCCCCAGTCAAACTGCCTACCATGCACTGTCCCCGATCCAGATAATGGACCTAGGTTAGAACCTCAAACACACCAGGGTGGTATTTCAACGTTGGCTCCATGCGATCTAGCGACCACACTTCAAAGCCTCCCACCTATCCTACACAGATCTGTTCAAAGTCCAATACAAAGCTACAGTAAAGGTTCATGGGGTCTTTCCGTCTTTCCGCGGGGAGATTGCATCATCACAAACATTTCAACTTCGCTGAGTCTCAGGAGGAGACAGTGTGGCCATCATTACGCCATTCGTGCA
>NZ_CALRNF020000035.1:30000-64642 GCF_943369415.1 Polaromonas sp. YR568
ATGGACGACCGTGCCGCAATCCACTGCACAGACAACGCGGTGAACGCGCGGCGCGCCGTTTTGCAGGGACACCTCCACTATTTGCGCCACGATGGAGCCGAAGGATTCATGCAGGGCCAAGCCACGGGCCCTTCCGGCGGGCAGTGCTGTGCCCCAGCCCGCTTTGATGGCAGCCAGATCCAGAACGGCCAGGTGCCGGGGCGCTTCTTCTAATAAGGAGCGCCTGAAAGCCAGCGGATCCTGCCCCGCATCCAGGGCCAGTTCGTCCATAAAGCTCTCCGAGAAGAAGGCATTGTGCGAATGTCCCACGGAGCGCCAATAACCCACAGGCACGCCGGAGCGCGTGGCTATGTGCGACATCTTCTGGTGGGCAAAGCCGTAGGGCAGGTCGAACAAGCCCTCCGCGGCGCTCTTGTCGGGCGTCTCCACGGGCGCGGCCAGCGCCGGGACGTTGCGCTCCAGCCAACGCGGGGTGATGGCATCCCCGGCCGACTTGATTTGCAGGCTGGCAGCCTGGCCGGCCGCATCCACCGCCGCGCTGAGCCTGGCCCGCTGCATCGGCCGGTAGAAGTCATGGGTGGTGTCTTCCTCCCTCGACCAGATCAGTTGAACCGGCCGGCCGCCGCATTCCAGGGCTATCCGCACGGCCTGGGCCACGCAATCCACCTCCAGCCTGCGGCCGAAGCCGCCTCCGAGCAGCGTCACGGTGAGCTGGACGTCTTCCAGCGTGACGCGGGCCACCCGTGCGGCTGCGGCCACCGCCATTTGCGGCACCTGCGTGGGCGCCCAGAGCCAGACCTTGCCGTCCTTGACCTGTGCGGTGCAGTTCATGGGTTCCAGCGTGGCGTGGGCCAGGTATGGAGCGCCGTACAGCGCGTCGATTTTCCGGGTGGCGGCCGCTTCGGCCTTGCCGGCATCACCCTTTTCATAAAAAATGTGACCCTCTTCGCCATCGAGCGCAGCCTGCAGCGCCAGACCGATCCGCGCGCTGTCCAGAGGCCCCGCCGGGCGCTGTTGCCAATCCACCGGCACCGCCAAAGCCGCCTGCTGCGCTTGCCACCAGGTTTTTCCCACTACGGCGAAGCCGGCAGTGGAGCCCGCATAGGCCGGCAGACGCACCAGGCGCTCAAACCCGGGCAGCGCCTGCGCTGCATCGGCATGGATGGTGCCAGCCGAGCCGCCCAGCATGGGGCAGAGCCGGACCGCCGCGTAAAGCATGCCGGGCAGGCGCACATCCAGGCCAAAGACGGCCGTGCCGTTGACCTTGGCGGGCAAGTCCGGGCGCGGAGGACTGCGCCCTATCAGCGTCCAGTCTTTGCGGCTTTTGAGCTTCACTTCGCCCGGCGGCGTCGCCGCGGCGAACTTTGCGAGCTCCCCATAGTGCGCCGAGGGCCCCGACGGATGGGAAATAACGCCCTTGCTGATGCTGAGTTCGTCCACCGGCAGCTTCCAGTCCAGCGAAGCAGCGCCCAGCAAGGAGGCCCGGGCCGTGGCCGCCGCCGTGCGCAGCACATCCCAGGCATCGGCCACGCTGGACGACCCGCCCGTAGCGTTGATGCCCAGCTCACGGGCCAGCTTGCCTACCATCCACTCGCCGAGCCGGACCTTGACTGGCCGCACCCTGGGCGCGCCCTCGGCCGCGTAGTCGTCCACCTCCAGCGGGTGTAAAGGCAGGCTGCCGACCAGCATCGCGACATTGCCGTAAATCGTGTCGGCGCCGGCCTGCTCCACGCCGACCCGCGCCAGCGGCACATCGAGCTCTTCGGCCACCAGCATGGCCAGCGCCGTGTGCACGCCCTGCCCCATTTCGCTGCGCGGCATGGCCAGCACCACGCCGCCGTCGGCGCGTATCTTGATCCAGCCATTGAAGACCACGCCCGTCAGGTCGGGCGAGGCGCCGGCCAGCCAGGGCCGGGCCGCGCTGCCCAGGCGCGACCGCGCAGGCAGCACGCTCCAGCCGACCAGCAAGGCGCCGGTTGCACCCGCCGCGCTGAACAACCAGGCCCGCCTTTTCATGCCTTCGCCTTCTTCACCGCGCCGCCGGGCGCCATGCCGGCCGCCCGTTTGATGGCCACGCGGATGCGCTGGTAGGTGCCGCAGCGGCAGATATTGGTCATGGCCGCGTCAATGTCGGCATCCGTCGGCTTGGGGGTCTTGTCGAGCAAGGCGGCGGCCGCCATCAGCATGCCCGACTGGCAATAGCCGCATTGCGGTACCTGCTCGGCGATCCAGGCCAGCTGCAGGGCATGGGGCTTGTCCGGTGTTCCCAGCGCCTCGATGGTCTGGATGCGCTTGCCGAGCACGGCGGACACCGGCACCACGCAGGAGCGCACCGCCTGGCCGTCAACCCGCACCGTGCAGGCGCCGCAGGCCGCCACGCCGCAGCCGAACTTGGTGCCGGTCATGTTCAACACATCGCGCAGCAGCCATAACAAGGGCATGCCGGCATCGGCGTCGGCCTGGATGAGCTGGCCATTGATCTGCAGTTCCACAAAGCCTCCCTCAGCGATGCGTCGCCGGAATCAGAGACTATATAGACGAGCTCCGGGAGGCGATAGGGCGGCGGCGCCACATCGCTGTTGCCGGTTTGCCAAGCGCCGGCCCGGGACTGCCGATGGCCTTGCCGCGGCGGGGAAATGGGCGCCGTCACGGCAGGGGCGGATAATCTGGCCCCTTATGGCACTTATTACCTTACTGGACGCCCAACTCGCTTTTGGGCACGTCGCACTGCTGGACCACGCAGATTTTTCCCTTGAGAGCAACCAGCGCATAGGCCTGATAGGCCGCAACGGCACCGGCAAGTCGTCCCTGCTGAAAATCCTCGCCGGCCTCGAAAAACCCGATGATGGCACGCTGCAGCTGCAGCAGAACCTGCGCATCGCCTATGTGCCGCAGGAGCCCAGCCTGGATCCGCACGCCACCGTCTTCATCGCAGCCAGCGCCGGACTGGCGCGCACCCGCCACGTGGTGGAGCAATACCTGGCGGCCGACGAAAACACCGACCTGGACGCCCTGCAATCCGAAATCGAGGCACTGGACGGTTGGACCTGGGAGCAGCGCGTCGAGGAAACCCTGCACCGCCTGCACCTGGACAAGGACGCCATCGTCGGCTCCCTCTCAGGTGGCACCAAAAAACGCGTGGCCCTGGCCCAGGCGCTGGTCGCCAAGCCCGACGTGCTGCTGCTCGACGAGCCGACCAACCATCTGGACCTGGACTCCATCGCGTGGCTGGAGGAGTTGCTGGTCAATTTCAACGGCAGCATCATCACCATCACCCATGACCGGGCTTTCCTCGACCAGGTCGCCACTGTCATCGTCGAGCTGGACCGAGGCAAGCTGAACAGCTACCCCGGCAACTTCGCCCAGTACCTGGTGCAAAAAGAAGAGCAGATGGCGCAGGAAGCCGTCATCAACGCCAAGGCCGACAAGCTGCTGGCCCAGGAAGAGGTCTGGATACGCAAAGGCGTGGAAGCGCGCCGCACCCGCAGCGTGGCCCGCATCGGCCGCCTTGAAGCGCTGCGCGACAACCGCGCGGCCCGGCGCGACGCCGTCGGCCGCGTCAACCTCGACGTCTCCAGCGGCGAGAAAAGCGGCAAGATCGTCGCCGAACTCACCGATGTGAGTAAAAGCTTCGGCCACCCCGGCAGCGAAAAGATCATCGTCAACAAATTCACCGGCACCCTGCTGCGCGGCGACAAGGTCGGCCTGCTGGGCCCCAACGGCGCCGGCAAGACCACGCTGCTCAAGCTCATCCTGGGCGAGTTGCAGCCCGACGTCACCACGCCGCCCGGCAAGATCCGCCAGGGCGCCAACCTGCAGGTGGCCTACTTCGACCAGATGCGCGACAGCCTGGACCTGGACGCCACGCTGGAAGATTTCATCAGCCCCGGCAGTGAATGGGTGGAAATCAACGGCGCCAAAAAACACGTCAAGAGCTACCTGACCGACTTTTTGTTCTCGCCCGCGCGCGCCAATTCGCCGGTACGCACCCTCTCGGGCGGGGAGCGCAACCGGCTGCTGCTGGCGCGCCTGTTCGCACGGCCGGCCAACGTGCTGGTGCTGGATGAGCCGACCAACGACCTGGACATCGACACCCTGGAGTTGCTGGAAGACCTGCTGCAGAACTACGAAGGCACGGTCTTCCTGGTCAGCCACGACAGGCGCTTCCTCGACAACGTGGTCACCAGCACCATTGCCTATGAAGGCACGCCCGAGAACCCCGGCTTCTGGCGCGAATACGAAGGCGGCGTGACCGACTGGATCACCCAGTCCAAGCGCGCCGCGCAGATCACCGGCAGCAACAAGCCCGCGGCATCCGTCCCCAAGCCGTCCGGTAAAACCGGCAGCGAGCCCAAAAAGGATGCAGGCACGGGCGACACCTCCGCCAAAAAGAAGCTCAGCTACAAGGAGCAGCGCGAGCTCGACGGCCTGCCGGCGCTGATCCAGCAACTCGAGTCGCAGCAAAAGGCGATTGAGCAGGAGTTGTATGACGGCACGCTCTACACCACCAATGCCAAGCGGGCCGCCGAGCTCAACGCGCGCAACAGCAAGATCGAGGAAGAACTGATGGCAGCGCTGCAGCGCTGGGAAGCCCTGTCCTCCTGAAGCCCGTGGCGCCCGGCTCGCTGTCGAGCCGGGCGCCTACAAAAAGAGTGGACGGATACGCCGGTTTGGCAGGTCGTAAATACACCTGCTTACGCTACAGTGGCCGCATCATGTCCATACCTGTTCCCGCCGGCCACGCCCTCCTTTCCCGATCGCACATGTTTGCCGCTTCCGCTTCACGCTGGCTGGCCCTGCTGTTCATGGGCTTGTGGATCACGGGATGCGCCTCCTTGCCCAGCGAAGTGGACAGGCCGGTCTCGACCGCTTTGGCCAAACCGTCGGAAACCCGCCTGGGCGCCCTGGTGGCCGAGCGCGCCGCCAAGGCCGGAACCCGCAATGATTCCGGCTTTGCACTCGTCGGCGACGCCGAACTGGCTTTCACCAGCCGCATGACCCTGATCAAGGCGGCGCAGAAAACGCTGGACATCCAGTACTACGCCATCTTTGCCGACGACACCACCGAGCGCATGTTCGAGGCCCTGCGCGAGGCCGCAGGCCGGGGCGTGCGCATCCGCATCCTGCTGGACGACTTCAACACCTCGGGCAAGAACGCCCAGGTGCTCAAGCTCGCGTTCGAGAAAAATTTCGAGCTGCGGCTGTTCAACCCGCTGCCAGGCGGCCGCGGCTCGCTGGCCCTGCGCATCCTGAGCAACCTCAAGGACGCCGCGCGCATCCAGCGGCGCATGCACAACAAGATTTTTGTGGCCGACAATGCCGTTGCCATCACCGGCGGGCGCAACCTCGGCGAAACCTATTTCGGCCAGAGCAAGGGCACGAATTTTGTGGACATCGACGTGCTCGCGGCCGGCCGCATCGCGCGCGACCTGTCCGCCAGCTTCGACCAGTACTGGAACAACCCGCTGGCCTACCCGGTGCAGTCGCTGATGACGGCCGAAGAGATCGAGGCCATGAAGCAGCCGCCCCCCGGTGCCAAACCCGCCAACCTCAACCAGGAGGACCCGGCGGCACTGGCGACCGCCACACAGGCCGCCATCGCCGAGTCGAATGCCTCCGCGGCGTCCGTCGCTTCAGCCGCCGCGCTGCCCGATTCCACGGACCTGCGCCTGCTGACCTGGACCTGGGCGCCTTCCGTGATGCTGGCGGACAAACCCTCCAAAATCGCCGCCGACGCCGACACCACCGAAGAATCCCAGGACACCACGGTCGACGGCCTGCTGCAGCTGATGTCGCAGGCCCAAAGCAATCTGCTGATCGTCTCGCCCTACTTCGTACCCGGCGAACGCATGATGAAAGAATTCACCGAACTGCGCCAGCGAGGCGTGCGCGTGCGCGTGCTGACCAACTCGCTGGCCTCCAACGACGCGCCTGCCGCGCACGTCGGTTACGCGCGCTACCGCAAGGCGCTGCTGGACATGGGCATAGAGTTGTATGAAATGCGCGCCGAGCAGCAAGGCTCTTTCTCAAGCTTCGGCTCGTCCGCGCTGAGCGGCGGCTCCACGGGCGGCTCCACCAGCGGCTCGCGCGCCAGCCTGCATTCCAAGGTGGTGGTGATCGACGACCGCCTGCTGGTGGTCGGCTCGATGAACCTGGACCTGCGCTCACAGCTGCAGAACAGCGAGATCGCCATCGTCATCCGCAACCGCGCCATCTCCGCCGAAGCCACGCGCCTGATCGAGCCCACGCTGTCCACCGGCGCGTATCACGTCGAGCTCGACAGCGGCCAGATGGTCTGGCGCGCGCCACAAGGCTCGCAGCTCAAGGATTCCCTGGTGGAGCCTGATGCGAGTTGGGGGTTGAAGTTGATGCTGAAGGTGATTGGGCCGTTTGCGCCGGATGAAATGCTTTAAATCGATTCTTCCTCAAGCTCCAAGGTATTCGATATTTGTATTCGGGTTAGCTGTTCGGTATTCCTGCCCCCACCCCTTGTGGATGCGCCGAGGAGCGCAGGGCCAGACGGATCAGGGCAAAAACTTGTTTGAGCCGAAGGCGAGTTGTTTTTGACCCCGGCTGGACCGAGCACCGCAGGTTGCCCGCAGCGAAGCGGAGGGACGCAGCAACCAGGGTCGCCTTTTCTTTGCTTACGTTCTTTTGGCGAAGCAAAAGAAAGTAAGTCGCCCGCCGGGGCGAGACCCGGCCAGCCATCCTCAGCAGAGGGCAAGGGCGCGGAGAGCCGGCGCAAGACCCGGCCTACTGATCCACCTTCACCCGATAAGTCACGATCAACTGCGCCCCGGACGCCAGCGACCCGGTAAACGTCCACTTCAAAGCCCCTTGCGCCCCCACCGCCGGTTGCGTCGTCACCGTGCAGCCGGTGATGCCCGTGGGCAAGGTGCCCGGGCAGGCCGCGGAAACAAACCCCGTGAAGGCGGTGGTGGAGTCGCTCACGAAGAGAGTGGACAGCGGCAGCGTGCCGTTGTTGGTCGCCGTCAGCGTGTATTGCAGCGTGTCGCCGGGACTGGCGTTCACGCTGGTGGCGGCGGGGATGGCCTGGGTGATGTTGCTCACCAGCTTGGCCAGTGACAGGTCGCCGGCCTGGCCCACGGTGGTGATGTCGGTGGCGACCAGGGTGCTGACGGCCAGCGCCGGGGCCGAGTTGGTGTAGCTGAAGGCGGCGCTCAGCGTGATGCTGTTCTGCGCGCCCTGGTTGGCGCCGGCGGGCACGAACTGCTTGATGATGAGGCAAACCGTTTGCCCGGCCGTGACGGTGATGGCGGCGGTGACCTGCGGCTCGCTGGTATCCAGCGCCGTGTTGCAGTTGCTGTCCTGGTAGAGCACCTGGCTCCAGGCCGGGCTGGCCGGCGTGGCGGTATTGGCCATGGAGAACGTAACCTGCCCGCCGGTGCCGGCCTTGTAGCTATGGGTGTAGAACACGACCGTGCCGGGCTGGGCCGTCTGCGCGCCGTTGGGTCCCAGGGTGTTGGGCGGCACCATGCCGAAGTTGATGCCGGTGCGGGCCAGGCCGGAGCCGGCGGTGTAGCTCACGCTGGGGCGGGTGTAAGTGCCGCCCGTGGTGCCGGCCGAGCCGCCGGTGGCGGTGTAGCCGGCCGGCAGCACGGGCGTGATGACCACGGTGCCGGTGGTGGATGCCGGCACCCACAGGATGTAACTGCCGTCGCCGGCGGTGGGTTCGCTGTCCACCGTGGTCGCGCCCTGCATGGCGTTGACGGCGATGCCTGCCAGGCCCGCTTCGGTGCCGGCCTTGGCGCCGTTGTTGGCGGTGCCGCCGCCGGCGCCGTTGTCGGCAAACACATTGCCGCTCAGCGTGCTGCCGTTATAGAGGCCGAAATTCTCCGGCGCCGGCGGCGCCGCGCCGACCGTCAGCTGGATCACGCCGGTGGGGTTTTCCGTGCCTATCCATCCGGCGGGGTTTGCCGGCGTCACGTCGCTCAGGGTGCCGTTGCCGTCGAGCACCAGGCAGTAGTTGCCTGCCGGTACGCTGGACAGGCTGTAGGCGCCGGTGGACAGGGTCACCGATGCCGCCGCCAGGGCCGGGCCGGTGCAGACGCCGCCGGACAAAGGCACCAGCTTGACGAACAGGGGGCTGGCGCCGCCTATGCCCGACTCGCTGGCTTCGAGGCTGCTGTTGTGGTTCACGTCGGCATACACGGTGCCCGCGATTCCCCGGCCGGCGGTGCTGGTGACGGGGGCGGCGCAGCCCGCGCTCGGCGTGTTGGCCGCGGTACAGCTGGTGGGCGTGGGCGGCGTGGTGCCGCCTGTCGGGTCCACCGAGGCGTAATTGGTGGTGGCCGCATTGCTGGTGGCTGTCACGGTGATCACCACGGCGGATGTACCGCCGCCCACGGCGATGCTGCCGCTGTAGTTGCAGGTCACCAGCGCGCCGCCGCCGCCGGCTGCCGAGCACGACCAGCCGGTGCCCACACCGCTCACATAGGTCAGGTTGGCGGGCAGCTGGTCCAGGATGCGGGCGGTCGTGGCCGCGGCGGTGCCGCTGTTGGTGACGGTCAGCGTGTAGGCGCTGTTGGTGAACACCTGCAGCGCCGGGCTGGGGTTGGATTTGACCAGGCCCAGCACGGGGCTGGTCGGTGTGTTGGTGACGGGGGCCGCGCAGCCCGCGCTGGGCGCATCGGCCGCGGTACAGCTGCCGGCCGTCGGCGGCGCGGTGCCGCCGGTAGTGTCGACCGACGCGAAATTGGTCACCGGCGCCACGCTTGTCGGCGTGGCGGTGAGGGTGATCACGGCGGTGCCGCCGGGCGCGATCACGCCGCTGAAATTACAGGTGACCAGGGTGCCGCCCGTGGGCGTGCAGGTCCAGCCGGTGCCGGTGGCGCTGACGAAGGCCATGTTGGCGGGCAACTGGTCCAGCACGCGGGCAGTGGTGGCCGCGGCGTTGCCGCTGTTCGTCACGGTCAGCGTGTAGGCGCTGTTGATCCCGACGCTGAGCGCAGGCGTTGGCGCCGACTTCACGAGGCCGAGCACCACGCTGCTGGTGACCGGCGCGGCGCAACCGTCCGTCGGGGTATTGGCCGCCGTGCAGGTGGTGGGAACCGGCGGCGTCGCGCCGCCATCGGGATCGACGGACGCGTAATTGGTGATCGCCGTGGTGGTGTTGGTCGGTGCCACCGTGATGGTGATGGCCGAGGTGCTGCCGCCGGCCGCGATGGTGCCGGCGAAGTTGCAGGTCACCAGCGTGCCGCCGCCACTGGCCGTCGGGGTGCAGGTCCAGCCCGTGCCGGTGCCGCTCACGTAGGTCACATTTGCAGGCAACTGGTCCAGCACGCGCGCCGTGGCGGTGGCGGCCGTTCCGGTATTGGTGACGGTCAGGGTGTAGGCGCTGTTGATGCCGGTCCGCAAAGCCGGCGCAGGCTGGGATTTCACCAGGCCCAGGATCACGATGGTGGGCGTGCTGGTCACCGGCGCAGCACAACCGGTACTCGGCGTGTTGGCGGCGGTACAGGTGGTGGGTGTGGGTGTGGCCGTGCCGCCCGTTCGGTCCACCGACGCATAGTTGGTCACGCTGGCAGTGCTGGTGGGCGTGACCGTGATGACGACGGCGGCCGTCCCGCCGCCGGTGGCGATGCTGCCGGTGTAGTCGCAGGTCACCAGCGTGCCGCCGCCGCCGGGTGCCGTCGAGCAGGTCCAACCCGTGCCCGTGCCGCTGACATAGGTCAAGTTGGCCGGCAATTGATCCGTGATGCGCGCCGTGGTGCTCACCGTCGTGCCCGTGTTGGTGAGCGTGAGGGTGTAGGCGCTGTTGCTGCCGACTTTCAAGGCCGGGCTGGGCGCCGACTTGACCAGGTTCAGGATCGCGTTGGTGGGGGTATTGGTCACCGGCGGGGCGCAACCCGCGTTGGGCGCATTCAATCCCGTGCAATTGCCGGCGGTAGGCGGGGCGGCATTGCCCACGGCGCCGACCGAAGCGCGGTTGGTCACCGCAGCAATCGTCGTCGGCCTCACCGTGATGTCGACCGAGGCACTTGTAGCGGCAATGGTGCTGCTGTAGTTACAGGTCACCAGAGTCCCCGCCAGCGAACAAGTCCAGCCAGTGCCCGCGCCGCTGACATAGGTCAGGTTGGCAGGCAGGCGGTCCGTCACGGTGGCGGTGAAAAATGGCGTCGTGGTGGTGGCCGTCACCGTCAGCGTGTACACGCTGTCCCTGTTCAGGGCCAGCGCCGGGCTGGGCTGGGATTTGCTGAGATTCCGTGTCGGATTGACGGGAGTGATGACGACGGAGCCGTTGCCGCCATTATTTCCGGCGGCCGGCGCCGAGCCGGTGACGGAAGCACCGCCGGCAGCGCCCGCCGCGGTCACGCTGAAAGTCGTCACCACAGCGGTGTCGCTGCATGAGCTGCCGCCTCTGGACTGCTGGGTGTTGTTGGTGCCGCTGCTGTCTACCAGCTCCGCGCCGCCCGCACCGCCGGGGCAGCCGCCGCCGCCGCCACCACCGCCCGAACCGTCGCCGACGCGTGTGTTGCCCGCGACGCCTGCGGAACCCGGCAGCGCCCCTATGGGGGTGGCCGGCGCGGCCAGACCGGCGCGGCCCAGCACGTCCAGGGCGCCGCCCTGCCCGCCGCCCCCGCCGCCGGCGATCACCAGCCGGGCATTGGCAGCCGTGGCCACCACACTGGCGGCACCGCCGCCGGCGCCGCCGCCGGACCAGCCATCGCAACCGGCCTGCCCGCCGGAGCCGCCCGCAAACCCTGCGGCGCCGCCGGCCAGGCCGCCCGCGCCGGCCGCATTGGCGCAGGTGAAAGCCCCCTGCGAGGTGTTGCCTGCCCGGCCGCCTTGCCCCACATAAATATTCAGCACGGTTCCGGGCGCCGCATAGTAAGTGCCTGAGGCCCTGGCGCCTGCGCCGCCGGCGCCGCCCCAGCCGTTGGAGTCGTTGCCGCCGCTGCCGCCGCCCGCGCCATTGGCCTGGATCGTGACCCCGCCCGCGCCCGCGGGCACGGTGTAGGTCTGCACCGCGCCGGTGTAGTTAAAAGTCGTCTGCGCCATCGCCCAGGGCGCGCCCAGCAGCAGCAAGGCGGCGCCCCATGCGGCGCGCGCCAGGGCGCGCGAAGGCGCCGGCTTGCGTGGCATGCCTGGGCGGGAAACGGGGCGTTGAAAAAGCATCATGATTGGGGAGCCGCCGTGCGGGAGGTGGATGGCGCGGCCGCGGCGGCCGGGTCGCCGAGCAGGTTCTCGTCAAACTTGAAGCGTACACGCAGATAGAGGCCGCGCTGGGTATAGGCCTCGCCCGTCATGTCCGCGGCCTTGAAGCCCTTGACGTTGTAGCCCACGGACACCCACATGTTTTTCCAGGCGAGGTAGCCGACTTCCACGCCGACGGCGGTTTCGGCGGCGCCGTCGCCCCACATGCGGTAGGCCTGCAGGCTGACGTCCCAGTGCTGCGTGAGGTCCCAGGTGGAGCGGCCGCCTATGAGCTGCGTGAAGGAGCGGCTGGTGATGCCGTTGGACTTGTCGGTGCCCCACTTGGCGGCGTAGCGCGCGCTCATGATCCAGTTGCGGTTGGGCTGCACGTTGAGGTGCGTCGACAGGATCAGGCCGGACTCATCGCGGTTCAGGCCGGGGCCCAGCGTGCTGTCCGAATCCTGTTTGTATTCGATGCGGCCCAACGCGTTCCACACGTCGGTCTCGACAGGGCGGTAGGCCACGCCGGACTGCGCCGTGATCAGTTCGCGCTTGCCGCCGCCGGCGGCGAGGTTGGACTGTTCGCTGTAGAGGCCGCGGTTGAGCAGGGTCCAGCTGTCGTCCAGCTTGTTCGCCACCGCGCCGGTGAGCAGCCAGCTGCTGGAGGTCGTCGAGGTCTGCCACTGCACCTGGCCGGAGGCCTTCCAGGTGGCGGCGGCCGTGTAGTCGGCGCCAAGCGTCACGGCGCTGGAGTCGTCGACGACCACGCCGGAAATCGGCTTGATGCGCTGCACGCTGGCCGTCAGGCCCACGCCGTTGTCCAGGCGCATGAGCTTGCGCAGGCCGACGGCGGCTTCGCTGCTGCGGCCGTTGATGCTGTCGCCCATGCGGTATTCGTTGAACAGCTGCGTGCTGTCGGTCAGCTCGGTGTTGATGCCGGCGACGGTGGTGTATTGCGAGGTCGAGGTGTTGAGCGTGTAGATGCTCTTGAGGCTGTTGATGAAGTCGTGGCGCGCGTACATGCGCGTCGTGGCGTTGAGCGCATAGTTGCCGCCCACTCCGACTTCACGGCCGCCGCTGCCGTCGATGGCGTACTCGGCCAGGCCGTAGACGTCGGCCTGCGGCACGTCGGGCACGGGCACGGTCACCTTGACGCGCGCGGTGGTGGTGCCGACTTCTTCGGCGGTGCCCGCAGCCACCATGGCGGCCGTCGGCGTGATCGGCACGGTGGAGCCCGGCAGGGCCGGGCCGGACAGCGCCGCGGCGGTGTTGGAACTGCTGTAGCGCACGCCGACTTCCACCTTGATGTTGCCGGCCATGCTGTGCTCGAGCTTGAGCTCGGCGCCGGTTTGCGCCGCGCCGCTGACGCCGTTGGTGGTGCGCAGCACTTCGCCGACGATGCGGTTCTTCTCGTCCACCGCGTAGCCGATCTTGGCGCCGTATTCCGACTGGCCCGCGGACTGCACGCTGTTGGGGTTGTAGAAACCGGTGCTGGTTTCCGCGGCCCAGGCGCGCGCCTGCAGCGCCTGGTCTTCATGGCGTATCTCGGCGCGGTGGCCGGAGCCGTTGCCCTGCAGGTCCGTGGTGCTGCGCGCGATTTCACCCGTGGCCACGGTTTTTTCGCCGAAGCGGGCCGTCACGTTGATGCCGTCCAGGCTCTGGCGGTTGGCCGGGTCGGTGTCGCGCATGGCCGACGCGCCCAGCGTGATGGCCGGCGTGACCTGCACGCGGGCTTCGCCGCCGGCGACCGAGTGCTTGATGCCGCCCGCATCGACCGAATAGCTGACGCGCACGAAGACGGGGTTGAGGTCGGGGTCCACGCTGGGCACCGGCGACTTGAGCAGCAGCCGGCCGCTCAAAGGCTCGATTTCGTAGTCGGTGAACTGCGTGAGCGGCGTGTCGTTGACGATGACCGAAGACTGGCTGCGGTTGCGCGTGAGGATGTTGACCTGCTGGCTGTTGACCACGCCGTTGATGTTGAGCAGGAAGGGGCCGGAGGTGCCGTTGGCGCGGAATTCCTGCACCAGCTGCGTGGTCGAGGTGCGGCTGGCAAAACCCTCCACGGTGACGGCGCCTTCCTGGTAGCGGCCCTTCACGCCGTTCAGGGCGCGCGAATACTGCGTGAGCTGGCGCGCGGCGTTGTCGCTCTGGGTCGAATAGTCGCCCAGCAGCGCGTAGTTGCTGCCGTTTTGCAGCATCACGTAGAGCTTGCCGGTGGACTGCGCGTCAAAGCCGCGCGCGGACGAATCGCCGTACACCGGGTAGAACTGGTTGGGCTGGATGTCGCGGAACAGCGCGGTGTCGCCAGGCTTGTCGGAATCGTAGGCCAGCGTCAGCAGCGAAGAACCGAGTACCTTGCCTTTGAGGAACAGCGCGGTGCGCGCGGCGGCGTCGCCCTTGCCGCCGCGAAGGCTTTGCGCGCTGCTCTGGATCTGGCGCTCGAACACGTCGCCGCTTTGCGCGGGCTGCATGGCCGAAGGGCTGAGGCTGCGCAGGTTGATGGTGCCTTCGACGATGCCGGCGGCGATCATGGGCCGCAGGTTGGGCATGAATTCAATGGAAGCCACGGACTTGACGGTGCCGGAGCTGATGACGAGCTCTGCCTTGCCGGGTTGCGCCGGCGGCAGCAGCAGGAAGCGGCCTTCGCCGCCTTCGACGAACACCTGCGTGCCGGGCTGGCGCGCGTCGAGGTCGGGCGTCTGCCATTGGCCCAGGTTGGCCTGCAGGCTGACCTGGGTGCGCGCGGCCACCGGCAGGCCCTGGGCGTCGCGCAGGGAAACGGTGATGGGCACGGCGGTGGTTCCGTCCGCGATCAGTTGCGCCGGCGCGGCGATCTCTATCCTGGCCAGCGCGCCGGGCACGCGCAGCGTGAGCTGCGCCGTGCCGCGGGCATTGCCGAAGCTGTCGATGGCGCGCACGGCCAGCGTGTTGCGGCCGGGCTTCAGGTCGACGCCGATGTATTCCCAGGCCAGGACCTTGTTCTTTTCCAGGCTGCTCTTCTTGCCGACCTGCGTGGCCGGCACGGGCTGGCCATTGACCGTGAGTTCAAAACGCGCACCCAGCGGTCCCTTGACGCGGACCCGGGTCTGCGCCACGGGCAGCAGCTGGTCATCCACCAGGCCGACGAAGGCGGTCTCGCCGTTCAGGTCCGGCAACAGGTCTTCCAGGGGCTGCAGCGCCTGCTCGGCCGGGGCGGCCTCTGCGGCGGGCGCCGCGGGCTGCGCGGGCAAGGCCATGGCCGGCGTGTAAATGGGGCTGGGCAGGCGCGCGTTCGGTGCGATGGGGCCGCCGGTGTCGCCCACGGCGCCCAGGTTCCCCGCGGTGCCCGGCAGTGCCGCCACCGCGTTGCTGCCCGCATTGTTCTGCTGCGCGCCGGGCAGGCCCATGGCGCCGGCGGCGGGCAGCGTGCGGCTGTCGGCCGCGACGGCGCCGCGGTTGGCCTGCAGCAGCGAGCCGGCGGCCTGGGTGATTTCCGAGGGGTTGCCCAGCGCCTTGCGACGCGCCGCGATCTGTTCGTGGATGCCGGGCGTGCATTCGGTGATGGCGAAGTCGGCCTTGTGCAGCTCGCCGTTGATGGTGTCCACGAAGCGGCTGCCGCCGTCGAAAGCGTTGCGATTGTTCAGCACGGCCAGGGTGGCGCCGGCGGGCAGCGTGGTGTTGTCCACCTTGGCCACGTGGGTGCGCGGCTCCAGGCCGTAGAAGCTGTACTTGCCCTCTTCGTCCGTCACGGCGTAGGTGCCGTCTTCCAGGTAGATTCGCACGCCGGGAATGCCCGGCTCGCCCGCGTCCTGCACGCCGTCGCGGCTGCAGTCGGCGAACACCTTGCCGATCACGTAGGCCTTGTTGGAAAACACGCCGGCCACCACCTGCACACGCACGCTGGAAATGTTGGAACTCACCCCGCCGCTGCCGGCCTGGGCCGTGTTGACACCGTTGCCGCTCATGCTGCCGGCGCCGACGCGCACGCGGTAGGTCAGCACGGGCTGGGCGTGGACGGCGATGTCGCCCACGGTGAAGCGCAGCGTGGGGCCGGCGCCGCCGACCGGGTCGGCCAGCGGTGCGCCGTCCAGCCGGGAGGTGCCGCGCACGTAGGCGAAGCCGGCCGGCAGGTTGTCCCTGACCACGGTGGCGAGCAGCGGCACCGAGCCGAAGTTGTTGAACTTGATGGTGTAGTCGACAAAGTCGCCGACCTCGGCGGTCTTCTTGTTGGCCGTTTTCTGGATGAACAGGCCGCCCGCGACGGCGCCGGGATCCATGGGCACGTCGAAATGCACCGGCGCGCCCGCCACCACGAATTCGCCTCCATAGGAGCCCGGCGTGTCTATGCCCCGGCCGGCCGGCTGCAGCGCCGCCGGCGAGACCGAGGGAAAGGAAAAGCCCGCGGGCGGCGTGATCGCCAGGCGGTAATTGCTGTTGAGCACCAGCGGAAATTCATAAACGCCGTCGGCGCCGGTCACGATGGTGCTGGGCGCCGGGGTCAGGCCGTCGAGCAGGAACACCGTGGCCGGCCCGCCGGGGTTGCCGCCGTTGCCCGCGCCGCTCACGTCAATCAGCCGCACCGTCGCGCCGGCGATGGGCTGGTTGGTCAGCGAGTTGTAGACCGTGCCGGACGGGTCGACCAGCAAGGAGGTGCTGGCCGACACCGAGATGCCGTCGCAGGCCGTGATGGAGGCGGTCACCGTGTCGTTGCGCAGCACTTCCAGGATGCCGTTGCCCGAGGCCACGATGTGCGTGGCCGCGTTGGCGGTGGGAACGCTGGGCAGGATGCGGAAGATGCCGGTGTTGGTACCGGTCTCCACGGCGGTGAAGGTTTCCGAGTCGCGGGTGAGCTGGCTGACGAGGGTGACGTCCACCGTGCCGATGGCCACCGGGTCGGCATTGCAGATGGACGCGTCGGTCTGCACATACAGGGCGTTGCCGGGAATACTCTGCGTGGCCTTGTTCGTGTAGTTGTTGTTGGTATAGAAGAAGATGCCGGCCGCGTGCCCGGGCAGCAGCAGCACCACCGTGTTGCTGGCCGTGGTCAGCGGGGCGGCGGCGTCGATCCAGTCGGCGTAGGCGGTGCCGGTCACATTGCCGGCCGCGTTGTCATTGACCATGACGTTGAATTTGCCCTGGAACAGCGCGCCCTGGGCCAGTGTGGGAAGCGACCAGGCCACCGCATCCACCACGGCGCCGGCCGGCACCGCGGTGACGTAGCTGTTGGCTGCGCCGCCCAGCAGGTGGTACAGCGTCTGCGCGCCGGGGTTGGTGGCGGGCAACGCCGAGGTGAAGGCGGTGTTCCCTGGCACGGGCGCGCGCAGGATGAACAGCGCGGCCGGCGCGCCGTTGACGGTCACATTGGCCGGGCTGGCCGCCATGTTGCCGTTGTTGGTGGCCCGCGCGGTGAAGCTGAGCGCCACGTTCTGGACGGCTGTGGCGGTCGAGGCCGAGTAGCTGACCTGAACGGCCGCGCCGTTGGTCAGGTTGATCGTGTCCGTATTCGTCGCCGTGGCGCTTTGCAGCTGGCTGACCGCGCGCAGGGTGAGTTGCGCCGTTTGCCCGGGAACCGCGCCGGCCGGTATCTGGCCGGTGATCAGCAGGCCGGCGGTGCCGCCCATGGGCAGGGGGACCACGCCGCCGGCGGGAACGACAGGCTCACCGGCGTCGACCAGCCCGTTGCCGTTGACGTCCAGCACCACCTGCACATTGAGGGGCGTGAAGCCGCTGCCGCCGGCCACGCTGGCCGTGACCAGGTAGTTGGTGGTGACGTTGCCGGTGTTGGCCAGGTTGTGGTTGATGGTGAAGGATGAGCCGACGCCGACCAGCCGGTTCTGGCTGTTGGTCAGCGTGAGCGCCTCCATCGGCCCCACCACGGTGTTCACGATGTTGGAGCTGATGCGTATCGAAAAGCCGGTCGCCGTGTCCGTGAAGGTTGCGCTGGCCGCGCTGGTGATCATCGTCCCCGCCGGAGTCGGCGCCGCCTGTGCCGCTGCCCAGAAAAGCAGCAACATGCAGGAGATCAGCAGTTTGCGCAGCAGGCGAAAAAGCATGTGGGGCGGATGGATGGTTCGGGTTGCGGCAGGACGTCGCTTTCCAAAGGGCACGCGGTCGTGCCCTTTGAAAAGCGGGGAAGCTTTCGCTTCCCGCGCAAGAGGTCAGAGGTGGATTACGGGTTGATCCGCACACCGAAAGTCACGACAGCCGACTGACCGGGGGTCAGGGTGCCGATCGTCGCGGTGACGGTGCCGGCGGCGCCCGCTGCGGGGCCGGTCGCGGTGCCTACCGTGCTGGCCGCCGCGCTGCTCAGCGTCGTGTAGCTCGGCGTCGCATCAGAGACGACGACCGTGGTGGCATTCGCCGATCCCACATTGGTCACCGTGATCTGGTACAGCACGCACTGGTTGGGACGCGCGCTCAGGGAAGCCGCCGCGTAAACCGTGCCGCCGGTGGCGCCGGTGCAGGTCGTGTCCAGGGATTGCGCCTTGGTCAGCGTCAGGTTGCCGGCGATCACGGTGGTGCTGTCAACAGCGGTGGCCACGGCGGGAATCGTCGTCACGTAGCTGCCGTTGCTGGTCGTCACCGTGATGGTCGTGGCGTCCACAGCGCCGGGCGTTGCGCCGCTCGGTGCGATCACCTTGTTGAACACGGTGATCGATGCGCCGGGAGCCAGGCCCGCGGGCAGGACGGTCGCAGCGCTCAGCGCGCCGCTGATTTGCGGGTCGGTCGCGTCGAGCACGCCGTTGGCGTTGGCATCGTAGTACAGCGCCGAAGTCCAGCCGGCCTGGTTGTTCGAGCCGGCCAGCGTCACGGTGCTGACCGTGCCGTTGCCTTCAGTCACGTTGCCGGTGTTGGTCAAGGTGTGGCTGTAGACGTAAGAGCCGCCTGGATAGGTCTGGCCGGCGCCGTTGGGTGTCATGGTGATGGAGCGCACAGCGCTGACGATCACTGCGTCATGCAGCGTATCCGTTGCGTTCGACGTGGGCGACAGCGTACGGAAGTACAGCTGCGTGGTGCCGGCGGCGAAGCCGGCAGGCACGCCAACCACCGCGCAGACGACGACGTTGCCGCCGGCGGCCACGGAACCGGTGTTGGTGATGGTCGCGCCGGTGGTCGAGCAGTTGCCCGCGCCGCCGTCGGCGCGGAAGCTCACCGTCCAGCCGGCCGGCAGCGTCACGCTGGCGAAGGTGTTCACCGTGCTGGCGCCCAGGTTGTAGCTGTCAGGCGACGGGCCGGTGTTGTTGGCCACGACCGTGAAAGTCGTCGACGCGCCGGGGTTCAGCGTGTTGGTGACCTGCGCGGCGCCTTCACCGTTGGCGAACACGCCCACGCCGGGAACGCCCACAGCGGTCGGCAGGTTGTTGGTCGCGTCAACCGCGGAGTTGGCCACGGCGGTCAGCTGGTCGTTGGTGGTGGCCGTCTTGGTCGAGTCGAACACCGAGGTGGCGGTCTTCACGATGATGAACGGCGCGCCGGTGTTGGTCGCGTTAGGCGGCAGCGTGGCCTTCAGGATCACGTTGTAGGTGGCGGCGGCAGCCAGGGGGCCGGTGTCGACCGTGCCGTCGCTGTTGGTGTCGACCAGCGGCGTGACGCCGTCGCTCTTGAACAGCTGGAAGGTCGTGCCTGCCGGGAAGTTGCCCGGGCTCAGCGTGATGTTGAAGGTGTCCGAGCCGTTACCGGTGTTGGTCACGGTGTTGGTGAAGCTCACCGTCGAGCCGGGTGCGGCCGGGCCGGGCACCGTGGTGCCGGTCAGCGTCACGTTGGCCGTCTGCAGGACCGTGAAGGGCACCGTGTTGGAGCCGCCGGTCACCGTGGTGGCGCCGTTGTTGTACGACGTCGTCGCGGTGTTGTTCAGCGTACCGGGCGCGGTGCCCGCGGCAACCGTCGCGCCGAAGGTGATGGTGCCCGACTGGCCGGCCAGCACCTGGTTCAGCGTCACCAGCAGGGTCTTGGTGCCCAGGGTGTAGCCGGAGGTCAGCGTGTTGGGCGCCGTGCCGCTGGAGCCGCCGCTGTCGCTGAGCGCGGTGGCGCCGGTGGCGCTCCAGCGCGCGGTGCCTAGGGTGTAGGTCAGGCCTGCCGGCAGGACGTCGGTGATGGCGACGGCGGTGGCCGTGCTGTTACCGGTGTTCGTGTAGGTCAGGGTGTAGGTGATGGCCGTGCCGGCCGAGCCGCTGGACACGCTGGCCGACTTGGTCAGCGTCACGACCGCGTTGGTCGTGACCGTGGTCGTATCGGTGTTGGACTGGGTCTTCGTGTTGTCGAACACGCTGGTGCCGGTCACCGAGATTTGGTTGGTCTGCGTCGCCGTCGCCGTGGTGGGCAGGGTGGCAACCACGATGTACTTGAAGATGCCGCCCGCGGCCAATGCGCCGGTCGTGGTGATGGCGGCGCCCGTGGGCGAACCGCTGCCGTTGTCGGCGAATATCTGCACGCTCGCCATCGTGAAGGTACCACCGGAGTTGGCGGCGGTCAGGTTGAAGGTGTCCGTGCCGTTACCCGTGTTGGTCAGGGTATGCGGGTAGTACACCACGCTGCCTGGCGTCGCGTTCTGCGCGCCGTTGGCGGTCAGCGTCAGGCTGGCGATCTGCTGCACCGTGGTCTGCACCACGTTGGAGGTCACCGTGCGCGTCACGCCCGATGCGTCCGAGTACGTGGCCGAGGCCTGGTTGCTGATCGACGTGCCGGCGGGCGGCGGGGCGGCGTGCGCCGCCATACCGGCCATCGCCAGGGCGAAAGCAACGAACAAACCCACGATCCAGTGGGTGAAGAAGTGCGGAAGCGCTAATGGCCTCGGACTCGGGGGGTTGGCATACATGACGGTTTTCTCCTGGCTACAAGACAACGGTGAATCGACAAACAACTAACAAAAAGGGGCGGGGCGGCGGTGAAACCGGCCGCGTTACGGTTTGGCAGCCGATGCGACCACCGGTGCATCGATGCTCACGCGCAGGCTGACCGCCGTGGTGGCGCCTGCTGCCAGCGTGCCGATTTCCCAGCGCAGGGCGCGGTAGTCGGACAGGGGAACGTTTTCTTTGCGCGTGCTGCCGTCGGCCTGCTTGACCATGCGGGTCAAAGGCATGGGCGCGAAGGTGGAGCCGTCCGTGGAAGCCTGGGCCTGGGCCGGCTCGGCGCTGGCGGCAATGAAGGTGGTGCCCGGGGGCACCGGCACGGTGGCCAGCAGCTTGGCTGCCGCGGCGGCGCCGGTGTTGCGGTAGGTGGCGCTGTACTGCAGCACATCGCCCGGCTTGCCGTCACCGGCAGCCTTGAGCACGGGCTTGCCGGCGACCATCTCGACGCGCTGCGCCAGGAGCTGGGAGCTCACCGGAGAGGCCTGCGCCAGAACCGCCTGGCCCATGGCCAGGCCGGCGGCAAACAAACAAACTTTCAGAATGGGGTTCATGGTCAATCCTTTTTGGGTACAAATCAGCGGCAAAGGGCGCGGGTGATCGGCAATGCGCAACGCGCAACCTGTATGCGCCTACAGGTTTTAGGTGGTAACTTTATGTTACTAGCGGGGAAATCGTGGCTCGATTAGTTCACGAATCATCCGGAAATAACGCAAAAACCACGGATTTTGTGTAAAAAACTCACGATTACACCCAGCCAAGGCGGCTGGCTGGAGTGAGTAGGCCTAATTCACTACTGGTTTTTTACAAAACGTCACAAGTATAGGTTACAAATTTTTGGTGAAAATTTCACAGAAAAATCCGGGCTTGCAGATTGAGGCGTGCTCGGGCTTTCCGGGGTGCGGAAGGGCTTGTTGGGGGGGTGTTGATGCACTCACCAAAGTCGCCTTCGGGCCGCCTGCTTCTCTCCCTGAGTCCAGCCAGCCTGGGTGGGCCGGCATGCGACTGGTTTGTTGCTTCGCCGTAGGGACCAGCCACATCGCTGAGGGGTGTGCGGGGACAGGGTTGACACTTTCCGGCGAACTTGCCGGGGAGGCATCTTCGCGGAAGCCACGCGCCTGATCGAGCCCACGCTGTCCGCCGGCGCCCATCACGAGCTCGACAGCGGCCAGATGGTGTGGCGCGCGCCACAGGGCTTGCAACTCAAGGATTCCCTGGTGGAGCCTGATGCGAGTTGGGGCCTGAAGTTGATGCCGAAGGTAATCGGGCCGTTCGCACCCGAGAAGATGCTTTAAACCGGCATTGCCTTGGCTGTTGGCTGTTGGCTGTTCGGTATTCCTGACCCCACCCCTTGTGGATGCGCCGAGGAGCGCAGGGCCAGGCGGATCAGGGCAAAAACTTGTTTGAGCCGCAGGCGAGTTGTTTTTGACCCCGGCTGGACTGAGCACCGCAGGTTGCCCCGGAGCGAAGCGCAGGGGACGCAGCAACCAGGGTCGCCTTTCTTTTGGGTACTTTTCTTTGGCGAAGCAAAGAAAAGTGCCTCGCCCGCCGGGGCGAGACCCGGCCAGCAGGTCTAAGAAGAGGAAGGGAGCGCGCCCGCCGGCGCAAGACCCGGCCTACAACCCCTCCGGCAACAAAGCCGCCAACGCCTCCCGCATGGACCGCACAATCAGCTTCTGCCGGGCAAGCGGCATCCGCTCCATGGTCGAAGCCACGCTGATCCCCGCAGCCGGTGCACCGTCACGCCCAGGCACGGCCATGCCGACGGCCAGCACGCCTTCGGTGGCGTGGTTGCCGATGACCGACCAGCCGCGCTCGCGTGTGGCGCGCACCAGGATGTCCATGCGTTCGGGGGTCATGCCGCCGTAGCGGCCCAGGGCCGGTGTGTTGGCGGCGACGACGCGGGCCGCGTCTTCTTCGGGCAGCGCGGCCAGCAGGGCCAGGCCGGCGGCGCCCACGCCCAGGGGCTGGCGGGTGCCGACCTGTATCACCAGGATCTGCACCGGGTGGGTGCCGACCTGGCGCGCGATGCAGTGCGACAAGGGGCCCTCGCGCACAATCGCAAACGCCGCGTCGCCGCAGGCCTTGCTCACGCGCGCCAGCACCGGCTGCAGGCGTGCCGCGAAGTCCGGCGGCGGCGCGGGCTGGGCCAGCAGGGCCAGGCGCGGCCCGGCGGCATAACGAAAGCGCCCGCGCGGCGCGACGTAGCCGCCTTCGAGCAGCGTGGCCAGCAGGCGATAAACCGTGGCGCGCTCCAGGCCCACGGCGCGGCACAGGTCGACCACGCGCAGGCCTTCGCGGCCGCTTTGCAGCACAGCGTCCAGCACCTGCAGGCCGCGCCGCAGCGTGCGGCTGCCGCCGTCGTCGGGCAGATCAGGCGGATTGGCGGGGGCGGCGGCGGGTGATTTAGAGGGTCTGGTGGATTTACCGGAAAGGGAGGCCATGGCATGGGACTATAGAAGCAAACGTCCGCCTGCCGGACGTTCGGGTTTGTGGCCTGAAGGCGGCTGGTCAAGAATTTCCCTGTCGCCGCAACACCCGCAACAGCGCCCAGGGGGGCCCGGCACACGTTTCGCATACCAACAACAGGAGACAGACACCATGCGTTTTCACGCCACACCGCGCCGCCGGCGCGCCTTCAGCGCAGCCCTCGCCCTCTTCACCGCCCTCGCCTGCACGGCCGCGCTGCCTCTGCGCGCCCAGCCCGCCTGGCCGGCCAAGCCCATACGCCTGGTCGTCGGCTACGCGGCCGGCGGCGCCACCGACGTGGTCGCGCGCATCGTCGCGGCCGAGCTCGGCAAGCAGCTGGGCCAACCGGTGCTGGTCGACAACCGCGCCGGCGCCAACAGCAACCTGGGCGCGGAGATCGTCGCGCGCGCGCCGGCCGACGGCTACACGCTCTACGTCTACACCATCGCCAACACCATCAACGCCTCGCTCTACGCCAAGCTGGCCTACGACCCGCTGAAGGATTTCGAGGCCATGGGCCTGATCGCCAAGGTGCCCAACATCCTGGTCGTCAACCCGCAGCTGCCCATCAAGACCGTGGCCGACTACGTGCACTTCGCCAAGACCTCGCCCACCGGCGTCACCTTCGCCACCTCGGGCAGCGGCTCGTCCATCCACCTCTCGGCCGAGATGTTCAAGATGGTCGCCAAAATCCCCATGATGCACGTGCCCTACCGCGGCAGCGCGCCGGCCCTGACGGACCTGCTGGGCGGCCAGGTGCACTCCATGTTCGACAACGCGCCCTCGGCCCTGCCGCATGTGCGCGGCGGCAAGCTGCGCGCCATCGCCATCACCAGCGCCCAGCGCTCGCCCCTGCTGCCCGACGTGCCCACCGTGGCCGAGTCCGGCTTTCCCGGCTTTGACGTGCAGTCGTGGTTCGGCCTGGCCGGGCCGGCCGGCACGCCCAAGCCCGTGGTGGACAAAGTCAATGCCGGGCTGCGCAAGGTGCTCGCGATCCCCGAGGTGCGCGAGCGCCTGCTGAACCTCGCCGCCACGCCCGAGCCCGGCTCGCCCGGGCAGATGCGCGCCTTCACCATGGCCGAGGCCCAACGCTGGCGCGAGGTCGTCAAGCAGTCCGGCGCCCGGCCCGAATAAGCCCGAAGACAAGGACACCCACCCGCATGTTCCCGATTGATTTTTTCTGGCGCGCCGCCGAACGCTGGCCGGCACGCATCGCCATCGATGCCCCCGAAGGCACACTGCGCTACGACGCGCTGGCCGCCCGGGTGTCGGCCTTCGCCGCCGCGCTGGTGGCGATGGACCCGGCGCCGCAAAGCCGCGTGGGCATCTGCGCCGGCAACAGCACCGAACACATCACCGCGCTGCTGGCCGTGCTGGCCTGCGGCAAGGTGTGGGTGCCGCTCAACCCCAAAAGCACGCGCGGCGAGATACGCCGCATCATCGACGCGACCGCGCCCTCCATCCTGGTGCTGGACGCGGCCTGCATCCCCCTGCTCGAAGGCGCGCCCGGCGCGCGCATTTATTGCCAGGCGGCCGGCGACGACCCGGTGCCCACGCTGGCCGCGCTCAGCGCGCGGCACGCGGGCGCGCCCCGCCCCGGCTTCAGCCTGCCGCCCGAAGCCACCCAGGCCATCAAGTTCACGGGCGGCACCACCGGCGCGCCCAAGGGCGTGATGCAGACCTACCGCGCCTGGATGGCCAACATCAGCAACCAGATCCACGCCTGGGGTTTCGACGAACATGAACGTTACGTCGTCGCCGCGCCCGTCACCCACGGCACCTCGACCTACCTGCTGCCCATCCTGGCGCAGGGCGGCTGCCACATCGTGCTGGCCGGCGCCGGCGCTGAAGCCGTGCGCGCGGCCTTTAAAAACAAGGGCGGCACCGTGAGCTTCATGCCGCCTACCCTGGTCTACATGCTGATGGCCTTGCCGGGCGCGTCGCGCGCCGACTTCCCGAAGCTGCGCCGCCTGATCTACGGCGGCGCCCCCATGCCCCCCGAAAAAATCCGCGAGGTGCGCGCCTTCTTCGGCCCGGTGCTGGGCACCACCTACGGCCAGACCGAAGCGCCGCAGATTTTGACCGTGATGCGGCCCGAGGATTTTGAGGACGAACGCAACTGGGCCGCCGTGGGCCGCGCCACCTGGTTCAGCGACGTCGCCGTCATGGGCCCGGACGGCACGCTGCTGCCCGCCGGCGAGGTCGGCGAAGTCGTGGCGCGCGGCGACCTGCTGATGTCCGGCTACTGGCGCCTGCCCGCGCTGACGGCCGAGACCATCGTCGACGGCTGGCTGCACACCGGCGACCGCGGCCTCATCGACGAGCGCGGCTACCTCTACCTCAAGGACAGGCTGAAAGACATGGTCATCACCGGCGGCTTCAACGTCTACCCCGTCGACGTGGAGAACACCCTAGGCCAGCACCCCGCGGTGCACGAATGCGCCGTCTTCGGCATCCCCGACGACAAATGGGGCGAAGCCGTGCAGGCCGCCGTGCAGCTGCGCAGCGGCGAGGCCGCCACCGAGGCCGAACTGATCGGCTTTGTGCGCGAACGCCTGGGCCCGGTGCAGACACCCAAACACATCCACTTCCACGACAGCCTGCCGCGCTCCCCCGTCGGCAAGGTCCTCAAAACCGCCGTGCGCGAACAAGCCCTGGCCGCCGGCACCACGGCCGCCACCTCCTGAAAGTTTTCTTATGGCATCCACCACCGCCACGCCCGTCACCGGCCTGTGCACCCACACGCTCACCAGCCTGCACTACCGCGGCGCCGACCTGGTGCAAGACCTGATGGGCAAAAAAACCTTCACCGAAGTCATGCTGATGCAGATCCTGAACCGCAAACCGCGCGGCGTGGACCTGCGCATCACCGACGTGGTGCTGATCGTGCTGATGGAACACGGCCTCACCCCCAGCGCCATCGCCACCCGCCTGATCTACATGAGCGCCCCCGAAAACCTGCAAGGCGCCGTCGCCGCCGGCCTGCTGGCCGTGGGCAGCTCCTTCGTAGGCACCATGGAGAACTGCTCAGCCCTGCTGGACCGCATCAGCGCCGCAGCCGACCCCCAGGCCGAAGCCCTGGCCATCGCCCGCCATTACAAAACTCAAAAAAGCCCGGTCCCCGGCTTCGGCCACCACCTGCACAAACCCGTGGACCCGCGCGCCTACAAGCTGCTGGACCTGGCCCGCGCCGAACCCGAACTGGCCGGAGACAAGATTCGCGCACTGGAGCTTCTTTCCGCCGCCGTCGACGAAGCCGCCGGCCGGACCATCACGATCAATGCGACGGGCGCCGTCGCGGCGCTGCTGGGGGAGATTGGGGTGCCCACCGCTGTGATGCGGGGCTTTGCGGTGATCTCGCGTGCGGCGGGGCTGGTGTCGCATATCGTCGAGGAGCAGCAGAGTCCTTCGGGGCGGTTTATTTGGGAGACGGTGGAGGGGGCTATTCCGTTTGTGGGGGTGGCAGACAAGGCAAAGGCTCAGGACTAATCCAAGAATCGGTTCATTGTTGAGGAACCGGGAATAGCTGATTAATCATGTCGCGCACGGCCAAAAACTCCCAGCCCAAGTTGGGCTTCAGAATGACTTCGCCATGTGCAAGTGCATTTCGGATCATCCTGAAGGCGCCGATCAATGCCTTTGCGTAATCTTGCTCATGCAACGGACCCACGAATGGCTCTTGAATCACCCCCATAAATCGCAGCATCTCCAGATGCTTGCGTTCCTGCTCAGATCTATCGGCAGTGATCTCAAAATTTGCATCGAGCAGCCAACGCCTTTCTAGAGCGATATCAAGCAATTCCATCAGTGTTTTCCTGGGATTGATTCCTTCGAGTCTGGCTCGTTCCTTTATGGCGGCTTCTCCTGCCAGGTGAACTTGCAGAATGGCGACCTGCACCAATCGATAGCAGAAGAAAGAATAGAGCCAGGTGTTTCGGGCATTCTCGTAATGCTGCTCCACAGAAGCCGGAACGCCAGCGTGTAGCGCATACCCTGCTATCAGGCCGTGATGTTGCTCAAGAGTTCGGCCATCCAGAAACCCCCAGGATTCATCTCGTTCAAGTACCAGCGCTAGCGGCTTGAATGAGTCGACATGGGTGGCTGGGCTATTCATTCAATCACCGCGAAGCTATGGAGCCTTAAGCAGGCCAATACACCTTACGCAGGGGGATAAGGCGTTGCATGTCTATGTCCATTTTCTCGTAGTGCTCCAGTAGCGACTTCACAAGGTCATCAATGTCCATCAATGTCACCGGAATCGGCGCCCGCTCCGCTTCATAGCGGGCGTCCTTGGTGAAACCGCCGGTGCTCACATACAGCCCTTTGTCGTTGGCATGCCGCCCGCCTAAAAAGCTACGGATTTCTTGCGAGCCCATGGCGGCTCCGCGGTGTTTGACCTCGACCACTATGCGGGGATCTTCAAAACCAAGACCGTCTGGTGAGGCGACGATGTCCTTTCCCCGATCAGCACCGTTTGGTGATATGCGTGTTTTGTAACCCATGGCGCGCAGCAAACCCGCCACCAGTTCCTGCATCTCCTCCCAATCCAGTTCATTCACTTTGTCTTTAATGAACTCGAAGCCTTTGCTTTGTATGTCTTTATACAAATCGTCAACCTGCTCGATTTCAACGTCATCCTGTAAAGCGGAAACATCCTTTGGCGTTTTCGCTTTCCCATCCAGTAGTTCGATCAACTCCTCAGCTACACCTACGGGCACTTGAAACAAGGCCAGCGTTGAGCCCAAGCTATTTCGCGCACTCACAGAAAGCGCGTCGCGTGATACTTGCCCCCGCCATTCCACGTCATGTCCATTGGGCTGCTCAGCCGAAATCTGCGGTGAGAACTTGTAATCACCAGTCACCCGTCCCACCAAGTAAACGCGTTCGCTTGGCCCGTAAGTGATAACCGTGTCCCCGACCTTGATCTCACGCACGAAGCGAAAGAGAGTGCTGGCTGCCGAAACGACTTGTCCTTTACGTGCCTTGGGAAAAGTCTTGGCAACGGCTTTGTTGAAATCTTCGCGCGAGCGGAATGAGCTCAAGTCACCAATCTCAAACCATCCAATGCTGACTCGAGACCCGTCTTTGAAATCATCGAATCGAAAACCTCCTTCTCCCGCCCGAACCATCCACATGGTCTTGTTGGTCATGTCATCTCCCCTATTTGTTGATATGGTCGCCCGTGACTTTTCAAGGGCCTGTCCGAACAGGCGCTGCTAAATACCCAAAGGAAGTTGCCGCGCATCGAAACCCATGGACTGCATCTCCCGGCGGAAATGAGTCATGGCCAAGGGGAAGGCTTGCGCAACGAGGACGTATTGGTAGGGCTCAGGCTCCATCAATGCCATGGCTTCGGCCTCCGTGACAGCGGCTGGGTAGTCGAACTTGGCCTCGTACTCCGCATTGAAGCTGGCTTTTTTGTCCTGCTTTCCATCGTTGGCGGCCTCGGCGATCAAGGTCATTTTCACAACCGCCTGGAGCGTGCCGCCCGCCGCGGTTGGGACGGCCAGACCGACTTCAATGTTTTGGGTCAGCTGGATGGTCCAGGCTTCCGCGCCGTTGGCAGGGCCCTTGTTCTCGCCATGGAAAGCCAGCGCCCTGAATGAGACGAGCTTTGGGCGTTTTTCTACGCGTTCCATTTTTTTGTCTCGCTTGGATATGGCCGGAGCGTCGTCTTTTCGGGTCCGCGTGGTGGGGTACCGCGGTAATCCGCCATCACGAGAATCTGTGCAGTCTGTGTGGCAAAAGCCACTGGCTTTTCTTGCGTGAATTCAGCCCGCATGCCCTTCTCTTCAACCAGCTCCCAGAACGCGGCTTCGCTGCGGCGAACCAGGCGCAACAGCGAATCCATGGACTCGGATTGCGACACGTCATCGTTCTCGTACTTGCTGAAGGCGACGGGCCCGCCGCCAAAAAGCCTGGCCGCCTGGTCTTGCGTCAGGCTGTAGTGCTTGCGCAGGGCAATTACCTCTGTTCCCGTGAGCAAGCCGTCGACTGATTTGCGAAATGCCATGATGGCGCGCTTGTTCAGCTTGGCCTGCGTTGCACCTGCAAAATCGGAATGGCAGGTATCGCACACCTGCATGTGCAAAGGCAGCATCGCCTTTTGCCCCTTGTATTCGCTCTCAACGTGCTGCACGTGAGACCTCACGTGACCTTCGCCGCAAATGGGGCAGAGTTCAGTGGTATTCATCTTTTTCTCCATAGTCAGGTGTGACAGGAAATCGTCAACACCATCGTGCCAAGCTTGTTAATCGCAAACTTCACGAAGTACTCAATCAACATGTTTTTATTGGCGGCTTCAATCCATTCCGACATCCTGGTGGCGTATGCATCACAGGCGGCGTAAGCGCCTCTGCCGTTCTCACACCACTCGGAATCAATGTAGTCATCCTTGCGCAGGCGCTGGATCAAGTCGATCACGTCCGCATGATCCCAGCCAAGTTCGGCGACATCTTTCACGCAGTCCCTGGTCCATAAGAGCAGTCCCTTGCCGTCCTTGACCATTGCCTTGACCCTGTCCAGGTCATACAGCGGCCCACCCGGAATCTTTTCGCCTCCGCCTTTGGCTGGCGAAGTCAAACTGTACTCTGAAATGATGACGAAAGTTACCACGATGGTAATTTTACTACGCTTGGCCGGGTTATCGCTGTATGTTTAATCAGGGTTTGACATCATTTGCCGGTGGGGAGCCAGATGAGGATGACCCCTACGCCCTCTTCTTAAACATAGCCGACCCCCCACTGGCCGCCCGAATCTCATCGGCCGTCGCCAGCAAAGCCTCAGACAGCTCCTCCATGCGCGCCTCGGTCAGCCGCACCAGCGGCCCCGCGATCGTGACCACGCCGATGGCGCCTGAGGGCGCGAGCACGGGCGCGGCCATGGCGGTCATGGAGGGGGAGAAGACTTCGCTGATCATGCTGAAGCCGCGTTTGCGGGCCCTCTGTATATAGGCGAGCAGCGCCTTGACGGTGGTGGGGGCATTCGGGCCGTAGTCTTTGGGTTGGCCGAAGCCTTGCTGGGCGACCAGGCGCAGGGCCTCTTCATCGCTCATGGTGGAGAGCCAGGCGTGGCCGGCTGCGCTGCAGGACAGGGGCACCGACAGGCCCATGTCGGGGTCATAACGCAGGCCGCGGCGGGCGCCCTGGGCTTTGGCGACGAAGGTGAGGTCGTCGCCGTCGACGACGGCCAGGCGGACCAGTTCGCCGCATTCTTCGGCCAGGCTGTCGATCAGCGGCTGCGCGACGTCGACGACGCCGGAGGCGCTCAAGAAGCTGAGGCCCAGTGACACGAGCTTGATGGTGAGCACATACTCGCCTTGCTCGCGCACCTGGCGCACATAGCCGCAGCGGCACAGCTCGGCGAGCAGGCGGTGGGTGGCGCTGAGGGGCATGTCCAGCGTGGCGGCGATGGCGGATACCGTCATGCCCTCGGGGTGGGCGGCGAGTTGCTCCAGGGTTTTAAAGCTTCTTTCCAGCAGGGTGCTCATGGTGGGGGACTCTTTGGCTTGACGGTGTCTGGGGGGCGGTGCGCCGGGCCGGCCGCTTCCTGGGGGACCGGCCGGGGCCCTCTCTATACAGGAGGGTTTGACCGATTGGGCCATGGCCTGGACCGGGCTGCAATTGAATAATGGTAATGGTTTTCCACAATGGAAAGACTTTCCACTTCACGAATATGATGCCCTCGGCCTGCAGCGTGTGCTGGGGCAAGGGACAACCGAGACATCGCAGAGACATCGCCGGCCAGGCTGACAGCAGCCCCCAGGCGCCAACACAAAAGGACATCACCATGCACGTTCGCCGCAGAACCCTCACCCTTGTTGCCGCCCTGATGGTCGCGGCAATGCCCGCCCTGGCCCAGGACATCCAGGAACGGACCATCAAGTTCGGCCACCTGAACAACCCCGACCACCCGACCAGCCTGGGCGTGCGCAAGTTCGCCGAGATCGTCGCCGCCAAGAGCGGCGGCAAGATCAAGGTGCAGGAATTCGCAGCCTCGCAGCTGGGCAACGAGCTGCAGCAGCAGTCCGCGCTGCAGGGCGGCGTGCAGGAAATGCTGGTGGCCTCGACGACCTCGCTGAACGGCATCGTCAAGGAATTCGGCCTGCTGGACTTTCCCTTCCTCTTCGCCAATGCGAAACAGGCCGACGCGCTGGTCGACGGCCCGCTGGGCAAGATGCTGACCGCCAGACTGCCTGAAAAGGGCGTGATCGTGCTGGGCTTCTTCGACCTGGGCTTTCGCAACGTGACCAACAGCAAGCGCCCCATCATGAAAGGCGCCGACCTGGAAGGCCTGAAGCTGCGCGTGATCCCGAACCCGGTGTTCCTGGAAACCTTCAAGACCTTCAAGGCGAACCCGGTGCCCATGCCCTTTGCGGAGCTGTACGGCGCGCTGGAGAGCAAGGCGGTGGATGGCGAGGAAAACCCCTTCGCGGTGATCGCCTCGAGCAAGTTCTACGAAGTGCAGAAGTACGTGAGCGGCACCAACCACGTCTACGCGACCAACCCGATCCAGATCAGCAAGCGCTTCTGGGACAAGCTCTCGCCGGTGGAGCACAAGATCCTGGCTGACGCCGCCATCGAAGCCCAGAACTGGCAGCGCGTGGTCAGCCGTGAAGTTTCGGCGAAGGCCCTGGGCGAGCTGACGGCCAAGGGCATGCTCTACAACGACGTGCCGCCGGCCGAGCTGGCCAAGATGCGCGCCGAAGTGCGTCCCGTCTACGACAAGTTCTCCGCCGCCTATGACCCGGCCATCGTGACCCTGTTCAAGTCCGAGCTGGAACGCGTGTCGAAGTTCTAGGTTCCAGGTTCTGATCCCATGAAAATATTAGTCCTCCACGGGCCGAACCTGAACCTGTTCGGCCGGCGCGAACCGCATATCTACGGCACCACGACGCTGGCACAGATCGACGCCATGCTGGCCACACTGGCCGGGGAACTGGGCGTGACGCTTGAGACGATCCAGTCGAACCACGAGGGGGCGCTGATTGATTTCCTGCACGAGCACATCGACGCGGCGCAGGGCGCGCTGGTCAACCCCGCCGGGCTCACGCAGCACGGCGTGCCGCTGCATGACGCGATCAAGGCCATGCCCTTCCCGGTGATCGAGGTGCACATGTCCAACCTCGCGACACGCGAGCCCTGGCGCCACCACTCGATCATCTCGCCGGCGGTGAAGGGAACGATCCAGGGGTTCGGTCCGCGCTCCTACCTGCAGGGCCTCCGGGTCGTGACCGACATCGCGCGCGAAGCGCAGGCCCTTGCCGCGCAGAACTGAGATGGACAAATTCGTCGACAAGGCCTGCAAGGGCATCGAGTTCCTGATCGCGCTCGGCCTGGCCGTCATGGTCGTGCTGGTGTTCGGCAACGTCGTGCTGCGCTACGGCTTCAACTCGGGCATCACGGTGTCCGAAGAGGTGTCGCGCTGGCTCTTCATCTGGGGCACCTTCCTGGGCGCCCTGGTGGCGCTGCGTGAACACGGCCACCTGGGCATCGACATGGTGGTCGGGCGGCTGCCGGTCATGGGCAAGAAGATCTGCCTCGTCGTGGGCCACGTGTTGATGATCTTCATCGTGGTGCTGCTGGCCATGGGCAGCTGGGAACAGGTCAAGATCAACTGGGACGTGACGGCGCCCACGACCGGCTGGTCCATGTCCATCGTCTACCTCTCGGGCCTGGTGTTCGGCGTGCTGGCGTGCGGCCTGCTGCTGCTGGATTTGTGGAAGGTGGTCACCGGCCGGCTGTCGGATGATGAACTGGTGATGGTGCAGGAGTCGGAAGAGGCGGTGCAGCTCAAGCAGGTGCTGGACGATGCGCGCCAGCCGGACAACACCGCGGGAGCACGGCCATGACGATTGCGATTTTTATCGGCTCGCTGCTGGCCGCGATGGCCCTGGGCATTCCGATCGCGTTTGCACTGCTGGCCAGCGGTGTCGCGCTGATGTGGCATTTGCAGCTGTTCGATGCGCAGATCCTGGCGCAGAACCTGGTCGGGGGCGCCGACAGCTTCCCGCTGCTGGCCGTGCCCTTCTTCATGCTGGCCGGCGAGATCATGAACGTCGGCGGCCTGTCGCGCCGCATCGTCAACCTGGCGCTGGCGCTGGTCGGCCACGTCAAGGGCGGGCTGGGCTATGTGACCATCATGGCGGGCTGCCTGCTGTCGGCATTGTCGGGCTCGGCCGTGGCCGACGCGGCCGCGCTCACCGCCTTGCTGCTGCCGATGATGGTCAAGGCCGGGCACGAAAAGGCGCGCGCCGGCGGCCTGATAGCCGCCGTCGGGGTGATAGGCCCGGTGATCCCGCCCAGCATCGGGCTGGTGATCTTCGGCGTGGCGGCCAACGTGTCGATCTCCAAGCTCTTCTTCGCGGCCGTGGTGCCGGGCCTGCTGATCGGCGGCGCGCTGTGGGTCACCTGGGCCTGGCTGGTGCGGCGCGAGGCCATCGTGCCGCCGCCGCGCAAGAGCGGCGCCGAGATCATGAAGGCCTTTCGCGACGCCACCTGGGCGCTGATCCTTCCGGTCATCATCCTGGTCGGCCTGCGCATGGGCGTGTTCACGCCCACCGAGGCGGCCGTGGTGGCCGCCGTCTACGCCCTGTTCGTCTCCACCGTCATCTACCGCGAACTCAAGCTCTCGCAGCTCTACGGCGTGTTCGTCGCGTCGGCCAAGACCAGCGCCATCGTGATGTTCCTGATCGCCGCGGCGATGGTCAGCGCCTGGCTGATCACGGTGGCCAACCTGCCGGGCATGGTGGTGGACCTGCTCAAGCCTTTCATGGGCAGCCCGATTCTGCTGATGGCGGCGATCATGGTGCTGGTCATGGTGGTCGGCACGGCGATGGACATGACGCCCACCATCCTGATCCTCACGCCGGTGCTGATGCCGGTGGTCAAGGCCGCGGGCATAGACCCGGTCTACTTCGGCGTGCTGTTCATCATCAACAACTCGATCGGGCTGGTGACGCCGCCGGTGGGCACGGTGCTCAACGTGGTGGCGGGTGTCGGCAAGATCAGCATGGACGACGTCACCAAGGGTGTCGTCCCCTTCATGATCGCCGAGTTCGCGGTGATGTTTTTGATGGTGGTGTTCCCCAAGCTGGTCACGGTTCCGGCAAGCTGGTTCTACTGAAGTTCTACTGAGGTTCGACGAGATGGCACTTCTAGGCAATGCGGCGGTCGCCATGTGGTGGGACATCCTGCCCGCGCAACGCGAGGAGTTCCAGGAGTGGCACTCCCGCGAACACTTTCCGGAACGCATGGGCATCGACGGCTTTCTGCGCGGCTCACGCTGGACCAACCTTGACGGAGGAACGGGTTTTTTTGTGATGTATGAACTGGCATCGTATGAAACCCTCACCTCCGCCGGCTACCTGCAAAGCCTGAACAACCCGACGCCATGGTCGGCAAAGATGATGCCGCACCACCTGAACATGGTGCGCAGCCAGTGCCAGCTGCTCAGCAGTTTTGGGGCCGGACTGGGCAAGGCGGTGCTGACGATCCGCCTGTCCCCCGCCGACGGCCAGGCCGGGCCTTTGCGGGCCTGGCTGGAAGCGCTGCTGGCCCGCCAGGCGGAAAGCAGGGGCATCGTCGGGGCGCACCTGCTGCAAACCAGGACGCCTGAGGCCGCCATGACGCAAGAGCAAAAAATCCGCGGCGGGGATGCCGTCGCCGACTGGATTGTCCTGCTGTCGTCTTATGAGACGGAGGCTTTGCAGCACACGCTGGCGAACGAGCTGTCGCCGCAGCGGCTTGAGGCTGCGGGCGCGCTTGCGGCCATGACGCAGGACATCTACGCGCTCTCGTATTCTTTGGGGAAGCATGACTTGAAGGCTCTGGCTCACCGTTCGGGCTGAGCCTGTCGAAGCTGTCCTCGCTTCACCGGTCGGGTTGAGGTATCGAAGCCGGGTCTTGCTCCGGCGGCGCGCCCTCTGCATGGGCTTGCTGGCCGGGAATCGCCCGGCAGCGACTCACTTTTCTTTTGCTTCGCCAAAAGCAAAGTAAGCAAAAGAAAAGGCGACCCTGGTTGCTGCGTCCCTCCGCTTCGCTACGGGCAACCTGCGGTGCTCGAGCCAAGCGGGGTCTGGCTAAACTCGCTACGCTGCGCTTCGCTTGTATGGTTAGGGTGCTGGGGTGAGGAACCACACATTCGCAATCGGCCGTTCACAGCGGACCGACAGTCTGAGCAATTCCCACCCC
>NZ_CALRNF020000036.1:0-63705 GCF_943369415.1 Polaromonas sp. YR568
AGCACCCTAACCATACAAGCGAAGCGCAGCGTAGCGAGTTTAGCCAGACCCCGGCTGGACCGAGCACCGCAGGTTGCCCGTAGCGAAGCGGAGGGACGCAGGAGCCAGGGTCGCCTTTTCTTTTGCTTACTTTTCTTTGGCGAAGCAAAGAAAAGTGAGTTGCCGCCGGGCAACCCCGGCCAGCAGGATCAAGCAGCGGGCGCGCAGCCGGAGCAAGATCCGGCCCAAAAAACTTACCTGAGCACTGCCAGGGCAAACGGCAAACTGACAACCCCCAGCATGGTCGACAAAGTCACCAAGCCAGCAACATAGCCCCCGTTGTACCCCATGCGAGCAGCCAGCACATAAGCACTCGAGGCCGTCGGCAAGGCAGAGAACGCCAGCAGAATCGTGGTCTGCACCGGCGACAGGTTGAAGGCCCTGGACAGGCCAATCGCCACGATGGGCAGCAGCAGGTGGCGTATCGAGAGCACGGCCACTGTGAGCGTCCTGGATTGCGCCAGATGGGCGAACTGCATGCCGGCGCCGGCCGACATCAGGCCCAGGGCCAGGGAGGCGGCGCCTATGCGGTTCACCGTGGGCTCCAGCCAGAAGGGCATGCTGAAGCCCAGCAGGTTGGCGACGAGGCCGGTGGCGGTGGCCACGATCAGCGGGTTGCGCACGAGCTCGCCCATGAAGCCGCGCTGCGCATGCCTGGCCATGGGCCACACCGCGGCGACGTTGAAGAGCGGCACGCAGACGCCGATCAGCACCGCGATCAGCTGCAGGCCCTGGGCGCCGGCCAGGCGGTCTGCCAGGGCCAGGGCGATGAAGGAGTTGAAACGAAAGGCCACCTGCGCGGCGGCGGCGTGTTCGCGGGCGTCGATGTGGCGGCGCAGCCAGGGCAGGTGCGGCAGGCTGTAGGCCATGGCGATGCCCGCCACGCCCATCAACAGGCCCGCGCCTATCAGGCTGGAGGCGGCGCCCAGGTCCAGCGGGGTTCTCACGATGGAGTGGAACAGCAGCACCGGAAACAAAAAGTAATAAACCAGGCTCTCCACCTTCTCCCAGACCGTGCGGTTGAGGGCGGTGTAGCGGCACACCAGGTAGCCGCAAACGATGAGGGAAAAGTCGGGGAAAAGAAGCTGGGCGTAGTTCACCGGCCCAAGAATAACCGCAATCCCTTCGGGTTTGCCCTTATGCGTAATCCACAACTGGCGGGAACGCTTCTTGCGATTACCATTTCAGCTGTTATTACCGGAAGGACCTGAACATGCAACGTCGTTATCTCTTTGCTTACTCCGTGGTGTCCGCGCTTGCGCTGGGCGCCGCCGCAGGCCCTGCGCTCGCGCAGGGCTACCCCAACAAGGTGATCAAGCTGCAGGTGCCTTTCGCGCCCGGCGGCACCACCGACATCGTGGCCCGCGTGATCGCCGAGCCGCTGGGCAAGGCCCTGGGCCAGAGCGTTATCGTCGAGAACAAGGCCGGCGGCGGCGGCGTGGTCGGCGCGCTGGAAATCGCGCGCACCGTTCCCGACGGCTATACGCTGGGCGTGGCGACGGTGTCGACCACCGCGGCCAACCCGGCCATCAACCCCAAGATCCCGTACAACACGCTGACGGACTTCACGCCCATCACCAATATCGCGGCCACGCCCAACATCATCGCGGTGCACCCGAGCTTTCCGGCGCGCAACTACAAGGAGTTCGTGGCCGAGCTCAAGAAGAACCCCGGCAAGTATTCCTATTCGTCCTCGGGCACGGGCGGCATCGGCCACCTGCAGATGGAGCTTTTCAAGAGCATGTCGGGCACCTTTGTGACCCACATCCCCTACCGCGGCGCGGGCCCGGCCCTGAACGACACGGTGGCCGGCCAGGTCCCGATGATTTTCGACAACCTGCCTTCCGCGCTGCCCTTCATCCAGCAAAAGCGCCTGATCCCCATCGTGGTGGCCGCGCCGCAGCGCCTGGCCGTGCTGCCGGACATCCCGACCTTCAAGGAAGTCGGCCTGGAGCCGGTGAACCGCATGGCCTACTACGGCGTCATCGGCCCCAAGGGCCTGCCGAAGGAAGTGGTCGACAAGGTCAGCGCCGGCGTGAAGAAGTCGCTGGAAGACCCGGCCGTGCGCAAGCGCATCGAAGACACCGGCTCCATCATCATCGGCAACACGCCCGAGCAGTTTACGGAGCAGATCAAGGCCGAATACGCGGTCTACAAAAAAGTCGTGGACACGGCCAAGCTCAAGCTTGACTGAGCTCCACCGGGTTTAAGCCCCCAAGCCGCCGCGCAAGGAATTGCGCGGCGGCTTTTTTTGTTATGGTTGGCCCATGCAAGCCCACAGCCAGTCCAGTATCGACGCGTTCATAGACGCCCTGTGGCTGGAGGACGGCCTGTCGAAAAACACGCTGGCGGCTTACCGCCGGGATCTCTCGCTGTTCGCCGGCTGGCTGGGCTCGGCCGAGCAGGGCGGGCGGGCGCTGGACGCCACGGCCGAAACCGACCTCAACAGCTACTTTTCGGCCCGGCATGCCGCGACCAAGGCGACCTCGGCCAACCGCCGGCTCACGGTGTTCAAGCGCTACTTCCGCTGGGCGTTGCGCGAGCGCCTGATAGAGGCGGACCCGACGCTCAAGCTGCAGTCGGCCAAACAGGCGCTGCGCGTTCCCAAGACGATGAGCGAAGCCCAGGTCGAAACGCTGCTGGCCGCGCCCGACGAGGGCACGCCGCTGGGCCTGCGCGACCGCGCCATGCTGGAGCTGCTGTACGCCAGCGGCCTGCGCGTGAGCGAACTGGTGGGCCTGAAAACCTTTCACCTGAGCCTCAATGAGGGCGTGCTGCGTGTCATGGGCAAGGGCAGCAAGGAGCGCCTCGTGCCTTTCGGCCAGGTGGCGCGGGAGTGGATCGTGAGCTACCTGGCCGAGGCGCGGCCCGCCATCCTGGGCGGGCAGCAGACCGACGACCTGTTCGTCACCGGCCACGGCAAGGGCATGAGCCGCGTGATGTTCTGGATGCTGGTCAAGAAGTACGCGCGAATCGGCGGCATCCATTCACCGCTGTCACCCCACACGCTGCGCCATGCCTTCGCCACGCACCTGCTGAACCACGGCGCCGACCTGCGCGCGGTGCAGATGCTGCTGGGCCACGCCGACATTTCCACCACCACGATTTACACCCACGTGGCGCGAGAGCGGCTGAAAGCGCTGCATGCGCAGCACCACCCGAGGGGCTAGAAAATTTCCCCCACACTTCACCTTTGGAACGTTTTATGTCCGGACTGATTCGACGGCGCAGCGCGGCCGCGCTGCTTGTACTTTTATCGCCCGTAGGCGCGGCCCTGGCCCAGCCGGCCGCGTGGCCGGCTCGCCCGGTTCGCATTGTGGTGGCCTATCCGCCCGGCGGCATCAGCGACAGCGTGGCGCGCGCGCTGGCCGAGAAGCTGGCTACCCAGCTGGGCACGCCGGTGGTGGTGGACAACCGCGGCGGCGCGGGCGGCAGCATAGGCATGGATGCGGTCGCCAAAGCCGCGCCCGACGGCTACACCTTCGGGTTTTCGTCCATCAGCCCGCTGGCGCTGAACCCGCACCTGGGCAAGCAGGCCTACGACCCGGCCCGGGACATCGCCCCTGTCGCCAGCGTGATGTATTCGCCCGTCGTGCTGCTGGCCACGCCCGCCTTTGTCGGCAGGGACTTCAAGGACCTGCTGGCCGCGGCCAAAGCCAAACCAGGCAGCCTGCGCTGGTCGACATCAGGGCTGGCCACCGTTGGGCATCTTGTGCTTGAGCAGGTCGGCCACGGCGCAAAAGTGGAATTCACCCACGTGCCCTACAAAGGCGGCGGCCAGCAACTCACCGACGCGCTGGGCGGGCAGGTGGAGCTGATTTCGACCAACCTCAGCGGCACCGTGATGCAGCACATCCAGTCGGGCAAGCTTCGGCCGCTGGCGGTCGGCGCGCCGGCCCGGGTGGAGACCCTGCCGCAGGTTCCGACCTTTGCCGAACTGGGACTGGCGTCCGCCAATCTCACGTCGCTGTTTGGCGTGTTCGCACCGGCCAAAATACCGCCGGAGGTGCTGCTGCGGCTTAATACCGAGATCAACCAGGCTTTGCGCGCGCCCGAGTTGCGCAAGAAGCTGCTGGATGCCGACAACGTGCCCACCGGCGGCAGCGCGGCGGACTTCGCCCGTCAGATCGCGACCGAGTCGGCCAACAACGCCCGCATCGTGAAAGCCGCGAACATCAAGGCCGAGTGATGCACGGCCGCGGCGCGTTCAGGGTGCGTTGCCGCCTTCGCTGTACATATATGTTCTGTTGAAGGGATAGCCGGACTGGGCGCCGGCCACCGCGGTGTTGTGCACGTCGCCGGAGGGCTTGGCGGCCAGCATCTGATGCAGCGAGATCCAGCCTTGCTCAAAACTCATGGCGCTGCCGGCCAGGTAAAGGCGGTAGGCGCGCAGGGTTTTCTCGGCGCGCTCGGCGCCGCCGTCGCGGGCCAGCACTTCGCGCGCCTCGTCCAGCCTGGCTTCCAGCGAATCCGACCAGTTCCACAGCGTGCGCGCATAGTGCGGCCGCAGGTTTTCGGTGTCCACCATCTCCAGGCCGGCGCGCGACATGTGCTCCAGCACCGCGCTGACGTGCATCAGCTCGCCGCCGGGGAAGATGTATTTTTCGATGAAATCACCCATGCCGGCGCCGAGCTGGCGGTTTTCCAGGCCGCCGGCCGTGATGCCATGGTTCATGACCAGCCCGCCGGGGGCCAGCAGGCGCATGATTTTCTGGAAGTAGCCCGTCATCTTCGCGTGGCCCACGTGCTCGAACATGCCGACGGAGGAGATCTTGTCGAAGGACTGGTCTTCCGGCATGTCGCGGTAGTCGCGCAGTTCCATGCGCACGCGACCGCCCAGGCCTTTTTCCGCGATCAGCCGCTGCACGTGCGCGTGCTGGTTTTTCGACAGGGTGATGCCCGTGGCATCGACGCCGTAGTGCTCGGCCGCCCACATCAGCAGCCCGCCCCAGCCGGCGCCTATGTCCAGGAAGCGCTCGCCGGGCTTGAGCATGAGCTTGCGGCAGATGTGGTCGAGCTTGGCTTCCTGCGCCTGGGCCAGCGACATGGCCTCATCGCGGTAGTAGGCGCAGGAATACACGCGCCGCGGGTCCAGCCACAGCGCGTAAAAGGCGTCGGAGACGTCGTAGTGGAACTGGATCTGCGCCGCGTCCCGCGCATGGGTGTGGGCCGCCAGGGACTTGGCATGGTGCAGCAGGCTGGACCACCAGCCGGTGTCGCTTTGCACCGGGTTGCCGGGCAGCAGCTTGGTCACCGCGCGCATCACGTCGCGCATGGCGCCTTCGAGCTGGAGCTTGCCTTCGACGTAGTCTTCAGCCAGCGCGCCTATCTGGCCGGCCTTGAGGCGGGCGATGCTGGACCAGTGGGAAAACGCGAGCTTGACGGGTGCGTTGGCCGAGCCCAGACGCTGGCCTTGCGGCAGCTGCAGGGCAATGTCCGCGGGCAGGCGCGGCATTTGCGAAGGGATGTCTGGAACCAGGTGCCGGATCATGCGCAACTCCTATTTCAAGAGTTTTGCAGTCTAGCGCCGATCGAAAATCCTTGCCGCCATCCATTTGTAGGAATTTCCCGCAATTTGAGGCTAGGCGGGCCCCAGGAGCGCCAGTTCCTCCTCGTCAAGCCCCGCCCGGTGTCAGGCGTCAAGTTCAGCGGGCGCTTGAGCCGGGGCGCGTCTTGCTGCCTGGCCAGCAGCGCATTCGTCCGGGATGTCTACGGCCTGGGCTCGTCCATATTGGGGAGGCGGCGACCACGCTGTCCACCTAGAATCGCCTGCAGGGGAGCTGGGCCCGTTTTGTCGGGTTGAGCGAAACTCAAAATGAAAAAATCTTTTAATAACAAGCACTTGGCTGGATTTTCAGCGGCCAGGTTACACCGTCGGCGCGATGTTGTTCCGCCGACCGTGCGGAATACATAGCATTGGGCGTCATAACGTGGCCTACACACTTCAAGCTGTTGTCGCAAAGTCCGAGGCCTTTTCCTTGCCGTTGCCTCAGGGGCTTAGGGTCATTCGCCTTCGTGGCGGGATAGACATGCTGCCTCTCAGCGCCCAGGCGCTCAAGATTCATGGCATATCTTTCTGTCCGCTAACCGACGAAGGAGAAGAGGAGCTACCGCAAACGCTTGTGAAGCTTTGCGAACGGTTGAGCAAACAATGCGTGCTTGCCTACATCGAGGCTGAGTTCTTCAGCGGCGCGGGCGCTCAAGCGCATGCTCTCTTCTCGGAAGGCAAAGCAATCGGCCGGCCAGTCGTGTCTGACAGCGCCATCAACCACGCACTTCGCTACCTTGGCGTGGCTAAAGAGGATGCCCACGACGAGTTCGAGTCAGCAGGCCTGGGGAAACACCGCGATACAAACGAATGGGTTGCATGAAGATGTCGCCCAGCACGGCAGTCAAACGGACCTGCAAAAAGCCGCGCAGGCCGCTCACTTCCCCCGTAGAACGCATCATGAAAATATCGACGCTGCTGTCGCTGGTCATGGTCGTCTGCCCGGCATTTGCCCAAGGCTCTCCTGATTGCGCCGCGCAACTTGGCGAGCCTCAGTTTTCCAGCGAACAAAAGTACCTTGTGCAACGGCTTTTGAGCATTGAGCCTCCGCCGGCCAATTCCCCACTCGTTGCCAGGTTTTGGACCCATTGGCCAGTCATTCAGGGCGCAGATAAGGAAGGCCAGATCCGTTGCTGGCGATCAGCCGTTAACGTGCTCGCGAATCTCCAACGTAGTTTTTGGTCTGACGTGACCAATGCGTATCGGAATGGCGATGGATCAATGAGCGTTGAATTGACTACAAACATAACGCGTTTGGCCGACCTTCCCGCTGCAGCGAAAGCCTTGTTGTCGGTACCCGAGGCGTCCGCATATAAGACTCACGCGTCCGAATTTCTGGTTGGGGTTGCCGCACGAAAAGAAGTGGTCTGGATGGGCACAAAAATCCCGCCTCATGTCCTCGACTCATACTTGGATACCGGGAATTGGACGCGGGTGGAGCAGTTTTTTGTGCAGGGCATTGCAGCCCAATGAGTCCGGCAATGCTCTCCGGCTGCGCGTAACGCCTCTCGTGCTGGCGTCAACTTAACTCTTGTCTCAATGGCTTGCCGTTTCGGCCCCCTTCAGCGCGTCAATTTCTTCAGTGCTGAACCCCGCCCGGCGGCGCGCATCCAGGTTCAGCGGGCCCTTGAGGCGGGGCGCCTCGTACTGGCGGGCCAGTAGCGCATAAGTCGTGACCGGCTCCAGCCCGCGCTGGATGCACAGTTCGCGGTACCAGTGGTTGCCGATGGCCACGTGACCGATCTCGTCGGCCAGGATGATGTCCAGGATGTCCACGGCGCGCAGCGCGTGGGGCGTGCCGACTTTGCGCAGCTTGGCCTGCATGGGCGGGGTGGCGTCCAGGCCGCGGGCTTCCAGGGTGCGGGGCACCAGGGCCATGCGGGCCAGCAGGTCGCCCTCTGTCTTGCGGGTCATGTCCCAGAGCCCGGTGTGGGCCGGGAAGTCGCCGTAGTCGTAACCCATGGCCTGCAGCTGGGTGCGCAGCAGGCTGAAGTGGTGCGCCTCCTCGGCGGCGACCTTGAGCCAGTCGAGGTAGTAGGCGCGCGGCATGCCGGGAAAGCGCCAGACCGCGTCCAGGGCCAGGTTGATGGCGTTGAACTCGATGTGGGTCACGGCGTGGAGCAGGGCGGCCAGGCCTTCGGGCGTGAAGGGGGAGCGCTTGGGCACGTCCAAGTGGGAGCGCAGCTCGGGCCGTTCGGGGCAGCCGGGGAGGCCGGCGGGGGCCTGGAGTTCGAGCCGGGCGGCGATGGCCAGGGTGTCCGCCTGGGCCATGGCCTCTTGGGCAAGGCGGACTTTTTGCGCGGGATCGGCCTCCAGCAGCGCCGCCAGCGCCAGCTGGCGCAGTTCGGCGGGGGGATGCGCTGTGCTCATGGGGGAATTGTCGGTGATATGCCTCGGGGAGACAGCGGGCGGGGGGCTCCTTACAATCGGGGCATGCGGGCCGGCTTCACGCCGGCCTCCCTCCCGGACCCCGCTCCCCCCCACCGAATAAACGAAATCCATGGCCCTCTACCAGCTGGACAATCTCACCCCCACCGTTCACGAATCCGCATGGGTGGCCGACAGCGCCCAGGTCCTGGGCAATGTGCACCTGGCCGAGGACAGCAGCGTCTGGTTTGGCGTGGTGATACGCGGCGACACCGACACGATTTCCGTGGGGCGCGGCACCAACATCCAGGACAACAGCGTGCTGCACGCCGACAGGGGCATGCCGCTCACGATCGGCGACAACGTCACGGTCGGCCACCAGGTCATGCTGCACGGCTGCACCATAGGCGAGGGTTCGCTGATCGGCATCCAGGCGGTGGTGCTCAACGGCGCGAAAATCGGCAAGAACTGCCTGGTGGGTGCCGGCTCGCTGGTCACCGAAGGCAAGGAGTTCCCGGACGGCTCCATGATTCTGGGCAGCCCCGCCAAAGCGGTCCGGCAGCTCTCCCCCGAGCAGATAGAGGGTTTAAAAATGAGCGCGAAGCACTATGTAGACAATGCCCGGCGTTACAAGACCGGGTTCAAGAAAATCGCCTGAGCCCCCAGAATGACCAAAACTATCCAATACACACAGAGCGCTAACACCAGCGTTCTTATTCCAGCAGGGGCCGCGGAACCGGCTTCGCCGGGCCGCAGGCGCAGCGGCCCCCTCGGGGGGCAGCGCAGTACACGAAGTGACAAGCGTGGGGGCTCAATCAGTGTCTGAACTTCATAAATTTATCTTTGACGGCCTCCCTGTGCGCGGCATGCTGGTCCGCCTGACCGGCTCCTGGCAGGAAATCCTCAAACGCCGGCAGGCCGCCGGCGGCTATCCTGCGGAAGTCATGGAGTTGCTGGGGGAAATGACGGCCGCCGGCGCCTTGATGCAGAGCAACATCAAGTTCAACGGCGCGCTGATTTTGCAGATCTTCGGCGACGGCCCGGTCAAGCTGGCCGTGGCGGAAGTGCAGCCCGACCTGACCCTGCGCGCCACCGCCACGGTGACCGGCACGGTGGACCCGGGCAGTTCGCTGAGCCAGCTGGTCAACGTGCACAACCAGGGGCGTTGCGCGATCACCCTGGACCCGAAAGACAAGCTGCCGGGGCAGCAGGCCTACCAGGGCGTGGTGCCGCTGTTCGGCGACCAGCGCGAGAAAATCGAAAACCTCGCGGAAGTGCTGGAGCACTACATGCTGCAAAGCGAGCAGCTGGACACCAAGCTGATCCTGGCGGCCGACGGCAACGTTGCCGCGGGCTTGCTGATCCAGCGCCTGCCGGTCAAGGGCCAGGGCAACCTCGAAGGCCAGATGGACCGCGACGCCAACGAAGACCAGATCGGCGTGAACGAAGACTACAAACGCATCGCCATGCTGGCCGGCACGCTCAAGCGCGAAGAGCTGCTGGGCCTGGATGCCGACACCATTTTGCGGCGCCTGTTCTGGGAAGAGCAGGTCACGCGCTTTGAGCCGGCGACGCCGGCCTTTGCCTGCAGCTGTTCGCGCGAGCGCGTGGGCAGCATGCTGCGCAGCCTGGGCACCGACGAGATCGAAAGCATCATTGCCGAGCGCGGCAAGGTGGGCGTGGGCTGCGAGTTTTGCGGTGCGCAGTACGACTTCGACCCGGTGGATGCGGCGCAGCTGTTCACCAGCCAGACCAACCAGCAGCCACCCACGTCCACGGTCCAGTAAGGCTCAGGGTGCGGCGGGGCTGGCGCGTTGCGCCAGCAGGTCGCTGAGCAGGCGGTGTTCGCAGACAGGGTCGCTGCATTTGTCGCAGACCCATACCCAGAGCTTGCTCCTGCCGGCCGGCTGCTGATCCCGCAGGGGCAGTCCCGGTTGCAGGCGTTCCACGGCACCCAGTGCCTGGGCAAGGCGCTGCGGGGCGCTTCCATACAGGACGCAGTAAGCCATGCCGGTGACGGCCAGGGCTGAGCGGATCGCGTGGTCTGCGGCCAGATGGGCCTGTTCCGCCGACTCCAGACCGCATAGCAGCACCAGGTCGTAGCCGGCTGGGACAGCCGAAAATGTGGATGGGTCCGCCACAAGTACGCAAGCACTCCGGCCCGCGCCTTTCAGGGCGAGGTCCAGCGCGGATACCAGCTGGTGTTTCCCGGTGGACGGGGCGCCAGTGACGGCGATGTTCAGCACGGGAAGTGATCCAGCCAGGCCGCGGGCACGCACAGCCTACTTGGTGACCTGGACGAAGATTTCGTTGGGCTTGACCATGCCCAGCTCGCTGCGGGCCTTTTCCTCGACCATTTCCAGGCCTTCCTTCAAGTCCCTGACTTCCGCCGTGAGCTGGTCGTTGGCGACCTGGGCCTGGGCGTTTTTGGCGAGCTGCTCCGTTAGCCGGTGCTGCATCTCGCGCACGCTGGGAATGCTGCCCCGGCCTATCCAGAGTTGCGCATGGAATATCACCAGCAACGCAACCAGGACGGCGGGGACGAGTCTTTTGCCCACGTGCGGCCGCGGCGCTTAGCGGAGGTTGTAGAAGGCCGCGCGGCCCGGGTAGGACGCGACGTCACCCAGGTCTTCTTCGATGCGCAGCAGCTGGTTGTACTTGGCCATGCGGTCCGAGCGCGAGAGCGATCCCGTCTTGATCTGGCCGGCGTTGGTGCCCACGGCGATGTCGGCGATCGTGGTGTCTTCGGTTTCGCCCGAGCGGTGGCTGATCACGGCGGTGTAGCCGGCGCGTTTGGCCATCTCGATGGCGGCGAAGGTTTCCGTCAGGGTGCCGATCTGGTTGATCTTGATCAGGATGGAGTTGGCGATCTGCTTGTCGATGCCTTCCTTGAGGATCTTGGTGTTGGTGACGAACAGGTCGTCGCCGACCAGTTGCACCTTTTTGCCGAGCCGTTCGGTGAGGATTTTCCAGCCGTCCCAGTCGCCTTCGGCCATGCCGTCCTCGATGCTGATGATGGGGTATTTGTCGACCCAGGTCGCCAGGATGTTGGTCCATTCGGTGGCGTCCAGGCTAAGGCCTTCGGCGCCCAGCACGTATTTGCCGTCCTTGTAGAACTCCGACGCGGCGCAATCGAGGCCCAGGGCGATCTGCTCGCCGGCGACGTAGCCGGCGGCATCGATGGCTTCCAGGATCATCTGGATGGCCGCTTCGTGGTTGGTCACGTTGGGGGCAAAGCCGCCTTCGTCGCCCACCGCCACGCTCATGCCCTTGTCGTGCAGGATTTTCTTGAGCGCATGGAAGACTTCGGCGCCGTAACGCACGGCTTCGCGAAAGCTCGGTGCGCCCACGGGGATGATCATCAGTTCCTGCAGGTCCAGGTTGTTGTTGGCGTGCGCACCGCCGTTGACCACGTTCATCATGGGCACCGGCATCTGCATGGCGGCGCTGCCGCCGAAGTAGCGGTACAGGGGCAGGCCGGCTTCTTCCGCCGCAGCGCGGGCCACGGCCATGCTGACGGCCAGCATGGCGTTGGCGCCCAGGCGCGATTTGTTGTCGGTGCCGTCCAGGTCGATCAGCGTGCGGTCCAGGAAGGCCTGTTCGCTGGCGTCCAGGCCGAGAACGGCCTCGGAAATTTCAGTGTTGATGTGCTCGACGGCCTTGAGCACGCCCTTGCCGAGGTAGCGCGACTTGTCGCCGTCGCGCAACTCGATGGCTTCGCGCGAACCGGTGGAGGCGCCCGAAGGGACGGCCGCGCGGCCCATGACGCCGGACTCCAGCAGCACGTCGCATTCGACGGTAGGGTTGCCACGGCTGTCGAGAATTTCGCGGCCGACGATATCAACAATTGCGCTCATTGGGGCTCTTTCAAATCAGGAAATAAAAACTGAAACCAAAACCAAAACTGAAAAACAAAAACGTTTACACGCCTTCGACCAGCACCATGCGCATCACGGCGATGCCCTGGCGAGACTGGCGGGCTGCTTCGTATTCGGCCGACTCATTGAAGGCGCGGGCCTGCTCCATGCTGGGGAACTTCAGCACCACGATGCGGCCGGGCGTCCAGTCGCCTTCCAGCACCTCGATCTTGCCGCCACGCACACACACTTCGGCGCCGTGCGCCTGCATGGCAATGCTAGACAGTTTTTTGTACTGCTCGTATTGTTCGGGGTTCGTAACCGTCACGTTGGCGATGATGTAGGCACTGGGCACGTCGGGCTCCGTTCTTTTTTTGGTGGGCGGGGGCTTGCCCCGGCGTCAAATTCAATCAATCCGCAAGGGCCGCGCTAAAGACGCCGGACCTGCGCGCCGGCCCAAGGCAGGAGTGTATAGCTCATGCTGTCTTCCCTCAGTTCTATGCGGGTGTCGCCGACTTCGGCTTGCGTCAGTCCCTGGACGGACACCCTTTCGACCGGTGTGCACAGCATGTCGATGGAGACGCCGCGAAATACATCCTCGACCTGGCTGCGGTAGTTGGCGGCGTTGAACATGGGCGCCACATAGTAGTAGCAGGCGTAATTGAGCGAGGCCAGGAAGCCGACCAGGTCGTCGCGGTTGCCGGTGGGCCTGCCGGGCACAGGCGATATTTCCAGAAAAAGCACCGGGCGCAGGCGCGTGATGGTGGCTTGCGCGCCCTTGAGCAATTCGAGTTCATAGCCCTCGATGTCCGACTTGAGGAAGTCCAGCCGCTCCAGCTGCAGCTCGTCCACGCTTTTCTGCACGACGCGTTCGGTCTTGTCGTACGAGTGCCGGACCAGCGAGGCGGAGCCAAAATTATTGATGGCTTTCGGGTCGAGCACCGGAAAGTCGATCATGCCGCCGGACGCGCCTATGGCCGTATGGTGCGCGTGCACGTTCAGGCATTCATTGAGCGCCAGGTTGGCGCACAGCAGCTGGTGCGTGTGCCGGTTGGCTTCGAAAGCCAGCACGCTGCCGGTGTCGCCGACCGCACGGGAGAACCAGGTGGTGTGCGAGCCGATGTTGGAGCCGGCTTCCAGCACGGTGTCGCCGGGCCGCACAATCTGGGAAAAGAGGCAGACCTCGGCTTCCGACCACTCGCCGTAGGTTCTCAGGCTATGGCCGATGTAGGTATCGTTCACATTGGTCAGGAAACGGCCGTGCCGGCACTCGTCCAGTCGATACAGCTGCGCGTCCTTGCTGGAACTGCTCATGGTGGGATTCAGGCGGAGAAGTTGTTCTCGAGGTAGCCGTTTTTCTTGGTCACGCGGTCCAGCGCCAGCAGTGTCTCCAGCAGGGCCTTCATGTGCTTGAGCGGCACGGCATTCGGGCCGTCGCTCATGGCCTTGGCCGGGTCCGGATGCGTTTCCATGAACAGGCCGGCCACGCCGACCGCCACCGCGGCGCGTGCCAGCACCGGCACCATCTCGCGCTGGCCGCCGCTGCTGGTGCCGTTGCCGCCGGGCAGCTGCACCGAATGGGTGGCGTCGAACACCACCGGGGCGTTCGTTTCGCGCATGATGGCCAGGCTGCGCATGTCGGACACCAGGTTGTTGTAGCCAAAGCTGGCGCCGCGTTCGCAGGCCATGAAGCTGTCTTCGTTCAAACCTTTTTCGCGCGCGGCGGCACGGGCCTTGTCGATGACGTTCTTCATGTCGCCGGGGGCGAGGAACTGGCCCTTCTTGATGTTGACCGGTTTGCCCGATTGCGCCACCGCGTGGATGAAGTCGGTCTGGCGGCACAGGAAAGCCGGGGTCTGCAGCACGTCGACCACGGAGGCGACGGTGGCGATGTGGGCTTCGGAGTGCACGTCGGTCAGGATGGGCAGGCCCAGCTCGCGCTTGACCTTGGCCAGGATTTCCAGGCCCTTGTCCATGCCGGGGCCGCGAAAGCTGGTGCCGCTGGAACGGTTGGCCTTGTCGTAGCTCGATTTGAAGATGAAGGGAATGCCCAGCGAGGCGGTGATTTCCTTGAGCGTGCCGGCGGTGTCCATCTGCAGTTGCTCGGACTCCACCACGCAGGGGCCGGCGATCAGGAAAAACGGTTGGTCCAGGCCGATATCGAATCCGCAGAGTTTCATGTCAGGCTACCGCTTTCAGGGGTTTTGCAGCGGGTTTGCCGTCCTGGCCCGCGGTGGCGCGGTGCTCGAGCACGGCCGCGATGTAGGCATTGAACAGCGGATGGCCGGCCCACGGCGTGGATTTGAACTCGGGGTGGAACTGCACGCCGACAAACCAGGGATGGACGTCTTGCGGCAGCTCGACGATTTCGGTGAGCTGCTCGCGCTGCGTCAATGCCGAGATGACCAGGCCGGAGGCGCGCAGTGCATCGAGGTAGTTGACGTTGGCTTCATAGCGGTGGCGGTGGCGCTCGGTGACGACGTCGCCGTAAATCTTGTGGGCCAGCGTGCCGGGAGCGACGTCCGAACTCTGCGCGCCCAGGCGCATGGTGCCGCCCAGGTCGGACTTGGCGTCGCGCGTCTTGATGGTGCCGTCGGCGTCTTTCCATTCGGTGATCAGCGCGATCACCGGGTGCGGCGTGGCGGGGTCGAACTCGGTGCTGTTGGCGTCTTTCAGGCCCGCGACGTGGCGCGCGAACTCGATGGTGGCGACCTGCATGCCCAGGCAGATACCGAGGTAGGGCATCTTGTTTTCGCGGGCGAAACGGGCCGCGCAGATCTTGCCCTCGACGCCGCGCACGCCGAAGCCGCCGGGCACCAGGATGCCGTCGAAGCGCGCCAGGCGCGAGACGTTGTCCGCCGTGAGGGTCTCGGAGTCGACGTACTCGATGACCACCTTGGCGTGGTTCTTCATGCCGGCGTGGCGCAGGGCTTCGTTGAGCGACTTGTAGCTGTCGGAGAGGTCGACGTACTTGCCGACCATGGCAATGTGGACTTCGGTCTGGGGGTGCTCGGTCTCATAGACCAGGTCGTCCCAGCGCTTGAGGTTGGCCGGCGGCGTGTTCAGGCGCAGCTTGTCGCAGATCAGGCCGTCCAGGCCCTGCTCGTGCAGCATGCGCGGGACCTTGTAAATCGTGTCGACGTCCCACATGGAGATCACGCCCCATTCGGGAACGTTGGAGAACAGCGAGATTTTTTCGCGTTCTTCGTTGGGGATGCGGCGGTCGGCGCGGCACAGCAGCACGTCGGCCTGGATGCCGATTTCGCGCAGCTGCTTGGCAGTGTGCTGCGTCGGCTTGGTCTTGAGCTCGCCGGCGGCGGCGATCCAGGGGACGTAGCTCAGGTGCACGAAAGCGGTGTTGTTGGCGCCCAGGCGCAGGCTCATCTGGCGCACGGCTTCCAGGAAGGGCAGGGACTCGATGTCGCCGACGGTGCCGCCGATTTCGACGATGGCGACGTCGACCGCGTCGGGGGTTTCATAACCCGCGCCGCGCTTGACGAATTCCTGGATTTCATTGGTGACGTGCGGGATGACCTGCACGGTCTTGCCGAGGTAGTCGCCGCGGCGTTCTTTTTCAAGCACGCTTTTGTAGATCTGGCCGGTGGTGAAATTGTTGGCCTTGCGCATGCGCGTTTCGATGAAACGCTCATAGTGGCCCAGGTCCAGGTCGGTTTCGGCGCCGTCGTCGGTCACGAAAACCTCGCCGTGCTGGAAGGGCGACATCGTGCCCGGATCCACATTCAGGTAGGGATCGAGCTTGATTAAAGTGACTTTGAGGCCTCGCGATTCCAAGATCGCAGCTAAGGAGGCTGAGGCGATTCCCTTGCCCAGGGAAGACACCACACCGCCGGTGACGAAGACAAATTTGGTCATGTCAGGTACGAACCGCAAGTTCGTAGAGGTGGTAAACGGAGATTATACGGGTTGCATGCCGGGATACCCCTTGCAGGGGATACTGAATTTCGATCCAAGGCCATTCGGCTTGCATGGCGACTCGCAACCTTCGCATGGCAGGCCAGTGTTGGCCCCATACAAGCCAGCAGGGGCCGCGGAACCGGCTTTGCCGGGCCGCAGGCGCAGCACCCCCTCGGGGGGCAGCGTATTACGCGAAGCGAAAAGCGTGGGGGCCCTTCCTCAACTGATATACATTGCGGAACATGACGAATCAAGCGACTCCTTTGGGAAACGGCGTGGACGGCGATGAAGCCCTGGACCTGGCCGGAAAGCACATCGTGCTGGGCCTGTCGGGCGGGATTGCCTGTTACAAGGCGGCGGAGCTGTGCCGGGCCTTGATCAAGGCGGGCGCCACGGTGCAGGTGGTCATGACCGAGGCGGCCGAGCAGTTCATCACGGCCGTTACCCTGCAGGCGCTGAGCGGCCGGCCGGTCTACACCAGCCAGTGGGACAACCGCGAAGACAACAACATGGCGCACATCAATTTGTCGCGCGAATCGGATGCCATCCTGATCGCGCCCATGAGCGCCGACTTCATGGCCAAGCTGCTGCACGGGCGCGCCGACGACCTGCTCAGCCTGATGTGCCTGGCCCGTCCCATCGACAAGGTGCCGCTGCTGGTGGCGCCGGCCATGAACCGCGAGATGTACGCGCACCCGGCCACGCAGCGCAACTTTGTGCAGCTGGACGCCGACGGCGCCACGGTGCTGGGCGTGGGCAGCGGTTTCCAGGCCTGCGGCGAGACCGGCGACGGCCGCATGCTGGAGCCGGAACAGATTCTCGAAGACCTGATCGCTTTTTTCGCGCCCAAGGTGCTGGCCGGCCAGCGCGTGCTGGTCACGGCAGGCCCCACCTATGAAGCCATAGACCCGGTGCGCGGCATCACCAACCTGTCCAGCGGCAAGATGGGCTTTGCGATTGCGCGCGCGGCGCGCGAGGCGGGCGCCGACGTCACGCTGGTCGCCGGCCCGGTGAGCCAGCCCACGCCGCGCGGCGTGACGCGCATCGACGTGAGGTCCGCGCAGCAGATGCTGGAGGCGGTGTCGGCGCGGGCACAGGCTGCCAATGTGTTCATCGCCACGGCGGCGGTCGCCGACTGGCGGCCCGCTGCGCCTTCGGCCCAGAAGATCAAGAAAGACGGCTCCGGCCAGGCGCCGCAACTGGCGTTCACCGAAAACCCGGACATCCTGGCCGCCGTGGCCCAATCGGCCGCGGCCCAGGCCGGCCGGCTTTTCTGCGTGGGTTTCGCGGCGGAAAGCCAGGACCTGGCAGAAAACGCCCAGGCCAAGCGCCTGCGCAAACAGGTGCCGCTGCTGGTCGGCAACATCGGCCCCGACACCTTCGGCCAGGACCACAACGCGCTGCTGCTGGTGGATGCGAAAGGCAGCACCGCGCTGCCCCGGGCATCCAAGCTTTCGCTGGCGCGGCAGCTGGTGCGCGAGATTGCCGCCCGGATGGCGGCCGGGCCATCACATGGAAAGGCGGCTGCACCATGAATCACCCCTCGGACACCCCGCCTGACGGCGATTTCGCCAGCTATGTGGAGCGCTTGACGGGCGCCAATGCGGCGGCGGGCGCGCGTGAGGATTTGCTCAAGCCCCAGGCCGGCCCCTCCAGCAACCCGCGGTTTTCAGCGAGTTCGGGTACGCCTTCGGTGAAGGCGGCGCTGGCGCCTTTGGCCGGTGTATCTTTCCTGACCCACGTCAAATGGGTGGTGGCGTTGTGGATCGCCACCCAGGCGCTCTCCGAGGTGCTGCCCGGCGCGGGCTTTCTGTTCCTGCCCGCGCTGGTGGCTTACGGTGCGTGGGTGGTCTTCAAGGCCAACCGCAACTCCTCGGGCGCGCTGGTGCAGCGCCTGCGAGAGCTGGCCCGGCAGGCAGCCGAAGAGGCGCAAAAAAATCAACAACCGAAGAAAAAATAATTCATGCTCATCGACGTCAAGATTCTCGACCCGCGCCTTCAGGGCAACCTCCCCGCCTATGCCACGCCCGGCAGCGCCGGCCTTGACCTGCGCGCCTGCCTGGAGGCGCCCCTGACGCTGGCCGCCAATGCCTGGCAGCTGGTGCCCACGGGCATCGCCATCTACCTGCACAACCCCGGCTATGCCGCGCTGATCCTGCCGCGCTCCGGCCTGGGCCACAAGCACGGCATCGTGTTGGGCAACCTGGTGGGGCTGATCGACAGCGACTACCAGGGGCAGTTGATGGTGAGCGCCTGGAACCGCAGCGACGTGCCTTTCACCATTGAGCCCATGGAGCGCATCGCGCAACTGATGATCGTGCCGGTGGTGCAGGCGCAGTTCAATGTGGTCACCGAGTTTCCCGCCAGCGAACGCGGCGAGGGCGGCTACGGCTCCACCGGCAAGGCCTGAGTTCCGGCGTCTCGCGCGTGCCTGGGGCCAGGGAGCAGGTGGGGGTTTTCCTACAACCCCTGCAACAAGGCTCCCACGTTGCGACAGGCCCATTCCCCACCCGGATTTCGCCGGCGTGTGTCCTTAATAAGCCATGAGAGTTGCCGTGCACGTGGTGCCGGGATCTCATGAACTTATTAACAGGAGAGACTCATGCGAAACACATCCCGCTTTATTTCATCGGCTTCCGTGGTGTTGGTGCTGGCCGGCCTGGCGGCCTGCGCGCCCATGAGCACTACGACGTCGGACGCGAACTATCCCGCGACCTACCCGAACACCGCCAGCTATCCTAACCAGACCTATCCCGCCGGCACCTACCCTGCGGGCACTTACCCCGCCGGCACCTACCCTGCCAACCAGCAGGGCCAGAACCGCTACATTGAATACGGCCGCGTCAGCAACGTTGAAGTGTTCCGTACGCAGGAACAGGCCAAGGGCTCGGGCATAGGCGCCATCCTCGGCGGTGTGGCCGGCGCTGTGGTGGGCCACCAGATCGGCGGCGGAACCGGCAAAGATGTTGCCACTGTCGCAGGTGCCGTCGGCGGTGCCGTTGCCGGCAATGCCATCGAGAAAAGCCGTAATACCGGCGCGGTTCGTGAAACCTATCGCGTATCCGTCACGCTCGACAACGGCACCGGCCGCGCCTATGACGTGCCGGCCACGGGCGACCTGCGCATTGGTGACCGCGTGAGGATTGAGAACGGCATGCTGTACCGCATGTAAGCAGGGAGGCCAAAAAAGGCGAGGGGCGGCTCCGGTACTACCGGCGCCGCCCCTTTTTTTGCGCGCTCAGTGCAAGGTTCCGCTTCCGGGTGAGAGAGGCTCAAGCTTGAAGAAGCCGGTGCCGAGTGAGCCCTGGCCGATTTCATCTTCGGTGGCTTCGCGCACGGATTCGACCTTGACCGCCAGCCGGATGGCGATGCCCGCCAAGGGATGGTTGCCGTCCAGCACCACATGGTCGGGATAAATTTCGGTCACCGTGTAGATGTGCTCCGGCGGTGCCTGCCCGCTCCCGCCCTTCGGAAGGGCGGCGCCGTCGAAGGTCATGCCTTCTTCGAGTTCGGCCGGAAAAATTTTGCGCGGTTCGAGGAACACGCGATTTTCGTCGTAGTCACCAAAGGCGTCTTCGGGTTCCAGGTGCAGTTCAAGCCGGTCGCCGGCTTCGTGGCCTTGCAGGGCTTCCTCGATCTTGGCCAGCAGGTCGTCGCCTCCCAGCAGGAACTCAATCGGCTCGTCCAGTTCGTCCAGCACATCGCCCAGGGTGTCTTTCAGCGTCCATGTCAGGGCAACGACGCATTGCGGGGTGATTTTCATCCGACAATTGTCCCATGGATGTAAACCAATCTCTAGCGCTCCTTGCCGGCCTGAGCCCGGCGCAATTCATGCGCCGGCACTGGCAGAAAAAGCCGCTCCTGGTGCGCCAGGCCGTACCCGGATTCCGTCCTGTGCTGAGCCGCGCTGAACTGTTCAAGCTGGCGGCCGGTGAACAGGTGGAGTCGCGCCTGATCGTCCAGCAGGCCAAGGGCTGGCGCATGAAGCAGGGGCCTTTTGCCCCGCGAAGCCTGCCGCCGCTGAGCCAGAAAGCCTGGACCCTGCTGGTGCAGGGTGTGGATTTGCATGACGCCGGCGCGTATGCCTTGCTGCAGCAGTTCCGCTTCGTCCCCGATGCGCGGCTTGATGATTTGATGATCTCGTTTGCGACGGCGGGCGGCGGCGTGGGGCCGCATTTCGACAGCTATGACGTTTTCCTGCTGCAGGCCAGCGGGCGCCGGCGCTGGAAGATAGGGCGGCAAAAAGACCTGACCCTGCAGGAAGGCGTTCCGCTGAAGATTCTGCAGAATTTCGAGCCCGAGCAGGAGTTCGTGCTGGAAGCGGGCGACATGCTCTACCTGCCTCCGCGTTATGCGCATGACGGCGTCGCCGAAGCTGCCGTTGCGGGTGATGGCAAGGCGGCCGACTGCATGACCTACTCGATCGGCTTCAGGGCGCCGGGCCGAGGCGAACTGGCCGCGGAGCTGCTGCAGCGCCTGGCTGAATTCAGCGAAGACGGCGAGGAGGAAGGCACGCCGGCCGCTCGCCGTGGCGCCAAGGCGCCCGACATGTACCGCGACCCCGGACAGGATGCGACGGCAACACCGGCGGCATTGCCGGCGGACCTGGCTGCCTTCGCCGTCCAGGCCGTGCAGGACGCGCTGAAGGACCCGCTGGCACTGGGCTGCGCCCTGGGCGAGTACATGACCGAGCCCAAGCCTTCCGTGTGGTTTGACGAGGCCGCGGGGGAGTGGGATGACCCTGCCGCGCGGGCGGGACGCGCCGGCATCCAGCTTGATGCGCGCACGCGCATGATGTATGACGCCGATCATGTGTTTATCAACGGCGAGAGCTACCGCGCCAAGGGCGCAGACGCAACGCTGATGCGCCGCCTGGCCGACAGCCGCGGCCTGGCGCCGCAGGAGTTGCGAAAAGCCGGCGCCTCCGCGATGGCCCTGCTCGCGGATTGGCATGACGCCGGCTGGCTGCGGCAGGCGCCGCCTGAGAGTTCCTGACCCCGGGTCATCATCTGTTTTCCACACTTGCCAAGGAGACGCTTCATGGACACTGAAACATCACCCATCCCGCAAGCTTTACCGGAAGGCCGTTTCACCGGGCTCACGGAGTTCACGGACATGATTCGCCAGGCATTCGCAGTGGCGGCGCAGCAGGGCTGGCGTGAAATCATCGTGTGCGACCCGGATTTCCAGGACTGGCCGCTGGGGGAGCGTGTGGTGGTGCAGGCCTTGAACGACTGGTCCAAAACCGGCCGCAAGTTCACGATGCTGGCGAGGAATTACGACGAAGTGCTTAGAAAGCATGCCCGTTTCGTGACATGGCGGCGAACCTGGGCGCACATCGTGGAATGCCGCGCCAATGCATCGGCCGCTGCCGATGAAACGCCCAGTGCCTTGCTGGGACCCGGCTGGGTCTTTGAGCGCCTGGACCTGCAGCGTTGCACGGGTGTCGCCGGGTCCGAACCGGCCCGGCGTGTCGCGTTGAGGGAGCGGCTGAACGAGCGCTTGCTGAAAAGCTCACCGGCCTTTCCCGCGACCACGCTGGGGCTCTAGCAGAGGCTGTCAGCAGGCCGTCAGCGCTCCTGTTTGTCAACTCAGGGTTACCCGGCCTTGTGCTATCCGGCATATAATTTAAAGCTGGGTAGAAAGAGCTCGAGTCCTTTCCCCGGTCAAAAATAACTTGAATTCCGGTTTGGGTTTCTTTTGGCAATTTCCGGAAATTGTTTTCTTAAATATCATCAAGGATCGTAAAAATGAACAAGTCTCTCGTTTTGGCAGCCATCGTTGCCGCTATTGCACTGGCTGCTTGCGGCAAAAAAGAAGAAGCTCCAGCACCTGCGCCAGCCGCCGCTGCTCCAGCACCTGCTGCCGACGCTTCCGCACCAGCCGCTGCCGCATCGGCACCCGCTGCTGACGCATCCGCTCCTCCATCTGCTGACGCAGCTGCTGCCGCCGCTACCTCTGCTGCTGCCAGCGCCGCGAAGTAATTCTTCAGCGAGTTTAAAAAAGCCGCCGCGAGGCGGCTTTTTTTATGGCCACCAGTTTTTCGGCGCGGCTCAGATGTGAAGCCAGGGAGTGCCGGCGTCGGGCCTTGCCACAACGATGTCGTGCGCGCCGCATGACAGCGCCTCGGCCATCAGTTCCTGGACCAGCGCGGGCCGGTTGTTTTGCGCGCTCAGGTGCGCGGCCACGAAGTGCTTCAAACCCCCGTGAATGACGGCACGCGCGATGTCCGCCGCCGCGGTGTTGGAGAGATGGCCGTACTGGCCGCCCACGCGCCGCTTTAAAAAGGGCGGGTAAGACGACTGCGCCAGCATGTCCGTGTCGTGGTTGCATTCGAGCAGCAGGGCGTCGCAGGCCGTCAAATGTTCCATGACATGCGCCGTGGCGTGTCCGAGGTCCGTCAGGATGCCCAGCTTGGCCGAGCCGTCGGTGCAGGTGAGCTGCAGCGGCTCCCTGGCGTCGTGCGGCACCGTGAACGGCGTGATCTGCATGCCCCCCAGGTCTATGGCTTTGCCGTCGCGCGCGGTGTGCAGCAAACCGTCGAAATCCGGTGCGCCGATGGCGGCATGCGTGCCGTGGCTCATCCAGACGGGAATGCGGTAGCGCAGCGAGAGTGAGCGGGCGCAACCTATATGGTCGCCGTGCTCGTGCGTGATGAACACCGCATGGATGTCTTCAGGCTGTAGCCCGGCCTCGCCGAGGCGGGCGCTCAGGTGCTTGAGGCCCAGTCCGCAATCGATGAGAACGCGCATGGGCGCGATGCCCATGGATTCGACCACGGTACAGTTTCCCGAACTGCCGCTGCCCAGGCTTTTGAACCTCAACATGGGCGTCGCAATCGCAGTTCGGGCTCGGGCGGCAAGCCTGGATTACTTGAGGTCGTCGGCGATCACCTGCACGATGCGCTGGGCATTGGCAGAGGATTCCGCGGCGCCCTGGGCATTGAGAACGGAGACCGTGGTGCTTTCACCCTGGCTCTTGACGGCGATGCGGTACTTCAGGGGCGGCACGGCGGCCGGCGAGCCGCTGAACAGCTTGCTGAAGAAGCCGGGCTCGGTCTTCGTCACAGGTTCGACGTAGCGCACGAAGTAGGTGCCCTGGCTGCGGTCGCGGTCTTCAACGGTGAAGCCGGTGCGGTCCAGCGCCAGGCCGACACGGCGCCAGGCGCGTTCAAAGCCTTCGTCGATCTGCACGACGGGCAGGTTGTTGACGGTGGCAATCCGGGACGTCTGTTTGGTGGCGCCAGCGGCGACGAGGGCTTTGGACTCTTCTTGCGATACGCCCAGCTTGACCATCAGGCGGCGCAGGAACTCGGCTTCGAGCTCCGGATCGGCGGGGCGGGGCTGCCAGACCGTGCTGTCGCCGCTGGTGGCGCTACCGTTCTTCGCGCCGGTAATGACTTCCACCATGCCGCGATGGCTAACGTAGATTTCGGTGCCGCCATCGGGGCGGCGCTCCAGCCGCGTGCGGAACTTGTCGCGCTCGCCGGTGGAATAGAGCCCGTCGAAGACCTTGCCGATCGCGCTGCGGATAAAGTCCTGCGGCAGCTTGGCGCGGTTCTCGGCGTAGTCGGTTTCCATGATGCCGAGGTTTTCCTGGTCCTGGGCCAGCAGGAAACCGCTTTCCAGCCAGAAATCGCGAACGGGGTTCCAGAGTTTGTCGGCCGGGCGGTTCACGACGAGCCAGCGCTGGGTGCCCGAGCGTTCAATCCGTACGTCGCCGACATTGGCGGCGGCGGTTTGCACGGCCTGCGTGGGCTGGGCCGTCTGGTAGCTGCTCGCGGACACCGCCGTGCCTGGCACCACATAGCGGGTTTCGCGGCTGAGCTGGGTCAGGTCGGGCGGGATGTCCAGGGAAGGACCTTTGGCGCCGCTGGTTTTGTAATCGACGCGCTCGCCTTCCATCACGTCCTTGATGGAGGAGCAGCCGGCGAGCAGGCCCAGGGCAAGCAGCGCGGACACGGCTGCGGCGCTCCGGGCTTTTGAAAATGCAGGACGTGTTGGCGATATCTTCACTTGGGGGTTCCCTTAAAAATCAGATCAGGCAAATCAAATCAGGCCGCAGGCGCGCAGTGCGCTTTCCACGGCCGCTTCGTTCGAGGTCTCCAGCGGCGTCATGGGCAGGCGCAGCGTGCCGCCGCAAAGACCCATCCGGGCCATGGCCCATTTGACGGGAATCGGGTTGGCTTCGATAAACAGGTTTCGGTGCAGCGGCAGCAGTTTGAACTGCAGTTCCATGGCGCGGCGTGTGTCGCCCGCCACGGCGGCGACGCACAGCTCGTGCATGAGCCGGGGCGCCACGTTGGCCGTCACGCTGACGTTGCCCTGGCCGCCGCAAAGCATCAGCGCCACGGCGGTCGGGTCGTCGCCCGAATACACGGCAAAGCCCTTGGGCACTTCCTTGATCAGCCACTGCGCGCGCTCGATGTTGCCGGTGGCTTCCTTGATGCCGACGATGCCGGGCACCTGGGCCAGGCGCAGCACGGTGGCATGCGCCATATCGGCCACGCTGCGGCCGGGCACGTTGTACAGCACGGTGGGCAAGTCACCCACGGCTTCGGCGATGGCCTTGAAGTGCCGGTACTGGCCTTCCTGGGTGGGCTTGTTGTAATAGGGGACGACCTGCAGCTGGCAGTCGGCGCCCACCTGTTTGGCGAACCTGGCGAGCTCGATCGCTTCGGCGGTCGAATTGGCGCCGCAGCCGGCCATGATGGGCACGCGTTTTTTCGCCTGCTCGACTGAAACACGGATGATTTCGCAGTGCTCCTCGACGTTGACGGTCGGGGATTCGCCGGTCGTGCCGACCACGCCTATGCAGTCGGTGCCTTCGGCGATGTGCCAGTCCACCAGTTTGCGCAGGGTGGGGTAATCTACGCTGCCGTCATCATGCAAGGGTGTTGCCAGTGCAACGATGCTGCCAGTAATGGGTTTCATGCTTTGCTTGTAAACGTTCGCGGCTGGGAGGGCTTGGCCGAAATACCGCCGGGCCGGCCCCGAAAAGCCAATCCTGCATTCTACCCAGACCCTAAGGCAGCTGATAACGCGGTGGGGCGGGCAAACCCGCAGTCGCGGCCGCCTGGCGGACGGCGGCGATGCGCTGGACGAAGCGCGGCGGGTTTTCATGAAAACCCTCCTCGAAGGCCACCACCCGCAAGCCGGCGCAGATTTCCAGCAATTCACCGGTACGCAGCAGGAAATCGGGCCGCGACGGCTTGCCCACGGTCTCATTGCCTTGCGTAAAAGTTTCGTAAATCAGCACACCGCCCGCCGCCAGGCTGCCCAGCAGCGTGGGCAGAAGCGGCCGCCACAGGTAATTGGTGACGACCACCGCGTCGAACCGGCGGCCCGCAAAAGGCCAGGGTCCGGCTTCAATGTCTGCGACCGCGGCCTCGAATGCCTGGGCAGGCAGGGATGCGGCCGTGAAAGCCATGGCTTCCTGTGAGCGATCCACCAGGACCAGTGGGTGGTTTCGCTGGTGAAACCAGCGGGCGTGTCGGCCGTGCCCGCAAGCGACGTCCAGCACCGTGCCGCGCTCGGGGACCAGGTGCGACCAGCGCTGCACCCAGCCGGAGGGATCTTCATTACCGTGCATAGGTCAGGTGCGCTTAAATAGCGAGCCATCTAAAGCTCGCGGGAGGGTTCTATTCCAGCAGGGGCCGCGGAACCGGCTTTGCCGGGCCGCAGGCGCAGCGGCCCCCTCGAGGGGCAGCGCAGTACACGAAGTGACAAGCGTGGGGGCCATATTTTTAAAGCGGCTTTACCTCATCCTTGAGCGCGGCCAGCGCCATCGATTCGACCCGGCCGGGGGCGATCAGCTTGAGCCAGCGGCCCAGCTTGCCTTTGGCCGTCATGACGACCTCGCGGTCGCGGCGCGCCATGCCCTGCAGGATCAGCCGCGCGCATTCTTCCACGCTCATGGCGTCGTCTTCCTTCAGCCCGCTGGACCCCGCGGCCACGCCCGCCGCATTGAAGCCGCGGTGGCGGATGTGGGTGGCGACCACGCCCGGGTAGGCGGTGGTCACGCTGACGCCGGCGCTCTTCATTTCGGCGCGCAGCGCTTCAAAAAAGCCCACCATGGCGAATTTGGTGGCGCTGTAGGCCGTGCGGCCCGGCACGCCGATCAGCCCGGCCAGGCTGGAGACGGCCACGATGCTGCCGTGGCGCAGCTTCAAATAAGGCAGGGCGGCGTGGGTGCACCAGACGCTGCCCCACAGGTTGATGCGCATCAACTGCTCATACCAGCCCAGGTCGTGGGCCTTGACGTCTTCAAACAGGGCCTGGGCCGACATGCCGGCGTTGTTGATCAGCGCGTCGATGTGGCCGAAGCGGCCGACGGCCGCGTCCACCAGGTGGCGGCACTGGGATTCGACGGACACGTCGGTCTTGACGACCAGCGTCTGCGCGCCGAGCGCGGCGCATTGGCCGGCGACCTCGTGCAGCAGCGATTCATTGCGAGCGGCCAGTACCAGCGCGACGCCGGCGCCGTGGGTCTTGGCCAGCTGCCGCGCCATTTCGGCGCCTATGCCGTCCGATGCGCCGGTGATGATGATGGTTTTCATGGTGCTCTCCCGTTCTTTTGGGGCTACGGCCCCGATCACCCAAAAATTCGGCTCTCACTGGCATAGAGACGTTCACAAAACCCGGCGAAGCGGTCCTGGCCAGGCGGCGCAACACCGCCAGGAGGGTTTTGTGGACGTCTCTAGAAGCAGGCCCAGATCTGGTTGGCGAGTGTGAACAGGAATTCCGGCCGTGTGTAGAGGGCAAACACCCCCAGCGACGCGATGACCGCGAGCGCCCACAGGCCGGCTTTTTTGGCCATGTCAGGCCCCTTGCGGCACGCCGCCGCGTGCGATCGGCGCTTCGCGCACCGGCAGGTTCACCAGGGCGGCGAAGACGCCGAGCGCAATGGCGATATACCAGACGATGTCGTAGCTGCCGGTGCGGTCATAGAGATAGCCGCCCAGCCAGACGCCCATGAAGGAACCGATCTGGTGGCTGAAGAAAATAAAGCCGCCCAGCATGGAGAGATGCTGGATGCCGAAGATCTGCGCCACCACGGCGTTGGTCGGCGGGATGGTCGACAGCCACAGCAGGCCCATCAGGCTGGCGAAGATGTAGACGCTCAGCGGGCTCAGGGGCGCCGCGATGAACACGGCGATCACCACCGCGCGGGAGAGGTAAATCGTCGCCAGGATTTTCCGCTTGGCGATTTTCTGGCCCAGCGAGCCGGCAATGTAGGTGCCGAAGACGTTGAACAGGCCGATCAGCGCCAGCGCGTAGCTGGCCACCTGCGGCGACAGTCCCTTGTCCTTGAGGTAGCTGGGCATGTGCACGCCGATGAACACCACCTGGAAGCCGCAGACGAAGTAGCCCGCCATCAGCAACTGGAAGCTCGGGTACTTGAAGGCCTCGCGCAGCGCCTGGCCTATGGTCTGCTCGCGTTTGGCGGGCTGGCCGCCGGCAAAGCCGCCTTCCCGCAGGCCCAGCGCCAGCGGCGCGATCAGCAGCACCGCGCCGCCGAGCACCAGCAGCGCCTCTTTCCACCCCAGGCCGCTGATCAGGAAGCCTTCCACCGGCACCATCAGGAACTGGCCGAAGGAGCCGGCCGCCGCGGCCACACCCATGGCCCAGGAACGTTTGTCGGCCGAAATGTTGCGGCCGATCACGCCGTAGATGACGGCATAGGTGGTCCCGGCCTGCGCGGCGCCAATCAGCACCCCGGCCGTCATGGTGAACAGAAAGCCCGTGGGCGACAGCGCCATGCCCACCAGGCCCAGCGCGTACAGCAGGGCGCCCACCACGATCACGCGGGAGGCGCCGAAGCGGTCGGCCGCCATGCCGGCGAAGATGCCGAACACGCCCCAGGACAGGTTTTGCACCGCCAGCGCGAAGGCAAAGGTCTCGCGCGTCCAGCCCTGGGCCTGGGTGATGGGCTGCAGCCACAGCCCGAAGCCGTGGCGTATGCCCATGGACAGCGTGACGATCGTGGCGCCGCAGATCAGCACCTGGAGCATCGAGAGTTTTTTGGTTTCGGAGGTCATGGGCTGGGTCGCCGAAGGCGGCGAAAAAGGAGGTGAAACAGCGGGAGGCCCGCGATTCTTCGACTGTAACGAAAATGGCGAAGCGCTGCCGCAACCGCCCTTGTTCCGACACTGGAATCAGTCGGGCTGTACGTTCATACAGTGACTTTTGCGGCCCGGACTACAATTGCGCCAATTCTTTCATCTGCCATGGCCGACAAACTACCCAACGATTATTCCGAAGGCTCGATCCGCGTGCTCAAGGGCCTGGAGCCCGTCAAGCAGCGCCCGGGCATGTACACGCGCACCGACAACCCCCTGCACATCATCCAGGAGGTGCTGGACAACTCCGCCGACGAGGCCCTGGCCGGCTACGGCAAAAAGATCAAGGTCACGCTGCACACCGACGGCTCGGTCAGCATCGACGACGACGGCCGCGGCATTCCCTTCGGCCTGCACCCGGAAGAAAAGGTGCCGGTCATCGAGATCGTCTACACCCGGCTGCATGCCGGCGGCAAGTTCGACAAGGGCAAGGGCGGCGCCTACAGCTTCTCGGGCGGCCTGCACGGCGTGGGCGTCAGCGTGACCAACGCGCTGTCCAAACGGCTGGAAGTCACCTCCTACCGCGAAGGCATGGTGGCCCGCCTGGTGTTCTCGGGCGGCGACGTCATCGAGAAGCTGGACCTGCGCAAAAACGGCGAAGGCGACCGCAAGACCGGCACCACCGTGCGCGCCTGGCCCGACGCCAAGTACTTCGAGTCGTCGGCACTGCCCATGGCCGAGCTTACGCACCTGCTGCGCAGCAAGGCCGTGCTCATGCCCGGCGTCACCGTCACGCTGACCAACGAGAAGACCAAAGACGTCCAGACCTGGTCCTACAAAGGCGGCCTGCGCGATTACCTGATGCAGACGCTGACCGGTGACCCGGTCATCCCGATGTTCGAAGGCGAGGGCTTTGCCGACGCCCAGCACGACAGCTTTGCCGAAGGCGAGGGCGCCCAGTGGTGCGTGGCCTTCACCGAAGACGGCCAGCCGGTGCGCGAGAGCTACGTCAACCTGATCCCGACAAGTGCCGGCGGCACCCATGAAAGCGGCCTGCGCGACGGCCTGTTCAATGCCGTCAAGAGTTTTATCGACCTGCATTCGCTGCTGCCCAAGGGCGTCAAGCTGTTGCCCGAAGACGTTTTTGCCCGCGCCAGCTACGTGCTCAGCGCCAAGGTGCTGGACCCGCAATTCCAGGGCCAGATCAAGGAGCGCCTCAATTCCCGCGACGCCGTGCGCCTGGTTTCCAGCTTTGTGCGGCCCACCATGGAGCTGTGGCTCAACCAGCACGTCGACTACGGCCGCAAGCTGGCCGAACTCGCCATCAAGGCCGCCCAAACCCGCCAGAAAGCCGGCCAGAAGGTCGAAAAACGCAAGGGTTCCGGTGTCGCCGTGCTGCCCGGCAAGCTCACCGACTGTGAAAGCCGCGACCTGGCGCACAACGAAGTCTTCCTGGTCGAGGGCGATTCGGCCGGCGGCAGCGCCAAGATGGGTCGCAACAAGGAAAGCCAGGCCATCCTGCCGCTGCGCGGCAAGGTGCTCAACACCTGGGAGGTCGAGCGCGACCGCCTGTTCGCCAACACCGAAATCCACGACATCGCGGTCGCCATCGGCGTCGACCCGCACGGCCCGAACGACACGCCCGACCTCTCCGGCCTGCGCTACGGCAAGGTCTGCATCCTGAGCGATGCCGACGTGGACGGCTCCCACATCCAGGTGCTGCTTTTGACCCTCTTTTTCCGCCATTTCCCTAAATTGATCGAATCGGGTAATGTCTATGTGGCGCGGCCGCCGCTTTTCCGGGTCGATGCGCCCGCGCGCGGTAAAAAGCCCGCTTCCAAGGTTTATGCCCTTGATGAAGGCGAATTGACCGCCATATTGGATAAATTACGCAAAGACGGCGTGCGCGAAGGCGCCTGGAGCATCAGCCGCTTCAAGGGCCTGGGTGAAATGAGTGCGGAACAACTCTGGGAAACCACACTCAATCCGGATACCCGCCGTTTGTTGCCCGTGCAACTGGGCAACCAGGATTTCCTGCAAACCGAGAGCCTGATCACCAAGCTGATGGGCAAGGGCGAAGCCGCGGCGCGCCGCGAACTGATGGAGTTGCACGGTGACGCCGTGGAAATTGATATTTGATGAGCCTGCCTGAGACCTTTTATTCCTTGTTGCGGCGGCCCCTGCGCGCGCTGGGCCTGCCCTTGATGGCCATGGGCCTGGCCGCGCTGTTCGCCGCGCCCGCCCATGCCGACATCTGGGGCTATGTGGACAAGGACGGCATCGCGCATTTTTCGGCCGCGCGGCTCGATGAGCGCTATGAGCTGTTCTTCCGCGGCGGTGAAAGCTTCAGCGCCGGCGACAACACAGGCCGAAGCGGCAGGGCCGTGGGCAACGGCGCCAGCCGCGCCACCGGTGTGGCCGCGGCGCCGCCCAAGCTGCTGGCTTACTTCGACGTGTCGCCCAACTACAAGGCCGTCAAGCACCTGCTGCGCGAAGCCTCCGCCACGCACGGCATCGATTACGAACTGCTGCAGGCGCTGATCGCCACCGAATCGGGCTTCAATACCCAGGCCGTCTCGCCCAAGGGCGCGGTCGGCCTGATGCAGCTGATCCCGCCGACGGCCGAGCGCTACGGCGTGCGGGCCAGCAAGGATTCCACGGTCCACAAAAAGCTCACCGACCCCAAGACCAACATCCGGGCCGGCTCCAGCTACCTCAGCGACCTGATCGCCATGTTCCCGGGCCAGCTCGAGCTGGCCATTGCCGCCTACAACGCCGGCGAGGGCGCCGTGCAGCGCGCGGGCAACAAGATTCCCAACTATCCCGAGACCAAAAACTACGTCAAGACCGTGATGCAGCTCTACAACCACCTCAAGCCGCCCAGCATGATGGGCGGGTCCGGCGGCGGCGGCCGCGTTCGCATGGAGATGATGGGCGGCACCACCGGCCGCGCCAACATGGTGCCGACCACGGTGGCGTCCACCGCCGCGCCGGAGCTTCCACCCGAGCGGAACTGAGGCCCATGCAGCCGGCGTTTCGCCGGAACATCCGGCAGCGCTGAAAAGCGGCGCCCCTTTTTTTCATAATCCCGTACCGGCCGCGCTGAAGCGCGCCGGCCCGGCATAAACCGACTTAGCCCCAAGCCAAATCACGATGGATGATCTTTTCACACCGGACGCAGTCGCCCCCCTTCCCGAACCCGCCGACCAGGATTCGCTCGCCGCGTACGCGCAGCGCGCCTACCTTGAATACGCGCTCAGCGTCGTCAAGGGCAGGGCCTTGCCCGACGTCTGCGACGGCCAGAAGCCGGTGCAGCGCCGCATCCTTTTCAGCATGTCGCGCATGGGCCTGGGCTTTGGCGGTGCCAATGGCGCCAGCGGGGCCAAACCGGTCAAGAGCGCCCGCGTGGTCGGCGACGTGCTCGGCAAATACCACCCGCACGGCGACCAGGCGGCCTACGACGCCATGGTGCGCATGGCGCAGGACTTCAGCCAGCGCTACCCGCTGGTCGACGGCCAGGGCAATTTCGGCTCGCGCGACGGCGACGGCGCGGCGGCCATGCGCTACACCGAGGCGCGCCTGGCGCGCATTACGACGCTGCTGCTCGACGAACTCGACGAAGGCACGGTCGACTTCGTGCCCAATTACGACGGGTCGTTTGAAGAGCCGCGCCAGCTGCCCGCGCGCCTGCCCTTCACACTGCTCAACGGCGCCAGCGGCATTGCCGTGGGCCTGGCCACCGAAATCCCCAGCCACAACCTGCGCGAGGTGGCCGACGCCTGCGTGGCCCTCATCAAGACGCCCAAGCTCAGCGATGAAGAGCTGTTCACGCTGATCGCCGGGCCCGACTACCCGGGCGGCGGGCAGATCATTTCCAGCAGCGCGGAAATCGCGGCGGCCTACAGCACCGGCCGCGGCTCGCTCAAGGTGCGCGCGCGCTGGAAGATAGAGGAACTCGCGCGCGGACAGTGGCAACTGGTGGTGCAGGAGCTGCCGCCCGGCGTCAGCACCCAGCGCGTGCTGGAAGAAATCGAAGAGCTCACCAACCCGAAAATCAAGGCCGGCAAAAAAGCCCTGAGCCAGGACCAGGTGCAGCTCAAGCAGACCATCCTGGCCGTGCTCGACGTGGTGCGCGACGAGTCCAGCAAGGACGCCGCCGTGCGCCTGGTGTTCGAGCCCAAGACCAGCAAGATCAGCCAGTCCGAACTCATCAACACCCTGCTGGCCAACACCAGCCTGGAAAGCTCCTCGCCCATCAACCTGACCATGGTCGGGCTGGACGGCAAGCCCACGCAGAAAAACCTGCGCCAGATACTGGCCGAGTGGATTGAATTCCGCCAGACCACGGTGCAAAAGCGCTCGCAGCATCGCCTCGACAAAGTGCTGGACCGCATCCACATCCTCGAAGGCCGGCAGCTGGTGCTGCTCAACATCGACGAGGTGATCGCCATCATCCGCCAGGCGGACGAGCCCAAGGCCGCGCTGATTGAACGCTTCAAGCTCAGCGACCGCCAGGCCGAGGACATTCTTGAAATCCGCCTGCGCCAGCTTGCGCGGCTTGAAGCCATCAAGATCGAGCAGGAGCTCAAAAACCTGCGTGAAGAGCAGGGCCGGCTTGAGGAAATCCTCGGCAGCCCGGCCGCGCTCAAGCGCCTGCTGGTCAAGGAGATCGAGGCCGACGCCAAGCAGTTCGCCGATGCGCGCCGCACGCTGATCCAGGCCGAGAAAAAAGCCGTGCTCGAAGTCAAGGTGCTCGACGAACCCGTGACCGTGGTTATCAGCGACAGGGGCTGGGTGCGCGCGCGCAGCGGCCACGGCCATGACCCGGCGGGCTTTGCCTTCAAGGCCGGCGACGGCCTGTACGGCACCTATGAATGCCGCACCGTCGACACGCTGCTGGCCTTCGGCTCGCGCGGCCGGATTTATTCGGTGCCGGTGTCCCTGCTGCCCGGCGCGCGCGGCGACGGCCAGCCGATCACCACGCTGATCGACCTGGAATCCGGCACGCAGCTGGTGCACTACTTCGCGGGCCCGGCCAACGCGGCGCTGCTGCTCAGCGCCAGCGGCGGCTACGGTTTCCTGGCCACGGTCGAGAACATGACGTCCCGCCTCAAGGCCGGCAAGGCCTTCATCAGCTGCGCCGAAGGCGAAACCATCTGCAGGCCCTCGCACGCGGCCTTCGGCAGCGGCACGACGCCTCTGGTGCCCGCCACGCACGTGGCCTGCGCCTCCACGGGCGGCCGCATCCTGACCTTTGAAATCGGCGAGCTGAAAATGCAGTCCGCCGGCGGGCGCGGCCTGATGCTGATAGACCTCGAAGCCAAGGACACCCTGGCCGGCGCTGCGGCCTACACCCGCAGCGTGAAGATCGAAGGCATAGGCCGCGGCGGCAAGGCGCGCGAAGAAACGCTGGAAATCCGCACGCTCAACAATGCCCGCGCCGCGCGCGCGCGCAAAGGCAAGGCGGCCGACCTGGGCTTCAAGCCCACCGGCATCACGCGCGTCGAATAAGCGCCATGCCCGCCGCCGGAAGGGGGCGGGCGTTTCCTCAGGCCGCGAGCAGCGATTCGAGTTTCTTCAGGCCCGCCACCGTCTCCAGGCAGGCCTGCGCCACTTCCTTGCCCTTGGTCAGGAAGTGCGCGGTGAAGAACTTGCGATGCTCTTCATGTTCATGGAAATGCTGCGGCGTCAGCACTGCGGAAAACACCGGCACGCCGGTTTCCAGCTGTATGCCCATCAGCGCGCTGATCACCGCATCGGCGACGAACTCGTGGCGGTAGATGCCGCCGTCCACCACCAGCCCGCAGCAGACCACACCTGCATAACGGCCCGACTGCGCGAGTTTTTTCGCGTGCAGCGGGATCTCGAAGGCGCCCGGCACTTCAAAGGTGTCTATGGATTCGGCGCCCACGCCCTGCCGGGCCATTTCGGCGAGGAACGCGCCGCGCCCCTGGTCCACGATGTCTTCGTGCCAGGACGACTGGATAAAGGCGAAACGCGCCTTGGGAGCGCCACCGGAATGGATGGCGGAAGGGGAAGCAACTGAACTGTTTGTCTGACTCATGGATGGCCTCTGTAGGTGTTACCAGAATCAGGGCGCACGAGCCTGCGGCCAGCCGCAGGCGCGCAGGCAGCCGCTGCGAGAACCGCAACAGCCACAGGCGCCCACGGCACAGCCGTTTGCATCGCGCTCTCTTTCATCCGGACTGTGACCGTCGGCTTCGGAGTTGAACCGAATCTGCTGACCCCGCCCCTCGGTGAAGAGGGGCGGGCGCTCGCGGGCTGATGCAGTTGCCTGCAAACACCGCCGGTGGGGAATTTCACCCCGCCCTGAGAACGCTGCTCCGGCACAAGGCCGGAACCTGTGAAGTTTAAGTCCTGCGGCATTGCGCCGTCCGCCGCGGGCCGGCTGCCCCGCCGGGCCGTGCGGATTTGAGAGGGCTCCCAACGCAATAGGGGTGATGCGTGTGGGGGAATCCGGGTTTCCCCTATGGGTCTATGAAACCGGTTTCATACAATCAGGTCTTTGATTGAAAACCGCGTGCGGCCCGGCCGACCCGACCTGCGCACGCTCCTGTTCATGAATTACCAATTCCAGTTCGATGCCGTTTTTGCCGCCTGGCCGCTGCTGCTCAAAGGCACGTGGATCACCATCCAGCTGTCCCTCATTGCCACGGCGCTGGGCCTCATCGTCGCCATCGTGTGCGCCTGGGGCAAGACCTCCGGGCCGGCGTGGCTGCGCTTCATCATCAACGCCTACATCGAGGTGATTCGCAACACGCCCTTCCTGGTCCAGCTGTTTTTCTTTTTCTTCGCCCTGCCGGCCATAGGACTGCGCTGGTCGCCCTACACGTCGGCGCTCACCGCGATGGTGATCAACCTCGGCGCCTACGCCACCGAAATCATCCGCGCGGGCATCGAGTCCATTCCCAAGGGCCAGATCGAAGCGGGCCGCGCGCTCAACCTCAAGCCCTGGGAAATCTTCCGCTTCGTCATTATCAAGCCCGCGCTCAAGGCCATCTACCCGGCGCTGACCAGCCAGTTCATCCTGCTGATGCTCAGCTCGGCGGTGGTGTCCGTGATCTCGGCCGACGACCTGACCTCGGTCGCCGCCAACCTGCAGTCGCAAACCTTCCGCAGCTTTGAGATCTACATCGTGGTGGCCGCGATTTACCTGGCGCTGGCGCTGGCCTTCTCGGGCCTGTTCAAGCTGATCTACCGGCACACGCTCAACTACCCGGACCGCCGATAGGCCAGCGAAACACCCCAAGAACACATCATGCGTACCTTCGGTTTTCCTGAATTCCTTTTCATCCTTGAAGCGGCCAAGTGGACGCTGGCCCTGTCGGCCATCGCCTTCATAGGCGGCGCGTTGCTGGGCCTGGTGATGGCGCTGGCGCGCACCTCCGACAACAAGCCGCTGCGCGCCGCCGCCGTGGTCTACATCCAGGTGTTCCAGGGCACGCCGCTGCTGCTGCAACTCTTCCTGATCTTTTTCGGCGCGCCCATCCTCGGGCTGGACATCAACCCGTGGATTGCCGCCGGCGCGGCGCTGATCCTCAACAGCGCGGCCTTCCTGGCGGAGATCTGGCGCGGCTGCATCGAGGCCGTTCCGGCGGGCCAGGTCGAAGCCGCAAAAGCCCTCAACCTCAAGTACTTCGCACGCATGCGCGACGTGGTCCTGCCGCAGGCTTTCAAGATCGCGGTGCCGCCCACGGTCGGTTATGTGGTGCAGATCATCAAGGGCACCTCGCTGGCCGCCATCATCGGTTTTGCCGAAATCACGCGCGCCGGCCAGATCATCAACAACGCGACCTTCCAGCCGCTGTACGTGTTCACCAGCGTGGCCGCGATCTATTTCGTGATCTGCTGGCCGCTGTCGCTGCTGGCCGCGCGCATGGAGCGCCGCCAGGCCCTGGCCACCGCGCGCTGACCCTGGTGACCGCACGCAAGACTTTTCCCCGTTCCCGTTCCCCGCAAACCCAAGGAGACTTTGACATGACCCGTTCCCTCACCACCCGCCGTTTTGCCACCGGCGCGATCGCCGCCCTGAGCCTGGGCGCCGCGCTGACCGCATTCGCGCCTTTCGCCGCCGCACAGTCCGTCGCGGACCTGAAGAAAAAAGGCGAGATCACCATCGGCATGCTGGTGGACTTCCCGCCCTACGGCACCACCAATGCGCAAAACCAGCCGGACGGCTACGACGCCGACGTGGCGAAGCTGCTGGGCAAGGACTGGGGTGTCAAGGTCAACATCGTCCCCGTCACCGGCCCCAACCGCATTCCTTTCCTGCTGACCAACAAGGTCGACCTGCTGGTGGCTTCGCTGGCCATCACGCCCGAGCGCGCCAAGCAGGTCCAGTTCTCGCATCCCTATGCCGCCGCCACCATCGTGCTGTACGGCAAAACCGCCACCACCATCAAGTCCGCCGCCGACCTGAAGCCGCTGCGCGTGGGTGTGGCCCGTGCCTCGACGCAAGACATCGCCGTGACCAAGGCCGCCCCTGAAGGCACCGAAATCCGCCGCTTCGACGACGACGCATCCGCCATGCAGGCGCTGCTGTCGGGCCAGGTCGATGCCATCGGCTGCTCGGTCACCGTGGCCGCGCAGATCGCCAAGCGCGCACCCGCCAACACCTATGAAAACAAGTTCACCCTGGTGCAACAGGCCATGGGCATTGCCGTGCGCCCCGGCCAGGACGACGTGCTGAAAAGCGTGAACGAATTCGTCGCCAAAAACACCGCCAACGGCGAGCTCAACAAGCTCTACCAGAAGTGGCTGGGCGCCGACCTGCCCAAGCTGAACTAAGCCGAACTGAACCGGGCACCGAACTTCGTCCGCTGCGCAGCGGGCGAAGGGTGCCGGGCAGTTGAACGACTGAGCCATTGAACGATTGAAAGCAGAGAGCATGACGGAAAAAGCCATCACACCGACCGGGCAGGACGGCAACGCCGAACCCATCATCCGCATGGAAGCGGTGAACAAATGGTACGGCGAGTTCCAGGTCCTCGCGGACATAGACCTGACCGTCCGGGCCGGCGAGCGCATCGTGATCTGCGGGCCCTCGGGCTCCGGCAAATCCACGCTGATCCGCTGCATCAACCGGCTGGAGACCGTGCAGAAGGGCCGCATCGTCGTGGACGGCATAGACCTCACGGCCGGCGGGAAAAACGTCGACTCGGTGCGCGCTGAAGTCGGCATGGTGTTCCAGCAGTTCAACCTGTTTCCGCACCTGACCATCCTGGAGAACTGCACGCTGGCGCCCATGCGCTCGCGCAACATGAGCCAGGCCGAGGCGGAAGAAGTCGCGATGAAATACCTCACGCGCGTGCGCATTCCGGAACAGGCCAAAAAGTATCCGAGCCAGCTGTCCGGCGGGCAGCAGCAACGCGTGGCGATTGCGCGCGCGCTGTGCATGTCGCCCAAAATCATGTTGTTTGATGAACCCACTTCGGCGCTGGACCCCGAGATGGTCAAGGAAGTGCTGGACACCATGATCGGCCTGGCCGAAGACGGCATGACCATGCTCTGCGTCACGCATGAAATGGGTTTTGCCCGCAGCGTGGCCGACCGCGTGATCTTCATGGCCGAGGGCGGCATCGTCGAACAGGCGCCTCCGGCCGAGTTCTTCAGCAACCCGCAACACGAAAAAACACGCCAGTTCCTGGGCCAGATCCTCAGCTCGCACCAGGCGCATTGAGGCTGGTTCCGTCTGGTTTCGCGTGCCCTTGAATTCTCCTGACCGGTAACGAGATCGTTGCCGTCCCCCGCGCAAGCCGCGCGCATCCGCAACGCCTGAAGCATGACATCACCCTCCGATCCCGTTACCGCATTCGACGTTGCCCTGTTCGGCGAAGCCATGCTGCTGCTGGTCGCCGACAAGCCCGGCCCGATTGAAAACGCCACGTCTTTTTTCAAGCGCACGGCCGGCGCCGAAACCAATGCCGCCATCGGCCTGTCGCGCCTTGGGCTGAAGGTCGGCTGGGCCAGCCGCCTCGGCACCGACTCCATGGGCCGCGCCTTGCTGGCCACCATGCAAGCCGAAGGCATCGATTGCTCGCATGTGATCTGCGACGCATCGCAGCGCACCGGCTTCCAGTTCAAAGGGAGGGTGACCGACGGCAGCGATCCCCCGGTGGAATACCACCGCAAGGGCTCGGCCGCCAGCCACATGGGGCCGGCCGACGTCGATGAAGACTGGCTGCGTTCGGCGCGCCACCTGCATGCCACCGGCGTGTTCGCCGCCATCTCCGCGACCAGCCTGCAGGCCGCGCACAAGACGCTGGACGTGATGCGCGCCGCCGGCCGGACGGTTTCGTTCGACACCAACCTGCGGCCCACGCTGTGGCCGTCGACGGAAGTGATGCGCCGCGAGATCAATGCGCTGGCGGCCAAGGCCGACTGGGTGTTGCCGGGCATAGAGGAAGGCCTGTTGCTCACGGGCCATGACAAGCCCGAAGCCGTCGCGAAGTTCTACCGTGACCAGGGCGCCAAGCTGGTGGTCGTCAAGCTGGGCGCCGCCGGCGCGTACTACGACAGCGACACGGCCGGCACCGGCTACGTCCAAGGCTTCCCGGTTGCCGAGGTCATCGACACCGTAGGCGCGGGTGATGGATTCGCCGCGGGTGTGGTCAGCGCCTTGCTCGAGGGCCTGGACGTGCCGGCGGCCGTGCGCCGCGGCGCCTGGATAGGCGCGCGGGCGGTGCAGGTGCTGGGCGACACCGAAGGCTTGCCGACGCGCGCGCAACTCGAAGAGGCCGGGCTGTGACCCCAAGCGTGGCGCCAAACGGAGAGCGGAAAACGGTTGTCGTTTTTCGCGAGCTGCCCGCGGACCAGCTGGCGCGCCTGCAGCAGGCGCATGAAGTCATCGTCGCCGACCCGCGCCGGGACGCGCAGGCTTTTCGCGCCGCGCTACCCGCAGCCCACGGCCTGATCGGCTCCAGCCTGCGCATAGACGCCGCGATGCTGGACAGCGCACCCCGACTCGAAGTGATTTCCAGCATCTCCGTCGGCGTCGACAACTACCCGCTGGCCGAGCTGCAGCGCCGCAGCATCCTGCTGTGCCACACGCCCGGCGTGCTCGACGAAACCGTCGCCGACACGGTGTTTGTCCTGCTGATGGCCACCAGCCGCCGCGTGGTGGAGCTGTCCAACCTCGTGCGCCAGGGGAACTGGACAAAGAATATCGGCGAGGAGCTGTTCGGCTTCGACGTGCACGGCAAGACGCTGGGCCTGCTGGGCTTCGGCCGCATCGGCCAGGCGATTGCCCGCCGCGCCGCGCTGGGTTTCGGCATGCCGGTGCTTTACCATGCGCGCCGGCCGGTCGACTTGGCCGTGCAGGCCCCCGAGCTGCAGGGCCGCGCCGTCCGCGCCGAACTCGATGAGCTGCTGGCGCGCTCCGACTTTGTGGTGGCCATGCTGCCGCTGTCGGACGCCACGCGCGGCATGGTGGACGCCGGCATGTTCGCGCGCATGAAGCCGGGGGCCGTCTTCATCAACGGCGGTCGCGGCGCCACGGTGCGCGAAGCCGACCTGCTGGCCGCGCTGGACAGCGGCAGCCTGCGCGCCGCCGGCCTCGACGTGTTTGAAACCGAGCCGCTGCCCATGGATTCCGCGCTGCGCCTGCACCCGCGTGTCACGCCGCTGCCGCACATCGGCTCGGCCACCCACGAAACCCGCCACGCCATGGCGGAGCTGGCCACTACCAACCTGCTGCAGGCCCTGGCCGGCGAACGGCCCGCTGCAACCTTCGACACGGCCGCGCCATGAGCACACGCGCGCCGCGCGCAAAGCCCGCCCCCGCCGCCGGCAGGCGCCCCACCATAGGAGACGTGGCCGCGGCGGCTGGCGTCTCCAAGGCCACCGTCTCGCGCTTTTTCAACCACCGCGAGCGGCTGCTGAGCCCCGACATCCAGGCGCGCGTCGAAGCCGCCATCGCCACGCTGGGCTACTCGCCCAACCCCATGGCCCAGGCGCTGAGCCGCGGCAACTCGCGTCTCATAGGCCTCATCGTGGCCGACATCACCAACCCGTATTCCGTCGCGGTGTTGCGCGGGGCCGAGAAGGCCTGCCAGGACGCCGGCTACCTGGTGATCCTGTTCAACCTCGGCAACGAGAGCGGCCGCGAGCGCGAGGCGCTGGACGCGCTGGCCGGCTACCGGGTCGACGGTTTTATCCTCAACACGCTGGGCCGCGGCACCGGCGTGGTCGATGCGGTGGCCCTGCACGGCAAGCCGGCGGTGCTGGTCGACCGCCGCCACGCCGGCATGCAGGCGGATTTTGTGTCGCTGGACAACCCCGGCGCCATGGCCCTGGCCTGTGAGCATTTGCTGGACGGCGGCTACCGCGAATTGCTGTACATCACCGAGCCCAAAAACGACGTCAGCACCCGCCGCGAACGCGCGGCCGCCTTCAACGCCTGCCTGGCCGCGCACGCGCCGCGCGTCACGGGCAGCGTCTTCGAGAGCGAAGAGGGCGACCACGACGGGCTCGACGACGCTTTGCACGCGCTGCACGGGCGGGCCCGGCGGGGCCGGCCTGTAGCCGCCATCGCCGGCAATGCCGTGGTCACGCTGCGCGTCGCCGCCGCCATGGCCCGCCTGCAGAAAAATTTCGGCGCCGACATGGGCTTTGTCGGCTTCGACGACCCCGAATGGGCGCCCCTGATAGGCCCCGGCCTCACCACCATCGCCCAGCCCACCGACGAACTCGGCCGCAGCGCCGCGCATTGCCTGATTGAACGGCTGCAGGGCCTGGATGACGCGCCGCGGCAGCTGTTGCTGCCGGGGGCGCTCAAGGTGCGGGGTTCATCGCGCTCCGTGTAACTTGGGCTTGCTGCTGACGGTGCCCCTGGCTCGCTTTTAGTCAGCCTGACCCTGCTGAACCACTTTGGTCGATGCCAGAAAATCGCCCAGCCTGCGCCTTTGCTTCCCGAAAATGAAGATGGCATCAAAAATGCCCAGCACCATGAGCGGCGCGTTTCGGAGCACTGACTGCCAGTATTTGCACGGCTGGTTGGTTTGGACATCCACCACGGCAGTTTTTGTCAGCATCTTGCCAAGGCTTTGCCCTTTCGGGAAACCATCGCACAAGAGCAGATAAAGTGCCCACGCGATGAATATCACCCATGTGGGGAGGCCCAGCACATCGGCAATCTGGTATGCCACTACTGCGAGGACCAAGGCGGCCAGGCCGTCTACGAATTGCGCGTTGAATCTTTGACTGAGGGATGCGAGAGGTTTATTCATGGGATACAGGGGCACCAGTTGTCATAGGACAGCGTGAGGCCGCCCTGGTATTTTCCGGTGGCCTTGGTGCCGCTGTCGTCCAGGGACAGGGATGTCCGGAACGGTTGCGCCTGCTGGTAGCGGATGACCAGGTCGCTGCGGCCGGGAATCCCCTGGACCGGCTCGACCACAATCTCGGCCTGGGCGCTGGGCACGCGCCTGAAGTTCTCGATGGCTTGCTCCATATCGCGCAGGTTCAGGATGTCGCCGGGCTTGATGGGGAGCGCGTTCCGGGCATTGCCGCGCGGACTCACGGGTTCGGCAAAGCGGATGGCGTGGACGCGGCCGGGAACGATAGTGAAGCTGAGCGCCTGGCTGGCTTTGAGGTCTTGCTGCGCGAGCAGGACGGCCGTGGTGGTGTAGCCGCGCGCCACCACCGCGTCCTGCACGCGCCGGGTGAGCAGGTCTATGCCGGCGGTGCCTATGCAGCGCCGCAGCGGCGAGTCGTCATGGTCCGGGCCATCCAATGCCTTGAGCGCCCACTCCCAGTCCGATACAGGGCTGGGGTCGCCTGCGATGACGTTCAGGCCGATCTGGCGAATGACAATGCAGGGCGTCTCGCTCTCAAGCTTTGCGGCTTTGGCGGACGGGGCGGCTGACTTGAGTTCGTCGCGTGTGCTCTCCTGCTGCCGGCGCAAGGCGCGTTCGCGCTCCTGGGCCCGGTTCTGCGCATCGGCATCGTCCCGGTTACGTTGCTGCTGCTCCGCCGGCGGCAATGCCCGCTGCGGGGCGGATTGGGCGTTGGCCGCATGAGGCAGGGCCAGCGCCATGGCGGCGAGGAACGACAAGCGTCGCCCACGCCTTTGTTTTTTGAAATGACCTTCCTCCACCAACGAACTCCCTGGGATTTTTTCGAGTCATGGACTCATGTTTTTTGAACCGGGCGAAGCGTAGGTTGCAAAAGCCCGAGATGCCATGAAAAACCATGCGAAAAATACCGAAAAATCCACCCCTGATTCGTTCCCTCACAAAGGCATTTCAGAGAGAAAAACACGTGTCTCGCCATTCGGACTTTTGTCCGCGACGTTCTCGGTTTATTGACAGGGTGATTGACTGGCGCGGCAATTCAGTGTTTTGAATTGCGCGCACGAGTTCAGGCTGGAGGATCAGTTTCTGGAGAGATTTTCCGGACGGGTTTTTTTGACAACCCGAACGGTATGTGAATTTCTCACGCGCACGCGGCGCGAATGTCCGATCCAGGACATTTCATGTTTGATTTATCAAACTTGATTCGTCGTCAACGACGGCGGGGCGATCGTGGCGTGCCCCGCATAGCCCGACAGTCACCGGGCTGTTGAATGGCGGTGAAGCCCGGCCCGTTTGGGGAACCCCTACGGACCCTTCAGCTGAACGGGTTCAGCCGACTTCGGCAATCAGCTCGATTTCAACGCAGGCGCCCATGGGAATCTGCGCCACGCCGAAAGCACTGCGCGCGTGTTTGCCGGCGTCGCCGAAGATTTCGGCGAAGAGTTCGCTGGCGCCGTTGGTGACCAGGTGCTGTTCGGTGAAGTCGCCGGTCGAGTTGACCAGGCTCATGAGTTTGACGATGCGCTTGACCTTGCCCAGGCCGACGGCGGCTTCCAGCGTGCCCATCAGGTCGATGGCGACGGCGCGCGCGGCGGCCTTGCCTTCTTTGGTGCTCATGTTTTTGCCCAGCTGGCCGGTGTGGACCTTGCCGTCTTTCTTGGCGATGTGGCCGCTCAGGAAGACCAGGTTGCCGGTCTGCACGAAAGGCAGGTAGGCGGCGGCCGGCGTTGCCACGGCGGGCAGGGTGATGTTCAGTGCTTTCAGCTTGTCGTAGGCGCTCATGGTGTTCCCTTTGGTTGAAGGCGGTTCCCGCGGGCAGGCGGGTGTGCAGGGAATTGTAGGGCGGGGCCCGCCGGCGCGCGGGCCTGTTGCGGCATGAAAGGAAGTGATGAAGCGATGCGGGGCGGCGGCCGGGCCGGACGAAAGTCGCCGCGCGGGAAACCCGCGCTCAGTCCGCCGTAGCCGTCCCGGCCGACAGCGCGTCGGTGGCGGCCAGGGGCGCCACCGTCACGGCCACGTCCAGGATGTGCTGCGCGCCGCCGCGTATCACGCCGCGCATGGGGGACACGTCCAGGAAGTCGCGGCCCGTGGCCAGGGTGACGTAGTCTTCGCCCGGCGCGCGGTTGTTGGTGGGGTCGAAGTCCAGCCAGGTGCCCAGGCCCGGGCAATAGACCGAAGCCCAGGCATGCGAGGCGTCGCTGCCGACCAGGCGCGGCCGGCCGGGCGGCGGGCTGGTGAGCAGGTAGCCGCTCACGTAGCGCGCCGGCAAACCCATGGCGCGGCAGCAGGCCACCATGATGTGGGCGAAATCCTGGCACACGCCTTTGCCTTGCCTGAGCGCTTCGAGCGCCGGTGTGTTGACCTCGGTGCTTTCGCTTTCATAGGTCATGGTGTCGTGGATGCGCTCCATCAGGTCGCGCGCCGCCTCGGGCAGCGGCCTGCCGGGCAGGAAGCTGGGCCGGGCGAATTCGACAAAGGCGTCGTCGCGCGGCACATAGGGCGAGGCGAAGAGGAATTCAGAGGCGCTGTCGTAGGCCGCGCCGGCGCGGTAGCGGAACTGCTCGCGCACCTGTTCCCAGGAAGGCGAGGCGGCCCGGCTGGTGGAGAGCGAGGCTTCGGACTGCAGCGGGTTGGCCACCGAGGTGGAGACCACGCTGTCGGCAATGACGGTGAGGCTTTCATGCGCGGACTGCAGTGAAAAATAGCTGCGCGTGTTGCCGTAGACGTCCACGGTGTCGCACAGCTGCACCGGCGCCGGATCGATGCGCAAGTCATAGCGCAGCAGGTTCTGGCCGTTGCGGCTGGCGGGTTTGAGGTGCACCACGTGATGGGCGTTTACCACCGCCGGCGCATAGCGGTAACGGGTTTCGTGGACGACGTGAAGCAGCATGGGGAACTCCGCTCGGCTTGGGGCTCAGGCGCCCAGGCTCTGGCTGCCGGATGCGGCATGGCTGAAGTAGCGGCGGCTCAGGGTGTCCGACAGCTCCAGCGCGGCGTCGCAGCATTGCTGCAGCAGGTCGACCAGGCGGGCGTCCTGGCAGCCGCCGTTTTCTTCGCCATCTTTTTCGCCGCCTTCTTCGCGCCCGGCGCCGTCGTCATGGTTGGCGGCCGGTGCGCCGGCGCACAGGTCGGCCAGCGCCCAGCTGCCGGGGTCGGGCAGTTCCATGGCGAGCTCGGGCATGTCGCCGGGCGCGCTGCCGGCCAGCTTGGCCAGGCGGCCGCGCAGGGTCTGCACCACCCAGCCCAGCGAGCGCGGGTTGTCGCGGTCCAGCACCAGCAAATCGAGCAGGGCCGGGATGTCGCGGCGCTGCTGGTACTGCGCGTGGAAGGTGATGGTGCTGTCGAACAGCGCCACCATGGCGTTGAAGCCGCCTTCCTCGAAGACCGAGCCGGTGTCAAAACCGCGCACCAGCGCGCCGGCCAGGGTGTTGAGCCGCTCGATGAGCCGCCCCACGCTGAGCAGGCGCCAGCCGTCGTCGCGGGTCATGCGGTCGGTCTGCGCGCCCGTCATGGCCGACAGGAAAGCGCTGGCCGATTCGAGCGCGCGCAGCGCCTCGACGGAGGAGTATTCAAGCAGGTACTGGCTGGGAGGGCTGGACGGGGCGGACTGGCTCTGGCTTTGCCCGCCCTGGCTTTGTGATTGCGTCTGGCCCACGGCGCTGAACACCGCGCAGCGCTGGAAGAAATCGGCCTCGGTGCGCACGATCATGTGCCACTGTTCCTGCGACAGGCGCTCGCGCACGGCCGAGGCCGCGCTCTTGAGCGCGCGCAGGTTGTAGCCCACGCTGGCGGCTTGCTCGGTGTCGGCCAGGTTGGCGATCAGGGCGCGTTCAAAGACGCGGCGCGCATGCGTGGCCGGCGGCACGGTGTCCAGCACCAGCGCGTTGCCGACGGCCATGCTGGTCAGCCAGGCGAGCAGCGGTTGCGAGGTCTGGTCTTCGCCGCCCAGGCATTGCAGCGTGATCTGCGCCAGGCGCGTGGAGTTTTCGGCGCGCTCGGTGTAGCGGCCCAGCCAGAAAAGGTTTTCGGCCGCGCGGCTGGTGACGGGCGGGCGGTGGCGCAGCGGCGCCGTGGCCCAGGCGGGCGCGGGCTGCTCGGCGCGCGGGGCCGCGGCCTTGTTGGCAGTGGAATCGCCCAGCACCCACACGTCGGCGCTGCTGCCGCCGTGCTGCATCGACGACATGTTTTCATTCTTGCCGGCCAGGCGCGCCAGCCCGCCCGGCAGCACCTGCCAGGAGCCCTTGCCATCGGCCACGGCGAAGACGCGCAGCATGGCCGAGCGCGGGGAGACGCGCTCGCCCTGCCAGGTCGGCGTCTGCGGCAGCGGCAGGTAGGCCTGCACGGTGTAGTCCTCGCCGCGGCGCACGATGCGGCCGGCCCATTCGTCGAGCGCGCGGCGCGACAGCGTGTGGCCTATCACCGAATCCATGCCCGAGCCGGGGTAGGTCGGCTTGATCACGCAGTCCTTGAGCTGGCCCAGCACGTCCTGCAGCACGGCCTGCTCGCCGCACCACCAGGTCGCCAGCGAGGGCAGGGCCAGGGTTTCGCCCAGCAGATGCCGCGACAGCGCGGGCAGAAAGCCCAGCAGCGCGCTGGATTCGAGGAAAGCCGAGCCTGGGGTGTTGACCACCAGCACATTGCCGGCGCGTATGACCTGCAGCAGGCCGGGCACGCCCAGCGTGGAGTCCGAGCGCAGCTCCAGCGGGTCGAGGAATTCGTCGTCCAGGCGCTTGAGCAGCCCGTGCACCCGCTCCAGGCCGCGCAGGGTTTTGAGGTAAAGCTTGTCGTCGCGCACCAGCAGGTCGCTGCCCTCGACCAGCGTCAGGCCCAGGAAGCGCGCGAGGTAGGCATGCTCGAAATAGGTTTCGTTGTAAGGCCCCGGCGTCAGCAGCACGACGCGGCTTTCCTCGCTGCCGTCGCCCGGGCTCATGGCCTTGAGGCCATCCACCAGCGCCTTGTACGAGGCGGCCAGGCGCTCGACCTTCATCTCGCGGAAGGCTTCGGGGAAGAGCAGCGAAATCGTGAGGCGGTTTTCCAGCAGGTAGCCCAGGCCCGAGGGCGCCTGCGTGCGCTGCGAGACCACGGACCAGCGGCCGTCGGGGCCGTGCGCGATGTCGAAGGCGGCAATGTGCAGATAGGTGCCGCCGGCCGGCTGCACGCCCTGCATGCCGCGCAGGTAGCCCGGGTGGGCATGCACCAGCGCGCTGGGCAAGAGGCCTTTGGACAGCAACTCCTGCGGGCCGTAGATGTCGGCCATGACACGGTCCAGCAGGCGGGCGCGCTGCTGGATGCCGGCCTCGATCTGCGCCCAGTCGGCGGCCGACACCATCATGGGGAACAAGTCCAGCGCCCAGGGCCGCTGCGGGCCGTTGGCGTCGGCGTAGACGTTGTAGGTCACGCCGTTGTCGCGGATCTGGCGCCGCAGGTTGGCGGTGCGGTGGTTCAGGTCGTAAAAACCGTCGGCGCCCAGGAAGTTGAAAAAACGCGTCCAGTCGGGCGACAGCGTTTCGTCCGTGGCGGCCGGGGCTTCGGCTGGAGGGGCGGCGGTTTCAGGCACGCTGCCGGCCGCGCGCAAGGCGGGTTGGGCCGGCGCGGCGGCTTCCACGGGTGCCGGGCCTTCGGAGACACGGCCCCGCAACTCGTCAAAATGCCCCGCCGCCGCATGCGGGGCCAGCGCGGCGGCCAGGGCGCAGGGGGATTCGAGCGCCTGGCCGGCAAAAAGGGACTGGGTGTTATTTTCCACGTGCTGCAAGTATGCCTGCGGCCCGGAGGCGCAAAAGCTCAATGAAGGGGCGTTTCACGGCCCAAACGGCTATTTATGCCGCTTGGGCATGCAAATGTTGCAGCCATAAGACAGGCGGGCAACCTGTCTTATGGGCCTTCAGCGCAAGTCCAGCGTGAACGGAAACTCGCGGCTGGCCTGCGCCGGCGCCACGCGCATCTTGCCGGGCGTGTGGCCCATGCGGAAAAAGCGCGTGAGGCGGCGGCTTTCAGCCTCGTACGAGTTGACCGGCAGCGTGTCGTAGTTGCGCCCGCCCGGGTGGGCCACGTGGTACTGGCAGCCGCCCAGCGAGCGCTCCATCCAGGTATCGACGATGTCGAAGGTCAGCGGCGCATGCACGCCTATCGAGGGGTGCAGGGCCGAAGGCGGGTTCCAGGCCTTGTAGCGCACGCCGGCCACGTATTCGCCGACGCGGCCCGTGCTTTGCAGCGGCAGGGCGCGGCCGTTGACGGTGACGACGTAGCGGTTGTCGTTGAGGCCGGTGACGTGCACCTCGATGCGCTCCAGCGACGAATCGACATAGCGCACGGTGCCGCCGGCCGAGCCTTCCTCGCCCATCACATGCCAGGGCTCCAGCGCGCTGCGCAAGGTCAGCTCAATGCTGTTGGACTTGACCTGGCCGATGAGCGGGAAGCGGAACTCGAAGTGGGGCTCGAACCAGGCCATGTCGAAGGGGTAGCCGGCCTCGCGCAATTCGGTCAGCACGTCCTCGAAATCCATGCGGATAAAGCCGGGCAGCAGGAAGCGGTCGTGCAGCTCGGTGCCCCAGCGCGTGACGCGGCCGTGGTAGGGCTTGTTCCAGAAGCGCGCCACCAGTGCGCGCAGCAGCAGTTGCTGGGCGATGCTCATGCGCGCGTGCGGCGGCATCTCGAAGGCGCGCAACTCCAGCAGGCCCAGGCGGCCGGTGGTGGAGTCGGGCGAGTACATCTTGTCGATACAGAACTCGCTGCGGTGCGTGTTGCCGGTGACGTCGACCAGGATGTTGCGCAGCGTGCGGTCCACCAGCCAGGGAGGCATGTCGGCGCCGTATTTCTTGCGGTTGTTCTCTATCTCGCGCAGCGCGATTTCGAGCTCGTAGAGCTGGTCGTTGCGGGCTTCGTCCACACGCGGGGCCTGGCTGGTCGGGCCAATGAACATGCCCGAGAACAGGTAGCTCAGCGAGGGGTGGTTGTGCCAGTAGGCGATCAGGCTGGCCAGCACCTCGGGCTTGCGCAGGAAGGGGCTGTCGGCGGGCGTGGCGCCGCCCAGCACGAAGTGGTTGCCGCCGCCGGTGCCGGTGTGGCGGCCGTCGGTCATGAACTTTTCGGCCGACAGGCGCGTCTCGTGGGCGATCTTGTAGAGGAACTCGGTGTGCGCCACCAGCTCGCCCCAGTTGTAGGCCGGGTGGATGTTGACCTCGATGACGCCCGGGTCGGGCGTGACCTGCAGCATTTTCAGGCGCGGGTCGCGCGGCGGCGGATAGCCTTCGAGCACGATGCTCACGCCCAGCGATTGCGCCGTGGCTTCCACCGCGGCCAGCAGGTCCAGGTAGTCTTCGAGGCGCTCCATGGGCGGCATGAAGACATAGATCGCGCCGGTTTCGCCGCGGCCCGATTTGTTGGCCTTGCTGTCGGGGTCGGCCTTGGGTTTGTCTTTTTCCTTGGGGCCGTTGGCGCGCGACGGGTCGCGCACCTCGACGCACAGCGCCGTGCGCGTGAGCCAGGCGGCCGATTCAAAGGGCTTGGGCGCGCGGTCGTCGATGGGCGCCGCGGCCTCCGCGGCCGGTTTGCCGTCCGCGCCCGGGGTGCCGGTATTGCCCAGCGGCCGGAACTGCAAAATGCGGCTGGCCTGCGTCAGCGCGGTGTTGCCCGTCATGTAGCGCGCCATGTACTGCGCCAGCGAACCGGCGCTGCCGCCCATGGAAGGGGCTGCCGGCGTGGCGCCCCTGGCCGCGCTGAAGCTGCCGTTGTAGCGTGCGGCCATCGCCGAGGCGGCCGGCAGGTCCTGCCGCGGAGCGAAGGGGTCGGACTCGATCATGTAGGGGTAGTCGGTCTTGGACACCCAGGGCACGGAATCGAGCGGCAGGCGGTAGCCCATGGGCGAATCGCCCGGCATCAGGTACATGCGCTCTTCGCGGAAGAACCAGGGGCCGGTGGTCCATTTCGGGCCGGCCAGCGACGGCGAGGCGCCGGCGTTTCGCTGCTTGAGCTGCTCCTTGGTCTGCAGCGGCAGCACGTAGCCCACGACGGAATCCAGGCCCTGCATGAAGACGCGGCGCAGGCGCTCGCGCTCCATGGCGTCGTCCAGTTTCGAATCAAACGGGTCGACGTTGACCGGCAGCCGGCGTTCGCGCCAGAGGTAGTACCAGGTGTCTTCATAACCCGGCGTGATGTAGGTGGTGGCCAGGCCCAGCTTGCCGGCCAGCGTCTGCACGAAGCGCTGCGCGTCGGCGCTGGTGTAGTTGCAGGGCTGGCGCTCGTCGGCGAAGAGGGCCGGGTTCTGCCAGATGGGCTGGCCGTCCTTGCGCCAGAAAATGCTCAGCGCCCAGCGCGGCAACTGCTCGCCCGGGTACCACTTGCCCTGGCCGAAATGCAGGAAGCCGCCTTCGCCGTATTCGGCGCGCAGCTTTTGCACGAGCTCGGTCGCGTAGCCGCGCTTGGTCGGGCCCAGCGCGTCGATGTTCCATTCAGCCGCGTCGCGGTCGGTGGTGGCCACAAAGGTCGGCTCGCCGCCCATGGTCAGGCGCACGTCGCCGGCGGCCAGGTCCTTGTCGACCTTTTCGCCGAGCGCCAGCACCTCCTGCCATTGCTCCTCGGTGTAGGGCTTGGTCACGCGCGGGGATTCGTAAATGCGCTGCACCGCCATGTGGTGTTCGAACTCGACTTCGGACTTGTCGACGCCGCCTTCGACGGGCGCGGCGCTGGATGGCTCGGGGGTGCAGGCCAGCGGGATGTGGCCTTCGCCCGCCATCAGGCCCGAGGTCGGGTCCAGGCCCACCCAGCCGGCGCCGGGCAGGAACACCTCGCACCAGGCGTGCAGGTCGGTGAAGTCGGTTTCGGCGCCGCTGGGGCCGTCTATGGATTTGACGTCGGCCTTGAGCTGTATCAGGTAGCCCGAGACAAAACGCGCGGCCAGGCCCATGTGGCGCAGCAGCTGCACCAGCAGCCATCCCGTGTCGCGGCAGGAGCCGCAGGCCAGGCGCAGGGTCTCTTCGGGCGTCTGCACGCCCGGCTCCATGCGGATGGAGTACTTGATGTCCGACTGCAGGCCCTGGTTCAGGCCCACCAGGAAGTCGATGGTGCGCTTGGGCGTGCGGTCGATTTTGTCGAGGTAGCGCTTGAGCAGCGGCGTTACCGGCTGGGTCGCCAGGTAGGGCGCCAGTTCGCGGGCCTGCAGCGCGTTGTAGGCGAAGGGGAATTCCTCGGCAGCCGGTTCCAGGAAGAAGTCAAAGGGGTTGAACACCGCCATTTCGACGACCAGGTCTACCGTGACCTTGAACTCGCGCGTCGGCTCGGGAAACACCAGGCGGGCCTGGTAGTTGGCAAACGGGTCCTGCTGCCAGTTGATGAAATGCCCGGCGGGCTCAACCCTGAGGGAATAGGACAGCACCTGCGTGCGGCTGTGCGGTGCGGGCCGCAGGCGGACCACCTGGGGGCCGAGTTTCACCAGGCGGTCGTACTTGTAATGGGTGATGTGGCTCAGGGCGACATGGATGGACAAGGCAACCTCGCTTAAAAAATAACAGGGGGCAAGGACCGCCACATCAAGCGGTCGGGTTCAGAACAGGTTCTTACAGCTTACCCGGATTTGGCTGTCTTTCTGAAAGCAAGAGCTGCGCCATATGCAGAGTTTGCATGGCGCGCCGTCGGCTCTTTGTGTCGCGCTCCCGTTAAACAGCTTCTAAAAAAGCAAAAAAAGAAGGGGAGGCGGCTTTGACGCGAGCTGTATCACGAGGGGCGCGGCGACAAGCCGTAAGCCCCGGGCCTGTTCTGGCCGGTTTCATCGCGGGCATCGCCCTGCAATTGCAGCAGCCCGCCTTGTGGCCGCAACAGGCGTATGCCGCGTGCGCCTTGCCGGCTTGCGTGGCGGCGGGGCTTTGGTGGGGCTTTGGCGGGCGCGCGGCAGGGGCTTCGTGTGGCAGGGCGATGCTGGCGTTCGGCCTGGCGGCGCTGCTGGGCTTTGGCTCGGCCGGCTGGCGGGCCGGGGCTTTTCAGGCCGGCGCGCTGGACCCGGCCCTCGAGGGCCGCGACATCGAGGTCACCGGCAGCGTGCCGGCCATGCCGCAACCGGGTGAAGACGGGCTGCGCTTTCGCCTCGATGTCGACTCCGCCCGCCTGGACGGCCGGACAGTCACACTGCCGCCGCAGATCCTGCTGGGCTGGTATTCGGGCTTTGCCGGGCGCGAGGCCCGCTCCCCGGCGCAGAGCGTGCAGGACGCCGACCCCTTCGAGGCGGCGCTGGCCCTGCAGCGCCAGCCGCAGCCCCTGCGCGCCGGGGAGCGCTGGCGCATGACGGTGCGGCTCAAGGCGCCGCACGGCAACAGCAACCCGCACGGTTTTGACTACGAGCTGTGGCTGTGGGAGCAGGGCATACAGGCCACCGGCTATGTGCGCGCCGGCGCCAACGATGCGCCGCCCGCCAGGCTCTCCAGCAGCTGGCAACACCCGATTGAGCAGGCCCGGCAGGCGGTGCGCGACGCGATTTTTGAGCGCGTGAGCGACCGCCAATGGGCCGGTGTCATCGCCGCGCTGGTGGTGGGCGACCAGAACGCCATCGAGCGCGCCGACTGGGACGTGTTTCGCGCCACGGGCGTCGCGCATTTGATGAGCATTTCCGGCTTGCACATCACGTACCGGTTTGTTGTCAGGGTATGGACATGGCTAAAACGCCCCGTGGATCCTAGCGTTTCAGGAATTTCAGCCATGTCCATGAAGAACACAAGTTTTTAGGACAAATAGTCAATATTTTGTCCATAGGCATTCGGCTTGCCTAGCTGCACGAGGCGTTCCTTCAACTCTTTTTCTGAGTCATCAGGACATGGACCTCCTTTAAAACTTCATTAAGAAGCGCATCAGCGTTCTTGGGATGGTTGAGGTCAACATACAGCTGGCACTGGATCTTTCTGGTCAACCTGCCGATAGGCGCCGCGGTGTTTGCGCTGTGCGTCATGCTGCTGCCCGGCGGCAAGGGCCAGGCCGGTAATGCGAAGCTGGACGTGTGGGGCGCCATCACCGTTACTACCTCGCTGATGCTGGCGGTGTACGGCATCGTCAACGGCAATGAAGCGGGCTGGCTGTCGGGCCAGACGCTGGGCCTGCTGGGCGTGGCCGCCGTTCTGATGGCCATCTTCCTGGTCATCGAGTCCAAAGTGAAGACGCCGCTGGTGCCACTGGCCATGTTCCGCCTGCGCAATGTGGCAACCGCCAATGTGGTGGGCGTGCTGTGGGCGGCGGCCATGTTTGCCTGGTTCTTCAATCTATCTGGATGGTTCTAACTGTTAACGTTAGAACGACGTTCAGAGTCATTCTTGTTTTCGGCGACTGCAGGGTAAATCGCCCACCTGTCGCTTTTGGAGAAGTTGGGCGAAATCCATCAGCAATCGTTGATCAGCGATGGCTAAGCCGTCCATGATTGCCGTAAGCCTGCGAGCTTGATCGTTCGGCAGCGTGCTTGTTGCTACCAGCAGGTCGCTCATACCCACATCAAGTGCGTCCGCAATAACCCATAGGCGTTCAAGTGAAGGCATGGAAATGCCACGTTCAAACCGAGAGACGGTTTCTGCGTCGACCTCAACCAAGCCCGCAAGTTCGTCCTGAGTCAGCTTGCCTAGCTTGCGCCGCTCCGCAATAGCAGCACCCAATCTCCGTCGAAGGTCTTCAGGAAGTTCCCTTTTCTTACGTTGCACATCACATCCTTTAATACGGATGAAAGTGTTGACAATCGACGTCGTATGTAGAATGATCTAATTTGTTGTAAGGCAACAAATTAGATCTATATTGCGATTGAAAATTGCAGGCCGAACCGCCTTGAGGAGGCTCTGCAACTGGCTGGACTGAACGCAATTGGGTATCTGGCGCGCTAGACCTTCCCGATAAGCCGGCTGTCTATATGGCCAAAACCCATGAATTCAACATGTTCGTTACTCACAAGCAGCACAAAGCGCCATTGAACCCTTTTGGGGATGGACTGACTCATTGGCGGGCCGCGGAGCTTGCCCTTCAACGACCCTGGTTCCTTGTGTCGATCAGTCAACCAGATTCCATTGACGATGACTCCTTCCGAGTGAGCCGAACGATATTGGTTTCCAACATCGCGGACGTGGAGGGGTTGGCTCAAATGGAGGTGACGAGTCAGCTGCAGCTTGACTCGGTATTCATCGTCACCCCCGGACACTTCAACGGCACCAGTCAATGGAAGATGGAACCTTTGCGGGCGGTCTGGAGGGCTGAAGAGCCGTCGGAGGTCGGCCAGTTGGCCGACATTTACGAGACGGCAGAGGGAGTGACGTATGCCGACTCGATGCTAGCCACACCGGTCAAGCGGCTGCGCAAAAAAGTTCTCCACCGCACCTTTCCTTTGCAGCAATAGCCTTGCGCTTCGTACTTGAATCTCCGTGCACAAAGTATGGATCGACGTACCTGCAATCTCGGTAATGAAGCTGTGCCCCTCCCTGCCGACATCGTTTTATTCTGCGGCGACCCGCACGGACAGTTCGCCCGCATCCTGCGGGCTGCGGGTAAGTTGCGCGCCTCAGCAGTCATCTTGCTGGGTGACATGGAGCCGGCGCGGCCGCTGCACGAGGAGTTGGCAGCGATTGCCGACAAGCTCTGGTACATCCACGGCAATCATGACACCGACAGCGAGCGCAACTGGAACCACCTCTGGGGCAGCAAGCTCGCGGATCGAAACCTCGATGGCCGGGTGGTGACTTTGCCCAATGGGCTCCGGATCGCCGGCTTGAGTGGCGTATTTCGGGAAGGCGTCTGGTATCCAACCTTGCCTACTCCGCCAAAGTTCCGCAATCGCCAAGAGCATATCCAGGCCACACCCACGCAAGACCGGTGGCAAGGCGGCGTGCCGCGCAAACACTGGTCAAGCATTTATCCGGACGAACTGGATCGCTTATCTCTCATGCGAGCAGACATTCTCGTCACTCACGAAGCGCCGGGTTATCACAACAACGGCTTCGAAATCCTGGACACCCTGGCGCAAAGCATGGGCGTCAAAGTTGCCGTTCACGGCCACCACCACGACAACCTGGACAGCTCCGATCGTTGGCGTCGGCAGGGCTTCAGGAGTTTTGGCGTCGGCTTGCGAGGCATCATCGCCATCGACGCGGACGGAAACGCCACCGTGATCATTCCAGGCGAATTGGACGCGCAAAGGGACTTCCGGCAAAAGTACCTGGACGTTTTCAAGAACGCGCCGCCATGAGCCCGATTCTCTTTCTTGACTTCGACGGGGTGCTGCATCCGGAGCCATGCCTGGCTGACAAGGCTCTGTCCCAGCTCCCCCTCGTGGAGGCAATCCTGCGGGACTTCCCTTCTGTCGAAATCGTCATTTCCTCAGCCTGGCGCCTCGATTGGTGGAACGAAGGTGAAGCGGTTGCTGTATCGAACATGCGCCAGCACTTTTCTCCAGACATCGCATCACGGGTCATCGGAGTCACGCCATTTTTAGGCCGGCGTGAATCGCGGGGTCTGGCTCCCCTGCCATACCCGCGCGAGGCCGAATGCCTGAAATGGCTTAAATCGAATCGGCCCGCCTGGACTCCCTGGATGGTTTTGGATGACCGCGCATGGTGGTTCTCACCCGGCAGCGTCAATCTCATGGTGGTCAATAGGGACGACGGATTCATGCCTTCCGACGAAGACGTGTTCCGCCAGCACTTGACGCGGATCACGAGGCAACCGATGGACACCCGTAAGGAATATATGACCCTGTTTCTTGACTTCGATGGCGTCCTGCATCCAGACGTTTGCCATAGGGAGAGCAGATTTTGTAACCGCGATCGGCTCCAGAAAATCTTGCGAGATTTCCCGGAGGTCGACATCGTGTTGACAACAACCTGGCGCCTTCGCTTTCCATTGGACTCTGCAGGTGACACCCTGAAGCATTATTTTTCATACGACATATCCGAGCGCATCGTCGGGGTCACGCCTGATTCCAGAAATCTGGACCCCAGGCAGTTTCCGGACGGCCTGGAACTTTACCCGCGGGAATGGGAGTGCATCGCCTGGTTGCGCGCCAACCGGCCTTACAGCCCGCACTGGCTGGCCCTGGACGACAAGGCGTATCTGTTTCGCCCGTTTTGCAAGAACCTGATGACCATCAATCCCGCGACGGGGTTTGTCGGCCCGGACGGGCGCCGGTTGCGTGAGCTGCTACGGAAACACTTTCAATGAAAATCCTGCTCCTGTCCGACCTGCACGTTGAGTTCGCGCCCTTTGTGCCCGATCCGACGGCCGTCGACGCAGCTGATGTCATCGTACTGGCGGGGGACATCAGCACTGGCACCCAAGGGTTGGCCTGGGCGAACAAGACTTTTCCCGGCAAGCCCATCATCTACATCGCCGGCAACCATGAGTTTTATCACCACCATTGGACGAATCTGCTCCTGGAACTCCGGGCCAAAGCGGTCGACTATGGGATCCACTTTCTGGAAAACGACGGCATCACGATCGACGACGTGAGGTTTCTGGGCTGCACGCTCTGGACTGATTTCCTGCTTTTCGGCCAGGACAAGAAGCCCAAGGCAATTCAGGACTCGATGGCCTTCATGAACGACTTCAGCGAAATCAAGGTTGACAACCTACTTTCTGAGAAACGTAAGTTGTCAAAACTGAGCGCGGAGGACACGATACAGCGGCACCAGGAGAGCTTGGCCTGGCCGCAGGCGGAGATGGTCAAGGGCGATCCAGCATCAACGGTGGTCATCACCCACCATTACCCCAGCCGCCGATCGACTGCGCCACGGTGGTCGAACGACCTGATATCGGCAAATTTCGGATCCAAACTACCGACGGAGGTTTTGCTGGGCGCCAAGCTCTGGGTTCACGGCCACATGCATGAGTCCTGCAACTACCGCATCGGCGACTCGAAGCGCTCGGTGCGGGTGATCTGCAACCCCAGAGGCTATCCCTTGGGCTGGCACAAAAGCGAGTTTGAAAATCCAAGCTTTGACCCGGGTCTGTTGATTAACACCTCAACCCCAGGAAGGGATATGCCATGACCCTGCCAAACGAAAGAGCGCGCGCGCTGAACTGGGCGGGAGAGTTCATCAAAGAACTGTGCAACACGGGCGAGATATCGGAGAAACGCCGGCAAGAAGCCCAGGTGATCCTGCGTCATTACCCAACCGCGGCGGAAATCGGGTTCCTCGATCATTTTCCGCCGGAGAAACTTGCTCCACCTGTCGAACACCCTCCACCAACGGTCGAGAAACAAAACCCCGGCCGCTTTGCGCATCTATACGGCGTGCTGACAGCTCAGCAGATGGCTGATCATCTTAAGTGCTCGACGGAGGCGGTTTACGAACGCGCGGTTGCTGGTGAATTGCTTTACCTATCGTCGCCGTCCCGAGTCGACGATCGGCGCTACCCCGCATTCCAGCTCGATGAGCGGCTGGACAAGTCACTGTTGCAACAAACCAAGCAGAAATACCTGGAAGCCGACGTCAATTCGACCTTGCTCTGGAGTTTCCTGCGAAGGCCGCAGAAGATATATGCCGGCCTGACCCCCATCGAAATGCTGCTGGGCGGTATGCCACCTGAATATGACACGCTGACGCCCGAGGAAAGAACCGACATATTCCTCGAGGTGGTGGACGAGGAGATTTCGCGCGTTCGGTGGTAGCAGCTGTTATGGGCGACTTGATCCTCTTCCTTGACATCGATGGTGTGCTGCATCCGTGGCATCGCGAGCCCAGGCTGCTTTATCGCTCGGTGCCGATCTTTGAAGAGGCGCTTCGCGCGCATCCAAATATTGAGATCGTCATCTCTAGTGATCGGCGGATTCATGAGTCCCTCGAAGATCTGCGCAAGCCGTTCTCGCGAGACATCCAGGCCCGGATCATTGATGTGAATCCGTTTTTCGATGGCTTCACTGAGCTTGAGAAAAGCCTGTTCCCTTCAGACCTTCTCAATCACCCCCGGCAGCTGGAGTGCTTGGCCTGGCTGGCAACTCATCGTCCAGGAGATGACTCCTCGTGGGTTGCCATAGACGACACCTTCGATCACTTTCATCCCTTGCAGAGCAATATTTATTGGGTGGAAGGTACAACGGGCCTGGAGTCGTCCGAGTTGGATCAACTGCGGGATTTTCTGGCTGAGGAGTATCTAAGGTGATTCCCTACCTAGACTCGGATAACCGAACCCGATTCCATCCATGAAGTATCCTGCGCTTCCTGCTCACGTTGCTCACCTGCTTGTTTATGACGAGCAACCTGCGTCCCTGCGTGACTGCTACGACCTGGTGGCATTGTTCATGGGCGAGTTAAAACGCCCCGCTGCGGCGCAGTTATTGGATGACGTCGGCGGCCTGATCCCCGATGAAAATGCGCGCTTGGGATACCTCATTCACGCTGTCAGTCACGTTGCTCCGACAAGCGTTCACGAAACCTATCTGAAAATCTTCGAGCGACTTAGTCAAATGAGCCGGGAACGCTCGGGTGAATCTTCGCCACCGTGGCCTCTGCTTCGGTGTGATCCCGCTGTGAATACTCTCGATGGCATTGCTGCGCATTGGAATTTGCGCAAAGGCCTGGAGTTGTCAAAGCTGCGCCAGATAGCAAATAGACGGCGATGCTGACCGATCGTCCTCACCGGTTGGCTTGAGCCCGGCGCGCGACTTCGACCACCCATCGGTAACGGTTGTGACTGTTGCCATTACCCTCGGCTGTGCAATATTAGCGGCCGCGCTCATAGTTTCCCTCGGTGTCTGCCTTCTTCGCTGCTACAGTGCGCTTTGAACGTGCCGTAGGTGTCTTGGATGCCTTCGGAGCTATCGATGTCTTCGTTGACTTGGCGGGCTTCTTCGCCACAACACGGAAGTTCACCGGCTTCGTTGCGTCGATTCCAATTACACGCAGGTAGCGCTGCCGGTTTTTGGATTCCAGCGCCAGTGCCTTCTCGCGCAGCATGGCGAGAACCGCTTCGAAATTGAGCTTCTTGGCGCCCTGTGGGGCGTTCCAGGTTCGAGCCTCCTGCAGCACGATAATGAGGAACCCCGTAGTCGCCTTGTTGTGGCGCATGTACTGCCCCACAAGTTGCTTCTCAAGGGCCACTTCATAATCCTCGTAGGACCAGCGCCTGGACATCTTCAACTCGATGGAGGCGAGCATGGTCCCCTTGCTGCACAGGATGTCGCGTCGCTTGGACTCGGCGGTGTGGGGTTCAACTGTTACCGTGTAGAGCCCCTTGGAGTGGTGATGCAGTTCGCTGGAAAGCAGTATTTGGAAGTCAGCTTCCAACGCCAACCCTTCCTTGTCACCTTCCGCCTTGCTCTTTGGGTGCTTCTTCATCGTCATTGCAGTGAAGAACCTGCGCAGGCTGTATTCACCTTGCTCGATGTCGTACTTCACGGCCAACAGGTCGCTTTCGACCTTCATTGCAAACGATATGGTGTCGGTAACGTCAGCGGTGAAGTTGCGCTCGAAGTCGCCGTATTTCAGCTGCGCCAGCGGTGGGCGTGCGAACTGCGCCTCGCGCATACCGAACTGGACACTTCGAAGGTAAATCTCCCTCGGCCCTTTCGATGTCAGACGCAACTTATCGAGGACTTCATAGGCCAGTTGGGACTGTGCAGCAGCGATTGCCGGGATGAGCGTATCTCGTAGTTGCTCGGCGTGGTCTCGTTCACCGGGCGAGTAGGCCTCGCCCGATGGGCGCTCTATGTCTTCTTCCGGCCGGACCGTGGCCAAGGTCCACTCGTAGAGGGTGGCAAGGGCGGTCACACCTTCGTTGCCAGTCTTGGCTAGTCGAATCGCCCTGGCGCCGTGGTCAGTGCCCAGATGCGCTGCAAGTTGAAAGATGAAGGCGCGCGTGTCCGCCGGTGCCTGTTTCAGCCACTTCGCAACAGCCTTGCAGAACGCCGCTGGGTAGGCAGCCAGCCAACTAGCCGCCCAAACCGCGCTCTGCTTGCGTTGCGCTCGAACGGCCTGCGCCCGCTCATCGTTGGTCGGCAGCGGCCCATCGAAGGCTGTCTGCATCTTCTCAAGTGCGGCGGCCTCGAACTCTGCACGAGGCGTCACGCCTAGCACTTCCGTGGCGACGCTGAGGAGCCGCTCGACGATGTAGTCGCTCAGCGATGGCCTCTTCACGATGAACGCCCAGGCCAACGGCGCCACTTTGACCTGCACGGAGGGGCATGCGTGCTCGAGAGAAGTGAGCACGTGTTGCGCGTGCTCCAGAGAAACGGCGCCGGCGCTGGCCTGCTTCACCATCTGCGCCAGCTCTCGCCCTGCAATGACCTGATGCGCCGCTACGAGTGGCCAGAACCACTTCGGGTAGCCGTTGATTTCGAAGGCAGCGTATTGAATAGCGCGCTTGACCTCGTCCTTAGACAACTGCGGCAAGTCTTTTCCTTCGCCCAGCTCTAGGTGGAGCCCTTGCAGGCCAGCAGCCGTGATGTAGTGAGTGGTCTGCGGTTCGTGTTCCTTGAATTCAGGTGGTCGTTTGCGCCAGACCTTGCTGAATCCAGCGCGCACTGCCAGAGCAATCTCGGGCCCGGCCTCCTTCTCGAACACCTCGAAGCGCATTTCACCGTAACGAGAGCTTGGGTTCGTCTGCAGTAGCCAACTAGCTACCCAGGCGAGGCCGTTGGTCCACGAACCATCGCGCAGGCCGTCCAACTTCTCCAAAAGTTCCTTCTTCACGCCCGGGCCGACCTTGAGCCGCTCGTCTCGATTGGGCGTTGGGCTCGCGGATTTACGTTTGGCGCGCTGTGCAGCCAGCGCTTCTTCGTGTTTGCGCACCACCTCGGTTAGTTGGGGCAGATTCAGTCTCTCGACATCAGCTAGCACCAGCTCACAGAGCGCTCCGTATCCGTAAGCAGCTTGCCACAGCTTGTGTTCGTCCGTTCCCGCCCGCTTCACGTTCAGTGAAAGCAGCTCGAAACGAACGGCGGCGTTCTCTTGAATCGAATGCCGTAGGTCTGCGGGGTTGCTTGTGCCGAAGTGTCCGTCGATCAGGGCGCGCTGAATTACCAAGCATAGCTTCGCGACACGCACATGCTTGGAAAACGCGGGCCTTTGAAGCAGTGCTGCCAAGGCCTCCGCAACGAGTTCAACGTATCGGTCGGTAGCTCGGCTTCTCGTCCGTGTGGCTCGTCCCTCACGCACACGTAAGCGCGCGAGGCGTACCACCAGCGCTCGGCAGAGTTCGTACAGCTGCTCGTCGGAGGCGTCGTCTACAATTCCTGCATCGAACGCGTAGCCCACACTGAAGCCGCCTCGACCTTGCGCGAATTGCTTGTCGACCAGAACAGCGAGTTCCTTGGCGCTTAGGTGATGCCATCCCAAGCGAGTCATCAACGTTGAAGTGACGCTTTCGCTTATCGTGTCATCGGCCTTCAGCGCCGCTGCAAGACCTGCCAAATCGCCGGCCTGGCCGAGCTCTAGGATGTACCTGAGGTCCATCGTCTTCTGAATGAGCCGCTTGTAGCTGTTGCCGTGTTCCTTGAGAACGAAACGGCGAAGCACGTGCGAACGAGCTGCAGTGGCAATGTCCAAGAGCGCATCGCGGGCCCAGTGGTGGTCGCCGTGCTTCTGAAAGAGCTCTTTCAATAGCGGTTCGAGACGTTCTGGGCCTGCCTGCCAGTAGTTCTCTGAGGTGGGATTGAAGTAGCCACGACCGAGCCGGTCACCCTGGAGCACCAGGCGCTGGATGCTCTCGGTCAGGGCCGTCTTGGCGGCAGCAAGCGGCACCTTGGCGTTCCGCAGATCGCCGAAGAACGCCAAAGCCTGCGGCTCGCGTTCGAGAAGCTCTTCCCGACAATGGCTGTTGAGCGTCGCCAGCCATCCCATAAGCGGAAGAAACTGCCGATAGACCCCTTGCTCCCCCGTCGGTGCCTGCCACCTGAAGTGCTCCACGAGCGTGCGCGCCTGCTGTGGCGACTGGATGAGGCCTGCCAGCCTCTGCGCGCCTAAGAACGGGGCAATTTCGTCCGGATAGAGCTTGACCTGGTTGAGGTCAGCGTCAATGAACATCTCTGTGTTTAAGAGCTGCTTAAGAATCTTCTCGGTCAGCATGCCGCCCGCAATCTTGCGGGCGGACAAGACTCCATTGGTGACGGCCAAGACATCGTCAGTCAGTTCGATGTTCGGCAATAGGCAGACCTGCGAAGCTGATGCCAGCTGCTGCGCCGCTTCCGTCAGAACCTGGGGCACGGCGCCACCGACTGCACCGATTCGTGCGTCGTTGCGTTGTCGGTCTTGGACTGCGGCTACAACTCGATGGAAGACCTCAGTGAGTGAGTCTGGCGGGTTTGTAGTCAGGCCGATGTTGGCCAAAACGTCCAGTCCGCCTGGGCTTGTTGTGAAGCCTGCCAATCCGCGCTCGTGGGCTATGCGAAGGACTCCAGGCGCGTTTAGTGCTGGGTGCAGACCCGCCAAGTAGGTCTTGGCCTGGTTGGCCTCAAGCGGAGTCATCGAGAACAACATCAGTGTTTCTGGCTCGGCCACAGAAGCTCCGCCTGCGGATATCGTGCTTGACCCCGTTGTCGCCGATGCAACTTTCCCTGTGGTCGCCTCGATGGTCGTCTCGTAGGGAACAACCAGTTGTGAAGTGATGTTGTCCCGAACAGAGGTACTCAAGACGGCGGGGCGCGTTGAGATGACCCACCGAATGAGGTCGCTGGGCCAGCCCACCTCCGTTGCCACGTCGGCGATGAGGTCTGCAATGCCATCGCGCTGAGCAGCCGACGCCTCGTCCAGGGAATCGACAAAGAGCGTCAGCGGGGAGGTGGGGGCAGCCCGCCACGTTTCATAAGCAATCCGCTCTACCGGTTCGAGCGCCTTCGCGAAGCTGGTGCGGTCGGCAACCTTACGCAGGGCCACGAAGACTGCGCTGCCGCCAGCCAGGCGCATTCGCTTGACCTGCTCCACCAATTCGGTTGTTTTGCCGTAGTTGGCTGGCGCGATAATAACGACAAAGCGGTTCTCCAGGACCTGAGGCCATTTCAGGCGCATGTCTGAGACCAAAGAGACGTAAATCTCGTGAGGTTCGTACTTGGGGCGATGAACGAAACGCCGGGAAAGGTCGAGATAGGTGGGCATGCCCGATATATACCAGCAGAGTGGCTTTCTCGCGCGCTACCGGCGAAGCTATTTGGGGTCTTGTTTGCACGGTTGGTTGCAGCACCCTATAGTGGGCTTGCACGCGGCCGATGATTGCAAAGATGGATGTGTGAAGCCGGCACGTCGAAATCTGCAATGGGCCGATCGCAGCCGTCGGTAATATGACAGCTTTCGGCCAACAGCGAGCATTCAATGACCAAAATTTCAAACTATCCGTTAGCCACTCCTATCGGGTGCTACGTGCTGCTAGGTCTGATAATGGTTGGCGCGAAATTTCTGGAGCAGCAGGCTCCTGGTGGCGACGCTTACTCCTTGGTTTCAAATCTCCTTGGCTTAGTATTGCTGCTACCGTGGATAGTGATAGCTCCAGGCGGACACTTGGGTCAGGGGATCAACTCTGCGCAGTGGTTTCTCGCTCTAAGTTTGTTGAATCTATTCTTGTTGATCTGCGTTTCGGCATTGATCTTCAGGATCAAAAGCCGCCGTCGTATACAGCGACCCTGACTTCCGGCTCGGGCGCAATGTCGACTGTGACCGTGCCGGTTTCACACGTCCATCTTTGTAATTAGTCGCAATAGCGAGATACTTCGCGACATGACCACCGACAAAAGTACCCTACCACTTTCGGCCGAGGAATGGCGCCGGACCTTCATCCTGGCCATCTACCAATTGGCCGATGGCAACGCTGGCCACCTGCACGTAAACGACTGGGCGATCAAGGCACACGCACGGCACGGGCGTCGCAATCCGGTTGAGGTCGCGCATGAAGAGTGGACCAGCGGCAAGCGGCCTCCCTCGGATTAGAGCGTATCAAGCCCAACCCATGTCCTTCCATTGGACTCGGTAACCAAGACGCTGTATCTCTTGCCTGTTGATCCGGCTGCGTTCTTGCAGTGGGTCAAAACATCTGCCGTTGTTATGTTCCCGTGGCACTGATATTCGGCCGGAGGCATTTTGTATCTGACGCCATTGTCCGCAGTAAGTACGTCAGTGATATTCCTCTCGGCCAATGCTGCTGCAAGCGTCTCGTAGTCATCCCACGTTGCCTTGTCGTGCAAAACGACTCGGATAGTAAATTGCGCCATTTCAGTCCCCTACTAGGTCGGGTAGCCATGCTATGGCGGAAGAGCTAATAGCCACATCCTCCAATTAGAGGGGGCGCCCACCCAGGTCACCTGTCACCATGCATAACAACGCCGACGTCCTTCGAATGTTTATCGCCCGCACCGGCTGCTTCGATTGGCCTGATTGGTAAATTCTCCAAAGGTTGAGCCACCCTTTTCATTTAACGAGACCCGGCTACGCGACCGGGCATCACTCTCAATTTGCTTGATTACCTGGATCAATTAAGTTGAAACTTTTTACCTCCGGTGGATCACTTTTTGGTGAAAAACCGCCCCCGTGTTGAATTCCGTCGAAATCTGATCCACTTAACGCAGTAATTTCCATCCAAATCTGACCCACGTAGGCACTACCCTGCTTGTTTTAAAAGCAGGGGAAATTAGGAGTGATAGACGTGGCGACATTGAATGTCATCAGACGCTGGGCA
>NZ_CALRNF020000037.1:0-62772 GCF_943369415.1 Polaromonas sp. YR568
ATGCCCAGCGTCTGATGACATTCAATGTCGCCACGTCTATCACTCCTAATTTCCCCTGCTTTTAAAACAAGCAGGGTAGTGCCTACGTGGGTCAGATTTGGATGGAAATTACTGCGTTAAGTGGATCAGATTTCGACGGAATTCAACAAACCCTTGTCTTAAGCGCCTTGGCAGATGACAGCCCGTATAGAGGAAAACTGTGGTAGACCGTCTCCCCTCCGCGGGTGACTTGAGTTGATCGAACAAGTGCTGTTCGCATCACGACGCGGCCACCCCAATTAGTCGAACCTTTTCAATAAGTCTTATAAGGCAAAAACTTCCCCGACAACACCACATTGACCCGGTCGCCCTTGGGGTCCGGCTGGCGCACGATGTCCATGCTGAAATCGATCGCACTCATGATGCCGTCGCCGAATTCTTCGTGGATCAGTTCCTTGATGGTGGTGCCGTAGACACTGACGATTTCATACCAGCGGTAGATCAGCGGGTCTGTGGGAACGGGCGTGGGCAGCGAGCCTTTGTAGGGCACGACCTGCAGCCATTTTTGTTCTTCCGTCGTCAAACCAAAAATCTTGCCAATGACTTTGGCCTGCTTGGCGTCGAAGGTCATCTGGCCCAGGCAGCCTGCGGTTGTCCATTCCTTGCTGAGGCCGACCTTCTTGGCGACGGATTCCCAGGTGATGCCTTTGCTGACTTTGACGGTGATGATTTTTTCGGTGATGTCGTTGCGGTTCATGGTTTGGCTCCTGTGTTGAAGTGGGTGTGAAGGAAAGTGAAAGAAGCGGTCAATGCGCCTTGGCGCGTGTGACCAGGAAATCGACGATGTGGTTGCGCAGCTCGTAATAACCGGGCAGGTGGTGCAGGCCGGCGCGTGTGCGTTCCCTTGGTAGCGGGTTGATGACTTCTTCGGCGATGCGGCCGGGCGCGTAGACGCCGTCGTTGTCGGTGCCGTTGCTCATCAAGAGGATGCGGTCGGCCAGCAGGATGGCTTCGTCGACGTCGTGGGTGATCATGAAAACCGTCTGCTGCGTCTGGCGCACGATGGTCATGAGTTCGTCCTGGATGGTGCCGCGTGTCAGAGCGTCCAGGGCGCCAAAGGGTTCGTCCAGCAACAGCATCTTGGGCTGGATGGCGAAGGCGCGGGCGATGCCGACGCGCTGTTTCATGCCGCCTGAAAGCTGCGAAGGTTTTTTGTCGATGGCGGCCGAGAGGCCCACCATGGCGACGAATTTTTCGACGTGGGCGTTGACCTGGGCCGAGGTCCAGTCCGCCCAGCGCGAGACGACGGCGAAGGCGATGTTCTTGCGCACCGTGAGCCAGGGCATGAGGGCGTGGCTCTGGAAGACCACGCCGCGCTCCAGGCTGGGGCCGCCTATCTCGCGGTTCTCCATGAACACGTGGCCCGATGTGGCGCTGTCCAGCCCGGCCAGCACGTTGAGGATGGTGGTCTTGCCGCAGCCCGAGTGGCCGATGATGCAGACGAACTCGCCCTTGCTGATGCTGAAGGACACGTCGGCAAACACCGGCCTGCCGGGCGTGAAGGTCTTGCTGAGCCCTTCGATCTTGAGAAATCCCTGCATGTGTTCTTTCGGTGGTGTGGCGACGGGGAGGCGCGTGGAAGGCTCACTCCACATAGGTCACCGCCTTCTGCAGCTGCGCAAAGGCCAGGTCCAGCAGCATGCCGACGACGCCTATGACCAGGATGGCGAAGATCACGTTGGTGAGCGAGAGGTTGTTCCACTCGTTCCAGACGAAGTAGCCGATGCCGGTGCCGCCCACCAGCATCTCGGCGGCGACGATGACCAGCCAGGCGATGCCCATGGAGATGCGCATGCCGGTCAATATGGTGGGCGCGGCTGCGGGCAGGATCACCTGGAAGGCCTTGCGCAGGGGGCTGACCTCCAGCGTGCTGGCCACGTTGAGCCATTCGCGCTTGACGGACGCCACGCCGAAGGCGGTGTTGATCAGCATGGGCCAGACCGAGCAGATAAAGATCACAAAGATGCCGGAGGTCGAGGAGTCCTTGATGGTGTAGAGCGCCAGCGGCATCCAGGCCAGCGGCGAGATGGGCTTGAGCACCTGGATGAAGGGGTCGAAGGCGCGGCGCAGCAGCGGCGACATGCCGATCACAAAGCCCAGCGGAATCGCGACCAGGCAAGCCAGGAAAAAGCCCAGGCCGACGCGCGCCAGTGAATGCCCCAGCTGGATGGCGATGCCCTTGTCGTTGGGGCCGCGGTCGTAAAACGGGTCGCGCAGCTGCTGCACGAAGGTTTCCCCCATCTGCATCGGCGTGGGAAAGCCCGAGGCCTTGGCCGCGCCGGGGTCCTTGCCCATCATCTTCTGGTACTCGACCTGCTCGGCCGTCATGCCCGCGCTGCCGGCGCCGGTGCCGGCCGACGAGGCCGTGGCCGCATACCAGATGGCGACAAAGACTACCAGCAGCAAGGCCGAGACAATGCCGGCGCGAAAGCCCAGGGTTTTGAAAATGTTCATGGTGTCATTGCTTGGTGGCTTCGTCGTCTTGCTCCCTCGCCCCTTGGGAGAGGGTGGGGGTGAGGGTCTTCGGTATTCGGGTCTCCGTTGTTGAGTGCGGGGCGGGAGCCCTCACCCCAACCCTCTCCCGGAGGGAGAGGGAGTACAGATCCTTTTCAGCTCATTTTGTTGATGGCAAAACCCTTGGCATAAGCATCCGCCTTGGCCGCATCAAACTCCTTGCCCATGATGGTGAACTTGGGATAGCTGCCCTCGGGCACCTTCTGGCCCAGCTCCTTCATGTACTTCTTCGCGTCGGTGATCAGGAAGACCTTCTCGGCGATCTGCTTGTAGTTGACCTCGCCCTTGACGTAGCCCCAGCGTTTCATCTGCGTGAGCATCCACACCGCCATGGACTGCCAGGGCATGGGGTCGAAGTCGGCGCGGTCGGGCACGGTCTGGATGTTGCCCAGGCCGTCGGCGAACTTGCCGGTCAGCACCTGTTGCAGCACGGCCTCGGGCTGGTTCAGGTAGGCCTGCGGTGCGATCACCTTGGCGATCAGCTCGCGGTTTTTCGGGTCGCGCGCCATGGCGGCGGCCGTCAGCACCGCGCGGTAGAGCGCGGCAAAGGTGTTGGGGTTCTTCTGGATGAATTCGGTGGAGGTGCCGAAGGCGCAGCAGGGGTGGCCGTTCCAGATGTCCTTGGTCAGCAGGTGGATGAAACCGACTTCTTCGTAGACCGCGCGCTGGTTGAACGGATCGGGGCCGAGGAAGCCGTCGATGTTGCCGGCGCGCAGGTTGGCCACCATTTCGGCCGGTGGCACCACGCGCAGCTGCACGTCGGTGTCGGGGTTGAGGCCGGCTTCGGCCAGGTAGTAGCGCAACAAAAAGTTGTGCATCGAGTACTCAAACGGGATCGCGAACTTGAAGCCTTTCCAGTTCTTGGGGTCGCGGTTGTTCTTGTGCTTGAGCGCCAGCGTGATGGCCTGGCCGTTGATGTTCTGGATGGTGGCCACGTTCATGGGCGTGGCGGTGGAGCCCAGGCCCATGGAAATCGCCAGCGGCATGGGCGACAGGAAATGCGTGGCGTCGTATTCCTTGTTGATCATCTTGTCGCGTATCAGCGCCCAGCCGGCGGTCTTGGTGACTTCGACTTCCAGGCCTTGCTGCTTGTAGAAGCCCAGGGGGTGGGCCATGATGAGCGGCGTGGCGCAGGTGATGGGGATGAAGCCGATCTTGAGGTTGGTTTTTTCGAGCTTGCCTTTTTCCTGGGCCATGGCCTGCATGCTGGCCACGGGCAGCACGCTGGCGATGGCGGCCATGGCCGTGCCCTTGCCGACGGCGCGCAGGAAGCGGCGGCGCACCTCGTCCTGCGGGAACAGGGCCTTGACCAGCGTGGCCTCGATGAACTCGTTGGAATAGGCTTCGAACTCGCTGCTCAGGCTGCGCTTGCGCAACTCGACGGCGGCGGCATCGGCGGCCACGGCGGCGTGGTGGTCGGCCGCGCTGTGGTCCTTGCCGCAGCTGCACTTGAGCATCAGGGGCTGGTCGGCGTCGTAGGGAGAAAAGAATTCAGACATGGCGCGCACCTTTCGTTGGAAGATGCGGCTGTCTTGCAAGCAGCGGGCCACTTTGGGCCGGTTTTGGCGAAACGGCGGCAGGAGCCGCATTTCGCTGTGGATGCGATGACAGCGTGTAGGGCGTCCACTACAAAAACGGCGCGGCGGAGCCGCCATGCCACTTTTGCGCGCGCTGTCGGCGGAGTTTGATGGCTTGTTTTGAAGTTCAGCGGCGCCGCGCCGGCTCACCGCGGCGCGGGAATGTCAGCGCCGCACCAAATTCGCGCAGGCTGCACGTCGGCAACCCGCCGTCGCGCTCAGGCCGGGGCGGAGATATCGGCCAGCGACTGCCCCACATCCTCTTCGTCCTGGCCCTTGACCGCGATGTCGCCGATGGAAATGATGCCGGCCAGGCGCTGCGAGCCGTCCAGCACCGGCAGGCGGCGGATCTGGCGGGACGCCATGTCCGCGAGGACGGTGTCGAGGTCGTCGGTTTCGCGCGCCGTGCGTACGTCGGTGCTCATCACGGTGGACAGCGGCGTGCCGCCGTCCAGCCCCTCTGCCACGGCGCGCAGTACGATGTCGCGGTCGGTCACCAGGCCGAGCAGCTTGTCGCCCTCGCACACGGGGATCACGCCCACGTTGAGCTCGCGCATGGCTTTCGCGGCGTCGGCCACGGTAGCGCCGGGGGCCAGGGTCCGCACATTGCGGGTCATCACGTCGTTCACGGTGGTCATAAAAATCTTCCTTGGAGGGGGTTGGGGCTGGGGCGAGACATCGCCGCCTGCAGCCAGCATGACCGGAGAGCGCGTGTGATGTGAGTCAAGGGGCACCCAAGCGGCCGTAGGACAAGGCCGTGCGAGCTTCCGCCCTCAGGCGCCGGACGGCGCCTTGCCGTGGCGCTCGGCATACAGCGCCAGCTCCACGTCGTTTTTGGCGCCGGTTTTTTCGAGGATGCGCAGCCGGTAGGTGCTGACGGTGTTGGACGCCAGGCCCAGTTGCGTGCCGATCTCGCCGACGGACTTGCCGGCCGTGAGCAGCCGGAACACCTGGTGTTCGCGGTGCGACAGGGCTTCGGCGCCGCTGCGCCCGCCGCTGCCGCCGACCGCGCTGGCCAGCGCCTCGGCGGTGGCGGCTGAAACGTAGAGGCCGCCCGCCGCCACCTTGCGCACCGCGGCGATCATGTCGTCGGGGTTGGCGCTTTTGTTCAGGTAGCCGGCCGCGCCCAGCTTGATGCAGCGCACGGCGTATTGCTTTTCAGGGTAGGTGCTGAGCATCAGCACCGGCAGGCGCGGCCAGCTTTTTTTCAGCGCCTGCAGCACGTCCAGGCCGTCGCGGTCGGGCAGGGCGATGTCCAGCAGCACCGCGTCCAGGCCCGTGTCGCCGCCCAGGGCTTCGACGCGCAGCAGCACGTCGGGGCCGGTCTCGGCCTCGGCGGCCACTTCAATCTCGGGCGCATCGGCCAGCACCTGCTTGAGGCCTTCGCGGACGATGCGGTGGTCGTCGCCGATCAGGATTTTGAGGGTGTTCATGGCGGAGGTCACGGCGGGTTGGCGGCTTCGGCGGGCAGTGCGATGCGCAGGTGGAAGAGGGAGCCGCGGCCGACTTCGCTGCTGATCTCCAGGCTGCCGCCCAGGTGGCGGGCGCGTTCGCGCATGCCCATCACGCCGTAGGCGTCGGCCGCTTCAAAGGCTGCGGCTTCGGCGCCCCGGCCGTTGTCCTGCACTGCGATGCTGATGCCGGCCGCGTCGGCCCGGATGCGGATGGCGACCTCGCTGGCGGCCGCATGCCGGCCCACGTTGCTGAGCATTTCCTGGAAGATGCGGAAGATGGCGATCGCCGAGGGCTCGGGCAGCGGCGCGGCGCCGGCCACGTCCATCTGCCAGTCCAGCGCCAGCTCGGCCGACTGCACGAACTCGTGCGCCTGCCAGTCCAGCGCGGCCCACAGGCCCTGGTGGTCCAGGATGCTGGGGCGCAGGTCGGTGATGATGCGGCCCACGTTGTCGACCGCGCTTTCAATCAGCCGGCCCATGTTCTGGCATTTGTGGCGCATGGTGTCGCGCATGGCCTGGGCCGCGTCGGGCTCGCGCTGCTGCTGCTCGCCAAGGCGCTTGTCCAGCCAGCCCACGTCCATCTTGAGGGCCACCAGCAGGCTGCCGAGCTCGTCGTGCACCTCGCGCGCGATGCGGGTGCGCTCTTCCTCGCGCACGCTGTGGGTGTAGGCGGTGAGTTCGCGCAGGTGCTGCAGCGCTTCCGACAGCGCGTGCGTGCGTTCGCTCACGCGCTGCTCCAGCACCGCATGCGCCTGGCGCAAGGCATCTTCGGCCTGGCGGCGCGCCGAGATGTCGACAAAGGTGACCACCGCGCCCTGCACCACGCCGCCTTCGACGATGGGGTAAGAGGAATACTCGACCGCGAAGGCGCTGCCGTCCTGGCGCCAGAAGAGTTCGCTGTCGATGCGGCAGGGCAGGGCCTTGCGGAAAGCGTTGAAGATGGGGCACAGCTGCACGGGGTAGTGGGCGCCGCCGGCATGCGTGTGGTGGGCCAGCTCGTGCATGTTGCGGCCCAGCACCTGTTCGGGCGCGTAGCCCAGCTGCTCGGCGCCGGCCCGGTTGATAAAAGTGCAGCAGCCATCCATGTCGATGCCAAAGATGCCCTCGCCGGTCGATTCGAGCAGTTGCGACAGCCGGTCGCGCCAGAGCGGCTGGTTCACGCCGGGAAGGTGGGTGGGCGGCGTCACCGGCGTGGTCGCTGTGACGGGCATAACCGGAATGGCGATGTCTTCAAACATGCACTGCATTAGCAAGCCGCGTGCCCAGCTTGGTGCGGGCTTTGGCCTGCAAGGTGCGCCAAAGCGGTGCGAAGACCGGCCAAACTGCCGGGCCTAGCCTCGCGAAAAGCGGGCCCCCAGTTTCCAGCTGCCGTCTGCCCCGGGCTTTCCGGACACCACCAGCTGGCGAACGTTGGGGTTCGGCTGGTCGAAGTCGCGGCGGGGCGCCGAGATATCGAGCACGTCCAGCTGGATTGCGTTGCCTTCAAACTGCACGGTCAGTCGCTTGCCCTTTTGCGTCAGAAACGCGGTAGTGCCCTCCAGCCTGACCTCCGCCTCGGTGGCCATCGCCCACCGGACCGTGCTGCCCGGGCGGGCGCCGAGAAGCTCGTCGTCAAGTTGCACCGCATCACCCAGAAACCGGGCGCGGCGTGTGGCCTGCGTGACCTGGCCCGGTAACAGCGCGGCGGTCAGGTCTATCAAGGCCTCACGCTCGTCAACCATGCGCAGCGTGGCCATGCCACGGACGCTGTGTGCCTGGCCGCCCAGTGTGAGTGTGTTGTGCGCTTCGGCTGACAGCCTGAAGACCTGCCAGCGTGACGACTCCCGCTTCATGTTCCACAGGTCTATGCCGCGTGATTCCAGGCTGCCGTAGTCCTGCGCGCCGAGGTCCTTGGCCCATCGCAGGCCATCCAGGTCGAGCACAAAACTGCCTGCATCCATGTGCGCATGGCTGTGCGCCGCTCCGCCCGCCTTGATGGCGAACCACCACGCGTCTGGATCGGACCATGATGAACGCCAGATGGCGAGCGGCTGCGCCCCCTGGCCCGAGAAACTTGTGGGCGCGGTATTTCCACCTGTTTTTGTGGGCCACCACAACACCGACAGAGGCGCGAAGCGGTCAGACAGGCCCTGCCCGTTGCGGATCATCTGGCGCTTGGCCGTCAACAGCGCGGGCTGGTCCAGCTCACGGGCCAGGTAGACGATGGCGCATGGCAGGCCCTGCGTCTCGTTGCTGTCGGCAAAGTCGAAATATTTCCCGGACGGGCCGATGGCGTGTGCATAGAACTCCGCACTGCGCTTGAAGCCAGGCGCATCGAGCAAGCCCCAGTCGCCGTCCCTGGTGTCGCGCAGTGCAGCGGCCAGCAGCACCGTGTAGCTGCTTCCATAGCTCCAGTAGTCCGGTCCCTCCGGGTAGACACCATCCGGCCGGTAGGCATTCAGTCCGATAAACACGCCTTGACGTGCCGCCGCGAGGAGGTCGGCGGCAAGGGCGGGTTCATCTTCCTCCACCGCCAGCGCCCCCAGGACCATGCTGCCGATGCAAACCTGGTTCCAGTTGTTGGTGGACCTGAACGTTCTGTGGCCGTTGCGCGCCTGGGCAATGCCCTTGTCGACAATCGCGGCGCGCAAGGCGGCCCGGTCATAGTCCGACAGGTCGTTGAAAAGCCAGCTGCAGGAAATGGCCATGCCCGTGGTCATCTCGGCGAGGTCCAGGAAGGGATCCGGATGCCAGTCACTGAATGCGGCGACGGCGAGCATTTCGTGCCGGGCGCGGTCCAGGAAAACCCGCTCCCTTGTCACGCGGTAAGCGAAAGCCCACTGCAGGCTTCGGCGAATGAACTCGCGCGAAACACCCAGCAGGCGGCCGTCCTCGAGTGTGTGCGCTAGCGGAGGCAGGGCGATGTCGGTGCGGGCGCGTGCCAGCAGTGCCGCGGTGAAACGGCCAAGATCAGGGTCGGCTTTGCATCGATCAGGCAGGGAAGACCAATCGCTTTCGCTTGCAAGCAGGGGTGGGCGAGCCTGAACTGTCGGAGACGATCCGGTCATCGCCGGCATGCCTGCGCACCCCGTCAACTGTGCGGCGACTGGAACCATCGCAGCAAGAAAATCACGGCGTTTGAAAGGCATGCTATTTGTCCTGCAGCTTGGCAGCCTGAGCTGAGGTTTAACTAATCCGTAAACTCAGTGAACATCTTGTCAGGGCACCGCCCGTTGGCGCCATTGCGTATGTAGTAGTTCCAGCGATACGCCATTTCCGTGTTGTCCCGGCAGCCCACACCTTTGTACAGCTTGCCGTAGGTGGCCCTTGCCCCCGAGGACGAGCGGAAGCTGTCGTGGGTTTCAGCCACCAGCACGCCCTCCTTGGGGTAGACCTTCAGCACGCCAAAAGACGCATTGCTCGGGATGTCGTAGTCCACATAGAGCGCGTTGTGCTCAGGGTCCGGGCGCGCATTGGCGATCAGGATAAAAACGGCCTGTTGTTCCGCCACCAGCTCTTGCTGCGTCAGGTGGGTAAATGAGTCGGACTGGATTTTTTTGCCGAATTTCAGCGCGGGGCCCAGCACCAGCAGGGGTTGCCGTTCGCTTGCGGCGGCAGGGTTGAACCGGTGCAGAAGCGGCTTTTTAAACCGGTTGACGACCGCCGAGAAAATTTCATCGTCGCTGAAATTCTGGTTCTGCAACTCCAAAGCCCAGGCGGGGCTTGCGGCGCATAGCAGTATCGCGGCCATGAACAGGGGTGTTTTGAAATTGATCATCATCACCGAGCTTATCAAGCCAGGGCCCTGTTCGGGCCGCTATGGTTGTTGGGTCGCATCCTGGCGCGCGAAGTCCGGAGCTTCTTGAATACCGATTGCGGGCACATGCCAAACATGAGGAAACAACGTGCCCAGCTTGGTGCAAGGCCGGATGCCTCCTGCGCGCCAAAGCGGTGCAAAACGCTGCCTCCAGGCTTGAATCCCTGTAAAGTCCAAGGCATGCTTACGATTTTTCGGGCCGGCGGCCTTTTGCTCGCCACGGCCGTGCTCGCCGCCTGCAGCCCCGCCCTGAACTGGCGCGAAGTGCGGCCCGAGGGCACGCGCCTGGCGCTGCTGCTGCCTTGCAAGCCCGACAAGGCCGAAAAAACCGTGCCCCTGGGCGGGCCGGCGACGCCGCTGTCCATGCTGGGCTGCGATGCCGGTGATGCGACTTTTGCGGTCGCGGTGGCGCAGCTGGCCGATGCGGCCCAGGCCGCCACGGTGCTGGCGCAGTGGCAAAGCCTGACGCTGGCCAATATGAAGGCCGGGCCTGAGTCCGTGCAGGTGTCGCCGCTCAAGATTCCCGGTGCGGCCGCCGTGCTGGTCAAAGCCCAGGGCAGCCGCGCCGACGGCGCGGCGGTCAGCGGGCAGGCGGCTTACTTCGCGCAGGGTTCGCAGGTCTTTCAGGTGGTGCTGTATTCGGCGCGCATCGCGCCCGAGGTGGCCGAGACCTTTTTCTCCAGCCTCAAGTTCGAGTGATTCGAATGACGACCGCCCAAACCTCCCTGTCCGCGGCGCGCAACTCCTCGCCCGCCGCTTCAGACGCAGGCCGGCTGGACGCCTGGACCGGCGCCATCGTGTTCCTGGCCTTTGCCGCCGCCTATTTCTGTTCGGCCCTGGTGCGGGCCATCACCGCGACGCTGTCGCCGGTGCTGACGCAGGACTTCTCGCTGCATGCGCGCGACCTGGGGCTGCTGGCCGGCGGTTACTTCCTGGGTTTTGCCGCCACGCAATTGCCGCTGGGCACCTGGCTGGACCGGCACGGACCCAAGCGCGTGATCCTGTGCTTTTTGGGTGTGGCCGTGCTGGGCTGCCTGGCGTTCTCGCTGGCGACCAGCTTCGCCTGGCTGCTGGCCGCGCGCGTGCTGGTGGGCATGGGCGTGAGCGCCTGCCTGATGGCGCCGCTCACGGGTTTTCGCCGCTGGTTCGAGCCGGGCACGGTGCTGCGCGCCAACTCCTGGATGCTGATGACGGGCTCCCTGGGCATGCTGGCCTCCACCTTGCCGGTGCAGTGGCTGATGCCGGTGACGGGCTGGCGCCCCATGTTCTGGATCCTGGCGGCGATGATTCTGCTGTGCATGGCGGCCATCGCCTGGGTGGTGCCGACGTGGAAGCTGGGCCATGGCGCCGCGCCGGCGGCAACGGCGGGGGCCGAAGCGGAGACGGGTTACGCGCCCATCTGGCGCAGCCGCTATTTCCGCAAGATGACGCCGCTGGCTTTTTTCCATTACGGCGGGCTGGTCGCGGTGCAGACTTTGTGGGCCGGCCCGTGGATGGTCAAGGTCGCGGGCTACACGCCGCTGGAGGCGGCGACCGGCCTGTTCTATATCAACGCCACCATGCTGGTGACCTTCTGGAGCTGGGGCATGGTCAACCCCTGGCTGTCGCGCCACGGCTGGGCGGCGACGCGGCTGATCGCCTGGGGCGTGCCCCTGAGCCTGGCGGTGCTGGCGGCCAACATCGCGGCCGGCAGCTCGGCCGGCTGGCTGGGCTGGGCCCTGTTCTGCATGAGCTGCAGCGTGCTGGGCCTGGCGCAGCCGGCGGTGGGCATGGCCTTCAAGCCCGCGCTGGCGGGCCGGGCGATGTCGGGCTACAACCTCATGATTTTTTCCGGCGTGTTCGTCGTGCAGTGGGGCATAGGCCTGCTGATCGACGTGTTCGCCGCCCTGGGCCTGGCGCAGGTGGCGAGTTTCCAGGCGGCCATGGGGGTGTTATTGTGTTGTTGTATCGCCTCATATGGGTATTTCCTCAGTGTCAGCGCCGATAATTCAGTCGAACCCGAAAACCCATGAACGGCATCTTCATCATCGCCCACGCCCCGCTGGCCTCCGCCCTGCGCCAGTGCGTGCTGCATGTGTTCCCCGACAACGCGCCCGGCGTCGCCGCGCTGGACGTGCAGCCCAACATGCCGCCCGAGGAAACCCTGGCGCAGGCGCGCATCATGCTGGCGCAGCTGGGCACCTCGCATGCGCTGGTGCTGGTCGACGTGTTCGGCGCCACGCCCTGCAACGTGGCGCAAAAGCTGGTCGACGGCGTTCATTCCAAACTCATCACCGGCATCAACCTGCCCATGCTGCTGCGCACCATCTCCTACCGGCACGAGTCGCTCGACGCCCTGGTGGCGCGCGCCCTCATCGGGGCCACGCAGGGCGTGATGCAGGTGGCCATCACCGCTCCGCAAAACCAGGTACGCCGAAACCATGATAAAGACCAGCACGAGCATCAACAATAAGCTGGGCCTGCACGCCCGCGCCTCCGCCAAGCTCACCAAACTCGCCGGCAGCTTCGGCTGCGAAGTCTGGATGAGCAAGGGCGAGCGCCGCGTCAACGCCAAAAGCATCATGGGTGTGATGATGCTGGCCGCCGGCCTGGGCAGCACCGTGGAGGTGGAGACCAACGGCAACGACGAGCAGGCCGCCATGGATGCGATCCTTGCGCTGATCGCCGACAAATTTGGGGAAGGCGAGTGACCTTTTCCGTTCATGGCCTGGCTGTCTCGCGAGGGATCGCGATAGGCCGTGCCGTGCTCGTGGCCTCCAGCCGCGCCGACGTCGCGCACTATTTCATTGAACCCGACAGGACGCTGGACGAGATCACGCGCGTGCGGGTGTCGCGCAACGCGGTGATGGAGGAAATCACGCGCCTGCAGCAAGACCTTCCCAAGGACGCGCCGCACGAGCTGGCCGCGCTGCTGGACGTGCACCTGATGCTGCTGCAGGACGAGCAGCTGATCAGCGGCGTGAAGCACTGGATCACCGACCGTCACTACAACGCCGAGTGGGCGCTGACCACGCAGTACGAAATCATCGCGCGCCAGTTCGACGACATGGAGGACGAGTACCTGCGCGAGCGCAAGGCCGACCTCGAGCAGGTCGTCGAGCGCATCCTGCGCCACATGAAGGGCGTGGCCTCGCCGGTGCAGCCCGCGGCCCAGGCGGGCGCGGGGCGCAAGCTGTCGCAGCAGGACCTGCTGCTGGACGACACCACCGACGTGCCGCTGGTGCTGGTGGCGCACGACATCTCGCCGGCCGACATGCTGCAGTTCAAGCAAAGCCTGTTCGCGGGTTTTGCCACCGACGTGGGCGGCAAGACCTCGCACACCGCCATCGTGGCGCGCAGCATGGACATCCCGGCCGTGGTGGGCGCGCGCAGCGCCAGCCAGCTGATCAAGCAGGACGACTGGGTCATCATCGACGGTGACGCCGGTGTGCTGATCGTCGACCCGTCGCCCATCATCCTGGCCGAGTACGGCTTCAAGCAGCGCCAGGGCGAGCTCGAGCGCCAGCGCCTGAACCGCCTGAAGAACACGCCCTCGTTGACGATTGACGGGCAGCGCGTGGAACTGCTGGCCAACATCGAGATGCCCGAGGACACCGTGGGCGCGGTGGCGGCCGGCGCGGTCGGCGTGGGGCTGTTCCGCAGCGAGTTCCTGTTCATGGGACGCAGCGGCAAGCTGCCGGACGAGGAAGAGCAGTACCAGGCCTACCGCAAGGCCATCGAGGGCATGCAGGGCCTGCCGGTGACCATACGCACGGTGGACATCGGCTCGGACAAGCCGCTGGACCGCCACGCCAAGGCGCAGGACACCCACCTGAACCCGGCGCTGGGCCTGCGCGCCATCCGCTGGAGCCTGGCGGACCCGCCCATGTTCCTCACGCAGTTGCGCGCCATCCTGCGCGCGGCCGCGCACGGCCAGGTCAACCTGCTGGTGCCCATGCTGGCGCACGCCACAGAGATCCGCCAGACCATGGCGCTGATAGACCATGCGCGCGCGCTGCTCGACAACACCGGCATTCCCTACGGCCCGGTGCGCTTGGGCGCGATGATTGAAATCCCGGCCGCCGCGCTCACGCTCAAACTCTTCCTGAAGTACTTCGACTTCCTGTCGATAGGCACCAACGACCTGATCCAGTACACGCTGGCCATAGACCGCGCCGACGAGGCGGTGTCGCACCTGTACGACCCCTGCCACCCGGCAGTGCTGCGGCTGATCGCCGACACGATTGCCGAATGCGATGCCCAGGGCAAGGGTGTCAGCGTCTGCGGTGAAATGGCCGGTGACATCAGCATGACGCGGCTGCTGCTGGGCCTGGGCCTGCGCAGTTTTTCCATGCACCCCTCGCAAATCCTGGCGGTCAAGCAGCAGATCCTGCGCGCCGACGCCAGCAAGCTGCAGCCCTGGGCCGCGAAGGTGCTTGCCAGCGAAGATCCGGCGGCACTGCTTCAGGATTGATTCCATTCCCAATTCGCTGCGATAGGTTGTTGCGCCGCCTTGCCGTGCTGTAGCACTGTCTGCGGCGGCGCGCCTACTCTCGCAGCGAATTGGAAATGGAATCGCGCGCGTCGGGTCGACAGATGTGCACCGCCCCCGCCGAAACAAAGCGAAACATGCTGCAACCGGCGCGACAACACCCGCGCGCCCGGCGCGGGCACCATGAAGAACCTCAACCACTTTCACAAGGCTCTTCATGAAACACCGCATCAAAAAACTCCTGCTCGGCCTGTTTGGCGGGGCGCTCATCATCGGCAGCCTGGGTGCCTGCGCGCAGCGCGGCCCCGGCGGCATGCACGGCGACATGGGCTCGCCCGAGTTCCGCGCCCGCATGGTCGAAAGAGTCGGCTCGCGCCTGGACCTGGACGCCGCACAAAAGCAGAAGCTGGCCGTGCTGGCCGACAAGCTGCATGCGCAGCGCACCGCCCTGCGCGGCGCGACCGAACCGCGTGACGCGTTTCGCGGCCTGTTCGCCGGCAACACGCTGGACCAGGCCGGCGCGAAAAAGCTGATCGATGAAAAAACCGCGGCCCTGCAGGCCGGCAGCCCCGAAGTGATCGCCGCCGCGGCCGATTTCTTCGACAACCTGCGCCCCGAGCAGCAACAGAAAGTGCGCGACTTCATGGAGCGCGGCCGCCGCTGGGGCCACCGTGGCTGATGCAGTCTTCTTCCCGCCGGCCCGCATGGCGCGGGCCGTGCGGCGGCAGTCCATGGCCGCCGCGCCGGGCAGCGTGAACGGCGGCGTGCGCCTGCTGCTGCGCGCCGAAGGGCTGGCCGTGCTGGCCGCCTCGGCCGCGGCTTATGCCCAGTTCGGCGCGGGCTGGGGCTGGTTCGCCGCGCTCTTCCTGCTGCCCGATGTGTCCTTCCTGGCCTACCTGGCCGGGCCGCGCTGGGGTGCGCTGGCCTACAACGCCGCGCATTCTTATATAGGCGCGGTGGGTTTGCTGGCCGTGGGCGTGCTGGGCGCTTCGCCGATGCTGCTGGCGGCGGCGCTGGTCTGGTGCGCACACATCGGCTTTGACCGGCTGCTGGGCTACGGACTCAAGTACGGCGCGGGTTTTGGGCACACCCACCTGGGCCGGCTGGGGCCTCAAGACCCATGGTGAACGCCGCTCAGACTTCGCGCATGCTGCGCGGCTTCCTGTTGCTGGAGGCCGGCTTGCTGTCCGCGGCTTCGATGGTGCACAGCGGCCTGCTGCTGCGCGGCCATGCCCACGGCGCGGCCCGCATGGCCGAGGGGGTGATTGCCGCCGTCTTGCTGGCGGCGTGGGCCTTGAGCTTTGTCATGCATGGGCGCACCCGCAAGCTGGCTTTGCTGGCGCAGTCCTTCGCGCTGATCGGCACGCTGGTGGGCCTGTTCACCATCGTCATCGGCATAGGCCCGCAATCGGCGCCCGACCTGGTTCTCCACTTCGCGCTGGTGGCCTTGCTGCTGGCGGGCCTGTACTTTGCGCGCCGCGCGCGCGGGGTGTTCGCGTGAACGCCCTGCGAACGCCTGCGCACTTCCCTATGATGGCCGCATGCCCCGCATCCTCCTGATCGACGACGACGAGCACCTGGCCGCGCCGCTGGCGGCCTACTTCGCGCGTTTCGACTTCGTGCTGGACAGTGCCCTGCGCCCCGGCGAGGGCCTGGCCAAACTGCGCGCCGGCGCCTACGACGCGGCCATCCTGGACGTCATGCTGCCCGAGATGGACGGCTTCGCGCTGTGCCGCGAGATCCGCAAGGAGAGCGACATCCCGGTCATCATGCTGACCGCGCGCGGCGACGTGATGGACCGCGTGGTCGGCCTGGAGCTGGGCGCCGACGACTACCTGCCCAAGCCTTTTGAGCCGCGCGAGCTGGTGGCGCGCGTGCAGACCATACTGCGGCGCCAGCGCGCCGTGCCGCCGGCCGCGCCGCGCCGCGTGTTCGAGGGCCTGGCGATCAACCTGGAAACGCGCGAGGTGCTGCGCCTGGGCGAGAAGGTCGAGCTGACCGGCACCGAGTTCGAGCTGCTGGCGCTGTTGGCGGCCGAGCCCGGCAAGGTGTTCAACCGCGACGATATCCTCAACCGCCTGCGCGGCCACGAGGCCGAGCTCTACACACGCGCCGTCGACATCGTGGTGAGCCGGCTGCGCAAAAAGCTCGAGCCGCTGGACTGCATCAAGACCCTGCGCAACGCCGGCTACACGCTGGCCGTCGGCAAGGCGGGCGCGCCATGAGAATGAAATGGCGGGACCGTTGCGGCCGCTCCCGGCCCGAGCGCTGGCGCCGCCGCTGGGGGCATTCGCTGCGGCTGCGGCTGATCACGGTGTTTTTGCTGCTGGCGCTGTGCATGGGCGCGGTCTTCATGGGCGGCATGCAGCGCGCGTTCACCAGCGGCTGGCGCGACGCGGCCAAGCCGCTGGTCAGCGACTACATGGACCGCCTGGTGGCCGACCTGGGCTCGCCGCCCGACCTGGGCCGCGCGCAGGCGCTGGCCGCGCGGCTGCCGATTTCCATCCGCATCGAGGGGCCGCAGGTGAACTGGCAGTCGCATCCCGACCGCAAGCTGTTCGAGAGCCGCGCCAGCGACTGGCTCAGCCGCACCACGGCCGACGGCCACAAAATCATCTTCGGCCCCGGCACGATTCCCTGGCAGGGCTCGCCGCACGGCATGTTCGGCTGGATCACGCTGGCGCTGCTGCTGGGCCTGCTGGTGGGCGCCTATGCCTATGTGCGGCGCCTGCTGCGCCCGCTGGACGACATACGCGCCGGCGCCGAGCGCTTCGGCCGGGGCCTGTTCGACACGCCCATCCCGCTGCGCCGGCGCGACGAGCTCGGCGACCTGGCCGGGCGCATCAACACCATGGCACACGACATCAAGGCCATGCTGGACGCCAAGCGCGGCCTGTTGCTGGCGCTCAGCCACGAGCTGCGCTCGCCGCTGACGCGCGCGCGCCTCAATGCCGAGCTGCTGCCGGCCACCGGCGAAGGCAGCGCGCCGCGCGAGCGCGATGCGCTGCTGCGCGACCTCGGCGAGATGCGCGACCTGATCAGCGACCTGCTCGAGAGCGAGCGCCTGGCCAGCCCGCATGCCGCGCTGCAGCGCGAGCCCGTGGACCTGGCCGCGCTGGTGCGCGAGGTGGCGGGCGACATGTCCGCCAACGCGGCGGCGCTGGAGCTGGACCTCGCGGACGGCTTGCCGCCGCTCTCGCTGGACCGCATGCGCGTTCGCCTGCTGCTGCGCAATTTGATGGACAACGCGCTGCGCTACAGCGCCGGCGCCGCGCGGCCGCCGCGCATATCGCTGCGGGCGGCCGAAGGCTGCGTGCTGCTGGAGGTGCGCGACTTCGGCCCCGGCGTGGACCCGGCGCAGCTCGCGCATTTGACCGAGCCTTTTTACCGCACCGACGGCGCGCGCCAGCGCGCCACCGGCGGCGTGGGGCTGGGCATGTATTTGTGCCGCCTGGTGGCGCAGGCGCACGGCACGCAGCTGGAGGTGCGCAATGCGGAACCGGGGCTGGCCATAGGCTTGCTGTGGCCGGAGGGTGCGCCGTAGCCCGCCGCAGGGGCCGGCGGGCGGGCCTGATCCGGGCGGCCGGCGGTGCTTTTCGCCGGCGTTTGCGGCCGCCGGTTTCCGTGAGGAACCGGCGTTTCTGCCGCCTTGCGTGAAGTTATACGCGCTGATTGGGCGGTGCCGGCCGGCTATTTTTCTCTGGGGGCCGGTAATAGAAGGATAATTCCCCTCGTCCGGCCAACTCGGCGTTAACCCTTCGAGCGTATGTTCGGCGCGCCCCCTGGGTGTGTTCACCAGACGCGCAGCGACCCGCTCCTTCAATCCTGGGCCAAAGTTTGGCAAGCGAAAACAGATACATTTTCAGGGCCCCCCTGCTTGACGCCCAGCAACGCGTGACCGGCTACCTGCTGGCATGCCAGGGCGACCCCGACGACGGTGAGCTTTCCGGCGAGATGACGTCCCGCCAGCTGCTGGCATTGCTGGCGGCGCACCCCCGCGAGAGTTCGTCCGGCCGCTTCTTCATCGACGTCAGTTCCATGGCCCTGTTCGTCGATGAACTGGCCGCCTCTCCGCATCACGCGCTCGTCCTGATCCTGAAACAGGCGGACTTGCTGGACAAGGCCAACCAGGCCGTGTTCGCATCGTGGCGCGCGCAGGAACTGGGCCTGGCATTGCGGGTGGCGGACCTGGCAGCCCTGGAAAACAAGGACAACGCGCCGCAGCTTGCGCGCCTGAGCCACCTGCTGGTTTCCCATGACCATCCCGAGCGCGAGGCCATCACCCGTTTTGCCCGGCACCACTCGCCGCCGCTGCGCGTGGTGGTGGACAAGGTTCCGGGCTGGCTGGAACTTGAGGCCTGCGCCGGCACCGGGATAGAGGGCATTTTTGCGGACATCTGCCGGGCGCCGCGCGAAATCAAGCAAGCCGTCAAGCTGGGCCCCGAGGCGCAGCAGATCCTGCAGCTCATGCACCTGGTGCAGGGCGACGCGGACATACGCAATGTGGAAAAAGCGCTGAAAAGCGACATGCAGCTTTCCTACAAGCTGCTGCGTTACATCAACTCCGCGGGTTTCGGCCTGGAAGTCGAGGTCGAGTCGGCGCGCCATGCGGTGTCCATGCTGGGCTATGCGCCGCTGTTTCGCTGGCTGCTGCTCTTGCTGGCACGCACCCACACCACGGGCTTTTCCCCCGCCTTGATGCAGGCCGCGATGATCCGCGGGCGCTTTGCGGAGTTGCTGGGCCAGGACTTCCTGACCCGGCGCGAAGCGGAAAACCTGTTTGTCGTCGGCATGTTTTCCTTTCTGGACCGCCTGCTGGGAACCCCCGTGCCGGAGGTGCTGGCCCAGCTGGTCCTGCCGCCCGCCGTCTCGGAGGCGCTGCTGTCGCGCGAAGGCGTTTACGCGCCGGTGCTGGCGCTGGTGGAAGCCTGCGAGGGCCTGGACGGCCGCGCCGCCGATTTCTCGGCCCCCATGTCCATGACGGCCGAAGACGTCAACAAGGCCCACGTGTCGGCGATCATGTGGGCGCAGAACATCAAGATGTAGTTTTTTTGGCGGGTGCGCGCAGCCCGAGCATGGCCGCGCCAATGATCATCACGGCCGCCAGGCCAATGCTCCAGCTCAGCGCGCGTCCGCTGACCAGCATCAGGAGCGCGGTGGAGCCCAGCGGCGTGAGGTAGCTCAGGATGCCGATCTGCCGCGCGTCGCCGAGCTTGAGGGCTCTGTCCCAGAGGAAAAACGCCGCGCCCAGCGGGCCCAGGCCCATCACGGCCAGCAGCAGCCAGTCTTGCGCGGACAGCACGACCGCAGGCTCCAGCGCCCAATGGCACAGCAGCGAGAGGGCGCCCGACACCAGGCCGAACAGGCCGATGGCCGCCGTCGGAAAAGGCGGCACGCGCTGGGTCAGCAATGAATAGCTGGCCCAGATGAAGGCCGAGCCGAGCGCCGGCAGATAGCCCCATGACCAGCCGCCGGAGGCAGCGCCGCCGCCCGCGCCCAGGATGGCAATCGCCGCGCCGGCAAACCCCAGCAGCGCCGCGGCCACGTGCACGCCGCGCAACTGCACACCCTGGAGAAACAGCGGCGCCAGCACCACCATGAACAGCGGCCACAGGTAGTTCACCAGGTTGGCCTCGACGGCAGGCGCGTGGCGCAGCGCGATGAAGAGCAGAAAGTGGAAACCGAAGAGGCCGTATACACCCAGCGCCAGCGTGGCGGGCGGGATGCGCCATTGCCGCCTGTCTTTGAGCACAAAGGGCAGGGCCAGCGTGCTGCCGATCAGCAGCGCGATACCGGTGAGCAAAAACGGCGACACGTGCTTGAGCGACACGCCGAGCGAGGCAAGCAGGGCCCAGAGGGCGATGGCGCCCATTGCATAAAGATTGGCTGGCATGCGGCAAGCATAAGAGCCGCCGCGCGCGGCATCGTCGCGCAACGACGCTTAAGCGGCGCGTGACGAGGTTTTGGAAGCCCGGTATGTGCGCGCGTTGTCCTACACCCATGCCTACATCCCGTAACCAGCTTCACCGGGCGGGCGCATGCCGGACACCTCCACGGCATGGGCAGGGCTTTCAATGAGGGTGCTGATGTTTGACAACAACCACCCGAGGCCTGAAACCTCAAGGAGACCCCTCATGAAAAAGCTTGCCCTTGTTTTGCTCTCGTTCGCCGGCTTCATGGCCCTGTCGGGCTGCGTGGCCTACCCCGTGCCTTACGGCGACGGCCCGCATTACCGCGGCGGCCCGGCGAATGGCCCCGGTTATGGCCCCGGCTACGGCCCTCGCTATGACCGCGACGGTGACGGCGTGAGCAACCGCAACGACCGCCGTCCCAACAATCCCAACCGTTATTGAATTGATTCGCCTGATTGCCGCCTGAGCGCGGCGGTCAGCGCGGAGGGCGAGCGGTAGCCGCAGTGCAATGCGGTGGCCGCCACGCCCATGCCGCGACCGCGCAACTGCAGGGCCAGCGCCAGGCGTTGCCGGCGCAGCCAGTGCATCACGCTGAGGCCGGTTTCGCGCCGGCAGCGCGCGGCGAATTGGGTGGGGCTCAGGAAGACCTGCGCGGCGAGTTGCGCGACGCTCAAAGGTTCATGCAGGCGCTGCTGTGTCCAGGTTGCCAACTGCTCCCAATGGATGGGGCGCTGATGGCGTGCAGGTGGTACAGCTTGCGGCAGCGGCTGCCAGGCCTCCAGCAGCAAGGCCGGGCCGTAGTGTTGTGCCAGGCTGCCGCGCTGCTGCAGCGCGTGCGCCAGGTAGTGGCCCAGCGCCAGGGCCTGCGCGGTTCTGGCCGGGTCATATGCGCAGCGTGCCCAGGCGGCGTGCGGGGTGTCCAGCACGATGCAACGGCTGCCTTCGCGGGATTCAAAATCATGATGGTCGCCGGGCGCGATCACGCAGCCCTGGCCGGCCGCGATGCGGCGCCCGCGACCCTGCACTTCGAGGTCCAGCACGCCGTCCAGGCCCAGCAAGACCTGGAAATGTTCGTGCGCATGGCTGCCGTGCGAGGCGCCGTAATGGCGCAGCGACAGGGAGCCTTGCGGCACGTCCATCTTCAGGGGATCAGAGGGCGGCGATGGCCGCGTCGGCCTTGTCGGCGACGCCGGCCGCATGGGCCTGCTGGTCGGCGTGGTAGCTGCTGCGCACCATGGCGCCCACGGCGGCGTGGGTGAAGCCCATCTTGTAGGCCTCTTCCTCGAACATCCTGAAGGTGTCGGGGTGCACGTAGCGGCGTACCGGCAGGTGGCTGGTGGAAGGCGCGAGGTACTGGCCAATCGTCAGCATGTCGATGTTGTGGGCGCGCATGTCGCGCATCACTTGCAAAATTTCCTCGTCGGTCTCGCCCAGGCCCACCATGATGCCGCTCTTGGTCGGCACATCGGGGTGCAGGGCCTTGAACTTCTTGAGCAGGTTCAGGCTGAACTGGTAGTCGCTGCCGGGGCGCGCTTCCTTGTAAAGGCGCGGCGCGGTTTCCAGGTTGTGGTTCATCACGTCGGGCGGCGCGGCCTTGAGGATTTCGAGCGCGCGGTCGTCGCGGCCGCGGAAGTCGGGCACCAGGATTTCAATCGTGGTGGCGGGCGAGAGTTCGCGGATTTTTTGAATGCATTCGACAAAATGGCCGCTGCCGCCGTCGCGCAGGTCGTCGCGGTCCACGCTGGTGATCACCACGTATTTGAGCTTGAGCGCGGCGATGGTCTTGGCCAGGTTCAGCGGCTCGTCGGCATCCAGCGGGTCGGGCCGGCCGTGGCCGACGTCGCAGAAGGGGCAACGGCGCGTGCACTTGTCGCCCATGATCATGAAGGTCGCCGTGCCCTTGCCGAAGCATTCGCCGATGTTGGGGCAGCTGGCTTCCTCGCACACCGTGTTGAGCTTGTTCTCGCGCAGGATCTGCTTGATCTCGTAAAAGCGCGTGGTCGGGCTGCCGGCCTTGACGCGGATCCAGTCGGGCTTCTTGAGCATTTCGCCCTGCACCACCTTGACGGGGATGCGCGAGAGCTTGGCCGCGGCCTTTTGTTTGGCCAGCGGGTTGTAGGCTTCCAGGGTCTGGACGTCGCGGACCACGGGGTTCAGTGAAGGGCTGGTGGCCGCGTTGACGATCTCGGGTGTGCTCATGGTCGATACCGGTTGCCCTGAGCCTGTCGAAGGGCTGGAAATCCGCTCATAACCGGCGGGGGGCCGGGGGCTTGGACAGGCTCAGCCCGAACGGAGAAAAAGATCAGGGTGCCAGATACGTCGCGAGTTTCCGCCCCAACACGTCCGCGGCCTCCTGCCACGTGACGGACACGCCAATTGTACGAAGGTCCGTGGTTTTCAGTCCCACATAGCCACAAGGGTTGATGCGCGAGAAGGGTTCCAGGTCCATGGCAACATTCAGCGCCACGCCGTGGTAGGTGCAATGCCGGCTGACCTTGATGCCCAGGGCGGCGATCTTGCCCAGGCCCTGGAAAGGGTCGGCTGGGTTCACCGGGCCGGTCAGCGCGGCATGGGCGGCCGGGTCGTCCAGCCGCACGTAAATCCCGGGCGAGGCGGCCACGCGATGCCCGGTGACGCCGAAATGCGCCAGCGTCCGGATCACGGACTCCTCGATGCGGTAGACGTATTCCTTGACGTAATAGCCGGCGCGCTTGAGGTCGATGAGCGGGTAGGCCACGACCTGGCCGGGGCCGTGGTACGTGACTTGGCCGCCGCGGTTGGTCTGCACCACCGGGATGGCGCCGGGGTTGAGCACATGGTCGGCCTTGCCGGCCAGGCCCTGGGTGTAGACCGGCGGGTGCTCGCAGATCCACAGCTGGTCGGATTCGCCTGGCAAAGCTTGCCCGCCTTCAGCGGTGCCCGCCGGGTGGCGGGCAGCCGTGAAGGCCTGCATGGCTTCGTAGGTGGGCAGGTAGTCGACCCGGCCCAGCTGGCGTGTTTCCATGTTCATTCAGGTAACGCATCCAGTTGGACGTCTATCCACGGTGCGGTTGGGCCTGTCGAGGGTGGCATGGCGCGCGCTTTACTTTGACGCAATTTGGTAACGGTCTTTCAGCTGGTTCATGGGGCTTGCCCAGCCCACAAGTCCCATATGCTGAAGGCATCCCGTAACGATACCGGGGTGAATATCGATTTCCTTGGCAAATCTACGCACACCGGTGGCGGTCAGATCAATCTGGCCAAGGCGTTTGCGGTCGGCTGGCGGGATCAGTGTGTCGGCGGCAAATTGATCGGCCTCTTTTTCTTCTTTGCTCTCGGCTGCCGAGCCCGAGCTGGCATCGTCCAGGAAGACGGCCTTTTTGGGGTGCTTGAGGATATGAGCGATTTCGTGAAAGAAACTGAACCAGAAAACATCATTCCACTTACCCAGCAGTGATAGCTGTATCAATGGACGATCACCCAGCCAACGGGCAACACCGCTGACATGGGTTCGCGGAAAGGGCGGTACAAAAGCCAGTACTACTCCGGCCTCGGCGCACTGCCTCTGTAAACCGATGCCTATTTCTGCCGCTGGTCGGGTGCTGAGAGACCGAAGGGCGGCGATATTGGCCTGCAACTTCTCAGCGCTGAAGGCTGGAACATCTGCTTTTAATGCCTGCAGTTCACCCAGGCGCAGCCAAGCGGTAATAGCGGCGTTATCAGTTTGTTTGGCGGGATTGGCGCGGCGGAAGGCTGCTTGCACGCGGTCATATTGCCCATGCCAGCCCTCCGGGGATGCGACGCCAAAAAAGCACAGAGTTGGTTCAATCAACGACGCCTTGAACGATTCCGTCAAGCGCCCTGCTGGCAGATATCCGGCCTCCTGCAATTGCTTGATCGGAAACTTGTCAAGCCATTCGAGCCGGCTTTCCGCGCGACTTGCATCGCGCTGTCTGGCCAGGTATTCCCGGTATCTGGACTCCCTGGCAAGCCAGAAGTGTGCCGGGGTGCCCAGCACCCGTTCCAACTCCAAAGCCGTGTCCTCCGTAATTTCTTTGGTGCCCAGCACCATTTCATTGACGGCATTGATGGGGCGGCCCATACGGCGGGCCAATTCAGCTTGTGCAATGCCGCGCTCTTCTATCAGCTCTGCCAGGGTGTCGCCTGGCGGCGAAACCTCTGCGGGACGGTAGCTCAAATTTTGTTCAGTCATGGTAGTCCACCATTTCAACGATATAGATGCTGTCGATGGCGAGCCAGTCAAGGCCTCCATCCGGTTTGGTGGGTGGAGGTAGTTTTTGAGGCTTCACAATGAGCCGCATTCCACCGTGTAAACGCGCCGAGAACTGCCCTGCGCGATCACCCTTAAGTTCTTCCCAGTAGCCGGGCAAGTTGCGCATGACTTCCATTGACGTGGCAGAGTCAAGGTCGTTGAGTCGTGAAGTCTATTTTCAAAATATCATCCACCCTTGGGATGGATGATTATATAGAAATAGGCCGAGCGTTAGGACTTAATTCCGACCGCGATTTCTTTCATAAGGGGCGCAGCCAACGCGTCATATAAAAGAAATTAGCCCAATTTTTTTCATATCGCGCGAAATTCCCTGCTTACAGCACCACTTTGACCATGGGATGCGTCGACAGCGTGCGGTAGAGCTCGTCGAGCTGTTCGCGGCTGGTGGCGGTGACGGTGATGGTCACGCCCAGGTAGTTGCCGGCCTTGCTTTCGCGCAGTTCTATCGTGGTGGCGTCGAAGGCCGGGTCGAACTGGTGGGCGATGGCGGTGATGGCCGCGACCATGCCGTCGACCTTCTGGCCCATGACCTTGATGGGAAACTGCGACGGGTACTCGATCAGCGACTCCTGGCGCGAAGGCTCGGAGCCGGGGACGCCGATGATGTTCGGGGTTTTCGGAGTATCGGGGGAGCTGGTCATGGCGAGGGTCCTTTCAGGCCTGTTTGGCACGCTGGTATTGAGCGTACAGCCTGGCATAGATGGGGCCGGGTTTGCCTTTTTCCAGCCCGTGGCCGACGGGCTGGCCGTCCAGCAGGGTCACCGGCAACACCTCTTTGGTGGCGGAGGACAGCAAAATTTCGTCGGCGTCCAGCACTTCGGCGCGCGTGATGCGGCGCAGCTCGAACGGAATGCCGGCGGCGCGGCACATGTCCTCGATCAGCCCGAAGCGTATGCCTTCAAGCACCAGGTTGTCTTTGGGCGGGCCGAAGACCTTGCCGTCCTTGATGATCCAGACGTTGCTCGAAGAGGCTTCGCTGAGGTGGTCGCCGCGGAACATCACGGTTTCCACCGCGCCGGCATCGACGCTGATCTGGCGCGCGAACACCGCGCCCAGCAGGCTGGTGGCCTTGATGTGGGCTTTTTCCCAGCGGAAGTCGTCGGCCGTGACACAGGCCACGCCGGCTTCGCGCTGCTGCGCACTGGGCAGCTTCATGGCGTTGGCCATCACGAACACCGTGGGCGTGAGGCCGGGCAGCATGGGGTGGTCGCGCATCGCGACGCCGCGGCTGACCTGGATGTAGACCAGCTGGTTGCCCTGTTCGGCCGGCGCACCGGTGGATTGCGCATGCGCCGCGACCAGCTTCAAGGCCACGGCCTGCCACTCGGCCTGTGTCATCGGGTTGGGGATGCGCAGCTCGGCCAGGCTGCGGGCCAGGCGCGCCATGTGCTGTTCGAAGCGGAACAAGCGGCCGCCATAGGCCGGCACCACTTCGTACACGCCGTCGCCGAAGATGAAGCCGCGGTCCAGCACGCTGATCTTGGCGTCCTTGAGGGGGGTGAATTCACCGTTGAGGTAGCAGGGTGTGTCGGGAAGGGTGTTGGGGGAAGGCGTGGTCATGGTGAGCTTGAAGGAAAAAGAAAACGAAAACCGATTGTCCAGGGTTAGCGGCTTAACGGCGGCGGCGCTTGAACCAGATGCGCAGGCGCCAGGCCAGCTTGACCAGCACATAGCCGGTGGTCGAGCCCACTACGGCAAAAATGCCCATGCCCAGTATGGCGGGCCCGCCAAAGGACGCCAGCCAGGCGAGCACGCCGGCGCCTTCGGACATGCGCACCGGCGGCGGCGCGTCGAGCAGCAGGCTGCCCACCTGGTAGGCCAGCCAGAGCCAGAAGCCCACGGTAAAGGGATTGGTGATGAAGGTGATGCCGGCGGCGACGGGAATGTTGGCGCGCCACCAGACGCTGTGGGCCGCGGCCGCGACGATCTGCGCGAACGGAAGCGCGAAGGCCCAGAAAATGCCGATGGCCACGCCGCGCGCCACGGCTTCATGCTGCAGGCGCCACAGCTGAGGGTCCAGCACGCGGTGCGCGACGGGCCGCAGCCAGGGGTTAGCCGCCAGCACTTCGCGGCTGGGCACCGAGGCCTTTATGCGCGCCAGCCAACCGGCGGGTTTTCTTCCCGTCCTGGTTTTGGGGTGTGCCTTCATGGCGCGGCCCTGGGCGGTAAAATGCGGGTTTCACCCACGGCCATGACGCTGAAGTCCTCGTCCTTCAGGCCTTTCGCCGCGCGCGCCGCGGCCAGGTCTTTGGGCGGCTGGTCCAGGGGTTCGTCGGTCAGCTCAAACGTACCCCAGTGCACGCCCACACTGCGCTTGGCGCCCAGGTCCTGGTGGATCTGCACCGCCTCGGCCGGGTTCACATGTTGCCCGGACATGAACCAGCGCGGCTCGTAGGCGCCGACGGCGATCAGGGCCAGGTCGAAGCCGCCGCCCTGGGCGGCCGTCTGGCGATTGGCAAAGCGCGCGCGGGTGTCGAGAAAGTCTTTGGAGTAACCGGTGTCGCCGCTGAAATACCAGTGCAGGTCGGACGCGAACACGGCGTAGCCGCCCCACAAAGTCTGGCTGCGGTCGCCCGGGCCGCGCGCCGACCAATGCTGCACCGGCGTGAAATTGAATTCGACGCCGCGATAGACGTGGTGGTCCCACCAGTCCATCTCCACCACGTGGGTGATGCCGCGGCTGGCGAACCAGGATTTGAGGCCCAGCGGCACCAGGAACAGCGTGGCGCTGCCGGCGGCGGCCGAGCGCGCGGCGATGCCTTGCACCGAATCGGCGTCCAGGTGGTCGTAGTGGTTGTGCGACAGCACCACGACGTCGATGGGCGGCAGGTCGGCCAGCGCGATGCCCGGCGGCTGCGCGCGCGAAGGACCCATGAATTGCACCGGGCTGGCTCGCCGCGAAAACACCGGGTCCGTCAGCACGTTGAGCCCGCCCGCCTGCACCAGCATGCTGGCGTGGCCCACCCAGGTGATGGCGGGCGGGGGCGATGCCGTGCCCGGCGCCGCAAACGCCGGCGCATAGGCGCGTATGGCGGCCAGGTCCGGCGCCTGCGCTGGGGTGGGCGCGGCGGGCGGTGCGGGCAGGTTTTGCCGGCGCTTGTCCCATTGCCAGCGCAGCAGATCGCCCAGGCTTCTGGTGACCGATGCGCTGTAGTTGTTCTGGAAGCCTTCCCGCGTGTGGTGCGGTTTGGCGGGATCGTAATAAGGGTTCACGGCCGCGCAACCCCCGGCGAGGAAAAACAGGCTGATGAAAAGAATGCAGGCGCGCATACAGGCCGCAGGAGTGCCGCCCTCCTCACGCGAGAAACACGACGGCGGCAATGGCCAGCGCGCCCAGCGCCAGGTTGATCATGGCCAGTGTGGCGATCTGCCCGACGCGGCGCCCGCCTTCGGGCCAGTCGGCGGCCACGACGGCCAGCTTGAGGCGGCGGAAGGGGCCGAAATACAGGTGGCCGAAGAGCGCGAACATCACGAGGCCCAGGCCGAACATCAGGTGCCAGCCGGTGGGCGCGTTTTTCATGCCGACGGCCAGCAGCATGGCCAGCCCGGTCAGCAGCAGGACGGCGATGGAGACCCACACCAGTACAAAAAAGCGCCGCAGGACCTGCGCGATCAGGGGCAGGCGCAGCGGCGGCGCGAGCTGCCCGGCGGCGGGACGCAGCGCAAACAGCATGAAGGAGATCCCGCCCAGCCAGGCGATGGCAAAGGCGATGTGCAGGAATTTCATCAGGGCGTGCATGCGGGGGATCTTTCAAGGGGGTGGGCGGCGCTACTGGCCGTGGCGCTCTAACCCATTGTGAACCAGCCGCTTGGCGTTTACCCCAATGCACGCGCGCATGCCCCCTAATTCATTTCCAAACCGGGGTTTTTCTGGGAGTGCAGGGGTTTCTACGTATAATCAAGGGCTTTGCTAATAACGGCCCTGTAACTTTCCCGTAATTTGTAGGTTTCAAAATGACAAATTCGGTGAATTCGGCAACGGACCCGGTCCCCCGGGCAGTTACATATGAGTTTGAGGCGGACGAGGCGGCTTTCAAGCCCCTGACCCGTGAAGAGGCCCAAAAGCTTCGTGAAACGGTTTCGCTTCTTTCCCCCTGGTCGGTGTTGGCGGGGCAGTTGGCGGTTGGTGTTCTGGTGGCGTGTGTCACCTGGGCCCTGACAGGCCAGCGGTCTGCCGGCTGGTCGGCGCTTTACGGAGCGCTGGCGGTGGTGATTCCGGCGGCGCTGTTTGCGCGCGGTTTGACCGGCAAAGTGTGGTCAATGAATCCAGGCGCCGCGGTGGCTGGATTCTTTTTGTGGGAAATGGTCAAGATCGCCTTGACGGTGGCAATGCTGTTTGCCGCGCCAAGGCTGGTTTCGATGCTGAGTTGGCCGGCCATGCTGGTCGGCCTGGTGGTGACAATGAAAACGTCCTGGATCGCGCTGTTGTTCGCGGCCAGGAAAAATAAACTTTGAGGCGAGCAATAAATGGCTGCTGAGAATGCTGCTGGACATGGCGGTCCAACCGCCGGTGAATACATCGTTCACCACCTGACGCACTGGCGCAACAAGGAACTTGTTGGCCCGTTCGATCTGACCGTCATCAATATTGATTCGACCATCTTCACCATCCTGCTGGGTGTGATCGGCTGCTTCCTGCTCTGGAAAGCCGCCCGCAAAGCCACTTCCGGCGTTCCCGGCCGTTTCCAGGCCGCGGTTGAAATCCTCGTCGAAATGGTCGACGCGCAAGCCAAAGGCATCGTGCACAACGCCGAAAGCCGCAAGCTGGTCGCGCCGCTGGCCCTCACCGTGTTTGTCTGGATTTTCCTGCTGAACGCCATGGACTTGCTGCCGGTGGATTTGCTGCCCGTGCTGTGGGCCTGGGCGTACGGCGCCGCCGGCCATGATGCACACCACGCCTACATGCGTTCCGTTCCCACCGCCGACCTCTCCATCACCATGGGCCTGTCCCTGGGCGTGCTGATCACCTGCCTGGTCTACAACGTCAAGATCAAGGGCGTGGGCGGCTGGATCCACGAGCTCTTCACCGCGCCTTTCGGCAACCACTGGGCGCTGTACCCTTTCAACTTCCTGATGCAGGTCATCGAGTTCGTCGCCAAGACGGTCTCCCACGGCATGCGGCTGTTCGGCAACATGTATGCCGGCGAACTGATTTTCCTGCTGATCGCCCTGATGGGCGGCGCCTGGTCGCTGTCGGCGACCGGCATCGGCCTGGCCATCGGCCACATCATCGCGGGCTCGGCCTGGGCGATTTTCCACATCCTGATCATCACGCTGCAAGCCTTCGTGTTCATGATGCTGACCCTGGTGTACATCGGCCAGGCGCACGATCACCACTGATCAGATCAGTCATTCCCGTTTTCGTTTCCGTTTTTCTTTTTCTCTCGCAACCAAAGTCCTAAGGAGTCATCATGGAAGTTATTAGTTTTGTCGCTCTGGCCGCCGGCCTCATCATTGGCCTGGGCGCAGTCGGCGCTTGTATCGGCATCGGCATCATGGGCAGCAAATACCTCGAAGCAGCTGCACGCCAGCCTGAACTGATGGGCGAACTGCAGACCAAGATGTTCCTGCTGGCCGGCCTGATCGACGCTGCCTTCATTATCGGCACGGGTATCGCGCTGTGGTTCGCCACAGCCAACCCATTCCTGGCGCAAATCGCCAACCTGCCCAAGTAAGCATTGATCAAAATCCCAAGAATGTCATTCCTTCGGGCCGGCTTATGGCTGGGCCCCAAGGGAAAGGATGAGCAGTGAGCATTACCGGTACCCTAATTGTCCAGCTGATCGTGTTCCTGATTTTGGTCGGGTTCACGATGAAGTTTGTGTGGCCACCCATCGCGGCGGCCCTGGACGCGCGCGCGCAAAAAATCGCTGACGGCCTTGCTGCTGCCGACAAAGCCAAATCTGAACTCTCCGTCGCCAACAAGCGCGTGGAAGAAGAGCTGGCCAAGTCGCGCAACGAAGCGGCCGTGCGCCTGGCGGAGGCCGAGCGCCGCGGCCAGGCCCTGATCGAGGAAGCCAAGGCCAAGGCCACCGAAGAAGGCGGCAAGATCATTGCCGCCGCCAAGGTGGAAGCCGAGCAGCAGGCCGTGAAGGCCCGCGAGGCCCTGCGCGAGCAGGTTGCCGTGCTGGCCGTCAAGGGCGCCGAGCAGATTCTGCGCAAGGAAGTCAATGCCGGTGTGCATGCTGACTTGCTGGGCCGCCTGAAGACCGAACTCTAAGCGAGCATCAACATGGCAGAACTAGCCACCATTGCCCGTCCCTACGCTGAAGCGCTGTTCAAGGCCTCCGGCTCCGACCTGGGCGGCGCCGCCGCCTGGCTCGACGAGTTGGCCGCCATCGCTGCGAATGCGCAGCTGCAGCAGTTCGCCGGCAACCCCGGCGTCACTTCGGCGCAGGCGTTCGACGTGATTTCGGGCGTTGCCAAGACCCAGCTGCCGGAGGCCGCGAAAAACTTCCTGCGCACGGTGATCGACAACGGCCGCCTCAGCGCCCTGCCGGAAATCGCCGCGCAGTTCCGTGTCCTGAAAAACGCGAAAAGCGGGTCGTCCGACGCGACCGTCTACAGCGCATTCGCGCTCGACGCCGCGGCGCTGGCCGACCTGTCGGCAACGCTGGAAAAACGTTTTGGCAAGAAGCTCAACCTCCAGGTTGAGCTGGAGCCGGCCCTGATCGGGGGCGTGCGAGTCGTGGTGGGTGACGAGGTGCTGGACACCTCGGTCAAAGCCCGTTTAGAGCAAATGAAAGTGGCGCTGATCTCCTGAGCCGGTGCCCAGGCGCCATCCGCAGGTTTTAAGCCAACAAACATAGAAAGAAGGAAAGAGTCATGCAACTCAATCCCGCAGAAATTTCTGAACTGATCAAGAGCCGTATCGAAGGCCTGACCGGCAGCAGCGACATCCGCAACCAGGGCACCGTGGTGTCCGTGACCGACGGTATCGTCCGCATCCACGGCCTGTCCGACGTGATGCAGGGCGAAATGCTGGAATTCCCCGCAACCGCCGACGGCACCCCCACCTACGGCCTGGCGCTGAACCTCGAGCGCGACTCGGTCGGCTCCGTGATCCTGGGTGAATACGAACACATCGCCGAAGGCGACACCGTCAAATGCACGGGCCGCATCCTGGAAGTGCCCGTCGGCCCCGAGCTGCTCGGCCGCGTGGTGAACGCCCTGGGCCAGCCCATCGACGGCAAGGGCCCGATCAACGCCAAGCTCACCGACGTGATCGAAAAGGTCGCGCCCGGCGTGATCGCCCGTAAATCCGTCGACCAGCCCCTGCAGACCGGCCTGAAGTCCATCGACTCCATGGTGCCCGTCGGCCGCGGCCAGCGCGAACTGATCATCGGCGACCGCCAGACCGGCAAAACCGCCGTGGCCATCGACGCCATCATCAACCAGAAGGGCAAGGGCGTTTCCTGCGTCTACGTCGCGATCGGCCAGAAGGCCTCCTCGATCAAGAACGTGGTGCGCTCGCTGGAACAAGCCGGCGCCATGGAATACACCATCGTCGTGGCGGCTTCCGCTTCCGAGTCGGCCGCCATGCAGTATGTCAGCGCCTACTCCGGCTGCACCATGGGCGAATACTTCCGCGACCGCGGCGAAGACGCGCTGATCGTGTATGACGATTTGTCCAAGCAGGCCGTGGCTTACCGCCAGGTCTCGCTGCTGCTGCGCCGCCCGCCGGGCCGCGAAGCCTACCCCGGCGACGTGTTCTATCTCCACAGCCGCCTGCTCGAGCGCGCAGCCCGCGTGAACGAGAAGTACGTTGAAGACTTCACCAAGGGGGCAGTCAAAGGCAAGACCGGTTCCCTGACCGCGCTGCCCATCATCGAAACGCAGGCCGGCGACGTGTCCGCTTTCGTGCCGACCAACGTGATTTCGATCACCGACGGCCAGATTTTCCTGGAAACCAGCCTGTTCAACGCCGGTATCCGCCCCGCCATCAACGCCGGTATCTCGGTGTCGCGCGTCGGCGGCGCTGCCCAGACGAACTGGATCAAGGGCTTGTCCGGCGGTATCCGTACCGACCTGGCGCAGTACCGTGAACTGGCTGCGTTCGCGCAGTTCGCCTCCGACCTGGACGAGTCCACCCGCAAGCAACTCGAACGCGGCGCCCGCGTGACCGAGCTGCTCAAGCAGGCGCAGTACTCCCCACTGCCGATCAGCCTGATGGGTGTGACGCTGTTTGCCGTCAATCAGGGCTTCATGGACGACATCGAAGTCAAGAAGGTTCTGGCCTTCGAGCACGGCCTGCACAGCTACCTGAAAGACAAGCACGCCCCCATGCTGGCGACCATTGAGGCAAATGGCCCCAAGTGGGATGCGAAGCCGAGCAAGCCGGATGACAGCGACGCGAAGAAGGCGACGAAAAAAGTTTGCCAGGATGCCGAAGCCGAGTTGAAGGCTGCCGTGGCCGAATTCAAGAAATCCTTCGCTTAATTCGTTACCCGAAACCAGGAAACTGTTATGGCAGCAGGTAAAGAGATTCGCGGCAAGATCAAATCGGTGGAAAACACCAAGAAGATCACCAAGGCCATGGAAATGGTGGCCGCCTCCAAGATGCGCAAGGCGCAGGAGCGGATGCGCGCTGCCCGTCCTTACAGCGACAAGATCCGCAACATCACGGCCAACCTGAGTCAGGCCAACCCCGAATACACCCACGCCTTCATGGAGTCCAACGACGCCAAGGCCACCGGGTTCATCGTGGTGACGACCGACAAGGGCCTGTGCGGCGGCATGAACACCAACGTGCTGCGCGCCGTGACGGCCAAGCTCAGGGAAGTGCAGGGCGCCGGCCATGATGTCAACGCGGTCGCCATCGGCAACAAGGGCCTCGGTTTTCTCAACCGCGTCGGCGCCAAGGTGGTGTCGCACGCGACCCAGCTCGGCGACAAGCCGCATCTGGAAAAGCTGATCGGCCCCGTCAAGGTGCTGCTCGACGCCTACAGCGAAGGCAAGATCAACGCGGTGTACCTGTGCTACACCAAGTTCATCAACACCATGCGCCAGGAACCTGTGGTCGAGCAGTTGCTGCCCCTGACGGCGGCGCACCTGCAGGCCGACAAGGACCAGCACGGCTGGGACTATATCTACGAGCCCGACGCGCAGACCGTGATCGACGACCTGCTGGTTCGCTACGTGGAAGCGCTGGTGTACCAGGCGGTGGCCGAGAACATGGCGTCCGAGCAGTCCGCCCGCATGGTGGCCATGAAGGCCGCCACCGACAACGCCGGCAGCGTGATCGGCGAACTCAAGCTGGTTTACAACAAAACGCGTCAAGCGGCGATCACGAAAGAACTTTCGGAAATCGTTGCCGGTGCTGCTGCGGTTTAAGCCGCCACACCCGATTTAAAGATTTAAAGAAACGGAAAAGGATTCAATCATGGCTCAGGCTCAAGGCAAGATTGTTCAGTGTATTGGTGCGGTGGTTGACGTGGAATTCGCGCGCGACCAGATGCCCAAGATCTATGACGCGCTCAAGATGGAAGGCTCCGCGCTGACGCTGGAAGTCCAGCAGCAGCTGGGCGACGGCATCGTGCGCACCATCGCGCTGGGCACCTCCGACGGCCTGCGCCGCGGCAACATGGTGTACAACACCGGCGCCAACATCACGGTTCCCGTGGGCAAAGCCACGCTGGGCCGCATCATGGACGTGCTGGGCGCGCCCATCGACGAGCGCGGCCCGGTCGACCAGACCCTGACCGCACCGATCCACCGCAAGGCGCCTGCTTATGACGAACTCTCGCCATCGCAGGAACTGCTGGAAACCGGCATCAAGGTGATCGACCTGGTGTGCCCGTTCGCCAAGGGCGGCAAGGTGGGCCTGTTCGGCGGCGCCGGCGTCGGCAAGACCGTGAACATGATGGAACTCATCAACAACATCGCCAAGGCGCACTCGGGCCTGTCCGTGTTCGCTGGTGTGGGTGAACGTACCCGCGAAGGCAATGACTTCTACCACGAGATGGCCGACTCCGGCGTCGTGAACCTCGAGAACCTCGGCGAATCCAAAGTGGCCATGGTCTACGGCCAGATGAACGAGCCTCCGGGAAACCGTTTGCGCGTCGCGCTGACCGGCCTGACGATCGCCGAGTCCTTCCGTGACGAAGGCCGCGACGTGCTGTTCTTCGTGGACAACATCTACCGCTACACGCTGGCCGGCACCGAAGTGTCCGCGCTGCTGGGCCGTATGCCTTCCGCCGTGGGTTACCAGCCGACGCTGGCCGAAGAAATGGGCCGCCTGCAAGAGCGTATTACCTCCACCAAGGTCGGCTCCATCACGTCCATCCAGGCCGTTTACGTCCCTGCCGATGACTTGACCGACCCGTCGCCCGCCACCACCTTTGCCCACCTGGACTCCACCGTGGTGCTGAGCCGTGACATCGCCTCGCTGGGTATCTACCCCGCGGTCGACCCGCTCGACTCCACCAGCCGCCAGCTGGACCCGAACGTCGTGGGCGAAGACCACTACGCGACGGCCCGCGCCGTGCAAGGCACGCTGCAGCGCTACAAGGAACTGCGCGACATCATCGCGATTCTGGGCATGGACGAACTGGCTCCTGAAGACAAGCTGGCCGTGGCCCGCGCCCGCAAGATCCAGCGTTTCCTGTCGCAGCCTTTCCACGTCGCTGAAGTGTTCACCGGCTCGCCCGGCAAGTACGTCAGCCTGGCTGAAACGATTCGCGGCTTCAAGATGATTGTGGCCGGCGAGTGCGATCACCTGCCGGAACAAGCCTTCTACATGGTCGGCACCATCGACGAAGCTTTCGAAAAGGCGAAGAAGGTCTAAGGCCCAGGCCTCAAAACTTTTTTCACTAAGGATCGCTTATGTCAACCACCATTCACGTCGACGTCGTATCCGCGGAAGAGTCCATCTTCTCGGGTGAAGCGCGCTTTGTGGCTTTGCCCGGCGAGGCCGGCGAACTGGGCATTTACCCGCGCCACACGCCGCTGATCACCCGCATCAAGCCGGGCGCTGTGCGCATTGAAAAAGCCGACGGCACCGAAGAATTCGTCTTCGTGGCCGGCGGCCTGCTCGAAGTGCAGCCCAACTGCGTGACGGTCTTGAGCGACACCGCTATTCGCGGCAAGGACCTGGACGAGGCCAAGGCCGTGGAAGCCAAGGCCGCCGCCGAAGAAGCGCTGAAGAACGCCAAGAGCGACATCGACATCGCCATGGCCCAGTCCGAGCTCGCCGTCATGGCCGCGCAGATTGCCGCCTTGCGCAAGTACCGCCAGAAGAAATAAGCCGCGCCGGTTTGACCGGATCGCACCGAGCCCCTGCCGAAAGCCAGGGGCTTTTTTTATGGCCAGGCCTTAGCCGCGATGTAAGCCCTTGCTGACACCATAAGCGCCTGACGCCGCTCAGCGCGTCGTGCACGGCAAGCTTAGGATGGCGGCTAGCCCGGCGCCCCCAGCGCCGGTTCCCCGGCTTTCCCGGACTGGCACGGAACAACGCAAGCATGGACCTGATCGTGGCAAGGCCGGAAGGCCTGTACTGCGCGGCGGGCGATTTTTACATCGACCCCTGGCGGCCTGTGGGCGACGCGGTGATCACGCACGCCCACTCGGATCACGCGCGCATCGGCCACGGCCACTACCTGGCGCACACCGACAGCGAAGGCACACTGCGAACGCGGCTCGGCGAGATCACGCTGCAAACATTGCCTTATGGCGAAACGCTGGAGCGCAACGGTGTGAAAATCTCCCTGCACCCGGCCGGCCACGTGCTCGGCTCGGCACAGGTCAGGGTTGAGCACCGCGGCGAAGTGTGGGTCGCCTCGGGCGACTACAAGACGGAAGCCGACGGCACCTGTGCGCCCTTTGAGCCCGTGCCCTGCGACACCTTCATCACCGAGTCCACCTTCGGCCTGCCGATCTACCGCTGGCCCACACAACAGGCGCTGTTCGCGGAAATCAACGCCTGGTGGCAGCGCAATGCGGACGAGGGCCGCGCCTCGGTGCTGTTCTGCTACGCCTTCGGCAAGGCGCAGCGCATCCTGCACGGCGTGGATGCCGGCATAGGCCCCCGCGTCGTGCACGGCGCGGTCGAGCCGCTCAACGCGGTCTACCGCGCGGCCGGCGTGGCTCTGCCGCCCACGCAGCGCGTGACCGATCCAGGCGTCACGCCGGCCATGCTCAAGCGCGCCCTGGTGCTGGCGCCGCCCTCGGCGCAGGGCACGCCGTGGATGCGGCGCTTCGGCAATTATTCCGACGCCTTCGCCAGTGGCTGGATGCAGTTGCGCGGCACGCGGCGCCGGCGCGGTGTGGACCGCGGCTTTGTCATGTCTGACCATGCCGACTGGCCCGGCCTGCAAAGCGCCATCGCCGGCACAGGCGCCGGCCGCATCATGGTCACGCACGGCAGCGTCGCGGTGCTGGTGCGCTGGCTCAGCGAAATGGGCCTGCAGGCCGAGGGCTTCAAGACCGAGTACGGCGATGAGGACGTGGCCGACCAGGCCGCACCGGAACCGGTGGGTGAAACCGGCACCGCATGAAAGCCTTCGCCGCGCTCTACCGCGAACTCGACGCGACCACCTCCAGCCTGGCCAAGCAGGCGGCGCTGCAGCGCTACCTGCAGGACGCCGCGCCTGCCGATGCCGCCTGGGCCGTCTACTTCCTGGCCGGCGGCAAGCCGCGCCAGTTGGTGCCGACCAAGCTGTTGCGCCTGCTCGCGCAGGAAGCCGCCGGCTTGCCCGAGTGGCTGTTCGATGAAAGCTACGAGGCCGTGGGCGATCTCGCGGAGACAATTTCACTGCTGCTGCCGCCGCCCACCGAGCAGCACGAACTCGGCCTCGCCGCCTGGGTCGAGCAGCACCTGCTGCCGCTGCGCGCGCTGGGAAAAACACATCCCGATGCGCTGCCCGACACCTTGCGCGCGCAGTGGCGCCGCCTCGCGCCCGAGGAGCGCCTGGTCTACTTCAAGCTCATGACCGGCAGCTTCCGCGTCGGTGTCTCGCGTCTGCAAGTCACGCAGGCGCTCGCGGCCGTGGCCGGTGTCGACGCCAAGCGCGTGGCCCAGCGCCTGATGGGCTACACCCACATCAGCGGCCAACCCACGGCCGCAGACTATGCTGGACTGGTCGCTGCTGAGAGCAGCGGCGAGCTGAACCAGAAAACCAGCGGCCAGCCTTACCCGTTTTTCCTCGCGCATCCTTTCAACATCGGGCTCGACCAGTTCGATGCCGTGCTGGGCCCGCCCGCCGATTGGCTGGTCGAGTGGAAGTGGGACGGCATACGCGCCCAACTCGTCAAGCGCGCCGGCCAGGTCTGGCTCTGGTCGCGCGGTGAAGAGCTGGTGACCGAGCGCTTCCCCGAACTCGCCGCCATGGGCGAGGCGCTGCCCGACGGCACGGTGCTGGACGGTGAGATCGCTGTCTGGCGCGAGGACAAGGTCAGGCCTTTTGCCGAACTGCAAAAGCGCATAGGCCGCAAGACGCTGGGCCCCAAGCTGCTGCGCGACATCCCGGTGGTGCTGCTGGCCTACGACCTGCTCGAATGGCAGGGGCGCGACCTGCGCACCACGCCGCAGGTAGAGCGCCGCGCGCTGATGGACGATCTCGTCACGCAGCTGCAGCACCCGCAGCTGATCGCCAGCCCCATGCTCAGTGGCGAGAGCTGGAAAGACCTCGCGCGCCAGCGCGAGGCCGCGCGCGAGATGGGCGTCGAAGGCATGATGCTCAAGCAGCGGCAGGCTGCCTACGGCGTGGGCCGCACCAAGGACGTCGGCACCTGGTGGAAGTGGAAGATAGACCCGCTCAGCATAGACGCCGTATTGATCTACGCGCAGCGCGGCCACGGCCGGCGCGCCAGCCTCTACAGCGACTACACCTTCGCCGTGTGGGATGCGGCGCCGGGCGCGCCCGAGCGAAAACTGGTTCCGTTCGCGAAGGCCTACTCGGGCCTCACCGACGAAGAGATGGGCCGTGTCGATGCGGTGATCCGCAAGACCACGGTTGAAAGCTTCGGCCCCGTGCGCAGCGTGAAACCCACCCTGGTGTTCGAACTCGGTTTTGAAGGCATCGCGCGCAGCAGCCGCCACAAGAGCGGCATCGCCGTGCGCTTTCCGCGCATGCTGCGCTGGCGCGAGGACAAGCCGGTGGAAGAGGCCGATACCCTGGAGACGCTGGCCGCGTTGCTGCCTTCATGAGCCAGAATGCCGCCGTCAAAAAAGCGCTGGCCGCCTGGTTTGAGGCGCGCGGCTGGAAGCCTTTTCAATTTCAACGCGAAGCCTGGAAGGCGATTGCCGGCGGGCAATCTGGCTTGCTGCATGCGACCACAGGCGCCGGCAAGACTTACGCGGTGTGGCTGGGCGCACTGATGGCCTTCATGGCCAAGGCGCCCGCGCCGCGCGCAGCAAAGGCCGCGGGCAAACCGGCGCCGGCAAGCGCGCTGACGGTGCTATGGATCACGCCGATGCGCGCACTCGCCGCCGACACGCTGCGCGCGCTGCAGCAACCGCTGGAGGTTTTGCAAAGCGAACAGGCGGGCGCCGCCTGGAGCGCCGGCGCACGCAGCGGCGACACCGCCGCCGCCGAGCGTACGGCGCAAAACAACCGCCTGCCCACGGTGCTGGTCACCACACCCGAAAGCCTCTCGCTGCTGCTCGCGCGCGCTGATGCGCAGGCCGTGCTGGGCAGCGTGCGCATGGTCGTCGTCGATGAATGGCATGAGCTGCTCGGCAACAAGCGCGGTGTCCAGGTACAGCTTGCGCTGGCGCGGCTGCGCCTGTGGAGCCCGGTGCTCTGCGTGTGGGGGATGTCCGCCACCCTGGGGAATCTGCAGGAAGCCATGCACACCCTGCTGGGCCACGGCGGCGGCACGCTGGTGCAGGGCCAGGTGCCCAAGAAGCTGGTCATCGATTCCTTGCTGCCCGGCCGCGCCGAACGTTTTCCCTGGGGCGGCCACCTGGGCTTGACCATGCTGCCGCAGGTGATTGAAGAGATCGCCGGCAGCAGCACCACCCTGGTCTTCACCAACACGCGTTCGCAGTCGGAGATCTGGTACCAGGCGCTGCTCGAAGCCAAACCCGAGTGGGCCGGGCTCATCGCGCTGCACCACGGCTCCTTGGACCGCGAGGTGCGCGAGTGGGTGGAAGCCGGCCTTAAAAAAGGCGAGCTGCGCGCCGTGGTCTGCACCTCCAGCCTGGACCTGGGCGTGGACTTCCTGCCCGTCGAGCGCGTGCTGCAGATAGGCTCGCCCAAGGGCGTGGCGCGGCTGCTGCAACGCGCCGGGCGTTCCGGCCACGCGCCGGGCCGGCCCTCGCGCATCACGCTGGTGCCCACGCACAGCATTGAAATCGTGGAGGGCGCCGCCGCGCGTGCCGCCATCGCGGCCGGCCACATCGAGGCACGCACTTCGCCAGTGCAGCCGCTGGACGTGCTGGTGCAGCACCTGGTCACCGTGGCGCTGGGCGGCGGCTTTGTGCCCGATGCGCTGTACGAGGAAGTGCGTGGCACCGCGGCCTATGCCGGGCTCTCGCGCGAGAATTGGGAATGGTGCCTGGCCTTTGTACGCCAGGGCGGCCCGTCGCTCTCGGCCTACCCGGACTACCGGCGCGCCGTGCCCGACGAAGAGGGCGTCTGGCGCGTGCCCGATGCGCGGCTGGCGCGGCGCCACCGCATGAACATCGGCACCATCGTCAGCGACGCCAGCATGTCGGTGCAATACCTGGGCGGCGGCCGCATCGGCAGCGTCGAGGAAAGCTTTGCCGCGCGTCTCCAGCCCGGCGATTGCTTTCTGTTCGGCGGCCGCTTGCTGGAGCTGGTGCGCATCCACGACATGACGGCCTGGGTGCGGCGCGCCAGCGGCAAGCGCCCGGCCGTGCCGCGCTGGAACGGCGGGCGCATGCCGCTTTCGACCACCCTGGCCGACGCGGTGGTGCAGCAGCTGGCGTTGGCCGGGGAGGGGAATTACGACACGCCCGAGCTGCAATGCGTGCGGCCCTTGCTGGACATCCAGCAGCAATGGTCCGCCCTGCCCACACCGCAGACGCTGCTGGCCGAGTTGCTGAAAACGCGCGAGGGCTGGCACCTGTTCCTCTATCCCTTCGCGGGCCGCCATGTGCACCTGGGCCTGGCCAACCTGATCGCCTGGCGCGTCGCCCAGCATGCGCCGCGCACCTTTTCCATTGCAGTGAACGACTACGGCCTTGAGTTGCTCAGCGCGACCGAGGTCGACTGGCCCGCGCTGCTGCCGCAGGTGCTCAAAGCCGGCCCGGATGAACAACTGCTGCACGAGGTGCTGCAAAGCCTCAACGCGAGTGAACTCGCACAGCGCCGCTTCCGCGAAATCGCGCGTGTCTCGGGCCTGATCTTCCAGGGCTATCCCGGCGAAAAGCGCAGCAACAAACAGCTGCAGGCTTCGTCCTCGCTGTTCTGGGAAGTGTTCCGCAAATACGACCCGGCCAACCGCCTGCTCATGCAGGCCGAGCAGGAACTGCTCGCGCAGGAACTCGAACTCGGCCGGCTGCGCGCCAGCCTGGCGCGCATGGGCACGCAGCAGCTGGTGCTGCAAACGCTGGCGCGGCCCACGCCGTTTGCGTTTCCGTTGATGGTGGAGCTGTTCCGCGAAAAGCTCAGCAATGAAAGCCTGGCCGACCGCATCACGCGCATGGTGGCGCAGTTGGAGAAGGCCGCCGGCGGCGCCGTCGCGGTGGGCGGCGTTGAGCAGGTCAAGGGCACGCTGGCTTTTGGGCAGGATGGCGTGTCTTCGGGCGATGGCAAGGGCCGCCCGCGCCGCGAACGCAAGCCGTCCCGGCCGCTACCCTTGTTGTGATGACGCAAGAGGATCACACGCCACCCGGCCCGCCGCTGCCTGTGACCTATGCCGGCGAAACCGTCTGGCTGCTGCCCGAACGCGCCCTGTGGTGGCCCGCCGGCCGCGTGCTGTTTGTGGCCGACCTGCACCTCGGCAAGGCCGCCACCTACCGTGCCCTGGGCCAGCCCGTGCCCGCCGGCACCACGCGTGAAAACCTGGCGCGCCTCAGCGCCTTGCTGCTGCATTACCAGCCGCGGCAACTCGTGTTCCTCGGCGACCTGCTGCATGCGGCCCAGGCCCGCACGCCGTCGGTATTGCAGGGCCTGGCCGCCTGGCGCGAAAGCTTCGCCGCGCTGGACTGTGTGCTGGTGCGCGGCAACCACGACAGCCGCGCCGGCGACCCGCCGGCCTCGCTGGGTGTACGCGTGGTCGATGAGCCCTTTGTGATCGGCCCCTTCGCCGCCTGCCACCATCCGCAGCGCCATGACACGCTGGGCGTGATCGCGGGCCACCTGCATCCGGCGCTGAACCTGCGGGGCCCTGGCCTCGACCATGTGCGCCTGCCTTGTTTCTGCCTGGAAGCGGGGCTATTGATTCTTCCCGCCTTCGGCGAATTCACCGGCGGCTGGAACGTGCCGCGCGAAGCCGGACGACGGCTCTACCCGGTCGGCGGCCACAGGGTGTGGCAGTTACCAGACGCCTGATGCGTCAGATCGGTGCGTCGCTGTGGCGCAAACGCCGCAAGTAACAACTCGACACGCTAAGTCACACCCGGCCGGCGGACCGCGCCTTATCGTCAGCACAGAATTTCAACCAAACCGACGAGGTGGGATTATGGACAGCGCGATGGACAGTCTGACGTGGGTGGAAGAGCTTTCGCCGCACCGCCGGGGGCGGCGTTCGCGCAAGACATGGGTGCGGCGTGCTTTCGTCGTGCTGACGGCTTTGTTTGTACTGGGAGTCTTGCTGTCGCCCTGAACGGAGCCACGCGCAAAGCCTTCTCGGTCTTGCTAACCCGGTATTGCTCCCTCTCCCCTTGGGAGAGGGTTGGGTGAGGGGGCTACGGCCTCTACACAAAACGGTGGCGTATTTACCGCCGCTGACCCTCACCCCCACCCTCTCCCAGGGGGAGAGGGAGTAAAACAGACCAGCTTCGCTTTTATTGCAGCAGCGGCGTGTCGGGCAATTCGTTGGGATTCGCGCCGGCGCCCTCTTGCGAGGTATCCGCGGCGAAGTGTTCCATCAGCACCGCTGAAGTTTCTTCCAGCGCCTGCGTCAGCCCGTCTTCATACCGCTGCTCGCGAAACGCGGCCGCCATGCGCGACACCATGGCCTGCCATTGATCGGGGCCCACATGCCGCGCCACGCCGCGGTCGGCCACGATCTCTATCGCATGCTCGGCCAGCAGCACGTAGATCAACACACCGTTGTTGTGCTCGGTGTCCCAGACGCGCAGCTTGCCGAACATCGTGACCGCGCGCTGGCGCGTGAGTGCGGCGATGGAATTTTGTTTGTCCAGCCGCCACAAATAACTCATGGGCAGCGAGGCTTCCACGCAGATGCGGATCTCGCCGCTGTGGCGCTGCTCGCTGGCCGCCACGCGCTGGGCCAGGCGCTTGAGCATGTCGGGCGGAATCGCGCGGCTGGCGTCTGACGCGTCGAGCCAGAGATGCCAGAGCATGGTTGTGAGTTTGTTGAGCATGTGCCTACCAGTCCCCCGAGGCGCCGCCGCCGCCAAAATCGCCACCGCCGCCGCTGCTGAAACCGCCGCCGCCACTGCTGCTTCCGCCGCCCCAGCCACCGCCGCCAAAACCGCCCGTGGTCCAGCCGCCCGAAGAACGGCCGCCGCGGCCCAGCGCGCCCAGGCTGGTGATCAGCGCGAACACCGTGCCCACGAGCACGGCCGCACCTGCGACGATCAGGCTGCTGGTGAAGATCCAGGCCAGCACGCCGACCACGCCGCCGGTCGCGATGGAGCCGAACTTGCGGCCCAGGATGCCCGCCGCGATCCGCCCGCCTATCGGCACGGCAAAAAACAGGAAGATGGCCAGGTCCGTCCATTCAAAGCCGCCGTTCTTGCCGGCGCCGCCGCCCTGCGCGGGCGCCGGCAGGTTCTCGCCGCTGATCAGCGCGATCAGCTGGTCGGCCGCGGCATCGAGCCCGCCGGCGAAGTCGCCCTGCTTGAAGCGCGGCGTGATGGCCGTGTCTATCACCTGCCGCGCCGCGAGGTCGGGGATCGCGCCTTCCAGTGCCTTGGTGGTTTCTATGCGCACCTTGCGGTCGTTTTTGGCCACCACCAGCAGCAGGCCGTCGCCCACGCCCTTGCGGCCTATCTTCCAGCTGTCGCCCACACGCTGCGCATAGGCGGCGATGTCTTCCGGCTGGGTGCTGGGAACCATGAGGATCACCACCTGCGCGCCGCGGCTTTGTTCAAAGGCCGCGAGCTTGGCTTCGAGCGCATCGCGCTGCGCGGCATTCAGCGTGCCGGTGCCGTCCATCACATGCGCCGTCAGCGCGGGCACCGGCTGCACGCCGCCCTGCGCCCAGGTCGCCAGCGGCAGCCAGGCGGCCAGCATCAGGCCCAGCACAAGCCGGGTGCTGAAGCTGGAAGTGATGAAAGCCGCGGGGTGCCGCATTTATTTCTTGTTGAAGTCCACCACGGGCGGCGTGGAGATCTGCGCTTCGTTTTGCACCGCGAAGTTGGGCTTGACCTGGTAACCGAAGACCATGGCCGTCAGGTTGTTCGGGAAGCTGCGCGTGAGCACGTTGTACTCCTGCACGGTCTGGATGTAGCGGTTGCGCGCCACGGTGATGCGGTTCTCCGTGCCTTCAAGCTGCACGCGCAGGTCGCGAAAGCCCTGGTTGGCTTTCAGGTCGGGGTAGCGTTCGCTGACCACCATCAGCCGGCTCAGTGCGCTGCCCAGCTCGCCCTGCGCCGCCTGGAACTTGCTGAAGGCGGCCGGGTCGTTCAGGGTCTCGGGCGTCACCTGGATGGACGTCGCCTTGGCGCGCGCTTCGATCACCTTGGTCAGCGTGTCCTGCTCAAACTGGGCTTCACCCTTGACCGTGGCCACGATGTTGGGCACCAGGTCGGCGCGGCGCTGGTACTGGTTCAGCACCTCGGACCAGGCCGATTTGGTCTGCTCGTCCAGGCGCTGGAAGTCGTTGTAGCCGCAGCCCGAGAGCAGCAGGCTCAGTAAAGCCGCGAAGGCCAGGTGCAAAGAGCGGATGATTGAAAAGCGGGGTAGCGTCATGGAAATGCCTCCGAAAATGCAAGTTGCAACACTAACATAGTCGTATGCCACTGTTCTCCCACACCCGCGCCTCCGGCAGCACGCTGCAAGCCCTGCAGTCCGCCTTGCGCCCGCCGGCGCCCGGCGCGGCCAAACCGCGCCTGCTGGTGGCCGGCGCCACCGGCGTGCTGGGCAACGAGGTGCTGCGCCGCCTGGCCGGCAGCGGGCGTTATGCGCACACCGAGGTGCTGGCCACCGAAGCCATGGCGACCGGCCTGTCCGGCGTCGGCATCGCCTTGACGGGCGCGCCCTTGCCGATCGAACAATGGCCCGCCAGGCCCTTGCCCGCGCACACCGGGCTCATCATGTTCGAGCCGCCGCGCATGTATTACGGACGTGAGCGCACGCTCTGGACGCCCGAACCGTCGGAGCTGCCCGCGCTGGCGCAGTGGCTCCAGCGCTGCGGCGTGCAGACCCTGGTGGTCGTCGTGCCGCATGCCACCGGGCGCCTGCCCGATGCGCTCAAGCGGGGCCTGGCCAACCTCGACGAGCAGGCCGTCGCCGCGCTGGGCTTTGAGCGCCTGCTGCTGGTGCGCTCGGCCCGCAAGCCGCAGGACGCGGCGGGCAGGAATTTTCTGGAGAAGCTCGCGGCCTGGATGCTGTCCACCCTCCGGTTCATGATTCCCCAGGCCGAGCAGCCCGTGCGGCCCGCCAAGCTGGCCGAGTTTGTCGATGCCGTGCTGCAGGTGCTACCGCCGGGCACCCACGTGGCCGCGCCCGAGCTGCTGTGGCAGGCCAACCAGAGCAGCGGCGGCCGCTTTGGCGGCGGCACCATGCACAGCGTGGTCCAGGCCTGGCTTGCTGCGGCGCGCAATCCCGCGCAGAATTCAACACCAGACGCCGGGCCGGATTGACGCCGGCGCTGTCCTTGCCCGAACCCTTTTGCCAGACCCCATGCCCAAACCCAAAGTCCCGCCCGCCAGCAGCGGCAACGCCGACGACATCGAAGCGGCTTTTTACGACGCGCTGCAAAGCGGCGACATCGACAAACTCATGGCTTGCTGGGGCGACGAGGACGACATCGTCTGCGTGCACCCCGGCGCCGCCCGGCTCGTGGGGCCGGCGGCCATACGCGCGGCCTTCGACGCGATGTTCGCCAACGGCACCATACGTGCCCAGCCCATCAAGGTGCGCAAGGTCGAAGCCATGAGCGCCAGCGTGCACAGCGTGCTCGAACGCGTCGAGGTGCTGACCGAAGAAGGCCCGCGCCACGCCTACGTCATCGCCACCAACGTGTACCACAAGACCGCGCAAGGCTGGCGCATGGTGGCGCACCACGCCAGCCCGGGCACGCCGCGCGAAATGCAGGAAGTGTCGGAAACACCCACGGTGCTCCACTGAACTCTGTAGACGCGTGGAGCCGGCCATGAACTACGCCGCGCCCTGGTGGCTTCCGGGCGGCAACCTGCAAACCATCTGGGCCGCCTTGCGCTCGCGGCGCTTCCTCGGGCCGCAGCCGGTGTTTCGCCGCGAGCGGTGGACGACGCCCGATGAAGACTTCGTGGATGTCGATTGGCTGGTCACGTCTGAGGCCTCCGCGCCCAGGCCCTTGCTGGTCGTCTTCCACGGCCTCGAAGGCTCCTCGGCCAGCCACTACGCAGAAGCCCTTGCCGACGCCGCCCGCGAACGCGGCTGGGCCTGCGCGATCCCGCATTTCCGCGGCTGCTCGGGCGAACTCAACCTCGCGCCGCGCGCCTACCACTCGGGCGACTTCGCCGAGATCGACTGGATACTGCGGCGCTTCGCGGCCCAGCACACGGGGCCGGTGGTGGCCGTCGGCATTTCTTTGGGCGGCAATGCGCTCATGCGCTGGGCCGGCGAGATGGGCGCCGAAGCGCGGCAGATCGTCGCCGGCATTGCCTCCGTCTGCTCGCCGCTGGACCTGGCCGCCAGCGGCTGGGCCATAGGCCGGGGCTTTAACCGCCAGGTCTACACGCGCATGTTCCTCAAGACCATGGTGCCCAAGGCCCTGAAAAAGCTCGAGCAGCACCCCGGCCTGTTCGACCGCGAGCGCCTGCTGGCCGCGCGCGACCTCTATGCCTTCGACAACGTCTTCACCGCGCCCGTGCACGGCTTCAAGGACGCCGACGACTACTGGTCGCGCGCCTCGGCCAAGCCGCACCTGCACCGCATCGCCGTGCCCGCGCTGGCCCTGAATGCGCTCAACGATCCTTTTGTGCCCGCCTCCAGCCTGCCGCAGGCCAGGGAAGCCGGCCCCCACGTCACGCTGTGGCAGCCGGCCGAAGGCGGCCACGTGGGCTTTCCCTCGCCGCCCTTTCCGGGCCACGTGCGGGCCATGCCCTACATGGTCACAGGCTTTCTGGCGAGCCAGCTGTGAGCCGGCGCGGCGCACAATAAACCCATGGACGACATTGTTCGGCAGGCGATCGCCAAGTGGCCCAACGTTCCCGACTGCTACGGCTGGCTCGGGCTGGACGCGCGCGGCAACTGGTACATGCGCGACGACAGGGCGCAAGCGGCGGGCCCCTTCGCCGGCGTGCGGGGCGCCGACACCGCGCGCAACATGGCGGCCAAAGGCTCGCTGCTCAAGCACGACAAGCTCATCGACTTCATCCAGCGCAACTACGAAAGCGACAAGGCCGGCCGCTGGTTCTTCCAGAACGGCCCGCAGCGCGTGTATGTGGAACTTGAAGCCACGCCCATGGTCTGGCGCCTCGGCCCGGCGCCCCTGTTTGCCGTCGCCGCCCACACCGGCGCACCCGCGCGCACCCAGCGCTGCATCGTCGACGAAGCGGGCCGGGTCTATCTTGAAACCGACATCGGCTTCGGCCTGGTCCACACCCAGGACATGACGCACGCCGCCGACGCGGTGGAGCAGGGCCTGTGGGTGCCCGAGGAATGCCCGGCCCGCGATTTGCCCGGCCGCTTCGGCTACGTGCGCAGCCCGCAGGCGCTGCAGGACAAGCCGCCCCCCGCCGTCGGTTGATGGCATGTGCGGCAGGCACAAAAAAGCCGGTCAGTGACCGGCTTTTTTTGTGAGGGAGGGGTCGCTTACTTGACCGCGTTCACCATGTACTGCACCACGGCCTTGATTTCGCCGTCGGATGCCGAGGAGCCACCCTTGGGAGGCATCGCGCCCTTGCCCTTGATGACGCTGGCGGTCAGAGCATCGACGCCGGCGGCCACGCGCGGGCCCCAGGCGGCTTTGTCGCCCAGCTTGGGGGCGTTGGCCACGCCGGCCACGTGGCAGGCAGCGCACACCTGGCCGTACAGCGCGGGGGCGGCATTTCCGGCTGCAGCCGGGGCGGCGGCGGGCGCTGCGCCCTTGTTGGCGGCGGCCAGTGCGGCCACGACGTCCGGCGATGGCGCGGCAGCGGCGGCCGTCGCATCAGCGGGAGCCGCTGCGGCTGCGGCAGGCGCCGCGGGTTCGGCGAACTTGCCGCCGGCGGCTGCCGTCATGTACACCACCGCGCGGCCGACTTCAACGTCGTCAAAGTCGCCGCCGCCTTGCGCGCCCATGGCGCCCTTGCCCTTGAGGGCCGAATGCCAGAGGGCGTCGAAGCCGGTCTTGATGCGCGGGGCCCAGGCGCCCGCGTCGCCGAACTTCGGTGCGCCGGCGGCGCCCGTGCCGTGGCAGGTCACGCACTGGGCTTTGTAGACTTCTTCGCCGGATTTGAGGGGACGGTTGGCATCGCGGATTTCAACCGAGCCGATTTTCTGGATGCGCTGCGCCACGGCTTTGGCGTCTTCGTCCGCGCCGGCCGCCGGCTTGTTGGCCGACGTGACGTAATAAACCAGGCCGATGATGGCAAAAACGGGGACGACAAAAGAGAAAAATACCGCTGCCAGCAGCTGCTGGGGCGTCTTGATCGGGCCAGTGTGGGCTTCTTCGTGGGCCGTGGTGTGGTCGTTTGCGCTCATGGCGTCCTCAAAAAACTAAAAATCGGGGGGCTATCGCGTGTTGTGGGGCGCGCCGTACAGCGCTTGCTCAGCAACCGCAGATTATAACTGGGGCCTCGTGAAGTCCCGGGGAGCGCCGCGGCCGGCTGGTAGAATCAGACCCGCTGCGCGCCGTGGACCACCCGCGCAGTGCAATTGCCCTGATTCCGCGCCCTCCGGCCGCGAATTCCGGCGCAAACCGTTTTCCCAGCGTTGCGGCTGTAGCTCAGTGGATAGAGTATTGGCCTCCGAAGCCAAGGGTCGTGGGTTCGATCCCCGCCAGCCGCACCAATTTGCCACCGAGACTCTCGGGCTGATCCGGTTGCGAGTTATTGAAGGTAGCAAGCGCGAATCAAGTCTCCATCAAGCGGCGACACATCGGATTCTCTGCTTATACCTATAACCGTGTTTGCCTGTTTAGGATCGTCGACAAGCTCGCCTCTGGCCCGTGCATGCAACGTCATTAAAGTGAGCATGTCCGGTCTGACTATTTCGCAGAGCGCTCGAAGCATCAGCGAAACCCCGCCGAGATTCCCGTGCACACTATTTTGAAATCTCGGGTTTTCCTTGAGGGCAATGTCGGCCCATAGAACTTCACGTTGATCCAGATCCAAGACCAGTGGTAGGCTGATCCTTGCATCGGATGCCAGGTCGATCCGATCTACAACAGTACGGGCTTCGAAAATCTCGCCCGAGTTAAGGTTTGTTCTAGACATCCAGCCCGCAAAGCATTCCGGCAGATTGCAGTAGGGTTGACCGGAGTAACTGTTCAGGCTCATCACAACGAAGCGCACTCCACGTGCTCGAAGCTGTTGAATGTCCAAGTCAATGAACTCCGCTGCTCCTTTCGGGGCATCAACAATGTCTCCACTGTGATGTGCGCCCCAGCCGCGAAGGTTGTAGAAGGCAATTGAGTCGATAAACTGATAGTCTCCGCCGTAAAACACGGCTGAAAGGTCGATGTCCGTGCGGGAAGACCCGTTCATCCACCACAAAAACATTCGCACGAATCCACCCGGCGGCATGCTCACCCGGCTGCCGCGAGCGAGTGTGCGGAGCGATTTAGAGGCCGCGCGTTGAGTCAGGGGCACAGCAAACTTCGCGAGACCCTTGTCGACAAAACAACGACCAAGCGGAGCCAGTTTTGAGAATCTCGCCAGCAGAGCTTGCTCACAAATGTCCGACGCTTTTAGCGCATCCGAGGGCTTGACTGTCGGACGATTCTCCTTGATGGCGAACAGCTTTGCAGCATCTCCTTTGGGGGCAAATACGCGCAACCCAAGCCCCTTACTTCGAGACTTGAAATGCGTTAGAACTTGAAGCAGAACTGACGTCGAAACTCGGACGGCAACTGCTTCAAATCGCTGAAGGACGTCCTGGCTCGCATCTGCCTTCCTCAGGAGCACATCCAGACGTCGGGCAAACTCACCGGGACGCCCTTCCAGCGCGCCTATTGCTGCATCAAAATTTCCGGCTGCAAGCGCGTTTTCAATGCGGCTGTTGAAGGTGGAATAGGGCTTCCCGCTTCTGATGGTGTCAAAAGCATTCAACGTCACTGGAAAAGTGCGCGCGTATTCACCTGGATGGAGGCGTTCACCGAGACGCTTCCACTGTTCCTGGCGCCGCAGCATGTCTTCCACTGGGTCGGCTGAGCGCTCAAGAAGACCGAGCAGCATTTTGCGTTGCTTCCGAGAAAAGCTTTTGAACTTGGATGCCGCCGTCAGCGACACGTCGCCGCCTGACAAACCTACAGCCAATCGCAACACGTCCGTAGCCGTGGTGAAATGAGCCTCAATGAAAGTGATCGAACGTTCATCTTGAACGTGTTCCAGAAGAAGCGCGCCGAGATGAGCAACATTCTCTTTGAATGGAAACTTTTGGGGTAGTAGCCGGAAAATTTCCGTGCGGTATTGACGCACGAACCATTCCAAATCCGACTTGTCTTGCGCCGATAGGGATGCCGCCGAGCCAGCAAGGCGCGTACAGATCGCTTCAAAATCTTCGACTGTGCCCAGGTCGATAATTTGACGTACTCGGTTATTCAGCATCGGCGAGCGTTGGGATTGCTCGGAAACGGCCAACCGCTGAAGCGTCAAATAGTGTTGGACGGCATTCTGGTAAAGCTCCACTTCCGTCAGCTTCATTACCTCTAAAGGAAAGCCGGGGTAAAGCGGAACATGTTTTCTATGCGCACCTACTCCAGCGCTTAAATCCTTGAAAAGGCTGCGTAGCGCTCGCGCAAGTCCCTCGGCGTCCATCGTGGCAAGCCGGTCAACAACATCTTGTGAGAGAACATAACCCAGTTCCTCAATCTCCCGTTGCACCGTGGCTACCTGTTGCGGCGTACAACCGCCTTGGCCGGGACGCAAAACGAGCTTCAATTTTCGGCGGAAGTAGATTTCGTTCATAGCCGCTTAAAACAAAAAAATGCCCGCTGAAATAGCAGGCGAGTGACGGAAAGCGGGAGCCCTAGGTTTCAGATTTAGAAGGAAGGACTCCCATAGCCGTCGCCTCAATGTTACCGCAGCGGGCTAGGGTCGAACCTTGAACGATATTTGAGGCTCTGGTTTGAGGTGCGCATTCGTTTGCTCAAGTTGGCTCTCGTCGCAATCGAGGTGGTTCCGGCGGCCCAGGTGGGCGCTTATCAGCAAACAGCAAATAAAGCAGCGACAGCGGGCTGAAGATGAGGATAAGAACGAACCATACCCATTTGCCGTTCTTTGCTGCGCTCACCATTGACCATATCCACAGCACAAGGAGGCCGAGCCCCACCAGAAAAGTAGCAGCGAGAATAAAGACAGGTAGCCAGTCGTTCATCGAGTTCACTCCTTGTGCAAATTCTCTGCGGTTTCCATTTCGGGCTCAAGAGAGGTCGCGAATGACGCGCTGGGTTTTGGGGTAGATATCCCCGCCAGCCGCACCATACCTCATCCGCCTCAGCGCAACCCCAGCGCCTCCCGCAACAACTCAATCCTCAAGTTCGCCACCGCGCCCCGATAGATCAACTCCACAGGCGCAGGTGGAATCGCCGGCGACACCTTCAGCGACTTGACCTGGCCCAGGCTTTGCGCGAGGCGTGAGGCCGGCGTGGGCGCGATGCTCAGGCCGGCGCCTGCCGCCACCAGTTGCACATTGGTGCCGGGGCTGGTGGATTCGATGACCGGTTGCGGCGCGACGGCGCCGGCCTTCATGAAACTTTCTTCAATCAGGCGCCGCGCCATCGACGTCCTGGCCGGCATCACCCAGGGTTCGCGTGCGAGCTGTTGCCAGTCGACCTTGCGGGCGCGTGTGAGCGGGTGCTCGGGCGGCGCGATGACGCTGAATTCGACTTCGAACAGTCTTTCAAAGCGCAGGGCCGCGGGCCCGGCTTCGGGCATCTGCATGGGGTGGCTGGTGACCAGGGCATCGACTTCGCCGTTGAGCAAGGCCTGCATCAGCATGGGCACGCGTTCCTCCAGCAAGTGCATGCGCACCGGCGGGTCGCGCTGGGCCAGCCTGGCCAGCACCTTGGGCAGGTAGCCCTGGGCTACGAAGGGCGGCGCGCCTATGCGGATGATGGCGGCCGCGCGTTCGCCGGCTTCGGCTTCGCCGCGTAAATGGGCCAGCTCCTGGAGCAGCAGCGCCGCGCCGCGTATCGCGATGGCGCCCTGGGCGGTGGGGGTGACGCCGCGCGCCGTGCGCGTGAACAGCGCGAAGCCGAAGGCACTTTCAATTTCGCCGAGGGCCTTGCTGACGGCGGGCTGGGTCAGGTTCAGCGTTTGCGCGACGGCGCGCAGGCTGCCGTCACGCTGCAGCTCGGTGATGAGCCGCAGGTGCCGGAAGCGCAGGCGCGCCACCAGGTGGTCGACTTGAGAGGGCGGTGCGGACATGGCGATAACCTAAAGTAATCAATCACTGAAAAGATATCACTTTTGGATATCCAGCGGTAGCTCTATCCTTCAGGAAAACCACAAAGGAGACAACCATGGACCGCCGCTCGTTTTGCGTCAGCGCTATTTCCACCGCCTTGCTCGCACCGGCCGCCGCCCGCGCGGCCGATGCCTATCCCAACAAACCCGTACGCATCGTCGTGCCCTATGCCGCGGGCGGCGGGCCCGACATCCTGGCGCGGCAGCTGGGCCCCAAGCTGGGGGATGTGCTGGGCCAGGCCATCGTGGTCGAGAACAAGGTCGGCGCGGGCGGCGTGCTGGCCGCGCAATACGTCGCGCAGCAGCCGGCCGACGGCTACACCGTGCTGATGGGATCGAATTCGCACCTGATCCAGAAGGTGCTGCAGCCTTCGCTCAAGTTCGACCCGGTGGGCGACTTCCTGCCCGTGACCCTGGTCGCCACGTCGCCCAGCGTGCTGCTGGTGGCGGACAACTCGCCTTACCGCAAGGTCGAGGACCTGGTGGCGGCGCTGCTCGCCAACCCCGGCAAGATGAATTACGGCTCGGGCGGCATAGGCTCGGCCGCGCACCTGGGCGGCGCCACCCTGCTGTCGCTGAGCGGCGCGCAGGCCACGCACATTCCGCTCAAGGGTTCGGTCGAAATCCCGCTCTCGCTGCTGCGCGGCGACACCGCGTTTGCGTTTGCGATTGCCGGCACGGCGGTGCCGCAGGTCAAGGGCGGCAAACTGCGCGCCCTGGCCGTGACCTCGGCCGCGCGCCTGAAGGAATTGCCCGGCGTGCCGACGCTCAACGAGGTCATGCGCAACGAGCTGACCGTGCAGGAATTCTGGTTCGGCCTCTGGCTGCCCGCCAAGGCGCCGGCCGACGTGGTTGCCAGGCTCTACGCCACCACCGTGCGCACCCTGGCGGACCCGGCACTGGCCGTGCAGTTTGAAGCCGCGGGCAACCGGGTGGTGCACAGCGACAGCCCGCAGGCCGACGCGGCCTTTGTGCGCAATGAATACCGCAAGTGGGCCGAGATCATCCGGCTCACCGGCATCACCGCCAGCTGACAAACAAGCAAGCAAGAGAGAAAGCCAAAGATGTCAAAACCGCTGGAAGGCGTTCGCGTACTGGATTTGTCGCACGTCATCGCAGGCCCCCTGGCCTCCTTCTACCTCGCGCAGATGGGCGCGGAGGTCATCAAGATAGAGCCGCCCAACGGCGGCGAAGTCATGCGCACCAGCAAGAATCCCAGCGAGGGCGACACGCCCACCGCCTTTGTGGCCATGAATGCCGGAAAGCGTTCGCTGGCCCTGGACATCCGCACGCCGGAAGGCGCGGAGATGGTGCGCTCGCTGGCGCTGACGGCGGACGTCTTCATCGAGAACTTCCGCCCCGGCGTGGTGGCCAAGTACGGGCTTGATTTCGAGTCCATCAAGGCCGTCAAGCCCGACATCGTCTATTGCTCGATCTCCGGCTACGGCCAGACGGGCGAGTGGTCGGGCCGCGGCGCTTACGACCACGTGGTGCAGGCGCTGACCGGCATGATGATGATGTCGGGCGAGCACCCGGACGCGCCACCGCTCAAGGTCGGTTTTCCGGTGATCGACGTGGCGGTCGGCATGCTGGGCTCGCTGTCCATCGTCTCCGCGCTGCACCGCCGCGCGCGCGACGGCGCGGGCCAGTACATAGACGCCTCCATGGTGCAGGCCTCGCTGATGCTGATGTACCCGGCCGCGAGCGCCTTTCTGACGGACGGCACCGAACCCCGGCGCATCGGCAACCGGGGCTACACCGGCAGCCCGGCGGCCGACACCTACCCCTGCCTGGACGGTTGGCTGGCCGTCGCGGCCAACACACCGCAGCAGTTCCGCAAGCTCGCCGCAACGCTGGGCATGGAAGAACTCTGCGAGGACGCGCGCGCGCTGGACCTCGAGGCCTTCAATGCGCCGGGCCGGGGCTTTGTGATCCCGCGCGATGCGGACTATGTGATCGGCCGGTTGCGCGCCGCCTTTGGCAGCCACCAGGCCGCGGACCTGGAAACGCGCCTGAACGCCGCCGGCGTGCCGGCCGCCCGCGTGCGCAGGCTGGGCGAGTTCCTGCGTGAAACCGACGGCAGCGATTGCGTCGGCATGCCGGACTTCCGGTTTTCGCAGCGCGGGCATGAAGTGCGCACGCGCGGACTGGGTTTCAGCTGTGCCGACGACGGCGGGCCCAGTGCGCGCGGCGCCGAGGCGCTGGGGCACAGCACGCAGGCGCTGCTCTCCGAAATCGGCGTGGGGACGGAGGCCGCCGAGGCGCTGGTGCGTGCCGGCGTTGTGCATTCGCCTTCCCTGTCGCGCGAACCCACGCTGAGCACGTAAACACCCGGTCCCCTGATCCCTTGACCCCGCATGCGGCCCGCGGCCGTGGCTGTCCCACACATGGACGGCCGCAGCCGCATGCATCCAAACTTCCAGAGCAAGCCACACCATGTCCCTGATCGACGCCGTCATCGTTTCCACGGCCCGCACGCCCATAGGCAAGGCCTTTCGCGGTTCACTCAACAACATCAAGTCGCCCACCCTGATGGGGCATGCCATCCGCCATGCGGTGGAAAGAAGCGGTATTGAACCGGACCGCATCGACGACGCGGTCATCGGCTCGGTGCTGACCGCCGGCACGGCGGCTTCCAACATCGCGCGCCAGGCGGTGCTGGCGGCCGGCCTGCCGAACACCGTCAGCGCCCAGACCGTGGACCGCCAGTGCGCGTCCGGCCTGATGGCGATCGCCACGGCGGCCAAGCAGATCATGGTCGACGGCATGCAGGTGGTGGTGGCCGGCGGGCAGGAGAACATCTCCCAGGTGCAGAACCGCTACTTCGAATGGATGCAGGCGGAAAAAGACCCGCAGGTCACGCGCTTCGAGCCCCACGCCTACATGCCCATGCTGCTAACGGCCGAGCACGTCGCCGCGAAATACGGGATATCGCGCGAGGCGCAGGACGCCTATGCGCTGTTGTCGCAGCAACGCACGGCGCGCGCTCAAGACCAGGGCCGCTTCCTCGCGGAGATCGTGCCGATTGAAGCGACCACGCTGAAGGCCGCGCCCGGCGGGGAGTCCGTCATCGAAAACGTCGTGCTCGGCCGCGACGAAGGCAACCGCCCCGGCACCACGGCCGAATCCCTGGCCGGCTTGAAGCCGGTCGTGGAAGGCGGCACCGTGACCGCCGGCAACGCGAGCCAGCTGTCCGACGGCGCGAGCGCCTGCGTGCTCATGAGCGGCAAGCTTGCGCAGCAAAAGGGCTTGAATGCGCTTGGCATTTACCGCGGCATGGCCGTGGCCGGCACGGCGCCCGAAGAGATGGGCGTAGGGCCCATCTACGCGATCCCGAAGCTGCTCAAGCTGCACGGGCTCAGCGTCGACGACATAGGCCTGTGGGAACTCAACGAGGCCTTTGCCTGCCAGGCGCTGTATTGCCGCGACCACCTGGGCATAGACCCCGAAAAATACAACGTCAACGGCGGCAGCGTGTCCATCGGCCATCCCTACGGCATGACGGGCGCGCGCCTGGCGGGCCATGCGCTCATTGAAGGAAAGCGGCGCGGCGTGCGTTACGTGGTGGTCGCCATGTGCGTGGGCGGCGGCATGGGCGCCGCGGGGCTGTTTGAGGTGGCCTGATTTTTTTATCAAAAGCATGGAAAGAGAAGTGAAATGACAAAACTGCTGCACAACAAGGTGGCCATCGTCACGGGCGCCGGCCGCGGGCTGGGCCGGGCACATGCGCTGGAGCTCGCGCGCCACGGCGCTCGCGTCGTGGTGAACGACATCGGGGCCCGCCTGCCGGGCTCGCCCGCCGAATCCGTGGTGAAGGCCATCGAGGCACTGGGCGGCACGGCCTTTGCCAACGACGCGGACGTCACCCAGCCTTTGCAGGTCGCGGCCATGGTGGAGGACGCCGTGGCCCGCTGGGGCCGGGTCGACATCCTGGTCAACAACGCCGGCATCCTGCGCGACAAGAGTTTTGCCAGGATGAGCCTGGAGGACTTCCGCCTCGTGATGGAGGTCCACGTCATGGGCGCCGTGCATTGCACGCATGCCGTCTGGAATGTGATGCGCGGGCAGCAGTACGGCCGCATCGTCATGACCACCTCGTCGTCGGGCCTCTACGGCAACTTCGGCCAGGCCAACTACGGCGCCGCCAAGATGGCGCTGGTCGGCCTGATGCAGACCCTGGCACTGGAAGGCGAGCGCTACAACGTGCGGGTCAACTGCCTGGCGCCTACTGCCGCAACGGCCATGACCGAGGAACTGCTCACGGCGGAGGACCTCGCCTTGCTGGAACCGGGCGCGGTCAGCCCCGGCCTGGTGGCCCTGGTCGCCGACGGCGCGCCCACCCGCATGATCCTGCTGGCCGGCGCGGGCGGTTTTGAGCAGGCGAACATCACCATGACCCGGGGGATTTTTCTTCCCGGCGACGAGCGCGATGCCGAGGCCTTGATCGCGAGGCTGGATGAAGTCGCCGACCGCGAGGGGGAGTCCGTGCCGGCGACCGGTTTCGACCAGCTGAGGCACGAGGTCGCCAAGGCCAAACCCGTGCAGACCCACGGTTTGCGCGAGCCTGCGTGAATTGCGAAGGGAGACGGCGTGAGCCCTGATTGCCTATCTGCGAAGATAGCGTGCTTTATTTCAAGCAAACCCAGGAGCAAGCATGCAAGACGGTATCCACCCTGAGAGGCTTCACGCCTGCCCGAGCGCATGACGACGGCCGGCCAGCTGGGTTTCGGTTTTGACGAGGGCTTGCTGGCGATGGCCGCCGAGGCCGCAGCCGCCAAGGTGCGCAAGCCCAAGGCGGCCAAGCCGGTGGCGCTTGCGCCCGCGGCGCCCTCCGCCGCGACCGGCGACAGCCCCGAGGCCATGGCCCTGGCGCTGGAGCGGCATCCCGACTACCGCGTGCTCAGGCGCCTGGTGCCGGCCACGGAATTCCCCCACGCGCCGCTGGGGCCTGTCGCCACGGTGGTGATCCTCGACACCGAAACCACGGGGCTGGACAATTCGCGCGACCAGGTCATTGAACTCGCGCTGCTGCGCATCCAGGTCGATACCCAGACCGGCCTTGCGACGGGGCCGGTACAGGTGTACGACGGGCTGCGCGACCCGGGCATGCCGGTGCCGAAAATCGCGCGCGAGATCACCGGTATCACCGACGAGATGCTGGCGGGCCAGCAGCTTGACATGGCGCGCGTCGACAGCCTGCTGGCGGGCGCCGACCTCGTCATCGCGCACAACGCGGGCTTTGACCGGCCCTTCGTGGAAGGCCTGCTGCCGCAGGCGCAAGGCTTGAACTGGGCCTGCTCATTCGCCGACATCGACTGGACGGCCGCGGGCCACAGCTCGGCCAAGCTCAGTTACCTGGCTTCGGCGCTGGGCTGGTTTTACGATGCGCACCGCGCGGAGATGGACTGCCACGCCTTGCTCACGGTGTTGATGGCCGAACTGCCGGGTCTGGGCACCAATGGCCTGGCGCACCTGCTGGCCGCGGCCCGCCTGCCGAGCTACCGCCTGCAGGCCACCGGCGCGCCTTTCGCGGCCAAGGACCTGCTCAAAAACCGCGGCTACCGCTGGGACAGCACCGCCAAGGTCTGGCACACGCGGCTGGGCGGCGACGCCGCGCTGCAGGCCGAATGTGAATGGCTGCAGGAAGAGATCTACGGCGGGCGCACAGCGCGGCTGGCCTGGGAGCGTTACGATGCCGCGAGCCGCTATTCCGGCCGCGCCGGCGTCCCCGGCTGGGCGCAGCTGGGCGCTTGAATCCGTGCCGCCCGGCGCGGGAACATTCCGCGGCGGGTGGTGTCTGACACCCTTACGAATGAATCCAGGAGTTATCCATGAAGGCCTTTCAATCTCTTTCAGGCATGGCGGTCGCTGCGCTGCTTCTGGCTGGCTGTGCCTCCCCGCAGCCCGGCATGTCGCGCGAGCAGGTGCTGGCGAGCTGGGGAACGCCGACACGCACGGTGCCGCTGGCATCGGGCACGCGGCTGCAATATTCCGGGCAACCCACAGGCCAGACGGCCACGATGGTTGACCTCGATGCCGCAGGCCAGGTCGTGAGTGTGCGGCAGGTCCTGAACATCCGGGACTTCTCCAGGATAGAGGTCGACAAATGGACGCGCGCGGACGTGGAGCGCGAGTTCGGGCCGCCCGCGAAAACGGACGGCGTGGCCTCCTGGTCGGGCGACATCATGACCTACCGCTGGGTGGACGGCGACCAGGACATGTTCTTCTTTGTCTACCTGGATGCCGCCAAGGTGGTGCGGCGTGTCGGCCAGGGTATGGAGTTCCCGATCCGGATGAACGATCGCTGACTCCTTGTCCCCTTTCCCCGACTTGTTCCCTCTCCCCCTGGGAGAGGGTTAGGGTGAGGGCCGGCGGCGCACGAAATGCCGCGCGTCATGCTCCGGCCCTGGCCCTCACCCCTGCCCTCCCCCAGAGGGAGAGGGAGTAAGAGATTCCAGAGTGAGAAGGAGTAGAAGATCAGTCGCGCGAAGCCAGCCGGCCTATCTCCGGCCAGCGGTGGTGCAGGTACATCCAGGCCACCAGGCCTATGCACATCATCCCCAGTGACACGGCCGCCAGCGCGGGCGTGGAATGCATCACCAGCGGCGCGACGATGCCGGCCACGATGCCGTTGGCGGTCGAGCCGATAAAGGCCTGCAGCGACGACGCCATGCCGCGCCGCTCTGGGTACAGGTCCAGCACCAGCAGCGTGACGACCGGCACCATCAGCGCCCAGCCGAAGGCGAACACCGCGATGGGGAACAGCGCCCACGACACATGCGGCGCGAACAGCAGGTTGGCCGCCAGGTTCAGCACCGAGGTCACCAGCATGATGACGAAGCCGTGGCGTATCTGCTGCTTGGGCGCGATCTTGCCGGCCAGGCGGCCGCTCAGCCAGGCGCCGGACATGATGCCGGAGATGGTCAGCAGAAAAAACCAGAAGAACTCGGTGGGCTGCAGTGCCAGGTGGTCGCCCAGGAAGGCGGGCGCCGACAGCACGTACAAAAACATGCCGTTGAAGGGCACGCCGCTGGCCAGCGCCAGCAATAAAAAGCGCGGGCTGGAACCCAGCTGCCAGTAGCCGCGCATCAAATGCCGCACCTCGAAGGGCTGGCGGTCCAGCGGCGGCAGTGTCTCGGGCAGGAAGCGGAAGTTGGTCGCCCACAGCACCACGCCAACGCCCGTGAGGAACCAGAAAATGCTGTGCCAGCCCAGGTGCACAAACAGCCAGCCGCCCACGATGGGCGCCAGCGCGGGCGCCACGCCGAAATAAATCGTGACCTGGCTCATGACCTGCTGGGCCTGGGCCGGCGGGTACATGTCACGGATCACGGCGCGCGAGACCACGATGCCCGCGCCCGTCGACAAACCCTGCACGGCGCGGAAGAAGACCAGCTGGCCTATGCTTTGCGACAGCGCGCAACCGGCCGAGGCCAGGGTGAACAGCGCGATGCCCCAGAGCACCACCGGCCGGCGGCCGAAGCTGTCGGCCAGCGCGCCGTGGAACAGGTTCATGAAAGCGAAGCCGAACAGGTAGGCCGACAGCGTCTGCTGCATCTCCACCGGCGAGGCGCCCAGCGACTGCGCGATGCCGGAGAACGCAGGGATGTAGGTGTCGATGGAAAACGGCCCCAGCATGCCGAGGATGGCCAGCAGGGCGGCGAGTGTCCAGCGCGGGGCGCGCCAGAGCTGGTCGGCATTGGGGTTCATGCGTTTTTGAGTTTGAGGGCGGTTTCGTAGAGTTCGTTGCGGCCCACGCCGGTGATGTCGGCGGCCAGTTTCACGGCGGTCTTGAGCGGCAGTTCCGCCAGCAGCAGTTGCAGCACCCGCATGCCGTCTTCGGCGCTCTCGGGCACGGCGGACGGGTGCAGCACCAGGGCGAACTCGCCGCGCGTGCGCTGCGGCCCCGCGGCCAGCCAGGCCGCGAAGTCCTGCGCCGGCACGGTCGCGATTTCCTCGAATTGCTTGGTCAGCTCGCGCCCCACGGTGACGGGGCGTTCCCCCAGCACGGCCATGGCGCGCGCCAGCGCCTCGATGCGGTGCGGGGCTTCCAGGATGACGATGGCGCGGGCATCGGCCTGCAGCGCGGCAATCGCCTGGTCGCGCTCGCCGGCCTTGCTGGGCAGGAAGCCGGCAAACACAAAACCCGTCTCGCCGCCCGGGTTGCCGAGCCCGGCCACGCTGAGCACCGTGGTGACGCTGCTGGCGCCGGGCAGCGGCATGACGGTGAGGCCCGCCGCGCGGACCGCGGCCACCAGCCGCGCGCCCGGGTCGCTCACGGCGGGCGTTCCGGCATCGCTGACATAGGCCACGCGTTCGCCGCGCTGCAGGCGCTCTATCACCAGGCCGGCGGCCTGCGCTTCGTTGTGTTCATGCACCGCGAGCAGCGGCTTGTCGATGCCGTACTGGCGCAGCAGGGGCTGCGAGTGGCGCTTGTCCTCGCAGGCGATCGCATCCACGAGCTGCAGCACCTGCAGCGCGCGCAGGCTGATGTCGGCCAGGTTCCCTATGGGGGTGGCCACGACATAGAGGGCACTTTCCGGATAATGCTGCATGCCCGCCGCGGCGCGTGCCGCATCCAGGGCCAGGTCGAAAGAAGCGTTCAATGTGGTTTTCCAGAAAACAGGGTTCCAGGGTGCCGCCGGCAGGCGCGGCCGAGGGCGCGCGTCCCTTGTCCGGGCAGGTTACCACCAAGTCGCGCGGTGACGCCGCCGAGTCCGCGGCGCGCGCCTACCTGGGCCGGGCGGGCCTCAAGTTCGTCGAGGCCAATTATCGGACGCCGGGGCGCGGCGGCGGCGAGATCGACCTGGTGATGCGTGCACGCGACGGCACGCTGGTGTTCGTGGAAGTGCGCCAGCGCGCCGACGACGCGCATGGCGGCGCGGCGGCCAGCATCAGCGCCGCCAAGCAGCAGCGCATCGTGCTGGCGGCGCGCCACTACCTGATGCGTTTCGCCAGCCCGCCGCCTTGCCGCTTCGACGTGGTGCTGGTCAACGGCGCGCTGGACGGCAAGGCCGATGCCGCCATCGAGTGGATGCCGGCCGCGTTCGACGCCTCGTAAAAAGGCGGCTGCCGGCTTCTATGTCATAAGACATAGGGATTACACCGACAAAAGAGGCGCTGGAGGTACACTGCCAATCCTTAACAACTGCGGGCAGATCATGGCGCTGAGCAACAAGAATTCCCTGTTCATCTCTTTGCTGGAGGGCAGTGAATCGCTCTCCGGTGACTGGTTAAAGAATTTTGGCGTGACGCCCGGCCAGGATGCGCATGCATCGACGTCCAAAGAGGCCAGGGAGTTGCTCGGCGCCCTGGGTACCGCGTTGGGGAATGGCGCGGGCACATCCTTCGACGGCGAGGAGTGGGCGGACGTGAAGCATGTGCTGGAGGCCCTCTCCCGTTCGCGCGCCGCGCAGGGCCGCACGGCCGGCGAAACCAGTGCTTTCATCCTGGCGCTCAAAACCCCTCTTTTCACCGCTTTGCCCAAGCTCGTCGGGTCTGACCCCGGCAAGCTGATCGAGGCGGTGGAGCTGGTGTCGGGCACGGTCGACAAGATGGCCCAATGGACCGTCACGACCTACCAGCGCGCGCGTGAAGACATCATCAATCGCCAGCAGCACGAGCTCCTGGAACTTTCGACCCCGGTGATCAAGCTGTGGGACGGCGTCCTCGCCGTGCCCATGATAGGAACGCTGGACAGCGGCCGCACGCAGCTCGTCATGGAGTCGCTGCTGCAGCGCATCGTCGAGACCGAATCGACCCTGGCCATCATCGACATCACGGGCGTGCCGACGGTCGACACGCTGGTCGCGCAGCACCTGCTGAAAACCGTCACCGCCATCCGCCTCATGGGCGCCGATTGCATCATCAGCGGCATCCGGCCCCAGATCGCGCAGACCATCGTGCACCTGGGTATCGATCTGCAAGGCGTGACGTCCAAGGCCACCCTGGCCGACGCCCTGGCCCTGGCGCTCAAACGCACCGGCTACGTGGTCACCCGCCCCGCCAAGACCGTCTGAAGGCCGCCATGTACCGCATTCCGATTTTGCAGATGGGGCGCTCGCTCCTCGTCACGATCCAGATGGACATGGAAGACCAGACCGCCCTGGCCCTGCAGGATGACCTGGCGGCGAAGATCACCAGTTCCGGCGCGAACGGCGTGCTCATCGACATTTCCGCGCTGGAGATCGTCGATTCCTTCGTCGGCCGCATGCTGGCCGGCATCTCCGGGATAGGCCGCCTGCTGGATGCCACGACCGTCGTCGTGGGCATGCAGCCGGCCGTGGCCATTACCCTGGTCGAGCTCGGCCTGTCGCTGGAAGGCGTGAAAACCGCGCTGAACGTCAGCCGCGGCATGGAGCTGCTCAACGCGGCGACGGGCGGAGACTCTCTTGGCGCATGAAGCCAAAGGCAGTTGCCCCCTGCGCACCGAGGCCGACATCGTCATGAGCCGGCAGGTCGTGCGCGGCCTGACCCAGCAGCTGAAATTCTCCCTGGTCGACCAGACCAAGATGATCACCGCCGCGAGCGAGCTCTCGCGCAACACCGTCGTCTACGGCGGCGGCGGCGAGATGGCGTGGGAGGTCCTGGATACCGGATCGAAGACCGGGCTTTTGCTGAAATTCAGCGACAAGGGGCCGGGCATCCCCGACATGGGCCTGGCGCTGAAAGACGGCTGGACCTCCGGCAAAGGCATGGGCCTGGGACTGTCGGGCAGCAAGCGCCTGGTGCACGAATTCGACATCCAGTCCGCCGTGGGTGAGGGTACTTGTGTGAGCATCACCCGGTGGAAGTAGCCCGCGGCTCATTGCACGCGGTCTTCCCCATGGAAGACCTCAGCAGGGTGGGCCAGGCGCGCAGGCACGCGGCCCTGCTGGCCG
>NZ_CALRNF020000038.1:0-59117 GCF_943369415.1 Polaromonas sp. YR568
GGCCACACCGGCCACGTCGATGCGCTCGCCGTAGGGCGGGTTCACCAGCATCACGCCCGAGGGCGCGGGCGGCATGCGCTGCAAGGCATCGCCGCCGCGGAACTCCACCGCATTGGCCACGCCGGCGCGCTCGGCATTGCGTTCGGCGAAGTCGACCATGCGGAAGGACACGTCGCTGCCGAACACCGGCGCCGTGGACTCGGTGATGGCGGCTTCGGCCTGGTCCAGCAGGCCGTCCCACACATGGGCCTGAAAAGGCAGGTACTTCTGGAAGGCGAAGCGGCGGTTGATACCGGGCGCGATGTTGCAGGCGATCTGGGCCGCCTCGATGGCGATGGTGCCCGAGCCGCAGCAGGGGTCGTACAGCGGCACGCCGTCCTTGCAGAGCTGGTCCCAGCCGCTGGCGGCGATCATCGCGGCGGCCAGCGTTTCCTTCAGAGGCGCGTCGCCCTTGTCTTCGCGCCAGCCGCGCTTGAAGAGCGGCTCGCCCGAGGTGTCGATGTAGATGGTGACGTTGTCGGTCGTCAGGTGCACGTAGACGCGCACGTCGGGCCAGCGCGTGTCGACGCTGGGCCGCACGTCGTCGAACTTGGCGCGGAAACGGTCGGCGATCGCGTCCTTGATTTTCAGCGCCGCGAAGTTCAGGCTTTGCAGCGGGCTGTGCTGGGCGGTGATCTCGACCTTGAAGGTCTGCTTGGGCGTGAACCAGATTTCCCAGGCCACGTTGGCGGCGGCGTTGTAGAGATCCTGCTCGCTGCGGTACTGGTTGTGCTGCAGCTCGATGAGCACGCGCTGCGCCAGGCGGCTGTGCAGGTTGAGCTGCAAGGCGTCGCGCCAGGAGGCCTGCAGTTGCACGCCGGCGCGCCAGGCCTTGCCCTCGATGCCGGTCACGCGCTGCACTTCGGTGGCCAGCAGGGCCTCGACGCCGGCGGCGCACGGTAAAAATAACTGGAGTTGGTTCATGAGGAGATCTAGAGAGACTTGCGCAGGTTGGCGGGGGCAATACGTAGCGCCTCGCGGTACTTGGCCACGGTGCGGCGCGCGCATTCAATGCCCTGCTCCTTGAGCATTTCGGAAATCTGGTTGTCGCTGAGCGGTTTCTTGAGGCTTTCGGACGAGACGAACTGCTTGATCAGCGCGCGCACCGCCGTACTGGAGGCATTGCCGCCGGTTTCGGTGCCCAGCGCGGAGCCGAAGAAGTACTTGAGCTCGAAGGTACCGAAAGGCGTGCCCATGTACTTGGCCGTGGTTACACGCGAAATCGTGGATTCATGCAGGCCCAGCTCGTCGGCGATTTCGCGCAGCACCAGCGGGCGCATGGCGAGCTCGCCGTGCGTGAAGAAGTTTTTCTGCCGCTCGACGATGGCGCTGCTCACGCGCAGGATGGTGTCAAAGCGCTGCTGGATGTTCTTGATGAACCAGCGCGCCTCCTGCAGGCGCTGCTGCAGCGCCTGGCCGCCCTGGCCCTTGTGCTGCTTGAGGGCGTTGGCGTAGATGTCGTGCACGCGCAGGCGCGGCATCACGTCGCCGTTGAGCGAAACCTTGAAGCCCCGGCCCGACTTGATGACGATGACGTCGGGCACGATCAGGTTGCGTTCCACGTTGACGAAGCGGCGCCCGGGCTTGGGGTCCAGCCGGCCTATCACCGCGATGCCGCCCTTGATGGCGGCCTCGGTAAACCCGCACAGGTGCGACAGGCGCTTCACGTCGCGTTTGGCCAGCAGCTCCATGGGTTGCCTGCACATGGCGATGGCGGCGCGGGTTTCCTCGCAGTCCTTGCAGTCCAGCAGCTGCAGGCCCAGGCACTCGGCCAGGTTGCGCGCGCCCACGCCGGCCGGCTCCATGTGGTGCAGCAGCTTGAGCGCCATGGCAAAACGCTGCTCGAGTTCCTCGGCCTGCTCCAGGTCGCTTCCTGCCAGGCCCGCCGAGAGCGAGGCCAGGCTGTCTTCAAGGTAGCCGTCGTCGTTGAGCGACTCGATCAGGAAATGCAGGGCGGCGCGGTCCTCTTCGGACAGGCGCAGGCCCAGCGACTGGCGGTGCAAATGGTCTTGCAGCGACTCGTGGCCGCCCGTCAGGTCGGAGGCCTCGGTGTCGCCCTCGTCGTTGTTGTTCTTGCGCGCCGGCGCATCGCTGCCCCATTCGCTGTCGTCGGGCGTGGTTTCCACCGATCCGTCGCCTTCCCAGCTTTCCTCCAGCTTGGGCTCCGCGCTGACCTCGGCGTCGCTGGCAGGCGAGGTCCCGGTATCTTCCGTGCCGCCGCTACCCGGCTCCGCCGCCGATTCAAACTCGCGGCTGTCCTGGCTCACCGGCGTGTTGACGTGCTCCAGCCCGAACTCCTCGCGCACCGCGGTTTCTTCCGACACCTCGAGGAAAGGATTTTCGTCGAGCATCTGCTCGACCTCCTGGCTCAGCTCGAGCGTCGACAGTTGCAGCAGCCGTATCGACTGCTGCAACTGGGGCGTCAGCGCGAGGTGCTGCGAGACGCGGAGCGAGAGGCCCTGCTTCATGTCAAGGAGCTTTGATCGAAGCGCAGAAAAAGTTCGAGCAGGGGCCGCGGAACTGGCTTTGCCAGGCCGCAGGCGCCGCCCCCTCGGGGGGGGAGGGAGCTACACGAAGTGAGCGACAACAGGGGGAAGCCATCACATCTTGAAGTGTTCGCCGAGATAGACGCGGCGCACATCGGCGTTGTTGACGATCTCGGAGGGCGTGCCCTGGGCCAGCACGTGGCCGTCGCTGATGATGTAGGCATGATCGCAAATGCCCAGCGTTTCGCGTACGTTGTGGTCGGTGATCAGTACGCCGATGCCGCGCGATTTCAGGAAGCCGATGATGCGCTGGATCTCGATCACGGCGATGGGGTCGATACCGGCAAAGGGTTCGTCGAGCAGGATGAAGCGCGGCTGCGTCGCCAGGGCGCGCGCGATCTCGACGCGGCGGCGCTCGCCGCCGGACAGCGCCGGCGCCGGCGAATTGCGCAGGTGGTCCACGCGCAAATCCTGCAGCAGCGAATCCAGGCGCGACTCGATGTCGGCCCGGCCCAGCGGCTTGCCGGTCTCGTCCAGCTGCAATTCGAGGACGGCGCGCACGTTTTCTTCCACCGTGAGCTTGCGGAAGATCGAGGCTTCCTGCGGCAGGTAGCTCAGGCCCAGCCGGGCGCGCAGGTGAATCGGCATGTGTTCCACCGACTCGCCGTCGATGGAGATCTCACCCGCGTCGGCGCGCACCAGGCCGACGATCATGTAGAAAGATGTCGTCTTGCCGGCGCCGTTGGGCCCCAGCAGGCCCACGACCTCGCCTTTTTGCACGGCCAGCGAAACGTCCTGCACGACCTTGCGGCTGCCGTAGGATTTTTGCAGCCCCTGCGCAACGAGGCGGCTGGGCGTTGCGGCCTTGGCCGCCGAAGTGTCAGTCACCACATCCATCTGTGCAGGTTCTTTCTAGTTCTTTTCATTGCCCAGCGTGGTGCTGGGGCGCAGTGTGGTGGGCGGGCCGGCGGGCGCGGCCGGGGTGCCCGGCGCGGACGCGGCGGCGCGCGGCGACAGCATGGCGCGAATGCGCCCGCTCGGGTTGGCGGCGGTGCTGTTTTGGGCGCCGCCGTCCACGGTGAAGACGTCGGTGTTGTTGTCGTAGACGATCACGCCGCCTGTGGTTTCGTCCACCAGCGTGGCGCCGTTGTAGCGGCGCACCACGGCACGCTTGATGAATTTGACGAGGTCGGCGCGGCTGTCGTATTCAATCCGCTCGCCTTCGCCCTCGATGTATTCGTCCACGCCGTCGCGTTTTTTGCGGTAGAAGGCCAGCTTGCCGGGCGCCGCGATGGAGACCGCCTGCTGGTAGCCTTCCGGATCCTGGCTGACGTCGACGCGCGCGCCGCGCACGATGGTCGTGCCCTTGGTGATCACCACGTTGCCGGTGAAGACGCTGGTTTGCTTCAGGTCGTCATAACGCAGGGCGTCGGCCTCGGCGTTCATGGGCTTGTCCCGGTCGGCTTTTTCAGCCCAGGACGGAAACGCCGCCCCCAGCGCCAAAGCGGCCGGCAGGATGAGGGAAATAAGGGGGTGTTTCATAAGGCACGAATCTTGCTGCTTGGGAGTTGGGCCATTGTAGCCATGCAAGCTACGGGAATGGCTTGCATGGAGAATTATTAGGGGCATAAAAAAACCCGCCGGGGAAAGCGGCGGGTTTTTGGCGTGGGGCAAGGGGCACGGCCCATACGGCCGTTCACGCGCTTGTTACTTGGTTTTGCGGGCCTGGGCGATCAGGAAATCCGTGACCTGCAGTGCGCGCGGCATGCTCTGCGCCAGCGAGCCCGAGGTGTAATAACGCCCGGCCACGCCCAGCGCCGGCACGCCGTCGACCTTGTAGAAGTCCTGCAGCTGCGTGGCCTTGCGGGCCTTGGTGGTGACCGAAAAGGAGTTGTACATCTCGACGAACTTGGCCTTGTTGAGGCCTTGCTTTTCGGCCCAGGCCGCCACCAGTTCGGGCGTGTTGAGCGCCTGCTTTTCCATGTGAATCGCGGCAAACACCTTTTTGTGGAGCTCCTCGACCTTGCCCATGGCTTCGAGCACGTAATACAGGCGCTGCTGGGGTTCGAAATCGGGACGGAAGGACACCGGGACGCGCCGCACGCTCACGTCTTTGGGCGCCTGTTTCACCCAGGCTTCGAATTGTGGCTCGAAGGCATTGCAGTGCGGGCAGCTGTACCAGAAGAACTCCACCACCTCCACCTTGCCGGCGGGGGCTTCGGTGGGTGCCGGCTTGTCCAGCGTCAGGTAGTCCTCGCCGTCCTTGAAGGCCTTGGCCTGGGCTTGCGCCAGGTTGGGCAGGGCGCTGCCGCCCAGGGTGGCGACGGCCGCAGAAGCGGCTGAAAACGAAAACTCACGGCGTTGCATCAGATTTTTCTCCTGGAATGACAGAAATAGCGTGGAAACCGCCGCTCCGGACGGCCGCCTCATGGTGCGGGGCACAGGGGTTTGTACACCGGCCTCGTGAAAAGTTCAGCGCTGCACGCGGACCAGCGCGGTTTCAATGGAATTGTTGTCCAGCCGTTCCTTGGCCTTGTCGGCATCTTCTTTTTTGTCGAAAGGCCCGAGGCGCACGCGGTAGACGGTGCGGCCGGCCTGCTCGCGCTCGCTGACCTTGGCCTGCATGCCCAGCAGCAGGAGCTTGGCGCGCTGCTGCTCGGCGTCCTCGGGCGTGCGGAAGGCGCCGGCCTGGATGAAGTAGCTGAAAGGGTCCACACCAGGGCCGGACGACAGGCCTTCAACCTTGGCCTTGGCCAGCTCGCCCAGCGGGTCGGCCGCGGCTGCGGGGGCAAGGGCGGGCCTGGCGGCGGTTTTGGCGGGCGCCGAGGCGGCGGCCTTGGGCCCGGCGGCGGGATCGGGGACGGCTGTGCCGGTCACTTCGGTGGCGGCCGGGGGGACCGCAGGCTTGGGCTGGTTCTTGCCGGCCAGCGGCGCGTTCGGGTTCCAGTCCTTGTTCTTCTTGGCTTCCACGGCATCGCTGTCGGGGTTGCGCGCCTGGCTTTTGTTCATGAAAGGCACCGGCACTTTGGTGATGTAGACCGCCACGGCCAGCGCGGCGCCCAGGCCGATCAGCGCGCCAATGATCAAACCCAGCAGGGTTCCGCCTCGTTGTGTGTTCATACCTTGCCCACGTTCATTGCCTTGTCCTGAAAATCCGGGTGTCTCCGGCGCTTGTCGCATTGTTTACATCTTGCGCGGGGCGCTCACGCCCAGCACCGCCAAGCCATTGTGCAACACCTGCGCGGTCGCCGCGACCAGCGCCAGGCGAGCCCGCTTGACGGCCTCGTCATCGACCAGGATGCGCTCGGCATCGTAGTAGCTGTGGTAGCTCGCGGCCAGCTCGCGCAGGTAAAACGCGACGTCGTGCGGCGCCAGCCCCGCGGCCGCATTGGCGAGCATGTCGGGGTATTTGGCCAGCAGCAGCATCAACGCCTGCGCCTGCGGGCTGTCCAGTGCCGACAGGTCGGCCGACTTCAGGCTGGCTTCGTCGCCGCCTTGGCCGGCCCAGGTGGTGAGGATGGAGCAGATGCGCGCATGCGCGTACTGCACGTAGTAGACCGGGTTCTCGTTGTTCTTGGCCAGCGCGAGGTCGATGTCAAAGATGTATTCGGTGTCGGGCTTGCGGCTGAGCAAAAAGAAACGCACGGCGTCGGCGCTGGTCCACTCGATCAGGTCGCGCAGCGTGACGTAGCTGCCGGCGCGCTTGGAGATCTTGACCTCTTCGCCGTTGCGCATCACGCGCACCATGGTGTGCAGCACGTAGTCGGGGTAGCCCTGGGGAATGCCTTCGCCCACGGCCTGCAGCCCGGCGCGCACGCGGGCGATGGTGCCGTGGTGGTCCATGCCCTGGATGTTGATGGCCTTGCCGAAACCGCGCTCCCATTTGGCCAGGTGGTAGGCCACGTCGGGCACGAAATAGGTGTACGTGCCGTCGCTCTTTTTCATCACGCGGTCTTTGTCGTCGCCGTACTCGGTCGACTTCAGCCACAGCGCGCCGTCCTGCTCGTAAGTCTTGCCGGCGTCTTTCAGTTTTGCCACCGTGGCATCGACGCGGCCCGAGCTGTACAGGCTGGACTCGAGGTAGTAATTGTCGAACTTCACCGAGAAAGCCTTGAGGTCCAGGTCCTGCTCGTGGCGCAGGTAAGCCACGGCGAACTGGCGTATCGAGTCGATGTCTTCCACGTCGCCCGAGGCGGTGAATTCGCGGTCGTCCGATTTGACCGTCTTCTTCGCCAGGAAGTCGGCCGCGATGTCGGCGATGTAGTCGCCGTTGTAGGCCGACTCGGGCCAGCCGGCGTCGCCGGGCTTGATGCCTTTGGCGCGCGCCTGCGTGCTGGTCGCCAAGGTCTGGATCTGCACGCCCGCGTCGTTGTAATAGAACTCGCGCCACACCTGCGCGCCCTGCGTGGCGAACAGGTTGCAGATCGCGTCGCCCAGCGCGGCTTGCCGGCCGTGGCCCACGTGCAGCGGCCCGGTCGGGTTGGCCGAGACGAACTCGACCACCATGCGCTGGCCGCTGTCCGCGGCTTGTGTTCCGTAGGCGGCACCGGCCTGCAGCACCTCGCGCACGGTTTCCTGCTTGGCCGCGGGTTTGAGGCGTATGTTGATGAAGCCGGGGCCGGCGATCTCGATGGCGTCCACCCAGCGCTCGAAAGCCGGGGCTTTCAGAAGGATGGCACGCAGGCTTTCGGCCATCTGGCGCGGGTTGAGCTTGAGCGGCTTGGCCAGCTGCATCGCGGCCGTGCAGGCGAAGTCGCCGTGAGCCGCGACCTTGGGGGATTCAAACGCGGCTTTGTCGCCCGCGCCGGGGGAAAGTTCTTCCAGGCCCGCGGCCAGGGCCGAGAGCAGGTCTTTTTTAATCGAGAGCATCGAGTGATTTTACGGTTAAGCCAGGCGCCGCCTGGTGACCGGGGATGCCCGGCCGTCGAATTTGACGAGCCAAGCCCAGCCTTATGTGTTTGAATTTCGGCGGGAACTCAATTCTGATTTTCCGCGTTTTCCACTGGGATCCATCATGAAACAACTATTGTCCCTGGCCGCTATGGCCTTTGCCCTGTCGATGGGCCTGTCGTCCGTGGCCCATGCGGCGGGCGCCGAAGCCGAGTGCGCGGCCAAGTCCGCCGAGAAAAAGCTGGCGGGCGCCGCCAAGGCCAGCTTCGAGAAGAAATGCATTGCCGACGCCGGCGGTGCGCCCAGCGCCGCGTGCGCGAAATCCGCCGCCGACAAGAAACTCTCCGGCGCCGCCAAAACCTCGCATATCAAGAAGTGCACGGCCGACGAAAAAGCCGCCGCGGCCCCCGTCGCGGCCGCGCCCGCCGCCAAACCGGCTGCCGCCGCTTCCGCCAAAAAATAAGCGGCCCGAGGCCGGCATGGCCGGCCTCAGTCCTGCAGCAACTGCTCCTTCGCCGCCTGCTTGACGGCCTGCGTGAGCCGCTGCGCCGCCAGCGGCTCACGCGCCCAGTGCTGCCAATACAGCCGCACGTCGACCGGGCAGCCCGGCAATACCTCCTGCAAGGGCGGGCGGCTCGCGCGCGCCGCCAGCAGGAGGTCGGGCACCATGCCCCAGCCCATGCCGAGTTCGAGTGCCAGCTCAAAGGCATCGACGGCCGGCACGAAGTGGCGCGGGTACAGCGCGGCTTTGAGCTTGAAGTGCTGGGCCAGGAAGGCGTCCTGCAGCGCGTCCTTGCGGTTGAAGATCACGGCCGGGCTGGCGAGCAGGCGGTGGGCCAGGCGGTTCGGCCCGGCTGCCTTGCCGCCCGGCGCGGGTTCGTTCCACTGCGCGACCAGCGCCGGCGAGGCCATGCAGCGGTAGCGCATCACGCCCAGCGGTTCGGCCACGCAGCCGCGCATGGCTTGCGCCAGCGTGGTGACGCAGCCGGTGACGTCGCCGCTTTTGAGGGCGTCATGGGTGTGGTCCTGGTCGTCCACCACCACGTCCAGCAGCATTCCGTGGCCGTGCAGCACCGGCGCCACGCCGGGCAAAAACCAGCTGCTCAGGGAGTCGGCGTTGACCGCCACGCTGAGGCTTTGCAGCCGCTCGCCCTTGCCGCCGCCCTGCATGCCCGCCAGCAGGTCGGACTCCATCAGCCGCAGCTGCCGCACATGGGTGAGCAAGGCCTGGCCGGCCGGTGTGGCGCGCACCTGTTTGCCCCGCACCAGCAGGCGCTGGCCCAGCGCGCCTTCCAGCGACTTGATGCGCAGGGACACGGCGGCCAGGGTCAGGCTCAGGGCTTTGGCGGCGTCGCCGAAGCTGCCGTGTTCAATCACGGCGGCCAAGGCGTCCAGTTGGCGGGCATCGAGCATGGGCGGTTCGCTGGGGAATAAATCAAGTATTAATTGATAAATACTAGTTTTAGTTAATTTTGTTTAAGCATTATCGGCTTTGCGCGACACTGCAGGCAATCCCACCGTCCTTCAAAGAAGCGCCATGAACCCGATCGCCGCCCCTGCTTTCCTGACCGGCATGGTCCTGAGCCTGTCGCTCATCATGGCCATAGGCCCGCAAAACGCCCACGTGATACGCATGGGCCTGCTGCGCCAGCACTTGTGGCTCACCGTCGCCGTCTGCGTGCTGACCGACGTGGCGTTGATTGCGCTGGGCGTGATGGGGCTGGCGCAACTGGGCGGCCTGTCTGACAAGCTGCTGGGCGCGACGACGGGTGCGGGCGCACTGGTGCTGATCGTCTACGGCGCGCAGGCGATGCGGCGGTTTCTGCAACCGGCGCCCCAGGCTGCCGACGGCGCAACGATCGCGGCCGAAGCCATTCCGCGCCGCAAGGCGATAGGCCTGGCGCTGGCGCTGTCCTGGCTCAATCCGCATGCCTGGCTGGACACGGCCATCGTGATCGGAACCGCGTCGCTCGCCTACGCGCAGCCCGACAACGCGGTGTTCGGCCTGGGGGCGATTGCCGGCTCACTGCTGTGGTTCACCGGCCTGGGCTCGGCCTTGTGGTGCGTGGGGCGCCGGCTCAATTCGCCGGTGGTGTGGCGCGCCATGGATTTGCTGGTGGCGCTGATGATGTGGGGCACTGCTTTTTGGTTGGTGCGCGGCCTGCTTTAAAAAGGCGAAATGGCGCTGCGCAAGATACAGTGTGAGTCCTGGTCACAAAAGGAAGCGCATGGGGGTGTTCAACTGGTTGAGGAAAGCCGTCTCCACCGCAGAGGCGCAAGCCAGCCCTGCTGAAGCGCCGGGAAGTGCGCACGGCACATCGATGGCACTCGACCAAACACCCCGTGGAGATATTCTCAGGCGACGCGGAAATGCCTTTCTTGCTGAAGGGAAGCTGGACGAGGCCTCACGCAGTTACCGTGAAGCCATCGCCGCCAATCGGCAGGACGCCGATGCCTGCCTCAACCTTGGGTTTGTGCTCGGGGAACAACAGCGTTATCAAGAGGCGGAACAGGCGCTCCGGCGGAGCCTGGACATCAACCCGGCGCTGGCTGACGCTTTTTATTTCCTCGGTTTAATGGCCAGGAAGCAGGGCAAGACAGAGGCCGCGATAGAAAACTTCGTTCGGGTGCTCGAACTCAAGCGGGACTTCGAGATTGTTTATGGTGATTTGTGCCAGATGCTGTTGGAAAGCGGGCAAATCGGGCGTGCCAAGGAAATTCTCCTCAAGGGAATTGCCGCATACCCGGAGATGATGGATTTTCACGCGCAGCTCGGAGGCTTGTATGCGTACGAAAACGATCTGGAGCGTGCCATCGATTGCTTTCAGGAAGCGTTGAAACTTCAGCCGGATCATGCGCAGGTTCATAGCCGGCTGGGGGATGTGTTCCGCCGGTCCAACAGGTTTGAGGATGCATTGGCGAGTTATGACAAGCTGGTCGCTCTGAACCCGAACTCCGCGGAGGCTTTCAACGACCGCGGCATTGCGCTTGGCGGGCTGAACCGGCATGAGGATGCGCTGGCTTCCTTTGAGCAGGCGTTGGCGCTGGAGCCCCGGCATGCGAATGCCCTGGGGAACCTTGGCGCAATGCTGGCCTGCTTGCGCCGCCACGATGAGGCTGCGCGTGCCATTGCCCGGCTGATCGACATTGAGCCGGAGTATCCCTATGCCCTTGGCGCCTTGTTTTATTCGAAAAGGTATTCCTGTGACTGGTCGCAGTACGAGACGGACCTGGAGCGATTGAACGCGGCGGTCATGACGGGGGAAAAAGCGATTGAGCCGTTCACATTTCTGGCGGCGACACAGTCAGCGGCCGCGCTGCTGCAGTGTGCGCGGACACACGCCGCCGAGGCATGCCCGCCCTCGGACAAGCCTTTGTGGGGCGGTCAGCGCTACACGCACGACAGGATTCGGGTGGCCTATCTCTCCGCGGATTTTCATGACCATGCAACCGCTTATTTGATGGCCGAACTGTTTGAACTTCATGATCACGAACGGTTTGAGATCGTCGCGCTGTCGTTTGGCCCTGACTCCACAGGAGCCATGCGTCAGCGCCTGCTGCGTTCGTTCGACCGATTTGTTGACGTTCGAACAAAGAGCGACCGGGAAGCGGCCGGTTTGCTCAGGGACATGGAAATCGATATCGCGGTTGACCTGAAAGGTTTCACCACGGACGGCCGGCCGGGAATTCTGGCCCAGAGGCCCGCGCCCGTTCAGGTTAACTATTTGGGCTTTCCCGGAAGCATGGGCATGGACTGTGTCGACTACATCCTTGCGGACCATTGCGTCATTCCCGACGGGCACCAGCATTTCTATGCGGAAAAAATCGTGTGCTTGCCGGACAGCTACCAGCCCAACGATGCGCAGCGGCAGATTGCGGAAGCAATGCTCTCCCGGGAGGAATGCGGTTTGCCCGCGACGGGTTTTGTTTTTTGCTGCTTCAACAACAACTACAAGATCACGCCCGAAGTATTCGACGTCTGGATGCGCCTGCTGACGGAGGTCAGCGGCAGCGTGTTGTGGTTGTTGCAAGACAATGAGGCAGTCTCGCGAAATCTGCGCTCCGAGGCATTGCGGCGCGGTGTCGCAGCGGAGCGATTGGTCTTTGCGCCCCGGTTGGAGCTGGACAAACACCTGGCGCGGCACAAACTGGCGGATTTGTTTTTGGACACGCTCCCTTACAACGCGCACACGACTGCCAGTGATGCCTTGTGGGCTGGTTTACCCGTTCTGACCTGTATGGGTACGACCTTTCCCGGCCGGGTGGCCGCCAGTTTGCTGAGTGCGGTGGGCTTGCCCGAAATGATCACTGAATCCCTGGCGGACTATGAGGCGCTGGCCCTGAAGCTCGCAACGCGTCCCGACTTGCTGTCCGATATTCGCGCCAGGCTATGGCGAAATCGTTCTGAATATCCCCTGTTCGACACAAAACGCTTTTGTTCGCATATTGAGTCCGCGTACACCTTGATGTGGGAAAGACACCAGCGCGGAGACTCACCGGCCAGTTTTACGGTTCCCGCCGTGCCTTCGCGTATTGACAGGCCCTAGCCAAAACCGCGTGCCAGGAACACCGCCACCAGTGGAATAAAGGGCAGGATGTGCGCCTGCACCATCACCAGCCGGCGCGCTTTTTTGATCTCGGCCGCATCGGGCAAGGCCCCGCTGGCGCGCAGCGCCCGCCGCCAGCGCACGAACATCAGGGTCGGCTTGATGGAGACCAGGCCTATCACCAGGAACATGATCAACTTCAGATAGAGCAGGGGGTTGTGGGCATACCAGGCCGCGCCCTTGCTGCCCAGGAACACGCGCGCCAGGCCGGTCAGCAAGACCGTGCCGGCGGCGATGCCGTACACCATGTCGACTTTACCCAGCCGCTCGACCACGGCGGCGTTGAGCCATTCGACGCGGCACAGCGCCGCCTCGCTCGCGAGAAAAACCACCATGGTGAAAATCGCCAGCAGGTGGGCATAGGCCAGCAGGGCTTCGAGTGTCATCGCGAGATCCTTTTTCAGTCTGTGTGTTGGGGAAGGGGCTCAGGACCTGGCCGCCGACGAGCGCCAGAACTCCGGCTGGCTGTAGTGGTGCTTGAGGAAGTCCACCCACAGGCGCACGCGCAGCGGCAGGTGCTTGCGCTGCGGGAACACCGCGTAAATGCCGTTGGGCGGCGCGGCGAAATCTTCCAGCACCGGCGTCAGCCGCCCGGCGGCGATTTCCGATTCGACCTCCCAGGTGCTGCGCCAGGCGATGCCGTAGTCGGCCAGGCACCAGTCATGCAGGACCTGGCCGTCCGAGCAATCGAGCGGGCCGCCCGGCTTGAGGTGCACCAGTTCGCCGCCCACCTGGAAGGCCCAGCCCCGCGTCTGCGAGGCGTCGCTGGACAGCGTGAGGCAGTCAAAGCGCGCCAGCTCGCTGGGGTGTTGCGGCGTGCCGTGGGTCTTGAGGTAGCGCGGCGTGGCGACGCACAGGCGCCGGTTGTCGGCCATGCGCACGCTGACCAGCGAAGAGTCCGGCAGGTCGCCCACGCGCACCGCGCAGTCGAAACCCTCGCCCGCCAGGTCCACCACGCGGTCGCCCAGGTTCAGGGAAATGGTCACGTCGGCATGCTGCTCGCGGAATTTGGTGACCAGCGGCGCGACGTGGCGCCGCCCGAAACCCGCCGGCGCGGTGATGCGCAAATGGCCGCTGGCCTTCACGCCGCCGGCCGACACGCTGGCCTCCGCATTGGCCAGGTCGGCCAGCAGGCGCTGGCAGTCTTCCAGGAAGGCGCTGCCTTCATGCGTGAGCGCGATGCGCCGCGTGGTGCGCACCAGCAGCTTTACGCCCAGCCGTTCTTCCAGCGCGTCCAGCCGCCGGCCCATGATGGCGGGCGCAACCCCCTCGGACTTGGCGGCCGCCGTCAGGCTGCCGCGCGCCACCACCGAGACAAAGGATTCGAGCTGCTTGAGTTTGTCCATGCGCGCTCATTATGGGCATGAATGTCAGCAATCCACAGGTGATTGACCCTTATTCTGTCGCCGATCACGCTCTTGTGCGGCGGATTTGAGACACACGCAGCGCGCGTGCAAGCGGGCTTGCGTTCAAATTCGAAGTTCCATAAGATAGAATGTAGTTCTTTCTTATTAGCTATTGCGCGTGAGCCGCCGGTCCGTCAAGCCGCGCGGCGCGCCAGACTTGAAAGGTGGCCATGCCTCGCAAAGCCCAGATCGAATCCCTTGCCGACAGCCACGCCGCGCCGGGCGGCGCTGCCGCGGTGGACCGCGCGCTGACCCTGTTGTCGGCCTTCCGCGCGGGCGACACCTCGCTGGGCCTGGCGGAGTTGTCCAGCCGCACGCAACTCTATAAAAGCACGGCGCTGCGCCTGCTGGCTTCGCTGGAGCACGCGCGCCTGGTGCAGCGGCTGGAAGACGGCAGCTACGGCCTCGGCAACGAGGTGGCGCGGCTCAACGCAGTGTATGCCGCTTCTTTCTCGCTGGAGCGTGTGGTGCTGCCGGCCCTGCGCGCGTTGGTGGCGGCTACGCGCGAAAGCGCGGCTTACCACGTGGTCCAGGGTGATGCGCGCCTGTGCCTCTACCGGGTGGACTCGCCGCAGCCGGTGCGCGACCACATACGCGCCGGCGACGTGCTGCCGCTGAACCGCGGCACGGGCGGCCGCGTGTTGACGGCTTTCGGCGCCAGGCCCGCCGGCGCCACCGGTTCCACCAGCGCCAAGGACAAAACCCTCTACGCCCGCATCCGCGAGCAGGGGTATTACTCGTCGGTGGGAGACCGCCTGGAGGGTGTGGCCGGTATCTCGGCGCCGGTGTTCAGGGCGGACGGCAGCCTGGCCGCCGCGCTGACGCTGACCATGCCGGCCGAACGCTATGACGAGCGGCATGTGCAGAAATTGCTGGAGGCGGCACGCAAGCTCAGCGGCCTGGTTTAAGGGCGCGTATCGAAATTCAGGCGCGCGCGGCCGCGGTGCCAATGCGCCACCGGATATTCAGCGAAAACGCTTCCCCGTGCCCCAGCACACGCAGGCCGGGCCGGCCGGGCAGGTGAAAGGCATCGATGGGTTGCGTAATGGGCTCAAAACAAAATGCGGGTCCCTGCGGCGGCCGGTAGACCAGGCAGAAGTGCTGCGCCGCGCCGCCGTCGCGTTCAAAGTCCGGCATGCCGGCCATGACCTGCAGGCCCAGTTCGGGCCAGGCGATGCAGGCCCTGCCGCCCCAGCCGGTGTAGCCGTTGTCGATGAGCGGGCCGTTGGCCGGCGCCCCCTCGTTCAGGTTCCAGCCTGCCGGAAATTCCGTCGTGTGCGCAAGCGGCAGCGGGTCATCACCGCAGAGCCAGAGGCCCTGAACCGGCGCGGTAATCCGCGTTTGCGCGGTGCGGGGGAACCAGGGGTGCACGCCCAGGCCGTAGGGCAAGGGCGTGGCGCCCAGGTGACGCACCCGCAGTTGCTGGTCCAGCCCGCCGTCCACCAGCCGGAAGGTCTGCATGGCCTCATAGTCATACGGGTTGCCGTCGAAGCCGTGCGACACCAAGGCCATCACCAGTGTGTCGTTCGCCGGCTGTGAAAGCTGCCAGGCCTGCAGCCAGCCATCGCCATGAATCGGGTAGGGCTCGCCCGCGCGATTCGGGCGCATGGGATGGAACTGCCCCTCGTGCGTGAAGCCGCCACCGCTGATACGGTTGGACCACGGCACCATGGCGAATGAAGCGGTCTGGTAGAGGTCTTCGGTTTTTCCGTCCCACGGCCGCCAAAGATCCAGCAGTCCTTGCGGACGTTCAAGTTGCCAGGCGGCCACGCTGCCGCCCAGCGAAGGCAGCAAGCCCAGGCGCTGGCCGGCGTGACGCAGCCAGGCAACAGGATGCGCGGAATCCGTCATGGGCATCAGCCGCCGAACAAACCAGCAGGCAGGCCGGGGCTGTCCATGGCCACCGCGAACAGTCCGCCGGCCAGCGGCTGGCCGGCGAGCTGTTCCGGCGTGAGCCCGGTTCGCGCGGTGCTGATAAAAAGCGTTCGCATGTCCGCCCCGCCAAAGGCGCAGTTGGTCACATGGCTGGTGGGCAAGGGCACGCGGCACAGTTCACGTGCGGTGACCGGGTCGTGGCAACTGACGCAGGCGCCGCCCCAGTGGGAAATCCACAGGCGGCCTGCGGCGTCCGTGGTCATGCCGTCGGGCACGCCGTCGCCGGGCGCAAAGGCCAGCCAGAGCCGCTTGTTTGACAGTGTGCCGGCCCCTGCTTCGAAGTCATAGGCATAGATGCGGCTGTTGATGGTGTCGTTGAAATACAGGGTGCGCCCGTCGGCCGACCAGGTGGGGCCGTTGGTCACCGCAAAACCTTCGTCATGGCGCGTGCAGCGGCCGTCGGGGTCATAACGGTACAGCGCGCCGCTGGGGGCCACGCAGTCAAAGTCCATGGTTCCCGCCCAGAAACGGCCTTGCGCATCACACTTGCCGTCATTGAAGCGGTTGCCCGGCAAGCCGGCTTCCGGCCGATGCAGGTAACGCGGCGCGGCGTCCGCTCCGGGGTCAAACAGCGCAAAGCCGCGCCGCAGGGTCACGATCAGGCCGGGTGCATTCGCCCGTTCGGCCAGCGTGGAAATTTCTTCGTCAAAAGCCCAGCTGCTGCGCGCGCCGGTGGCTGGGCGGAAGCGGTGCAGGCGGCGCCCCAGGATGTCCACCCAATACAAAACCTGCTCGCGCGGCGACCACAAGGTGCCCTCACCCAACAGCGCCCCGGCCGGGTGAACGCAATGCGCCAGGCCGGGCGCCGGCGTGGCCGCGCGGGTGTCGAGAATCGATGTCACTCATGTCCCCGTGTTGTGCGCCGGGTGCATGGGCACCGCAGGCTCTTGCCCTTGACGCGGTGGATGATATCAATGCATAGTGATGTTGAAAACTTCTTATTTCAATATTCTTGATACATAAATTGCAATGACAAACACTTCAAGCTCCAGCCCCATGCGGGCCGCTCCCGCCACTGACACATTGGCCGTCTTTCCCAGCCTGAAGAACCGGACGGTGTTTGTCACCGGCGGGGGCAGCGGCATAGGCGCGGCCATCGTGACGGCGTTTGCGCAGCAGGGCGCACGCGTTGCCTTCATTGATGTCGCGAAAGAGGCCAGTGAAGCGCTCGCGCAGCAACTCGCCGATGCGGGGCACGCCCGCCCGTGGTGGCGCGCCTGCGACGTGCGGGACGTGGCCGCGCTGCAAGCCGCGATGGCCGAGGCAGCGAGTGTCGTGGGCGATTTTTCAGTGCTGGTCAACAACGTGGCCAGCGATGACCGCCACAGCCTGGAGTCCGTGACGCCCGCCTATTACGACGACCGCATCGCGATCAACGAGCGGCCGGCTTTTTTTGCGATCCAGTCGGTGGTGCCCGGCATGCAGCGGCTGGGCGCCGGCTCCATCATCAACCTGGGTTCCACCGGCTGGCAGGGCAAGGGCTCCGGCTACCCGTGCTACGCCATCGCCAAGTCCTCGGTGAACGGCCTGACGCGCGGGCTCGCAAAAACGCTGGGCCGCGACCGCATCCGCATCAACACCGTATCGCCGGGCTGGGTCATGACCGAGCGGCAGATCAAGCTCTGGCTGAATGCCGAAGGCGAGAAAGAGCTGGAGCGCAACCAGTGCCTGCCCGACAAGCTGCTGCCGCACGACATCGCGCGCATGGTGCTGTTCCTGGCATCCGATGACGCCGCCATGTGCACCGCGCAGGAGTTCACGGTGGATGCCGGCTGGGTTTAGCATGAACCTCCCCCGAAGCGCCTTCGGCGCCCCCACCCTCAAGGGGGCTGAGGACCGCGGCTCCAAGCCTGCCTGCGCAGGCTTGGACGGTACGAAGAGTCAGCGACTCTGACGCTGATGCGGCCTGCAAGGCACACTGGCGGCCCGGCAAAGCCGGTTCCGCGGTGTCTCTGGCCTGAGCCGCGCCGTTTTTTAGTCCGCTTCCAACTTGCGTCCATACAGCGTGAAGCTCACCGTCTTCAGCGCCTTCATCATGACCTTGGCGGCGGGCGAGGGCAGCCGGTCGGTGCGGGTGATGATGCCGAAGGCATCCATGTGGCAGGGCATGTCCAGCGGCAGCACCGAGACGATGCCGTGCGCCGCGTAATACCGCGCCACGTCGGCCGCGACCACCGCCACCATGTCGCTTTGCTGCAGCATGCGCGTGATGAAAAGCAGTGCTGAAGACTCGACCACGTTGATCGGCGGCGCGAGCCCGTCTTCCTGGAACATCAGCTCGAACCGGTGCCGCAGCACACTGCCCGAGGGCGGCACGATCCAGGCGGCCGCCACCACGTCGCGCAAGGTGAGGCCCGACACGCCCAGCAGCGGATGCCCGGGCCTGGCCATGGCGCACACCGGTTCCTCGACCAGGGGCTCGTAGCGCAGGTTCGTCTTGTCGTGCTCGGCAAAAAGGCGCGCCACCAGGATGTCCAGCCTGCCCTGCTCCAGCCGCTCCAGCAGCACCGGGCTGGTTTCGATGTCCAGCGAGATGCGCAGGCTCGGGTGCTCCTGTTTGACCACGGCGACCGCGGACGGCAGCAGGGCCAGTCCCGGCGACGTGATCGCGCCTATGCCGACGTGGCCGAAGTGCCCGGTCTTGAGTGCGGTGAGTTCGTCGTGCGCCTGGTTCAGGCTGGCCAGCGCCATGCGCGCGTGGCGGATCATGGTCTCGCCATACCAGGTCGGCCGCATCCCGCGCGGAAGGCGCTCGAACAGCGGAACCTCCAGCACATCTTCCAGGTCCTTGAGCAGTTTGGACGCGGCCGGCTGCGTCATGCTGAGGACTTGCGCCGCGCGATGGATGTTGCCTTCTTCCGCGAGCGCCACGAGTAGCAGTAATTGCCGCGTTTTGAGCCGCGCGCGTATGAACCAGTGGTTATAAGTACTCATCGGGTTTTCCAGAATGTGTAGAACGATATCTACTTTGTCAAAAAAACGATTAGATCGATATCAAAATGAATCATAGACTGCGGCAGGATGAAAAACGAGGCAGTCATGAAATTCGGCGAACTGCAGCAAAGCGCCCGGCACTACATCAATGGGCGCTGGGAAACCGGCACCACCACGGGCATCAGCCGCAATCCCTCCGACACCCGGCAGGTGGTGAGCGAGTACGCGCGCGCCGACCGCAACCAGACCGAACTCGCCATCCGGGCAGCCTCCGAGGCTTTGCCGCACTGGCGCCACAGCACCCCGCAGCGCCGCGCCGATGTGCTCGACCAGATAGGCAGTGAGATCCTGGCGCGCAAGGATGAGCTGGGCATGCTGCTGGCGCGGGAAGAGGGAAAGACGCTGCCCGAAGGCGTGGGCGAAGCGGCGCGGGCCGGCCAGATCTTCAAGTTTTTCGCGGGGGAAGCGCTGCGCGTCCAGGGAGAGACCATGGCGTCCGTCCGGCCCGGCATCCAGGTTGACGTGACGCGTGAGCCCGTGGGCGTGGTGGGAATCATCGCGCCGTGGAATTTCCCGCTGGCGATCCCGGCCTGGAAGATCGCACCTGCATTGGCCTATGGCAATACGGTGGTCTTCAAACCGGCCGAACTGGCCACCACCTGCGGTTGGGCCCTGGCCGAAATCATCAGCCGCTGCGGCTTGCCCGCGGGCGTGTTCAACCTGGTCATGGGCAGCGGCCGGGAAGTCGGGCAAACGCTGGTCGACCATCCCCTGGTCCATGCGCTGAGCTTTACAGGCTCGGTGGCAACGGGCGAACGCATTCTCCAGTCCGCTGCCGCGCGCCGCGCCAAGGTGCAGCTTGAAATGGGCGGAAAAAATCCGCTGGTGGTGCTGGCCGATGCCGATCTCGACCAGGCCGTCGAATGCGCGGTGCAGGGCTCGTACTTTTCGACCGGCCAGCGCTGCACCGCGTCAAGCCGCCTCATCGTGGAGGCGCCGGTACACGACGCGTTCGTTGCCCGGCTGCGCCACCGCATCGCCGCGCTCAAGGTGGGCCACGCGCTCGAACAAGGCATTGAAATAGGGCCCGTGGTTGACCAGGGCCAGCTTGAGCAGAACCAGGCCTACCTGGACATAGGGCGCGGCGAGGGCGCCGAGCATGTCTGGGGCGGTGAATTGCTCGAACGCCCCACACCCGGGCATTACATGAACCCGGCGCTGTTCCTGGCCCGGCCTGAGCACCGCATCGCGCGCGAAGAAATCTTCGGGCCCGTGGCGTGCGTGCTGCAGGCCGATGATTTCGACCACGCGCTGGCCCTGGCCAACGACACGCCTTTCGGACTGTGCGCGGGCATCTGCACAAGCTCCCTCAAGCACGCCATGCATTTCAAGCGCCACGCCGAAGTCGGCATGACCATGGTGAACCTGCCCACGGCGGGCGTCGACTTCCACGTGCCCTTCGGCGGGCGCAAGGGGTCGAGTTACGGCCCGCGCGAGCAGGGCCGCTACGCCGCGGAGTTTTACACCACCGTCAAGACCGGCTATGTGCTGGCCTGAATCACTGGAAATCACGGGAGATCACCGCAGAGCCATCCGTTTCATTTCAACCAAGGAGACAACATGATGAAGATCCATCGCCGTTCCCTCGCCGCAGCGCTTGCCTGCGCGCCCCTTGCCGGGCTGCTGCCGCTGTCGGCATGGGCGCAAAAACCCATTGTGCTGGGCTTTAGCCAGGTGGGCGCGGAGAGCGAGTGGCGCACCGCCAATACCGAGTCCATCAAATCGGCCGCCAAGGACGCCGGCATCGAACTCAAGTTTTCGGATGCGCAGCAAAAGCAGGAAAACCAGATCAAGGCGATCCGCTCCTTCATTGCGCAAAAAGTGGACGTGATCGCGTTCTCGCCCGTGGTCGAGTCGGGTTGGGAAACCGTTTTGCGCGAGGCCAAGGCCGCGAAGATTCCGGTGGTCCTGACCGATCGCTCCGTCAACGTCAAGGACACCTCGCTCTACGTTTCGTTCATGGGCTCCGACTTCGTGGAGGAGGGCCGCAAGGCGGGCCGATGGCTGGTCGAAAAAATGAAGGGCAGCAGCGGCCCGGTCAACATCGTGGAACTGCAGGGAACCGTGGGCTCCGCACCGGCGATAGATCGCAAAAAAGGGTTTGAAGAAATCATCAAGGCCGACCCGAAGTTCAAGATCATCCGCTCGCAGACGGGCGACTTCACCCGGGCCAAGGGCAAGGAGGTGATGGAGGCCTTCCTCAAGGCCGAAGGCAAAAAGATCAATGTGCTCTATGCGCACAACGACGACATGGCCATAGGCGCGATCCAGGCCATCGAAGAGGCGGGCCTGAAACCGGCCAAGGACATCACCATCATTTCAGTCGACGCGGTCAAAGGCGCTTTTGAAGCCATGATGGCCGGCAAGCTCAATGTGTCGGTGGAGTGCAGCCCTTTGCTCGGGCCGCAACTGATGGCGGCGGTCAAGGACATCAAGGCCGGCAAGCCGGTTCAGAAACGTATCGTTACCGAAGAAGGAATTTTCCCGATGGAGGTGGCGGCCAAGGAGTTCCCCAAGCGTAAGTACTGATGGGTGCGCGCAACAGCGCACGGATACTGGAAGAATTATTCAATAACACACAAGGAGACAATTCATGAAACGCATTTTCCTGAAGACTTTGCTGGCCGGCCTGGCCCTGGGCGCCGTGGGTATCGCGCCGCTTGCGCACGCGCAGGACAAGGGCAGCATCGGCATCTCGATGCCGACCAAATCCTCGGCCCGCTGGATCGCCGACGGCGACAACATGGTCAAGGTGCTCAAGGAGCGCGGCTACAAGACCGACCTGCAATACGCCGACGACGACATCCCGAACCAGCTCGCCCAGATCGAGAACATGATCACCAAGGGCGCGAAGGTCCTGGTGATCGCCTCCATCGACGGCACCACGCTGTCCAAGGCATTGCAGAATGCGGCCGACAAGGGTGTCAAGGTCATCGCCTATGACCGCCTGATCAAGGGTTCGAAAAACGTCGACTACTACGCCACCTTCGACAACTTCCAGGTCGGCGTGCTGCAAGCCACCTCCATCGTCGACAAGCTGGGCCTGAAGCAGGGCAAGGGTCCTTTCAACATCGAACTTTTCGGCGGATCGCCCGACGACAACAACGCCTTCTTCTTTTACGACGGCGCCATGAGCGTGCTCAAGCCCTACATCGACAGCGGCAAACTGGTGGTGCGCAGCAAGCAGCTGGGCATGAACAAGGTCGGAACCTTGCGCTGGGACGGTGCGGTCGCGCAGGCACGCATGGACAACCTGCTCTCGGCCTACTATGGCAAGGAAAAAGTCCACGCGGTCCTGTCGCCTTATGACGGCCTGTCGATCGGCATTCTGTCCTCGCTCAAAGGCGTCGGCTACTGCACGGCGCAGCAGCCTTGCCCGGTGGTCAGCGGGCAGGACGCCGAAATTCCTTCGGTGAAGTCCATCCTGAAAGGCGAGCAATACTCGACCGTCTTCAAGGACACGCGCGAGCTGGCAAAGGTGACGGCCAACATGGTGGACGCCACCCTCTCCGGCAAGCAGCCCGAGATCAATGACACCAAGACCTACAACAACGGCGTGAAGGTGGTGCCCTCCTACCTGCTCAAGCCGGTGGCCGTGGATGCATCCAACTGGAACCAGGTTCTGATCGGCAGCGGTTACTACAAAGAGTCGCAGATCAAATAAACCTGCTTGAAGCTTGAGCGACGGTCTCGTGCCGGAGGGCGCGGGACTGTTTACGCCCATGGGTGCCGGTCACCCCTGGAGCGATTTTTGTACCAAAGGACAGGCATTGGAAACGATTCTGGAGATGCGCGACATCCGCAAGACCTTCCCCGGGGTGGTTGCGCTGAACAAGGTCAACCTGCGCGTGCGCGCCGGGGAGATCCATGCCATCGTCGGTGAAAACGGCGCCGGCAAGTCGACCTTGATGAAGGTGCTCTCCGGCGTCTACCCGCACGGCTCCTACGACGGCGCGATTGTTTATGAAGGGCAGGAGCGCCGGTTTCTCGGCATCCACGACAGCGAACGGCTGGGCGTCATCATCATCCACCAGGAGCTGGCGCTGGTGCCGCTGCTGTCCATTGCCGAAAACATTTTCCTCGGCAACGAGACCGCGCAACACGGCGTGATCGACTGGATGGCAGCGCACAGCAAGACGCAGGCCTTGCTGAAAAAAGTAGGCCTCAAGGAATCGCCCGTCACGCTGGTCACGGACATCGGCGTGGGCAAGCAGCAACTGGTGGAAATCGCCAAGGCCCTGTCCAGGCAGGTCAAGCTGCTCATTCTCGACGAACCCACGGCCAGCCTCAACGAAAGCGACAGCCAGGCGCTGCTGGACCTGCTGCTGGAACTCAAGGGCCAGGGCATCACCTGCATTCTCATCTCGCACAAACTCAACGAAATTTCACGCGTGGCGGACGCCATCACCATCCTGCGCGACGGCAGCACCGTGGAAACCCTGGACTGCCGCGCCGACGCCATCAGCGAGGACCGAGTCATCCGAGGCATGGTCGGCCGCGAGATGGCCGACCGCTACCCGCCGCGCCAGCCGGACATCGGCGAAACCGTCTTTGAAGTGCGCGACTGGAACGTCTACCACCCGTTGCATACCGACAGGCAGTTCATCAAGGACGTCAACCTGCAGGTGCGGCGCGGTGAAATCGTCGGCATTGCCGGGCTGATGGGCGCGGGGCGAACCGAACTCGCCATGAGCATCTTCGGCCGCTCATGGGGGCGTCGTATCAGCGGCCAGGTCCTGCTGAACGGCCGGCCCGTCGACGTTGGCACCGTGGAGAAGGCCGTTCGCCACGGCCTGGCCTATGTGACCGAAGACCGCAAGGGCAACGGCCTGGTCCTTGGCGAAGACATCCAGTTCAACGTTTCGCTGGCCAACCTCAAGGCTGTTTCGACCGCCTCCGTCATCGACACCGGCCGCGAATACCAGGCCGCGCAGCGTTACCGGGAAAAACTCCGCATCCGCTGCTCCGGCGTCGGCCAGAAAGTCCTCAACCTCTCGGGCGGAAACCAGCAAAAAGTGGTGCTGGGGAAATGGCTGTTCACCAACCCCGAAGTGCTCATCCTCGATGAGCCCACGCGCGGCATCGACGTGGGCGCCAAGTACGAGATCTACACCTTGATCGCCCAGCTTGCGGCCGAAGGGAAATGCATCATCGTCATCTCCTCGGAAATGCCTGAACTGCTGGGCATGACGGACCGCATCTACGTCATGAACGAAGGCTGCTTCATCGCCGAGATGCCGACGACCCAGGCCTCCCAGGAAAAGATCATGCGCGCGATCATGAAAGCAAGCTGAAATGAACAACGAGTCCTCCAACGCCGCCGCCAACGCCAACCCGCTCGCGGCAAAACCCGCCGCCGCAAGCGACAAATCGCCGCTCGACTACCTGAAGCACAACTTCCGCGAGTACGGCATGCTGATCACGCTGGTGGCCATCATGGCCTTCTTCCAGTACATGACCGAGGGCACGCTCATGCAGCCCCTCAACCTCACCAACCTGGTCCTGCAGAACAGCTACATCGTCATCATGGCGCTGGGCATGCTGATGGTGATCGTGGCGGGCCATATCGACCTGTCGGTGGGCTCGGTGTGCGGCTTCATAGGCGCGCTGGCCGCCGTGCTGATGGTGGAGTACGGCTGGCATTTCGTGCCGGCCTCGTTGGTGTGCCTGGTCTGCGGCGCGCTGATAGGCGGCATCCAGGGATGGTTTGTCGCCTTCTTCCGCATTCCGTCCTTTATCGTCACGCTGGCGGGCATGCTGGTGTTCAAGGGGCTGGCGCTGGCCCTGCTGCAGGGCCAGTCGGTCGGCCCCTTCCCCGATTCGTTCCAGATGCTGAGTTCGGGTTTCATGCCCGACCTGTTCGGAGGCGATGGCCTGCGCATGACATCGCTGCTGCTGGGCGTGGTGCTGGCTGCCGCGCTTGCCGTGGCGGGCATACGCGCGCGCGCCAAGCAGCTCAGGCACGGCATCCAGGCCGAGCCCGCCACTTTTTTCTTTGTCAAAACGGCGGCGTTCTCGGCGCTCCTGATCTATTTCAGCTATCTGCTGGCGTCGTACAGGGGCCTGCCCAATGTGTTGATCGTGATGGCCCTGCTGATCTTCCTGTTCCATTTCGTCACCGGCCGCACCACCATAGGCCGGCGCGTCTATGCGCTGGGCGGCAACGAAAAAGCCGCCAAACTCTCGGGCATCAAGACCGAGCGCCTGGCCTTCTACACCTTCGTGAACATGGGCGTGCTGGCCGCGCTGGCGGGCCTGGTGTTCGCCGCGCGGCTGAATACCGCCACGCCCAAGGCCGGCCTGGGCTTTGAGCTCGACGTCATCGCCGCCTGCTTCATAGGCGGGGCTTCGGCCTCGGGCGGCGTCGGCAAGGTCATGGGCGCGGTGATAGGCGCGTTCGTGATGGGCGTGATGAACAACGGCATGTCCATCCTGGGCATAGGCATCGATTACCAGCAGGTCATCAAGGGCGTGGTGTTGCTGGCCGCCGTGTTTGTCGACGTCTACAACAAGAACAAGGCATGAATCCCGCCGGCGCCGCGCCCGTGCTGGAACTCGCGGGCATCCATAAACAGTTTGCGGGCATTCCGGCCTTGCACGACGTGCATTTGCGCCTGTACCCCGGTGAAATCCATGCCTTGATGGGGCAAAACGGCGCCGGCAAGTCCACGCTCATCAAGGTCCTGACCGGCGTGCTGGAAGCCAGCGGCGGCCGTATGCAACTGGACGGGAAACCTGTGTGGCCGGACTCCCCCCTGGCCGCGCAGCGCCTGGGCATCAGCACGGTCTACCAGGAAGTCAATCTTTGTCCCAACCTCTCGGTGGCGGAGAACATCTTCGCGGGCCGCTATCCGCGATGCGGAATTGCGCAGGGGTTTCGCATCGACTGGGCCGCATTGGAGCGCCGCGCGCGCGAACTGGTCGCGCGCCTGGGCCTGGACGTCGACGTCACGCGCCTGCTGTCCAGCTACCCGGTCGCCGTGCAGCAACTGGTGGCCATCGCGCGCGCCATCGGCATCGAGTCAAAAGTGCTGATCCTCGACGAGCCGACCTCCAGCCTGGACGACGACGAGGTGCAAAAACTCTTTGGCGTGTTGCGCCGCCTGCGCGATGAGGGGCTGGCCATTGTTTTTGTCACCCACTTCCTGAACCAGGTGTACGCGGTGTCGGACCGCATCACCGTGCTGCGCAACGGCACCTGGGTCGGCGAGTGGCCTGCCGGCGAACTCGGCCCCCAGGCGCTGATCGCGGCCATGCTGGGCCGGGAGCCGGCCGCGCAATCCGCCGGCGTCGCGGTGTCCCCGATCTTTGACGATGCGGTGCCGGCGCTTGTGCAAGCCGAGGGCCTGGGCCAGGCCGGCCAGTTGCAGGCCGTGGACTTGCGCGTGCGCGCCGGCGAGGTCGTGGGCCTGGCCGGGCTGCTGGGCGCGGGCCGCACGGAACTGGCGCGCCTGCTGTTCGGCCTGGAGAAACCGGATCGCGGCGTGCTCAAGGTCAACGGTGAAACGGTCGCTTTCTCCAGCCCCGGCGACGCGATCCGGCATGGCCTGGCGCTATGCCCCGAGGAGCGCAAGACCGACGGCGTCGTGGCCGAGCTGTCGGTGCGGGAAAACATCGCGCTGGCGCTGCAGGCCCGCATGGGCATGCGGCGTTCCCTGTCGCGTGCCGAACAGGCCGCATTGGCCGAACGTTTTGTCCGGGCGCTGGACATCAAGACCCCGAGTGTGGACACCCCCATAGGCCTGCTGTCGGGCGGCAACCAGCAAAAGGCCATGATCGCGCGCTGGCTCGCGACCGAGCCGCGCCTGCTGATCCTGGACGAGCCTACGCGCGGCATCGACGTGGCCGCGAAACAGGAAATCATGGCGCAGATCCTGCGCCTGGCCCAGGCCGGCATGGCCGTGATTTTCATCTCTTCCGAAATGAGCGAGGTGGTGCGCGTGGCGCACCGCATCGTGGTGCTGCGGGACCGGCGCAAGGTGGGGGAGTTGCCCGCCGGCAGCAGCGAAGACGCCGTCTACGAGTTGATTGCGGCTGAACATGTCTGAAGCAGCTTCCTCTTTTTGGACCCTCTGGCTACGGCACCGCCTGGCCTGGCCGGTCATCACGCTGGTCCTGCTGCTGGCCGTGAATACGGTTTTTAATGCCAGCTTCCTGCACATCGAGTGGCGCGACGGCCATCTGTACGGCAGCCTGATCGACATCCTCAACCGCGCCGCGCCGCTGGTGCTGGTGTCGCTGGGCATGACGATGGTCATCGCCACTCGCGGCATCGACATTTCCGTGGGGGCGGTGGTGGCCATCGCGGCGGCGCTGGCCGCGTGGATGATTGGCGGGTCGGTGGCGGGAAGCGTGAGCCGCTTTCCCATGCCGCTGGCGATTCTTGCGGCGCTGGGTATCGCGTTGCTGTGCGGGCTGTGGAACGGTCTGCTGGTTGCGAAGGTGGGGATGCAGCCGATCATCGCCACGCTGATCCTCATGGTGGCCGGCCGCGGCATCGCGCAACTGATCACCGGCGGGCAGATCATCACGATTTACTACGCGCCGTTTTTCTTCCTCGGCAGCGGTTACCTGCTGGGCCTGCCGTTTTCGCTGTTCATCGTGGCGGGGGTGTTCGCCCTGTTGTACCTGGCGGTGACGCGAACCGCCCTCGGGCTGTTCATCCAGGCGGTCGGCATCAACCCGGCCGCGGCGCGCGTCGCCGGTGTGCAGGCCCGGCGCCTGATCGTTGCGGTCTACGCCTTCTGTGGTGTGTGTGCGGGCATGGCGGGCTTGCTGATCAGCTCCAACGTCAAAAGCGCCGACGGCAACAACGCGGGCCAGTTGCTGGAGCTGGACGCGATCCTGGCGGTCACACTGGGCGGCACGGCGCTCACGGGTGGTCGCTTCAGCCTGGTGGGCAGCGCCATAGGCGCGCTGATCATCCAGGCCCTGACGTATGCCATCTATTCGCTGGGCGTGCCGCCCGAGATCAACCTGGTCGTCAAGGCCGTGGTGGTGTTTGCCGTGATGTTGATGCAGTCGGCTGAGTTCCGGGCCGAGGTCGGCATCTGGATGCGGCGGCCGGCCGCCCGAGGGATGCGGCCATGAACCGGACGCTGGCCAGGCCTCTCGGATCAGCCGCACCTGCGCCGGCGGCAGCTGCAGCGGCAGTGCCGGGCCCGCGCTTCAATCCGAAATACCTGCCGCTGGCGGCCACCATCTCGCTCTTCGTCGCCATGGCGGCGCTGGGCTCGGTGCTTTACAGCGGTTTTTTCTCGGCGCAGGTTTTTCTCAACCTGCTGGTGGACAACGCCTTCCTGATCATCGTTGCGGTGGGCATGACATTCGTCATTCTGTCGGGCGGCATCGACCTGTCGGTTGGGTCCGTGGTGGCGCTGACCACCATGGTGTCGGCCGCGCTGGTGGAGCACCACGGCTGGAGCCCGGCCGCGGTGATTCCGCTGGTGCTGCTCATGGGCACGGCTTTCGGCGCCTTTATGGGATTGCTGATTGAGCGCTTTCGCCTGCAGCCCTTCATCGTGACGCTGGCCGGGATGTTTCTCGCGCGCGGCCTGTGCTACCTCATCAGCGTCGATTCCATCAGCATCACCAACGATTTTTATTCGGAAATCTCGCAGCTGCGCATTCCCTTATGGGAAGACGCCTCGCTGTCCGTCGGCGCCGTGATCGCCGTCGTGGTGCTGCTCGCCGCGGTGTTCATCGCGCACTGCACGCCTTTCGGCCGCGCCGTCTATGCGGTCGGCGGCAACGAGCAGTCGACCCTGCTGATGGGCTTGCCGGTGCGCCGCACGCTGGTGGCGGTCTACACGCTTTCGGGATTTTGTTCGGCGCTGGCCGGGGTGGTGTTCACCTTCTACATGCTCTCGGGTTACGGCTTGCACGCCACCGGCATGGAGCTTGACGCCATCGCCGCCGTGGTCATAGGCGGCACGCTGCTCAGCGGCGGCGTGGGTTACGTGGCCGGCACCCTGTTCGGGGTGTTGATGCTCGGGATCATCCAGACCCTGATCTCTTTTGACGGCAGCCTGAGTTCCTGGTGGACGCGCATTGTCGTCGGCGTGCTGTTGTTTGTTTTTTGCCTGCTGCAGAGGCTGCTGGCAAAGCGCGCCCCCAGATCTTCCTGAATTCATTCACCAGACTTTCCCATGACAAACTCCACGCGAAAATTGCGCTCCACCGAATGGTTCGGTTCGGCCGACAAAAACGGTTTCATGTACCGCAGCTGGATGAAGAACCAGGGCATTCCCGACCATGAGTTCGACGGCCGGCCCATCATCGGCATCTGCAACACCTGGTCGGAACTCACGCCCTGCAACGCCCACTTCCGCAAAATCGCCGAGCATGTCAAGCGCGGCATCTCCGAAGCCGGCGGTTTCCCGGTGGAATTCCCGGTGTTCTCCAACGGCGAGTCCAACCTGCGGCCCACCGCCATGCTCACGCGCAACCTCGCCAGCATGGACGTGGAAGAGGCGATCCGCGGCAACCCCATTGACGCCGTGGTGCTGCTCACCGGTTGCGACAAGACCACGCCCGCGCTGCTCATGGGCGCGGCCAGCTGCGACATCCCGGCCATCGTGGTGACCGGCGGGCCCATGCTCAACGGCAAGCTCGAGGGGAAAAACATCGGCTCGGGCACGGCGGTGTGGCAACTGCACGAGTCGTTGAAGGCCGGTGAAATCCAGCTGCACCAGTTCCTGGCCGCCGAGGGCGGCATGTCGCGCTCCGCCGGCACCTGCAACACCATGGGCACGGCCTCCACCATGGCCTGCATGGCCGAGGCGCTGGGCACTTCCTTGCCGCACAACGCGGCGATTCCGGCGGTGGATGCGCGGCGTTATGTGCTGGCGCAGATGTCGGGCGCGCGTGCCGTCGAGATGGCACGCGAAGGCCTCACGCTGTCGAAAATCCTCACGCGCGAAGCCTTCGAAAACGCCATTCGCGTCAATGCCGCCATTGGCGGCTCCACCAATGCGGTGATCCACCTCAAGGCCATTGCCGGCCGCATGGGTGTGCAGCTGGACCTGGAGGACTGGACGCGTATTGGCCGCAACACGCCCACCATCGTCGACCTGCAGCCTTCCGGCCGTTTCCTGATGGAAGAGTTTTACTACGCCGGCGGCCTGCCCGCCGTGCTGCGCCGCCTGGGCGAAAACGGCCTGCTGCCGCACCCTGGTGCGCTCACCGCCAACGGCCGGTCGCTCTGGGACAACGTGCGCGAGGCCCCGCAGTACAACGACGAGGTGATACGCCCGCTCGACAATCCGCTGATCGCCGACGGCGGCATCTGCATCCTGCGCGGCAACCTGGCGCCGCGCGGCGCGGTGCTCAAGCCCTCCGCCGCCTCGCCCGAACTGCTCAAGCACCGCGGCCGCGCGGTGGTGTTCGAGAACCTGGAGCACTACAAGGAACGCATCGTCGACGAAGACCTGGACATCGATGCCAGCTGCGTCATGGTCATGAAAAACTGCGGCCCCAAGGGCTACCCCGGCATGGCCGAGGTCGGCAACATGGGCCTGCCGCCCAAGCTGTTGCGCCAGGGTATCAAGGACATGGTGCGTATCTCGGATGCCCGCATGAGCGGCACCGCTTACGGCACCGTGGTGCTGCACGTGGCGCCTGAAGCCGCGGCCGGCGGACCGCTGGCCGCCGTGCGCGACGGTGACTGGATCGAACTCGATTGTGAGGGCGGCCGCCTGCACCTGGACATCAGCGATGCCGAACTGGCTGAACGCCTCGCAAGCCTGGAGGGAAAAACACCCGCGGGCATGCGGGGCGGCTACCAGCGCCTGTATGTGGACCACGTGCTGCAAGCCGACGAGGGCTGCGATTTTGATTTTCTCGTCGGCTGCCGCGGCGCCGAAGTTCCCCGCCACTCGCACTGAACCCTCCAGGCAGTGAACCTCTGAACCTCTGAACCTCTGAACCTCTACACCGGTAAAGCATCCTCCAACAGAGCCGCACACATGACCACCTCCCGCCGGCCGCGCTACCGCGGCATCTTCCCCGTTGCCCCCACCACCTTCACCGAGGCCGGCGAGCTGGACCTGGAAAGCCAGAAGCGCTGCATCGATTTCATGATAGCCGCCGGCTCCGACGGCGTTTGCATCCTGGCCAACTTCTCCGAGCAGTTCGTGCTGTCGGACGAGGAGCGCGAAACCCTGACCCGCACCATTCTTGAACACGTGGCAGGGCGTGTGCCGGTGATCGTGACCACCACGCATTACGGCACCAGGGTCTGCGCCGAACGCAGCCGCCGCGCGCAGGACATGGGCGCGGCCATGCTGATGGTCATGCCGCCGTACCACGGCGCCACCTTTCGCGTCAGCGAACCGCAGATCTACGATTTTTATGCATCCCTGTCGGATGCGGTGGACATCCCCATCATGATCCAGGACGCGCCGGCCAGCGGCACGGTGCTTTCGGCCTGCTTTCTCGCGCGCATGGCCCGCGAGATCGAGCACGTCGCCTATTTCAAGATCGAAACCGCCGGCGCGGCGGCCAAGCTGCGCGAAATCATCCGCCTGGGCGGCGACGCGGTGGAAGGACCGTGGGACGGCGAGGAAGCCATCACCCTGCTGCCCGACCTCGATGCCGGCGCGACCGGTTCCATGACCGGCGGCGGCTACCCGGACGGCATACGCCCCATCATCGAGGCGCACCGCGAGGGTGATCACGACAAGGCTTACGCGCTTTACCAGCAGTGGCTGCCCTTGATCAATTACGAAAACCGCCAGGCCGGCCTGCTGGCCGCCAAGGCCTTGATGAAGGAGGGCGGCGTGATTGCCTGCGAGGCGCCGCGCCATCCTTTCCCGTCCATGCATCCGGACACGCGCGCCGGCCTGCTGGCGACCGCCAGGCGGCTGGACCCGCTGGTGCTGCGCTGGGGGCGCTAGCGCCCCAGACTGCCGGTTACGGGTCTACGAGGCTTTCAACGCGGCGTTGTGGCGCCGGCCTGGCGCGCCAGGTGCACCTGGTGCAGCGTGATCTTGCGCACCTCGGCCTGGCTGGTTTCGATGTGGGCGCGCAGCAGCATGGCGGCCTGGTCGCCGCGCTTGGCCTGCACCGCCTTGAGGATCTTGGCGTGTTCCTCGTAGGTCGCGTCGACGCGCGGCTGCTTGATGAAGTCGAGCCGGCGGATGATGCGGATGCGGTCGGTCACGTCGCGGTGAACGCGGGCCATCTCGGCATTGCCGGCGGCCGCCACCAGCGCGCAATGAAACGCCTCGTCCCACTGGGCCACCTGCACGTGGTCGGTGCTGCGCTGGGCCGGCGGCACCAGCCAGATGGCGTTCAGTTCAGCGAGCAGCGCCGTGTCCACCGCCTGGCTGCCGGCGCACAGGCGCTGCACGGCCGTGGTTTCCAGCACCATGCGCAGGTCGTAGAGCTGCTCGAACTTGTCGAAGTCAAAGGGCAGCACGCGCCAGCCGCTGCGAAACAGCACCTCGACGAAGCCTTCCTGCTGCAGGCGGAACAGCGCCTGGCGCACCGGCGTGCGCGAGACGCCCAGGCGCTCGCTGATTTCGGTTTCGGTGAAGCGGTCGCCCGGCACCAGCTTGAACTCGGCGATGTCGCGCTTGAGTTCGGCATAGGCCTCGTCGGCGCGCGAATGGAAGGCGGCGCCGGAAACCGGCAGTGCGGGTGCGCCGCTCATGCCAGCAGGCTCACGTGGGCGGCCACCACGCGCCAGCCGTGCGGCGTGCGCAGCCAGGTCTGGCTCTGGCGCCCGGTTTTGTCGCTGCCGGCGCGCGCGAATTCGGTGTTCGCCGTGGCGAAGTCTCGGCCGTAGGTGGTGATCACGGTGTTCATCAGGGTGCGGGCCAGCCCCTGCGACGGCCGGCCGGCGCGGAAGGCGCGTATCGCGTCGTAGCCGTGGAGGTTCTCGGTGGCGCCGTAGCGCAGCGTGTGTTCGCTGTTCCAGAACAACTCGTCGAGCACCTCCACGTTGTTGCTGACCAGCGCTTTTTCATAACGGGCAAACACCGCCGCCACTTCGGCATGAACGTCGGGCAGGTTGATGGCGTGGGTCATGATTCCCCGATTGTCAGCGAAGCCAGCGGCGCGCGGGCGATGCCGGCGGCCTCCAGTACCGCCGCCACGCGCAGCGCGCGGTCTTCGCGCCAGGGCGCCGTGATCACTTGCACGCCTATCGGCAGGCCCTCATCGGGCCACACCGGCACCGCGCAGACCGGCAGGCCTATGCAGGAAAAGGGCTGGGTCAGCAGGCCCATGCTGGGGCGCAGCGGCAGGCGTTTGCCGTTCAGCGCCAGCCACTCGGTGCCTATGGGCGTGGCGGCGCAGGGAGTGGCGGCGGCCAGCAGCACGTCGAAATGTTCGAACAGCCCAGCCACGGCCTGCGCATACAGGCGGCGTACGCGCTGGGCGCGGTCTATCCAGGCGGCCGGCAGCAGGGCGCCGGCCAGGAAGCGGTCGCGCGACAAGGGTTCAAAGTCAGCGGCGCGGCGACGCAAATCATCGATGTGCAAGGCCCCGCCCTCGGCGTTGGTGATCAGGAAGGCGGCGGCGCGGCCGGCCTCGACCATGGGCAGCTCCACCGTTTCGCGCGCGTGCAGCGCCTGGGCCACGCGCTGCACGGCGGCCCAGGCCTCGGCCTGCGCATGGTCCTGGAAGTAGCCGCCCAGCACGCCTACGCGCAGGCCGTCCATGCCTTGCGCCAGTGACGGCAACACCGGGTCGGCGCCGCGTTGCGCGCAGCCGGGGTCGCGGCGGCCGCCGCTTTCGGGCCCCTGCATGAGGTCGTACGACAGGGCCAGGTCGCGCACGGACCGCGCAAACGGCCCCAGGTGGTCCAGGCCGGAAATAAAGGGGTAGCTGCCGGTGCGCGGCAGGCGCCCGAAGGTGGGCTTGAGGCCGAACACGCCGCACAGCGAGGCCGGCACGCGGATGGAGCCGTTGGTGTCCGAACCCAGCGCCAGCGGCACCTGGCCCGCGGCCACCGCGGCGCCCGAGCCGCCCGAGGAGCCGCCGGCAATGCGCGTGAGGTCGTGCGGGTTGCGCACCGGGCCGGCATGGCTGTTTTCGGTGGTGAAGCCGTAGGCGTATTCGTCCATGTTGAGCGCGCCCACCAGCACCGCGCCGGCCGCTTCGAGTCGCTGCACCAGCAGCGCGTCGGCGGTGGCGGGCGCCCGCTCACGCTCGATGGCGGAACCCGCCAGCGTGGCCAGGCCTTCGATGTCGAACAGGTTCTTCACGGCGAAGGGCACGCCCAGCAAGGGTTGCGCAGCGAGGCCGGGTGCATCGCCCGCGAGCTGGTTGTCCAGCAAGGCCGCGCGTTGCCGCGCCCGCGAGGCCGTGACTTCGGTGAACGCGTTGACGCGGCCGTTGGTGGCGCTGATATGCGCCAGGCTGGCTTCGACCAGTGCGCCGGCGCTGACCTCGCGCGTGCGCACGGCCCGGGCCATGGCGGTGGCGTCGCCGCGCAGGCATTCAGCGGCGCCGCTCATGCGGCGGCCCCGGCGGAAGGCTCGACAGGCACAAACACCGGCGCCGGGTCGTCATGCGCCTGTAGCGGCACGGCCTGCAGCTGCGCGGCAAAGCCGGCCGCCAGCGCGAAGAACTGCAGCACGCCGGGCCGGTGCTGCGGGCTCAGCGGCAAATCCAGCGCCGCCGCGGCGGCATCGACATAGGCTTCAGTTTGGGCGGGCGTCATGCGGTCAGCGCCTGACTTCGCGCTGGAAGATTTCCAGGCTCAGTTTTTTGGTGCGTATGAAGCTGGCCTCGGACAGCGTCTCCACCGTGCGCGGCCGTGCATCGCCGTAGGGCAGGATTTCCGCCACGCGCGTCGGGCGCTTGGTCAGCAGCAGCACCTGGTCGGCCAGGTAGACGGCCTCTTCCAGGTCGTGCGAGACCAGCAGCATGGTGGTGCCGGTCTGCATGAAGACCTCCTGCAGCTTTTCGCGGATGAACAGCGTCATCTCGAAGTCCAGCGCGGAGAACGGCTCGTCCAGGAACAGCACCTCGGGATTCGGCGCCAGCGCCCGCATGATGGAGGCCGTCTGCTGCTGCCCGCCCGAGAGTTCATAGGGGTAGCGGTTCAGGTCGAACTTCACGTCGAACGACGCCACAAGCTCGGCCATGCGCCTGTCGACCTCGGCCTTGGATTTGCCTTCGAGCTTGAGCGGGTAGGCGATGTTGTCGATGGTGCGCATCCACGGGAACATGGCCTCGCGGTAGTTCTGGAAGACGTAGCCGATCTTGGTGTCCTTGAGAGACTTGCCGTCGAACAGGATCTCGCCCGCGTCTATGGGGATCAGGCCCGCAATCATGTTGATCAGCGTGGACTTGCCGCAGCCGTTGGGCCCGAACACCGAGACGATCTTGTGCTTGGGGATGTCCAGGTTGAAGTCTTCATACAGCGGCCAGCCGGCGAAGTACTTGGTCAGGCCGCGTATGGTGATGTGCGTGCCGGCCGGGCCGGGCTGGAACTCGCGCACCGGGACGTCGGCGAATACGGGGGCGTTAATTACAGCGGACATGTCGTACTCCGGTGGGTCCATCGGCAAACAGAGCAGTGAGCGACCACGGGCCTCCCACCGTCAAGCAGGGGCCGCGGAACCGGCTTTGCCGGGCCGCAGGCGCAGCGGCCCCATACGTGGAGAAAGGGGCAGCGCGCCGCAGGCTCGAAGTGAAAAGCGTGGGGGCCATTTATCTTCCACTCCAATGCACGATGCGGCGCTCAAGCACCAGGAAAAGAATGTTGAGTGCATATCCCAGCGCGCCTGCAGCCAGGATGGACGCGTACATGTCCTTCACATTCATGACCTGCTGCGAATTGATGATGCGGTTGCCCAGGCCGGTGTCGGCGCCTATGAACATTTCGGCGACGATCACGATGACCAGCGCCATGGACACCGCCGAACGCAGGCCGACAAAACTCGGCTGCAGGCTTTCCCAGATCAGCACGTCCTTGAAGACCTGCCAGCGCGAGGCGCCCATGACTTTGGCCGCCATCACGCGCTGCTTGCGCGCGTTGATCACGCCGTAGGCGCTGTTGAAGACCACGATCAGCAGCGCGCCGAAGGCGGCAATCGCCACCTTGTTGATGTCCGACACGCCGAAAATCATCAGGAACAGCGGGATCAGCGCCGAGGACGGCGTGGAGCGGAAGAAGTCGATCAGGAACTCCACGCTGCGGTAGGCCTTTTCATTGCTGCCCAGCAGCACGCCCAGCGGCATACCGACAGCCGCGGCGATCAGGAAGGCCTGCACGGTGCGCCACACGGTGACCGCAAAGTCCTTGAGCAGCGGCCCGCCGGCCAGGCCGCTGAGCAGCGCGCCCAGCGCGTCGATGGGCGGCGGCAGCAGGATGGCCTTGATGAAGCCCAGTCGCACCGCCAGGTCCCAGATGATGAAGAGCACCACCGGGCCGATGAAGGGCAGGGCCTTGTCCAGCGCCGGCTTGCGCTGCACGGCGGCCGCCGGCGCGGCCGGCGGCGTCCAGGGCTTGGCGGGTGCGGCTGTTGCGGAGGGGGTTTCCATGTTCAGCCCTTGTAGAGCATGGTGTCCACGATCAGGCGCGAGCTGAAGATGCCTTTTTCGGAGAACAGGTCGAAGAACTTCTGGAAGTGCGCCACGTCGGCCGGGGTGAACTCGTTGTACATGGTGTAGGCGGCCAGCGGCACCTCGCCGGTGAGCGGGCCTTCGATGGCGGTGTAGCCCTTGAGGTACTGGCGCGCCTCGACCGACTTGCTGCGCACGTACGCCACGCCCTTGCCGTAGGCGGCGACGAATTTTTTCGCGGCGTCGGGGTTCTTCTTGATGAAGTCCGAGGACAGCGAGGCCGAACCGCCGAACCATGGCGCCATCGGGTCGCCCAGCACGTAGCGCGCAATCACGCCGGCTTCGAGCACGCGCGTGGTGCCGTTCATGCGGCCTATGGTGCCGGTGGGCTCCAGTGTGTAAGCGCCGTCGATCTGGCCGGCGGCGAGCGCGGCCACATGCTGGCCTATGGGCAACTCGACGACCGTTGCGCCGGTGGCGCCGCCGCGCTCCAGCACGGTCTTGGCCAGCGTGACGTTCTGGATGCCGGGGCCGGAGCCGACGCGTTTGCCTTTCAGGTCGGCCATCACCTTGGCGGGGCTGGCCGCCGGCACGATGACCTCGTCGAGCACGTTCTTCACGTTGCTGGGGTTGGAGCAAAAGATCTTGAAGGTGCCGGGCTGGGCGATCTCGCCGATGGCGATGTTGGCCGAACCGGTGCCGTTGGCGGTGCCGTCGGCGCGGCCCGAGAGTACCGCCTCCATCACCTGCTGCGCACCGGCGAATTTGAGCGCCTCCACGTCCAGGCCGGCTTCCTTGAAGTAGCCCAGCTCGATCGCAGAATAAAAGGGCAGGCCGGCCGCGATGGGCCAGTAGCCGATGCGGATTTTCGGCCCGGTCTGCGCGCGCAGGAGGGCGGGCATGCCCAGCAGCCCCAGCGCCGCGCCTGCGGCCGTGGCCTTGATCAGCGAGCGGCGTGCCGGGCCGGAAGTGGCGGATGTCGGTGTGGGAACGGGCTTCATGGAATGCTCCTGCAGTGATGGATAAGCGGTGGATGAAAGTGAGCGGGACGTTCAGGCCGGCGCCGGTGCGGACGGCGCGAGTGACGAGACAGATGCGAGGTAGGCGCGCCAGCCGCCCAGGTGCGTGATGTCCTCGGCGCCCTGCACGGCATGCGCCTCGCAGACAAAACCCTGAACGCTGCCGCCGCCTTCGAGCGCCAGCGTGCCTATGCCCAGCGGCGCGGGAATCAGCGCCACGAAGGAGCCGTAGTGCTGCAGCGGCATCTCCCAGATTTCCAGCGCGATGCCCGCACCTTCGCCGGCCGCCACGCGCAGCAGCCCCGGCTTGGGCGGCACGGTGCCCGGCAGGGCATAAAAGCGGTAGTCCGGCGCGGTGCGTGCCTGGCTGATCAAGGTGGCGCCGCGCGAAGTCAGCTGGCTGTTCAGCGGCATGCCCGACAGGTGCGCGCCCACGACAGCCAGCTTCACGGTGGCCGGCGCCTGTATGCCTGGCAAGGCCACGGGTGCGGGCAGTGCTTCATTCAAGGCGCCCTGCGGCAAGCCGGTGGCGTGGTGGTAGCGCTGGCCGAGTTCGGCCAGTTGCCAGTCGCTGCCCGCCAGGCCCACCAGCGTGATGCCGAAAGGCAGGCCGTCGGGCCGCAGGCTGCTGGGCACGGACAGCGCCGCATAGTCCAGCAGGTTGACGAAGTTGGTGTAGGTGCCCAGGTGGCGGTTCAGCGTGACGGGGTCGCTCTGCATGGCCTCAAGCGTGTAGTGCGTGGGCGCGGTCGGCAGCAGCAGCACGTCGATGTCTTGCCACATCGCCGCCGCCTGCTGGCCCAGCGCGCGCAATTTCGTCTGGGCCGTGTAGAGGTCGGCGGCGCTGTACTGTTTGCCCGCGGCGATGATGCCGCGCACCGGCTCGATCACCGCGTCTTCATGCGCATCGAAAAAATCGCGCACGGCGGTGTAGCGCTCGGCCACCAGCGCGCTTTCATAGAGCAGCGCGGCCGCCTCGGCCAGCGGCGCGAAGTTGATGGGCACCGGCACGCCGCCCAGCGCCCGCATGCGCAGGGCGGCTTCGCCAAAAGCCTGCTCGGCCAGCGCGTCGCCGCAGAAGCTCAATGTTGAAGGCACACCGAAGCGAAAGCCGGCCGGCAAGGCCGTGCCGTTCATCGCCAGCACACGCGAGTACGGGTCCAGCGCGTCATAGCCCATGGCCGCTTCGAGCACGCGGGCGGCCGTGGCCACGGTGCGCGCGAAGATGGACACGCAGTCCACGCTCTGCGCGGCCGGCACCACGCCGCGCGCGCTGATCAGGCCCTTGGAGGGTTTCAGGCCCACTATGTTGTTCAGGCCCGCCGGCACGCGGCCCGAGCCCGCCGTGTCGGTACCCAGCGCGAAGTCCGCCTGCCCGGTCGCCACCACGTAGGCCGAGCCGGAACTGGACCCGCCTGATATATAGGCCGGGTTGATCGCATTGGGCACGGCGCCATAAGGTGAGCGCGTGCCGTTCAGGCCGCAGGCGAACTGGTCCAGGTTGGTCTTGCCCAGCAGTTGCGCACCCGCATCGAGCAGCTTTTGCACCACGGCGGCGTTCGCCATCGGCGTGTAGGCGAAGGCGGGGCAGGCGGCGGTGGTGGGCACGCCGGCGACGTCGATGTTGTCTTTGGCCGCGAAGGACAGGCCGGCGAGGGCGCCAGTGCCGCCGGGCGGGAAGGCCGGTGTCCGGGTGATCCAGGCCTGCGGCGCGAGTGCTGTGTCCGCGCCTGCATACGGCGCCGCCGGCCCAAGCGCGGCGGGGTTTGCGGAGGGATTCAATGTTGAGGAAATGTGCACCACTTGAAAGCATCCATACTTGTGTACAAGACGAGATGCAAGAGCTGTGCCAATCCGGACTGCCTCGTTGCAGGCCCGCTTTGCGCGCAGAGACGATGGCTGCAATCGCAGCACGGATTCCATTGTGTTGGTTTAAGTCATTAATAAAACTATTTCGCGGCGATTAATCGGTCGGGTTGTATCTAATACAGTAGAGAGCATGGAAAAAACGCGCTCAAGCAACCCGGCTCCCCTGCGCGCCGTGCTGTTTGACGCCTACGGCACGCTGTTCGACGTCTACAGCGTGGGCCTGCTGGCTGAGCAGCTGTTCCCCGGAAAAGGCGAAGCGCTGGGCGTGCTCTGGCGCGACAAGCAGATCGAATACACGCGGCTGGTGACTATCAGCAACGGCGGCGCGCACTACCGGCCTTTCTGGGACCTCACGCGCGCCGGCCTGCGGTATGCCTGCAAGCGCCTGGCGCTGGACCTGGCCCCGGGGCAGGAAGAGCAGCTCATGAACCAGTACCGCCACCTGTCGGCCTTCCCGGAGAACCGCGAGGTGTTGCAGGCGCTGAAGGCGCGCGGCGTGGTCACCGGCATCCTGTCCAACGGCGACCCGTCCATGCTGGGTGTGGCGGTACGTTCGGCCGGGCTTGAAGACCTGCTGGACCACGTGATCAGCGTGGATGCCATCCGCAAATACAAGACGGCCCCCGAGGCCTATGCGCTGGGGCTTGAAGCCACCGGCCTGGAAGCCGCGCAAATCGCCTTTGTGAGCTGCAATGGTTGGGACGCACTGGCCGCCACCTGGTACGGCTACCAGACGCTGTGGGTCAACCGTTACCAGCTACCCTTTGAAGAACTTGGCACACAGCCCGTCTACACCGGCAGCAGCCTGCGCGACGTGCTCGCGCTGCCTTTCCAGTAATCCGCTTTCATTTTCTATCTTTGGTTTTCTGAAAAAGGGACAACACCATGAGCACCAGCACCGCGAACAACACCGCACGCACAACAAGCCACCGCCTCCAGGTGGCCACCGGCCTGTACCGCTTCATCGAAGACGAGGTGCTGCCCGGCACCGGCGTGGCCGCCGGCGCGTTCTGGAAGGGCTTTGACGCCATCGTCGCCGAGCTGGCCCCGAAGAACATCGCCCTGCTGGCCGAGCGCGACCGCCTGCAAACCGAACTCGACACCTGGCACAAAGCCAACCCCGGCCCCATCGCCGACATGAAGGCCTACCGCGGCTTCCTCGAAAGCATCGGCTACCTGGTGCCGCACCCGAAAAAGGTCGGCATCACCACCGCCAACGTTGACGCCGAACTGGCCAGGCAGGCCGGCCCGCAACTCGTGGTGCCCATCCTCAACGCGCGCTACGCGCTCAACGCCGCCAACGCGCGCTGGGGCAGCCTGTATGACGCGCTCTACGGCACCGACGTGATCGCCGAAACCGACGGCGCCGAAAAAGGCAAGGGCTACAACCCGGTGCGCGGCGCCAAGGTGATTGAGTACGCGCGCTACGTGCTGGACCGCACCGCACCGCTCAAGAAGGGCTCGCACATTGACTCGACCGGCTACGCCGTCAAGGGCGGCAAGCTGGTCGTCACCCTCAAGGGCAAGAAGGGCGCGGAGACCACCACGCTGGAAGACGCCGCCCAGCTCATCGGCTACCAGGGCAAAGCATCGGCGCCCTCGTCGGTGCTGCTGCAGCACAACGGCCTGCACCTGGACATCCGCATGGACCGCGCAACGCCCATCGGCAAGACCGATGCGGCCGGCGTCAGCGACCTGGTCGTCGAAGCGGCGCTCTCGACCATCCTGGACCTGGAAGATTCAGTGGCCGTGGTCGATGCCGAAGACAAGGTGCTGGCCTACCGCAACTGGCTGGGCATCTTGCAGGGCACGCTGACCGAAAGCGTGACCAAGGACGGCAAGACTTTCACGCGCGGCCTGAACCCGGACCGCGAATACACCTCGCCGCAAGGCAAGCCGGTCGCGCTGCATGGCCGCTCGCTGATGTTCGTGCGCAATGTCGGCCACCTGATGACCAACCCGGCCGTGTTGTACACAGCGGCCGACGGCAACACGCTTGAAATCCCCGAAGGCATCCTGGACGCCGTGGTTACGACCACGATCGCCATCCATGATTTGAAGCGCAAAGGAAAAGCCGGCATCAGGAACTCCCGCAAGGGCTCGGTCTACATCGTCAAGCCCAAGATGCACGGTCCGGCCGAGGTGGCCTTTGCCGCCGAGCTGTTCAGCCGCGTCGAAAAAATGCTGGGCCTGCCTGACAGCACCGTCAAGCTCGGCATCATGGACGAAGAGCGCCGCACCAGCGTCAACCTGAAAGCCTGCATCGCCGCCGCCTCCAGCCGAGTGGCCTTCATCAACACCGGTTTCCTGGACCGCACCGGCGATGAAATGCACACGGCCATGCACGCCGGCCCCATGATCCGCAAGGGCGACATGAAGGCCAGCGCCTGGATCGCCGCCTATGAAAAGAACAACGTGCTGGTGGGCCTGTCCTGCGGCCTGCGCGGCAAGGCGCAGATCGGCAAGGGCATGTGGGCCATGCCTGACCTCATGAAAGCCATGATGGAGCAGAAGATCGCGCACCCGAAAGCCGGCGCCAACACCGCCTGGGTGCCCAGCCCCACCGGCGCCACGCTGCATGCGCTGCACTACCACCAGGTCAAGGTCAGCAAGGTGCAGAAAGAGCTCGAGAAAATCGACGCCAACAAGGAGCGCAACGCCCTGCTCAACGGCCTGCTGCAAATCCCCGTGACGCGCACGCCGGCTTGGAGTGCGGAAGCGAAACAGCAGGAGCTCGACAACAACGCCCAGGGCATCCTCGGCTACGTGGTGCGCTGGATAGACCAGGGTGTGGGCTGCTCCAAGGTGCCCGACATCCACAACGTCGGCCTGATGGAAGACCGCGCCACGCTGCGCATCAGCAGCCAGCACATGGCCAACTGGCTGCTGCACGGCGTGGTGACCAAGGCGCAGGTCACGGAAACCTTTGAGCGCATGGCCGCCGTGGTCGACAAGCAGAACGCCGGTGATCCGCTCTACAAACCCATGGCCGGCAACTTCGAAACTTCCGCCGCCTACAAGGCCGCGCGCGATCTGGTGTTCAAGGGGCTGGAGCAGCCCAGCGGCTATACCGAGCCGCTGCTGCACGCCTGGCGTTTGAAGGTGAAAGCGGGAACTGCTTAGAACCTGTTCACGGCCTTAACGGGGCCGCGTTGGGGTGCAATCGGGATGAGTGGGCCGACCGGGCACGCCGCATGGGCTAATGCCCATGCAAGGGCTCGGGTGGCTCAATCGCCCGACCGCCCAGCCGGCCGGCTGGGCGTCGTGCAGCTGCCCCAACGGGGATGCAAACGCGACCGCGTTTGCGTCACCCCAACCCGGAGGGCAAGCCCCTTCTCGGGCGGTCTGCGGCGTTGCGGCGCTGGCCCATAGCGGTGCTATGGGCTGGCGCACCGCGCCTTGCATCCCATCCCGAGAAGGGGCTTGCGCGGCCCCGTTTAGGCCGTGAACAGGTTCTTAAAGCTCGCCGGCATCCACCAGTTGCCGCTGCTTGATCACGACGCGCAGGCTGGGGTGGTCCGGCCTGCCCGTGCGGAACAGCATCACGTCGGCGTCCGCGCTGACCCAGGAGGCGCTGTCGCCCGCCGCGAGTTCGGGGCCCAGCCTGGCGCGCAGTGATTGCAGCAAATCCGCCTGAATCCGCGCCATGGCTGCCTCAGCGCCCGGGCCGGAAGCGGGATTGAGCAGCACCAGGTCCATCTGAGCGAGCTTCTCGTGGGTAAAAAACAGGGTCTGCTCGAAATGCGCGCTTTCGCACAGCGCATCGGGCACGCGCAGCGATCCCAATGCGCCTGATGACAGGCGCCGCGGCGACCTGACCGGCTGGGCATCCGCAAGGCTTGCGGCGACCTGCTCGTGGCTCATGCCCAGCAAGGCGGCGTTTTCGAGCACGGTGCGGGACCAGGCGCTGGAGCAAAGGCACAGCGCGCCGGCCAGCAGCCAGGAAGATAGCAAAGAACCAAGCCGAGGTGAGGCCAAAACATGCTCCGCGAGAAATGAGGGGTATTAAGGCAGTGTTGCGCCCACCCGACCCTTGCAAAGAAACGCCGATCTTACAAAAACCCCCTGCAAGCGTGCATTCGGGGGATTTAAGCGGCAGCTTGCGCTGAATTGCCTGGAGAGTGCGGCATTCGCGCGCACCCATCATATGTATGCAGTCGAAACCAAGTGAAACACTTTGCAAGCATCTCAATGGAAACACAGTTGGCCTTTACGCTAGACATCTCACTCGCCCGGCCCATGACGGTTGCAAGCTGGCTGGTTGAGCGTTATCCCTTCATTTTTCCGGAAATCCTGGCTCCAGATGGCTTCGCAACCTGACGTTCTTCAATCCTGTCTCCAGGCGGCGGCCGCAGCGGCCCGGCCCGCTCTGGAGAAGTGCATGGAAGACGCGGTCGCCGGCCTGCAGGTGGCCGAGACCCAGAGCATGAAAGCAGTGGAGCGTGACGAAATCGGCACGGCCTGGCGCGAACTGCTCAAAAACAAATCCAGCTGGAGCGCGCAGTACCCGGCCAACCTGCTGGTCCACTTCAAGACCCATGCGGCCGCCGCGGCGCAGGCCGCGCGCAGCCCCGAAGCCTCCCAGGAACAGCTCACGGCCGCAGCCGCGGCTTCGTCGAGCGCCTTTGCGTCCCTGACGCAAGCCAGCTTTTCCCTGGTCGACGACAAGGACGTGTCGCAGGCGATTGAATCTTCGCGGCTGCTCCAGCAGGTCTTGCCGGCCGTCGACCACGTGCTGGCCGAACTCAACAAGCTGATCAGCACGGTGCAGGGCCTGCCCAACGTGCGGGCCGAGCTCAATCCGCTGCGCCCGGAAGTCTTTGCGCAAACCCTGCGCGAGATGATAGAGGCGGCCAATACCGCGCCGGCCAATGCGTCGCTGTGGCTCAAATACATGGCCGAGCCGCTGGGACGCGAACTCACGCGGCTCTATGAACGGCTGGTGAACCAGCTCGAACTCGCCAATGTCCAGGGCGCCAGCTACCGCGTGCTGCCGACACCCGCCAGCGTGGGCCGGGCGCGGGGCCGGGGCGGCAACGGCTCGAGCGGCAGCGGCACCGGATCAGGCGGCGTCGAGGGTGGCGGCGCGATCGCCGGCAGTGGCGAGGAAGCCGGCGCCAAACCGGCGCCGGAATACGCCGACCTGTCCAACTACGAAATCCGCGACGAGCTGTTCCAGGACTTCCTGTTCCACGGCGGCAGCAACGCGCACCACGGGCTGACGCCCTCTTATTACGAAACCGTTGAGGAAGAGCTGGCCGCCTTGCAGTCCGCGCCCGACTCCGGTTCCGCGCCGCTGGCTGAGTCGCGCCCCGGCTACCTGTCCGACTACGAGGACATGCCGGCCGTGGACCGGCCGCAGCGTCTGGTCGACGAGCGCAGCCAGCTCAGCCCCAAGGTATGGGGCTCGTACGCCAAGCCCCGGGAACGCGCCATCGTGCGCACCCAGCTCAAGAAGGAAGCTCGCCAGGTCGGCCAGGTGCTGGGCCTGGAAGTGGTGCGCAAGCTGGTCAACCAGGTGGCACAGGACCCGCGCCTGCTGGTGCCGGTGCGCGAAGCCATCGTGGCGCTGGAGCCTTCGCTGCTGCGGCTGGCGATGGTGGACCCGCGCTTTTTCAGCGACGAAGGCCATGCCGGGCGCCGCGTCATGGAGCGTGTTGCCCAGCGCAGCTTCAAGTACAACGACGAATTCAGCCCCGAGTTCCTGGCCTTTTTCGAGCCCGTCACGCGCGCTTTCAATGAGCTCAACGGCCTCACGATCGAGGACGCGCAGCCTTTCGCCATGGCGCTGGCCACGCTGGAATACGGCTGGGACGAGCAGGACCAGCTCGAATCGGAAAACCGCAACAACGTGCTGCAGGCGCTGCGCTTTGCCGAAGAGCGGCAGACGCAGGCCGACCAGATCGCCTTTGAACTGAGCACGCGCGCCGACCTGGACAAGGTTCCCGGCCTGGTGCTCGACTTCCTGTTCGGCCCCTGGGCGCTGGCCATGGCGCATGCCAGACTTGCCGACACGCGCAACCAGGTCGATCCCATGGGTTTCGGCTCGGTGGTGCCCGACCTGCTGTGGAGCGTCAAGCGGGAAGTCACCCTCAAGCGCCCGGCCAAGCTGATCGAGATGATCCCCAGCCTGCTGGGCAAGCTGCACGAAGGTCTGGCCTTGCTGGGGCAGGACCCGCGCGAGAGCGAGCCCTTTTTTGAAGGCCTGATGAAATTGCACCGGCCGGTGCTCAAGTTGCGCCGCCTGAAAAGCCAGCGCGATGCCGAAGAGTCGGGTCTGACGTCGCTGGACTCGGGCTCCATGCCGCTGGAGGCCGAAGAGCTTCCGGCCACGCCGGAGCAGCGCCGCGCCAAGGCGGCCGCCCATCCCTGGCTGGCGCGCGACGACCTCGACGCCGCCGGCTTTGAAGACACGCTGCCCACAGCGCCCGGCGAGCTCATGCCGCTGGAAGAAGAGCACGAAAAACCCGCTGCGGTGCAGGCCGTAAAAGCCGCAAGGGCCGCACTGGCCGCCGCGGAGGAAATCGACTCCTCCCATGCCGAACTCCTCGCCGAGCAGCAAGCCTGCGCCGTGCCGGCGCTGGCCCAGGGCGATGCCGAGCGCCTGCTGATGAGCCTGCGCTCGGGTCATTGGGTAGATCTCTATTCACGCCGCCGCTGGCTGCGCGCCCAGCTGATATGGGCCAGCACCAAGGGCACGCTGTTCATGTTCGTGAGCCACGGCGGCCAGCCGCACTCCATGACCAAACGCAGTTGTGAGCGCCTGATCCGGGAACGCCTGCTCAGGCCGGTGGACAACCAGGGCGTGGTGGCGCAGGCGCTGGACGCGGTCGCCTCGGAAGTCGCTTCCCAAACCACGCCGGCCGCCCAGGCCGAGCCGGAAACCGCATAAAGCGGCAGGCCGGGCGCGCGCACGCGGCGCTGTCTGACGCTGCCGGGCAAGGCAGGCGCGCACACTGATGGATTCCTTTTTATCTTTAAGGGCAAGCCATGATTGAAAAAAACGCCTCCGTCCAATGGGAAGGCTCCGGCAAAAAAGGCCAGGGCCGCATCAGCACCGAAACCGGCGCGCTCACCGCTTATCCCTACGGCTTCGGCAGCCGCTTTGAAGACGACCGCAGCGGCACCAACCCCGAAGAGCTGCTGGGCGCGGCCCACGCGGCCTGTTTCACCATGGCGTTTTCTTTCGCCTGCGACAAGGCCGGCTTTCCCACGGCCTCGGTCAAGACCACTGCCAAGGTCAGGTTGACGCCGCAGGGCGACGGCTTCCTGATCGACCGCATCGCACTGACGCTGGAGGCCGTCATCCCCGGCATTGACGAAGCGAAATTCCAGGAGCTGGCCGATGGCGCCAAGAAGGCCTGCCCGCTTTCCAAGGCGCTGGCCAGCGTGCCGGAAATCACCCTCGCGGCCACGCTGCGCGCATAAGAAATCCACACCCATGAGCCAAAAAACCAATTTTTCGTTTGAAGTGCAATACGCCGAGACAAGCGCCGCCGCCAAGGACGAGCGCGACGGCGTGATGGCCTCGTTGGGGCCTTCGCTGCAGAAGCTGTTCGCGGCGAACGATCCTTCGGCTACTGTGACCGTGAGCGACAGCCACAAAGGCAGCGACAACAAGCTCATCGAATTGGTCACCACGCTGCAGGACGGCGAGATCGCCGGCATTTTGCAGGCGTTTTCCGGCCAGCACGGCGTGACGGTGAGCGCGCTGGAATAAACGCCCGGGCCGCGCTCAGGCCTGCCAGACCCCGTAGCCTGCTTCGCGCAGGCCAATGCCCAGTTCGACTTCCATGTCGCGGGCCGCGTCGTAAGGCATGGGGTTGTACATCTCGTAAAGGCGGGGTAGCAGGCGCACACCGAAATCGCGCGCGAAGCGGTTGGACTGGATGCCGGCCTTGTGCTTGTCAAAGCGCACGTCGGGATCCAGCCCGGTCATGCCCACATAGACAAAGGGCTTGCCCAGCTGGTAGTCCGGGTTGGCGCGGCGAAAGCGCGCCACGTCCCACACTTCGGGGCCCAGCTCGATCACGTAGACGCTGTAATGGTGGCCGCGTTGCCTGCTTGCCATGGCTGTTCCTTTACCGCGACTGGCGCAGCGGCGCAATCGCAGGTGCCGGCCGGTGCGTGTGGGGAGGCGCTATTGAAACCATAGCTGATTGTGCCCGAGCCCGCCAATACAATGAAGGCCTTGCGGTGTCCCCCTTGAGCCGTCCACTGGAATCCGCCGCATGCCTTCTGTCTTGAGTCCTCCCTGCCAGTTCGACCTCCGCCTGGCGCTCGCATGACGCCCTTTCCAAGCCTGCCCGCCGTCGCGCCCGACGGGGCCGATGCAGCGGCAGGAAGTGTTCCGGCGCAGCGTTGCCTCAAGCCATTTGTACGCGATGACGGCATGGCCCGCTCGCTGCATTTCACGATGGGCGAGCTGCAAAGCCGTATGAACCTGCTCAGTCCCTGGCAGCTGGACGTGGACTACACCCGCACCATGATGGGCTTTCTGCTTTTCAAGCCCGCGCCGGCCCGTATGGCCATGGTGGGGCTGGGCGGCGGCTCATTGGCCAAGTTTTGTTATCGCCAGTTGCCGGGCTGCCTGATCTCGGTGGTGGAAATCAACCCGCACGTGATTGCGTTGCGCAGTGACTTCCAGGTGCCCGATGACGACGCGCGCTTTCGGGTGATTGAGGGCGACGGCGCGGCGTTTGTGGCCACGCATGCGGGGGCTTTCGACACCTTGCTGGTCGACGGCTTTGACCATGAGGGCCAGCCCGCCCAGCTCTGCTCGCAAAACTTTTATGACGACTGCTTCGCGGCGCTCGCGCCCGGCGGCATCCTGGCCGTCAACCTGCATTACGACGACCCGGACTACGCGGTGTGGGTCGGGCGCATCCAGCGCAGTTTTGGCGGCAATGTGGTGGAGATCTGCGCGCTGGAAAAAAGCAACTGCATTGTGTTTGCCTCACGCGGTGCGGCAATTTCGCCGCGCCGCATCAATCAGGCCGCCGGCCTTCGCGGCCTGGATCACGATGCGCGCCTGCAGCTCAGGCCGGAGTTCGCGCGCATCGTCTGGGGCATGAAGGACCTGGAAGGCGCGCAAGACCTGTAAGCGGCCGGGTGCTTTCAGCCTGAAACGACGGCGCCTGCGTCCTGCTGCGTGCCGGCATTGCCGTCGGTGCTTTCCGGCGCCTGTGTCTGTATTTGCGACTGCGACTGTGACTGAGCCTGCGGGGCATTTTGTTCAGGCTGCAGCCAGCTGCGCGAACTCACCAGCAGATGGATGAAGTGCAGCTTGCCCACCGCATCGCGCGGCAAGACAAAGGGATAGAAGTCGGGCTGGCCCATGCTGCGCGACATCTCGTTGAGCATGGTGGTCAGGCGGGTCCAGTGGTTGAGGAAGGCCAGGAATTGCTCGGCTTCCGGGTGGTCCGGCTCGTGCAGCGCGTCCAGCGTGAAGGGCGTGAATTCGAGGTCGAAACGGTCCACGCTCAGCCCGAAGCTCAGCGCGGTGTCTATCGCGTCGCGCATGTGCAGGTAGTGCGCCCAGCACTCGGCCCAGTCTTCCCACGGATGGGTGCTGGCGTAGGCGCTCACGAAGTGCAGCGGCCAGTCCGCGGGCGGGCCTTCTTCGTAGTTGCGCTGCAGGCTGGCCTTGTAGTCAAGGGTCTCGTCGCCGAAGAGTTGGTGAAAACCGTCCAGCCATGGCGTGCCGGCGACCAGACGGTCCCAGTAGTAGTGGCCCACCTCGTGGCGGAAATGCCCGAGCAGCGTGCGGTAGGGCTCGCGCATGGCCTTGCGCACCGCTTCGCGCTTGGCGTCGTCGGCCTCATCCACGTTGAGCGTGATCAGGCCGGTGTTGTGCCCGGTCATGATGTGCGGGCCGTTGACCGGCGAGCGCAGGAAGTCGAACATCATGCCGCGTTGCGGGTCCTCACTCATGCGCGAGGCCACCGGCAGCCCGAGCAGGATCAGCGAGGACACCAGCCGGCGTTTTGCCAGCTCGATCAGGCCCCACAGGTAGCCGTTGTCGGGTTGCTCCGGGTTGGTCAGGTCGGGAATCGTGCGGTTCAGACGGCAGGCCCGGCACATGTCCGCCGGGTCGTGCACGGGAATCAGCCAGTTGCACGAGGCGGGGGTGGAGAGGTTGAGGCAGCGCTTGTAGGTCGGCACGCCATCGGTATCACCGCCGTTGCCGCCATCGCCTGATTCCGGTTCAGCCGACGGGACCTGCGCTGCCGACCCGGCTCCGGGCGCCGATTCCTGGCCGGGAATCTCGTCGAGCGAAGGCGGCTGCGTGTCGTCGGGTGGCGGCGCGTCCGGCGCGGCGGATGCCTGCCACTCCCGCCAGGTGCCTTCCCTCGGGCCCGGCATCAGGGGCAACAACAGGCCGTTTTCGCAGTCGTAGCCCAGCGGCGTGCCGCACGCCAAGCATTTGCTGTTGCGAAAGAACACCGGCTGTCCGCAATGGCAGCGGTAATTGCGGCCCGCCAGCAGGGGCAGGGGCGGTTCGGCGGAGTTGGTTGGCGTGGTGGAAAACAAAGGCGTGCCCGGATGAAGCCTGCGGGATGGTGCAGGATGCTCAGCAGAAAAATCAAGGGTGCAGGAACGAGGAGGCCTGGCCCCTTGCCCGAAAAATGCAGTGTCCCATGGTTGGGCTTGCGCGCCTCTGGGGGCAATACCCGTCAGCCTGTCAGCGCAGGCCGACAAAACAGCCATCGCCGCTTGCTTTTATCATCGGGTATTCACGCACTTTTGCGGCAATCCCGCCGCAGGCACTTCATCCAGAGGAAACCATGCCCACTTACCACGTCGAAATGATGGAAGGCCGGACCATCGAGCAGAAGAAAAAGCTCGTCGAAGCCATCACCCGCGTCAGCGTCGAAATCCTGGGCGGCCAGCCCGACTCGGTGGACATCCTGATCACCGACATCAAGCGCGAGAACTGGGCCACCGGCGGCAAGCTCTGGTCCGAGCCGAGGGACTGAGGCCGGACCCGCCGCATGCCCGCCTCCCTTGCCGGCCTGCAGGCCCGCCACGGTTCGCGCTACCGCTGGCTGTTGCTGCTGTCGGTCATGATAGGCACGATGGCCTCCATCATGTCGTCGACCATCGTCAACGTGGCGATTCCCGACATGAGCCACCACTTCACGCTGGGGCAGGAGCGCGCGCAATGGGTGAGTTCGGGCTTCATGGTGGCCATGACGGTTTCCATGCTGACCACGCCCTGGCTGCTGGCGCGCTACGGCTACCGCCGCACCTACGTGGGCACCATGCTGCTGCTGATGGCCGGCGGCATCGTCGGGGGCCTGGCCAACCATTTCAGCCTCGTGCTGGGCGCGCGCGTGGCCGAGGGGCTGGCGGCCGGCGTCGTGCAGCCGATTCCCGCCATCATCATCATGCGCGCCTTCGGGCCGCATGAGCAGGGGCGCGCCAGCGGTCTTTTCGGCATGGGCGTGGTGCTGGCGCCGGCCGTGGGCCCCAGCATAGGCGGCATCCTGGTCGATCTGTTCGGCTGGCGCTCCATCTTCTTCATGGTCATCCCGCTGTGCCTGGTGTCGCTGTGGATGGCCTACCGTTATGTGCCCGACACCGCGCCGGGCGGCGTGGCGGCCAACCGCGGCACGGCCATGATCGACTGGCGCGGCCTGCTGCTGGGCGCGGCCGGCACGCTGTGCCTGCTCAACGGCATGGTCGAGCTGCGCGGCGCCGGTGGCGCGCAGGCTTTGGTTTTGCTGGGCGGCGCGGCGGCCGCGCTGGCGGCCTTTGTCTGGTGGCAGCGCCGCCTGGCCGCCACGGGTGGTGCGCCGCTGATGAACCTGGCACTCTTTGGCTACCGGCCCTTCGCCATGGGCAGCATCGTGGCCTTCATCTACGGAACGGCCCTGTTCGGCTCGACTTACCTGCTGCCGGTGTATTTGCAGCTGGGTTTGAATCTCTCGGCCTCGCACGTCGGCACCATCCTGCTGCCCGCCGGGCTGGTGCTCGCGGCGACGATTGCCGGCGTGGGGCGCCTGGCCGACAAACACCCGACCTGGCTGCTCGTCAGCACCGGCCTGGCCTTGCTGGCAGCCTCGTTCGCGCTGATGCTGACCGTCAGCCTGGCGTCGGGTTTGTGGATGCTGGTGGCATGGGCCACGCTGGGCCGCATAGGCCTGGGTTTTATCCTGCCTTCGCTCAACCTCGGATCGCTGCGGCCGCTGCATGAGCATCTGCTGTCGCAGGGCGCCAGCGCCATCAACTTTTTGCGCATGCTGGGCGGCGCGATAGGCGTGAGCCTGTGCGGCATCGTGCTGGAATGGCGGCTCGCCGCCCACGGCGATTCATTGGCCAACGGCACCAGCAGCCCGGCGCGGCTGGCCGCGTTCAACGAGGCGTTTTTGATGCTGGCCGCGCTGTGTGTGCTGGCCATGGTGGCGGCGTGGCAGCTTCGTGTGCCCGTGCCCGCCGCCCCCAATGAAGAACAGAAAGCAGGCTGACCATGTGTCAACTCCTGGGCATGAACTGCAACGCCCCCACCGACGTGACTTTCAGCTTCCGCGGTTTCGCGCAGCGCGGCGGCCACACCGACCACCATGCCGACGGCTGGGGCATTGCTTTTTTCGAGGGAGATGACAGTGTGGGCGGCGCCAGCGACAAGGGTTTGCGCCACTTCGTCGACCACCAGCCCGCCTGCAGCTCCCCGGTGGCCGAACTGATCAGCCGCTACCCGATCAAAAGCCGCAACGTGATCTCGCACATCCGCAAGGCCACGCAGGGCCGCGTCGCGCTGGAAAACTGCCATCCCTTTGTGCGCGAACTGTGGGGTCGCTACTGGGTGTTCGCGCACAACGGTGACCTGAAGGATTTTTCACCGCGTCTGCACGGCAGCTTCCGGCCTGTCGGCACCACCGACAGCGAACGCGCTTTTTGCTGGATCATGCAGGAAATGGCCAAGTCGCACGCCGGCGTGCCCAGCGTGCGGGAACTGAGCATCACGCTGCGCGAGCTGGCCGCGCAGATCGCCAGCCACGGCACCTTCAATTTTTTGCTGAGCAACGGCCAGGCGCTGTGGGCGCATGCCTCCACGAATCTGTATTACGTGGAACGCAAGCACCCCTTTGCGCATGCCACGCTGAGCGACGAGGACGTCAGCGTGAATTTCGCCGAACACACCCGGCCCACCGACAGGGTGGCCGTGGTGGTCACGGCGCCGTTGACCACCAACGAGCACTGGACGGCCTTCGCGCCGGGCGAGCTCAAGGTGTTTGAGGACGGCGCGCTGGCCGCGGCATAAGTTTCAGGGTTTTGCCGCCGGGGCGGGGCAGCTTGCGGCCTGGCCATTGAGTTGCTGGTGCTCCAGTGCAAAACTCGCGCCAATCCGGCCCTCGCGCCGTTCAATCCGCACCACGTAGATGCTGTCGAAGTCGCTGCCGCGCCAATGCGGTACGGCGGATGCATCGGCGCCCAGTTGCCGCAGCAAGGCCTTCACCACGTCTTCGAGCTTTTTGTGCTCCCAGGCCACCAGCGTCAGCGCGTTCTGGTACTTGGGCGCCAGCAACTCGCGCTGCAGGCCCTCGATGTCGTCGAACCCGAAGGAGGCATTGATGGGCAGGCCCAGTTGCACGGCCGTGGGCGCGACGGTGAGCAGCGGCCGCACATAGTTGTAGGGCTGGCCGTTGTCGGGCTTCTGCTCGTGCGGGTCGGAGGCGAAAACAAAGTCCGGCTTGCCGAATTTCGCCAGCAGCACCGCCGGCAAGGCCAGCGCCCGGTTCAGGCCCTGGCAGTTGAGTTGGCCCAGCCCGGCGGCCGGTTTTTCGGCGTGGCGGATGAACACCAGGGTCTGCACGGTCGCGGCGGGTTGCGCGGGTTGGGCCCAAACCGTCCACGGCAACGCCACCAGGAATGCCGCTGCCAGCAAGCCGGCGCGGCGAAGGGGGTATTCACATACCGTTGCAGCGCGACAACGAAGTGCGGCCCAAAGATGACGCAGGGATACCGGTAGCAAGGGGAAATGCGTGTGTGATGTAATAATAATCATTCTCATTTAAAAACACCTCCAGTCCAACATGTCCTCATCGCGTTTTCTCCTCACCCCCATCGCAGCCGCCGCCACCCTGGCCCTCTGGCTGCCGCTGGTCCATGCGCAAACCGCCCCCGCGACCGAGGCAAGTCCACCCACATTGTCTACCGTGACGGTCAACGCCAGCGCCGACGCTTCGGCCGAAGGCCTGACCAGGCCCTTTGCCGGCGGCCAGGTTGCGCGCGGCGGGCGCGTCGGGATCCTGGGCAACCAGGACATCATGGAAACGCCGTTTTCCAGCACCAGCTACACCAACGAGCTGATCCAGGACCAGCAGGCCAAAAGCGTCGCCGATGTGTTGCTGAACGACCCGTCGGTGCGCACCGCCCGCGGCTTCGGCAATTTCCAGGAGCTCTACATGGTGCGCGGCTTTCCCGTGTATTCCGATGACGTGGCCTACAACGGCTTGTACGGCATGCTGCCGCGCCAGTACATCGCCGCCGAATTCCTCGAGCGCGTGGAAGTCTTTCGCGGCGCCAACAGTTTCCTCAACGGCGCGGCGCCGGGCGGCAGCGGCATAGGCGGCAGCATCAACCTGCTGCCCAAGCGCGCGCCCAACGAGCCGCTGACCCGTGCAGGCCTGAGCTACCAGAGCGGCGGGCAGGCTTCCGTCTCGACCGACATCGCGCGCCGCTTCGGCCCCGACCAGGCCACGGGCCTGCGCCTGAACGCGGTGCAGCGCGACGGCGGCACCGGCGTCGACAATGAAAAAATGAAGCTCACGGCCGTCGGCATCGGCCTGGACTGGCGCAGCAGCAACGTGCGCGTCTCGGCCGACATCGGCCACCAGGACTACACGCTGACCGCCGGCCGCCCGAACGTGACGCCGTCGGCCACGCTGCCGATTCCCGCCGCGCCGGATGCGAAAAGCAATTTCGCCCAGCCCTGGACATTTGCCAAGGAGCGCGACACCTTCGCCACCGTGCGCGCCGAAGTCGACTTCAACAGCGCCATCACCGGTTGGGTCGCCGGCGGCCTGCGCAACAGCTGGGAAGGCAACGACCTGGCCAACCCGACCATCACCAATGCCGCGGGCGCCACGACCGCCACGCGCTTCAGCAACACGCGTGAAGACAAGATCGCCACGCTGGAAGCAGGCCTGCGCGCGAAGTTCGCCACGGGGAGCGTCGGCCACACCGTGGTCGCCTCCGCCACGACCTACAAGAACGATCGCAACAACGCCTTCGCGTTTTCCGCGGCAAGTGTCGTCAGCAATATCTACACGCCGCTGGCGTCGGCCTTCCCGGTGGCGAACAGCACCGCGGCCGGTTTTGTCGGCAACAACCTGGCCAGCCCCGCGCTGCAGTCAAAGACCGACACCTCCAGCGTCGCGATCGCCGACACGCTCTCGTTCGCCAAGGACACCGTGCTGCTCACGCTGGGCGCGCGCAACCAGACCATCAAGCAGCAGACCTTTGCCTACAACACCGGCGTCGCCGCCGCGCCCATCGAAAGCAGCCGCACCACGCCGGTCGCCGGCATCGTGTTCAAGGTCAACAGCAATTTGTCGGTCTACGGCAACTACATCGAAGGCCTGGTGCCGGGCAAGATCGCCCCGGCTACCGTCACCATCGGTGGTGTCGTGACGCCGGTCACGAACGCCAATACGGTGTTCAAGCCCTTCAACGCCAAGCAGACCGAAATCGGCGCCAAGTACGACGCCGGCACCTTCGGCAGCAGCGTGGCCCTGTTTGAAACCAACCGACCGCTCGACGGCACGGTGGGCACCACCTACGGCGCTTTCGGCGAACAGCGCAACCAGGGCCTGGAGTTCTCGATTTACGGCGAGCCGGTGCGCGGCTTGCGCCTGCTCGGCGGCCTGACGCTGCTCGATGCCAAACAAAGCAAGACGCTGACCGGCGCCACCGACGGCAAGGACGCCATCGGCGTGCCGCGCGAGCAACTCAACATCGGCGCCGAATGGGACGTGACCGTCGTGCGCGGCCTGGCGCTCAATGCGCGCGTGATCCACACCGGCAAGCAGTACGCCAACGCGGCCAACACCCAGCAACTGCCGGCCTGGACCCGCCTGGACGTGGGCGGGCGCTACATCATGGACATCGGCAGCGGCCGCGTCCTCACGCTGCGTGGGCGCGTCGACAACCTGCTCAACAAGTCCTACTGGGCCTCGGCCGGCGGCGCGTCGCCGAGCGACAACTACCTGGTCATGGGCGCGCCGCGCGCCTTCGTCGTGAGCGGCAGCATCGACTTCTGAGGACTGCCCCCATGCGAACCCTCTGGACAGTCCTTCATCGCTGGATGGGGCTGTCCACCGCGCTGTTCCTCATCGTCTCGGGCCTGACAGGCGCCGTCATCTCGTGGGACCACGAGATCGACGGCTGGCTGAACAGCAAGCTCTACGACACCGAGGCGCGCGGCCCCTTCCGCAACCCCTTCGAGCTGGCCGCCGCCGTCGAGGCCCACGACCCGCGCGCGCGGGTTGCTTACCTTCCGCTGGGCTTCGAGGAAGGCCATGCCGCGGGTTACTTCGTGCAGCCGCGCAAGGACCCGGCCACCGGCCGGCCCTACAAGCTGGGCTACAACCAGGTCTTCGTCGACCCGGTCACGGCCCAGGTGCGTGGCCAGCGCGACTCCACCGCGGTCTCGTTCAAACCCGAAACGTTGATGCCCTTTTTGCGCAAGCTGCACTACACGCTGCACGTGCCGGCGATGTGGGGCAGCGACCGCGTCGGCCAATGGATCATGGGCGGCATCGCGCTGGTGTGGCTGCTCGACAGTTTTATCGGCTTCTACCTCTCCATGCCGCGCCGCCTGCGCAAGCGCACCGGTGCCGACACAGTGCCGCACCGCGACCCGGCCGGCTGGTGGTCGCGCTGGAAGCCCTCGTGGCTGCTGCGCTGGAAAGCCGGGGGCTACAAGCTCAACTTCGACCTGCACCGCGCCGGTGGGCTGTGGGTATGGGGCCTGATCATCGTGGTGGCCTTCACCTCGTTTTCGATCAACCTGAACCGCGAAATCTTCTTCCCGCTGCTTTCCATGGTCTCCAAGACCACGCCCGGTCCCTCAACGCTGGTGCCGCTGGCGCCTCTGGACGAGCGCATCGAGCCGAAGATCGGCTTTGTTGAAATCGTCGCCATCGCCGAGGCCGAAGCCAAGCGCCGCGGCTGGACCACGCCACTGGGCGGCGCCTTCTACAACCAGCGCGGCGGTTTCTACAACATATCGTTTTTCAACCATGCCGAGCATGACGACAGCGATGGCATGGACTTGTCCAACCTCTACCTGAGCGCGGAGGACGGCCGCCTGATCAGCAGCAACCAGCCCTGGCACGGCACTGCGGCCGACGTGTTCGCGCAGCTGCAGCTCCCGCTGCACGGCGGGCGCATCCTGGGCCTGCCGGGCCGCATCATGATGTCGCTGATGGGAGTCGTGGTGGTGATGCTGTCGGTGACCGGCATCGTGATCTGGTGGCGCAAGCGGCGCTCGCGCATGCTCGCGGCCCGCCGCGAGGCGCAGGCGGGTCCTGTTGAGGCGGCGAGCCCTCTCAGCCTTTCAGCGCAGCCTCCAGCGCATCGATGAACATGGCGGCCACGTCAAAGCCGGCCTGGTCATGGATTTCCTGGAAGCAGGTCGGGCTGGTGACGTTGATCTCGGTCACGTAGTCGCCGATCACGTCGACGCCGGCCAGCAGCAGGCCGCGCGCGGCCAGCACCGGGCCCAGCGCCTCGGCGATTTCAAAGTCGCGCTTGGACAGCGGCTGCGCCACGCCCAGGCCGCCGGCCGCCAGGTTGCCGCGCACCTCGCTGCCCTGAGGGATGCGCGCCAGGCTGAAAGGCACGGGCTTGCCGCCTATGACCAGCACGCGCTTGTCGCCCTTGGCGATCTCGGGCAGGAACTTCTGCACCATCACGCTTTGCGCGCCGCCCTGGTTCAGCGTCTCGGTGATGCTCCCGAGGTTCAGGCCGTCTTCCTTGACGCGGAAGATGCCCATGCCGCCCATGCCGTCCAGCGGCTTGAGGATGATGTCCTTGTGCTCGGCATGAAAGCGCTTGATGTCGGCCGCGCTGCGCGTCACCAGCGTCGGGCCGCTGAATTGCGCGAACTCCAGGATGGCGAGTTTTTCCGGGTGGTCGCGCAGGGCGCGCGGTTTGTTGAAGACTTTGGCGCCTTCGCGCTCGGCCTGCTCCAGCAGGTGCGTGCTGTAGAAGTATTCGCTGTCAAAGGGCGGGTCCTTGCGCATGATGACCGCGTCAAAACCGGCGACCGCTTCACGCGCGTCGGGGCGGGCCGCATCCGCCGTGAACCAGGTCTCCGCGTCTCCCGTCAGCGTGATGTGGCGCACCTGGGCCGTGACTTTCGCGCCGGTCTCCCAGTTCATGTCCGCCGGCTCGCAGGCGCTGATGCGGTGGCCGCGCCTTTGCGCCTCGCGCATCATCGCGAAGGTGGTGTCCTTGTAGATCTTGAAGGACTCAAGCGGATCGGCGACAAAAAGAATGTTCATGGTTTGGAAGGGGTTCGGGGATCGGGGGGCGCTGTGGATGCGGCTTCGCGGCGCTGCTGGCCGTATTGTTGTACAAATAGCGCCAGGGCGCCCGCGACCACACCCCAAAAGGCCGATCCCACACCGGCTATTACCACGCCCGACAGGGTGACGAGAAACGTGATAAGCGCCGCCTCGCGGTGCGACTCGTCCTTCACCGCGGCCGCCAGCCCGCTGCCAATGGTGCCCAGTAGCGCCAGCCCTGCGATCGCCACCACCAGCTCTTTGGGGAAGGCCGTCAGCACGCCGGTGATGGCCGCGCCGAAGATGCCGATCACGACGTAGATCGCGCCGCAGCAGACCGCCGCCGTGTAGCGCTTGGCCGGGTCTTCATGCGCCTCCTTGCCCATGCAGATCGCGGCGGTGATGGCGCTCAGGTTGAGCGCGAAGGCGCCGAAAGGTGCCAGCACCAGCGTGGCAAGGCCGCTCAGCGTGATGATTTTCGACACCGGGATGCCGCCATCGGCGCTGTCCGGCCCATAGCCGGCCGCGTAAATGGCCGCCACGCCCGGCAGGTTCTGCGAAGCCATGGTCACCACAAACAGCGGAATCGCCAGGCTCACGATGGCCGGGAACGTGAACTTCGGCATGATGAAGACCGGCATCGCGAAAGAGAAGTTCACCTCGGACCAGGCGAGTTGCCCGCGCACGGCGACAAAAATAATCGCCCCGGCCAGCGTCAGCACCACGGCATAACGCGGCAGCAGGCGCTTGCCCAGCAAATAGATCGCCAGCATCAACAGCACCAGCAGCAAGGCCGTCTGCGCCGCCGCGAAAGCCTGGATACCGAAGCGCGCCAGCACGCCGGCCAGCAGCGCCGAGGCAATCGCCACGGGGATGCGGTTCATGACTTTTTCAAACCAGCCGGTGATGCCGAACAGCGTGATCAGCGCGGCACTGACCATGAAAGCCGCGACCGCTTCCCCCATCGAAAAGCCGCCGGCCAGCCCGGCCGTGGCCAGCACCGCCGCGCCCGGCGTGGACCAGGCCACCATCACCGGTTTCCTGAGCCACAGCGAAGGAATGGCCGAGCACAGCCCCATGCCGATTCCCAGCGCCCACATCCACGAGGCGATTTCGGCCGGTGTGGCATGAAAGGCCAGCGCGGCCTGGAAGACGATGGCGACCGAGCTGGTGAAGCCGACCAGCACAGCCACAAAGCCGGCGGTGAAGGCGGCGAGGTTGAGGTCTTTGAAGAATTGCATTTGGGGATTTTGGCAGGGATAAGGGTGGGTTGGCCGGGTCTTGCTCCGGCGGTGCGCCTGCTCTGTGTTCTTTGCTGAGGCTTGCTGGCCGGGTCTCGCCCCGGCGGGCGACTTACTTTCTTTTGCTTCGCCAAAAGAACGTAAGCAAAGAAAAGGCGACCCTGGTTGCTGCGTCCCCTGCGCTTCGCTCCGGGGCAACCTGCGGTGCTCGGTCCAGCCGGGGTCAAAATCAACTCGCCTGCGGCTCAAACAAGTTTTTGCCCTGATCCGTCTGGCCCTGCGCTCCTCGGCGCATCCACAAGGGGTGGGAGCGGGGAGGGGGGATACCAAACAACCGAAGACAAACCCCGAATACCGAAAACCACAAGGACACGCCATGGCATGTCCTTGTGGTTTTCGGTATTGATTTTTTTTGTCTTCTGTCCCCGCTCCCGCTCCCGATTGCCCCTTGTGGATGCGCCGAGGAGCGCAGAGACAAGCGGATCAGGGCTGGCGTTGTCTGAGGTTCTATGGTTCGCGTCAAGCCATCGCGCGGGCAATCAGGGCTTCATCGAACGGTTTGCCGCTCTTCCACACCGCAAACGCCACCCGCA
>NZ_CALRNF020000039.1:0-57542 GCF_943369415.1 Polaromonas sp. YR568
CACTTCACCGGCGAGATCTACGTTCTGAGCAAGGACGAAGGCGGCCGCCACACGCCTTTCTTCAACAACTACCGTCCCCAGTTCTACTTCCGCACGACGGACGTGACCGGCGCGATCGAGTTGCCAGAAGGCAAGGAAATGGTCATGCCGGGCGATAACGTGTCGATCACCGTCAAGCTGATCAACCCGATCGCCATGGAAGAAGGCCTGCGCTTCGCCATCCGCGAAGGCGGCAAGACCGTCGGCGCCGGCGTCGTTGCCAAGATCATTGCGTAATTTGCGAGGTTTGATGGAGGGGTATAGCTCAATTGGCAGAGCGTCGGTCTCCAAAACCGAAGGTTGTAGGTTCGATTCCTACTGCCCCTGCCACCTGATGGTTGATGTGTGTCGACGCTGAAGGTGGTTTGAAAAGTTAAAAAGCAAGCCCGCCGGGAGTTGAAACTCCAGGTGGGCTTAAGCGTCTGAGAAGACGCCGAAGATTGAACAGGAAATCCGCCAACCATGGCCACTTCTCAAGTTGAAACCGTCAGTACCAGCGCCGACAAGGTCAAGCTGGGCGCGGCCGTCGCTCTGGTGTTGGGCTCGTTGGTGGGCTTTTACCTGCTGGCCAAGCAGGGCCAGGTGGCCCAGTGGGGCATCCTGATCGCCGGACTGGTAGCGGCCGTGGCTGTGTTCATGTTGTCCGAACCGGGCAAGCAGTTCGTGGCTTTCGGGCGTGATTCCTGGCGAGAAGTCAAAAAAGTCGTTTGGCCGGCCCGTCGGGAGGCCATCCAGATGACGGCTTATGTGTTCGGTTTTGTGGTGATCATGGCGCTGTTTTTGTGGTTTACGGACAAGACACTCGAATGGGTGTTTTACGACCTCCTCCTGGGATGGAAACGATAATGAGCGATCTGAACGGCACGGTAGTCAGCGAAGTAGCGGCGGGAACGTCCCTCACGCCGACGCCAGGCATGCAGTGGTATGTCGTCCATGCCTATTCCGGCATGGAAAAAGCGGTCGAACGCAATATCGTCGAACGCATCAACCGCGCGGGCATGCAGTCCAAGTTCGGCCGTTTCCTGGTGCCCACCGAAGAAGTGGTCGAAATCAAGAACGGCCAGAAGAAGACGACGGAACGCCGCTTTTTCCCTGGGTACGTCCTGGTCGAGATGGTCATGGACGACGAAACCTGGCATCTGGTGAAGCACACCAACAAGGTCACCGGCTTTGTCGGCGGCGCCAAGAACCGCCCGGCCCCGATCTCCGAGGAAGACGTCCAGAAGATCGTCAGCCAGATGCAGGTGGGCACCGAGAAGCCGCGCCACAAGGTGGAGTTCGAAACCGGCGAGTACGTGCGCGTCAAGGACGGCCCGTTCACCGACTTCAACGGCACGGTGGAAGAAGTCAATTACGACAAGAACAAGGTGCGTGTGTCGGTCACGATTTTCGGTCGCGCCACGCCGGTGGAACTGGAATTCAGCCAGATCGAAAAAACGTAATTTCGGTTCGGTCGTCAATTTCGCGCCTTGCAACTCGGCGCGAAACGGTCCTCAGGGGCTGTTTTTGAGTTGTGTAACCCCCGGGGAGCCCGGGCCTGCCTTGGTGGCAGTGCCCAGGCGTTATGACCCGCAAGGAGAAAAGTATGGCGAAAAAAATCGTCGGCTTCATCAAGCTGCAAGTGCCAGCTGGTAAGGCCAACCCGTCCCCCCCGATCGGCCCTGCGCTCGGTCAGCGCGGCCTGAACATCATGGAATTCTGCAAGGCATTCAATGCGCAGACCCAGGGTGTTGAGCCAGGTCTGCCGCTGCCTGTGGTGATCACGGCATTTGCCGACAAGAGTTTTACCTTCGTCATCAAGACGCCTCCTGCAGGCGTCCTGATCAAAAAGGCCATCAAGCTCGACAAGGGTTCGTCCACGCCGCACACGGTGAAGGTTGGCAAGATCTCCCGCGCACAGCTGGAAGAAATCGCCAAGACCAAAATGAAAGACATGACGGCTGCTGACCTCGACGCTGCAGTTCGTACTATTGCTGGCACGGCCCGTTCCATGGGTGTGTCGGTGGAAGGTGTTGTATGAGCAAGCTGACCAAACGCCAGAAAACCATCGGCGACAAAATCGACAGCAACAAGCTGTACGCGCTGCCCGAGGCCCTGGGCCTTGTAAAAGAATTCGCCGTCGCCAAGTTCGATGAGTCCATCGACGTGGCGGTGCAGCTCGGCATCGACGCCAAGAAATCCGACCAGGTCGTTCGCGGCGCGGTTGTGTTGCCCAACGGCACCGGCAAGACCAAGCGTGTGGCCGTGTTTGCACAGGGCGCCAAGGCTGAAGAAGCCAAGGCCGCCGGCGCGGACATCGTCGGCATGGATGATCTGGCCGCCGAAATCAAGGCAGGCAAGATGGACTTCGACGTGGTGATTGCCTCCCCCGATGCGATGCGCATCGTGGGTACCCTGGGCCAGGTGCTCGGCCCCCGCGGCCTGATGCCCAACCCCAAGGTCGGCACCGTCACGCCGGACGTCGCCCAGGCTGTGCGCAACGCAAAAGCCGGTCAGGTCCAGTTCCGTGTCGACAAGGCCGGTATCGTGCATGGCACCATCGGTCGTCGCTCGTTCGACACCGACAAGCTGCAGGGCAACCTGGCCGCGTTGATCGATGCGCTGCAAAAAGCCAAGCCGGCTTCCAGCAAGGGTGTGTATTTGAAGAAAGTGGCGGTTTCGTCCACGATGGGTGTGGGCGTTCGCGTCGACACGCAGACCATCGCAGCGTAATCGCAGGAATTTGGGCGGCCCCGCAAGGGCTGCTCGATGTGGTGGGCTGCCGGGGTTCGCTCCGGCAGGTCATCCAAGACCGTTGGCGCGGCAGGGCTTTTGGGCTTTGCCGCTTAATCGAAAGACAGCCAACGCAGATGGCGGTCCCGCTGCTTGAATGGTTTTGCAAAGAATCTGAAAACAGTTGGTCGCTGAATATGAGCGTGTTGAAGGGTGAGTGCCGGCGCAAGCAGGCCGGAACCCGAATGCACATTTTTAAGGAGTAGACCTTGAGTCTCAACCGCAGTGAGAAACAAGCCGTCATTGATGAAGTGACTGGCCTCGCCGCTAAAGCTCAAACGCTCGTGCTGGCGGAATACCGTGGTATCACGGTCGCTGACATGACCCGTCTGCGCAGCCAGGCCCGCGACAAAGGCGTGACCCTCAGTGTTCTGAAGAACACTCTGGCTCGCCGTGCCGTGGCCGGTAGTGCATTCGAAGTCGTGTCCGACCAGATGACCGGTCCGCTGATCTACGGCTTTTCCACAGATGCAGTAGCTGCCGCGAAAGTGGTATCTGACTTCGCCAAGACCAACGACAAGCTGGTCATTCGCGGTGGTGCATTCGGTGGCAAGACCCTGGACGTGAACGGCGTGAAGCAACTGGCCAACATCCCTTCCAAGGAAGTGTTGCTGGCCCAGGTGTGTGGCTTGCTGATGTCCCCCATTTCGCGTACGGCCGTTGTGCTGGGCGCGCTGGCGGCAAAAAAGGGCGGCGGCGAAGCCGATGCCCCTGCAGCAGCTGAACCTGTAGCAGCGTAATTACCCAACTTTTTTAGGAAATCAAAATGGCATTCGATAAAGACGCATTTTTGACCGCGCTGGATAGCATGACGGTCCTCGAACTCAACGAACTGGTGAAATCCATCGAAGAGAAATTTGGCGTGAGCGCTGCTGCAATGGCCGCTCCCGCTGCCGGCGGCGGCGGCGGTGCCGCTGCTGCTGTTGAAGAGAAGACCGACTTCAACGTCGTGCTGCTCGAAGCTGGCGCCAACAAGGTGTCGGTCATCAAGGCAGTTCGCGAAATCACCGGCCTGGGCCTCAAGGAAGCCAAGGACCTGGTTGACGGCGCTCCGAAGAACGTCAAGGAAGGCGCTCCAAAGGCCGACGCAGAAGCTGCGAAGAAGAAGCTCGAAGACGCAGGCGCGAAAGTCGAACTCAAGTAATTCTTGGTGTTCGGGAAGGCTGGAAGACCTTAGTCGGGCTTCCAGCCTTTCGTGCTTCAAGGAGCACACTGAAAAGCGGATTTAACCGTCTGCTTTCCAGTGTTCTTCGAACCCTGACTGGCCTGCAGCCTGTCAGTTTTCTTCGAACCCTGGCAGGCCTCAGGCCTGCCCAGTGTTTTGTAGAAACACTGGAAAGCAGACTTAAACCGTCTGCTTTCCAGTGTTTTCTGACCCCGACTGCAGAAAACGCCTTGGTTCGGGTGACGTGCAATGCGTCACCGTCCGCCATGGTTGGTAGTGGCCAACCACCAAGCTGCCTGAATACGTGGTGTATTCGGGCACGAGAGTCGCCAGAGCCCATCAACGCGGAGAACTCATGGCCTATTCCTATACCGAACGTAAACGCATCCGCAAAAGCTTCGGCAACCGCGAAAGCGTGTTGACTGTTCCCTACTTGCTGCAAATGCAGAAGGATGCGTACACCGCATTCCTGCAAGCCGACCGTGCCCCCCAGAAGCGCACCATTGAAGGCCTGCAGGCGGCGTTTGACAACGCCTTCCCCATCGTCTCGCACAATGGTTTTGTCGAGATGAAATTCATCGAGTACAACCTGGCCAAGCCCGCCTTCGACGTGCGCGAGTGCCAGACCCGTGGACTCACATTCGCCTCGGCCGTGCGCGCCAAGGTGCAGCTGATCATTTATGACCGCGAATCATCCACGTCGCAGTCCAAGGTGGTCAAGGAAGTGAAAGAGCAGGAAGTCTACATGGGCGAAGTGCCGCTCATGACCGACAAGGGCTCCTTCGTGATCAACGGGACCGAACGCGTGATCGTGTCCCAGTTGCACCGCTCCCCCGGCGTGTTCTTTGAACACGACAAGGGAAAAACCCACAGCTCGGGCAAACTGCTGTTCTCGGCCCGGATCATCCCTTACCGCGGCTCCTGGCTCGACTTCGAGTTCGACCCGAAGGACGTGCTGTACTTCCGCGTCGACCGCCGCCGCAAGATGCCGGTCACCATCCTGCTCAAGGCCATCGGCCTGAACCCGGAATCCATCCTCGCGAACTTCTTCGTGTTCGACAACTTCCGCCTGATGGACAGCGGTGCGCAGATGGAATTCGTCGCCGAGCGCATGCGCGGTGAAGTCGCCCGTTTCGACATCACCGACAAGAACGGCAAGGTCGTCGTCGCGAAGGACAAGCGCATCACGGTTCGCCACACCCGCGAACTCGAGCAGAGCAACACCACCACCATCAGCGTGCCCGAAGACTTCCTGGTCGGCCGCGTGGTCGCCAAGAACATCGTCGACGCCGAAACCGGCGAGATCATCGCCAAGGCCAATGACGAGCTGACCGAACTGCTGCTGAAGAAGCTGCGCGTGGCCGGCGTGCAGGACCTGCAGGTGCTGTACACCAACGAACTCGACCAGGGCGCGTACATCTCGCAAACCCTGCGCGCCGATGAAACGGCCGACGAGTTCGCCGCGCGCGTCGCGATCTACCGCATGATGCGCCCCGGTGAGCCGCCGACGGAAGACGCGGTCCAGGCCCTGTTCCAGCGCCTGTTCTACAACCCGGACACCTACGACCTGTCGCGCGTAGGCCGCATGAAGTTCAACGCCCGCGTCGGCCGCGACTCTTCCACCGGCCCCATGGTCATGACCAACGAGGACATCCTCGCCGTGGTCAAGATCCTGGTCGACCTGCGCAACGGCAACGGCGAAGTCGATGACATCGACCACCTCGGCAACCGCCGCGTGCGTTGTGTCGGTGAACTGGCCGAAAACCAGTACCGTACCGGCCTGGCACGTATCGAAAAAGCCGTGAAAGAGCGTCTGGGCCAGGCCGAGCAAGAGCCGCTGATGCCGCACGACCTGATCAACAGCAAGCCGATCTCCGCCGCCCTGAAGGAATTCTTCGGCGCATCGCAGCTGTCGCAGTTCATGGACCAGACCAACCCGCTGTCCGAGATCACCCACAAGCGCCGTGTTTCGGCCCTTGGCCCGGGCGGTTTGACCCGCGAACGCGCCGGCTTCGAAGTGCGCGACGTGCACGTGACCCATTACGGCCGCGTCTGCCCGATTGAAACGCCCGAAGGCCCGAACATCGGCCTGATCAACTCGCTGGCCTTGTACGCCCGCCTCAACGAGTACGGTTTCATCGAAACCCCGTACCGTCGTGTGGTGGACAGCAAGATCACCGACCAGATCGACTACCTGTCGGCCATCGAAGAAGGCAAGTACGTGATCGCCCAGGCCAATGCCCTGCTGGACGAGTCCGGCAAGCTGACCGGCGACCTGGTGTCGGCCCGTGAAAACGGCGAATCCGTGCTGGTCGGTGCAGAGCGCATCCAGTACATGGACGTGTCGCCCGCGCAGATCGTCTCGGTGGCCGCTTCCCTCGTGCCCTTCCTGGAACACGATGACGCCAACCGCGCGCTGATGGGCGCCAACATGCAGCGCCAGGCCGTGCCTGTGCTGCGTCCTGAAAAGGCCTTCGTCGGCACCGGCATCGAGCGCGTTTCCGCGGTCGACTCCGGCACCGTGGTGACGGCCAATCGCGGCGGTGTGGTCGACTACGTCGATGCCACCCGCATCGTGGTGCGCGTCAACGATGCGGAAGCCCTGGCCGGCGAAGTCGGCGTGGACATCTACAACCTGATCAAGTACCAGCGTTCCAACCAGAACACCAACATCCACCAGCGTCCCATCGTCAAGATGGGCGACAAGCTGGCCAAGGGTGACGTGATCGCCGACGGCGCATCGACGGACATCGGCGAGCTGGCCCTGGGCCAGAACATGCTGGTGGCCTTCATGCCCTGGAACGGCTACAACTTCGAGGATTCGATCCTGATCTCCGAGCGCGTGGTGGCTGAAGACCGCTACACCTCGATTCACATCGAAGAACTCGTCGTGATGGCCCGCGACACCAAGCTGGGTTCCGAAGAAATCACGCGCGATATTCCCAACCTGTCAGAGCAGCAGCTCAACCGCCTTGACGAGTCCGGCATTATTTATGTCGGCGCCGAAGTCCAGCCGGGCGACACGCTGGTCGGCAAGGTCACGCCCAAGGGCGAGACCACGCTGACGCCGGAAGAAAAACTGTTGCGCGCCATCTTCGGCGAAAAAGCCAGCGACGTGAAAGACACCTCGCTGCGCGTGAGCCAGGGTTCGCAAGGCACCGTGATCGACGTGCAGGTCTTTACCCGTGAAGGCATTGTTCGCGACAAGCGCGCCCAGCAGATCATCGACGACGAGCTCAAGCGCTTCCGCCTGGACCTGAACGACCAGTTGCGCATCGTGGAAGCCGACGCGTTCGACCGTATTGAAAAAATGCTGGTCGGCAAGGTCGCCAACGGCGGCCCGAAGAAGCTCGCCAAGGGCACCAAAATCGACAAGGCCTACCTGGCCGACGTCGAGAAATACCACTGGTTCGACATCCGTCCGGCGGAAGACGACGTGGCAACGCAGCTGGAAAGCGTGAAGAATGCCATGGAGCAGACGCGCCACAGCTTCGACCTGGCTTTCGAGGAAAAGCGCAAGAAGCTCACGCAGGGCGACGAGCTGCCGGCGGGCGTGCTGAAGATGGTCAAGGTCTACCTGGCCGTCAAGCGCCGCCTGCAACCCGGCGACAAGATGGCCGGCCGCCACGGCAACAAGGGTGTGGTGTCCAAGATCGTTCCGGTCGAAGACATGCCCTACATGGCCGACGGCACGCCGTGCGACATCGTGCTGAACCCGCTGGGCGTGCCTTCGCGCATGAACGTGGGCCAGGTGCTTGAAGTCCACCTGGGCTGGGCCGCCAAGGGCCTGGGCCAGCGTATCGGCGACATGCTGCAAGCCGAAGCCAAGGTGGCCGAGCTGCGCAAGTTCATGGACACGCTGTACAACAAGTCCGGCCGCACCGAAGACCTGGCCAAGCTGTCCGACACCGACGTGCTCGAGATGGCCAGCAACCTGGCCACCGGCGTGCCGTTCGCGACGCCGGTGTTCGATGGTGCTTCGGAAGAAGACATCATGACCATGCTCAAGCTGGCTTACCCGGACGACATCGCCAAGCTCAAGGGCCTGACGGCGACGCGCACCCAGGCGCAGCTGTACGACGGACGCACGGGCGACCAGTTCGAGCGCACGACGACGGTCGGCTACATGCACGTCCTGAAGCTTCACCATCTGGTGGACGACAAGATGCACGCCCGCTCGACCGGCCCTTACAGCCTGGTCACGCAGCAGCCGCTGGGCGGCAAGGCGCAGTTCGGTGGACAGCGTTTCGGCGAGATGGAGGTCTGGGCGCTGGAAGCCTACGGCGCCGCCTACACGCTGCAGGAAATGCTCACCGTCAAGTCCGACGACGTGCAGGGCCGTACCAAGGTGTACGAGAGCATCGTCAAGGGCGAGCACGCGATCACGGCGGGCATGCCCGAGTCGTTCAACGTGCTGGTCAAGGAAATCCGTTCGCTCGGTATCGACATCGAGCTGGAACGCAGCTAATCAACAGGAAAGAAAAGGATTTAACTCATGAAATCATTACTCGACCTGTTCAAGCAATTCACGCCGGATGAGCATTTCGATGCCATCAAGATCGGCATGGCCTCGCCCGAGAAGATCCGTTCGTGGTCTTTCGGCGAAGTCAAGAAGCCTGAAACCATCAACTACCGCACCTTCAAGCCCGAGCGCGACGGTCTTTTTTGCGCCAAGATCTTTGGCCCCATCAAGGACTACGAATGCCTGTGCGGCAAGTACAAGCGCCTGAAGCACCGCGGTGTCATCTGCGAGAAGTGCGGCGTTGAAGTCACGCAGACCAAGGTCCGCCGCGAACGCATGGGTCACATCGACCTGGCCGCGCCGTGCGCGCACATCTGGTTCCTGAAGTCGCTGCCGTCGCGCCTGGGCCTGGTGCTCGACATGACGCTGCGCGACATCGAGCGCGTGCTGTACTTTGAAGCATACGTGGTGACCGACCCCGGCATGACCCCGCTGAAGAAATTCAGCATCATGTCGGAAGACGACTACGACGCCAAGCGTAAAGAGTACGGCGACGAGTACACCGCCAAGATGGGTGCCGAAGGCATCAAGGACCTGCTCGAAGGGCTGGACCTCGACGTCGAAATCGACAAGCTGCGCAACGACCTGACCGGTTCCGAAATCAAGATCAAGAAAAACGCCAAGCGCTTGAAATTGATGGAAGCGTTCAAGAAGTCCGGCATCAAGCCGGGCTGGATGGTGCTGGACGTGCTGCCCGTGCTGCCGCCGGACCTGCGTCCGCTGGTGCCGCTGGACGGCGGCCGCTTCGCGACCTCCGACCTGAACGACCTGTACCGCCGCGTCATCAACCGCAACTCGCGCCTGCGCCGCCTGCTGGAGCTGAAGGCCCCTGAAATCATCGCGCGCAATGAAAAGCGCATGCTGCAGGAAGCCGTCGATTCGCTGCTGGACAACGGCCGCCGCGGCAAGGCCATGACGGGCGCCAACAAGCGCGCGCTGAAGTCGCTGGCCGACATGATCAAGGGCAAGTCGGGCCGTTTCCGCCAGAATTTGCTGGGCAAACGCGTCGACTATTCCGGCCGTTCCGTGATTACCGTGGGCCCGACGCTCAAGCTGCACCAGTGCGGCTTGCCCAAGCTGATGGCGCTGGAACTGTTCAAGCCTTTCATCTTCGCGCAGCTCGAGTCGCGCGGCATCGCCACGACCATCAAGGCCGCCAAGAAGGAAGTTGAATCCGGCACGCCGGTGGTCTGGGACATCCTGGAAGAGGTCATCAAGGAACACCCCGTGATGCTCAACCGTGCGCCCACGCTGCACCGTCTCGGCATCCAGGCCTTTGAGCCCATCCTGATCGAAGGCAAGGCGATCCAGCTGCACCCGCTCGTCTGCTCGGCCTTCAATGCCGACTTCGACGGCGACCAGATGGCCGTCCACGTGCCGCTGTCGGTGGAAGCGCAGATGGAAGCCCGCACCCTGATGCTGGCTTCGAACAACATCCTGTTTCCTGCCAGCGGCGAGCCCTCCATCGTTCCTTCGCAGGACGTTGTGCTGGGCCTGTACTACACGACCCGCGACCGTACCAACGGCAAGGGCGAAGGCCTGGTGTTCTCCGACACCGGTGAAGTGCGCCGCGCGTTCGACGCGGGCGAGCTCGACCTGAACGCCCGTATCAGCGTGCGCCTGACCGAGTACACCAAGGACAAGGAAACGAAAGAGTTCGTGCCTTCGACCAAGCTGTGGGAAACCACCGGCGGCCGCGCACTGCTTTCCGAAATCCTGCCCAAGGGCCTGCCTTTCTCCAACATCAACAAGGCGTTGAAGAAGAAGGAAATCTCCAAGCTCATCAACGTGTCTTTCCGCAAGTGCGGACTGAAAGAGACCGTGGTGTTCGCCGACAAGCTGCTGCAGTCGGGCTTCCGCCTGGCGACCAAGGCCGGCATCTCGATCTGCATCGACGACATGCTGATCCCCAAGGAAAAGCCCGCCATCATTGCGCGCGCCCAGAAGGAAGTCAAAGAGATCGAGCAGCAGTATGTCTCGGGCCTGGTGACCTCCGGCGAGCGTTACAACAAGGTGGTCGACATCTGGGGCAAGTCCGGCGACGAAGTGTCGAAAGTGATGATGGCCCAGCTCTCGAAAGAGAAGGTCATCGACCGCAACGGCAAGGAAGTCGAGCAGGAATCCTTCAACTCCATCTACATGATGGCCGACTCCGGCGCCCGCGGTTCCGCCGCGCAGATTCGCCAGGTTGCCGGTATGCGCGGATTGATGGCCAAGCCTGACGGCTCCATCATCGAGACGCCGATCACCGCCAACTTCCGCGAAGGCCTGAACGTGCTGGAGTACTTCATCTCCACCCACGGTGCGCGTAAGGGTCTGGCCGACACGGCACTGAAAACCGCCAACTCCGGTTACCTGACACGCCGCCTGTGCGACGTGGTGCAGGATCTGGTCGTGACGCAGGACGACTGCGGCACGACCGATGGCTCGGTGATGCGCGCCATCGTTGAGGGTGGCGAGGTCATTGAATCGCTGCGCGACCGTATCCTCGGCCGCACCGCGGTCGAAGACGTGCTGCACCCCGAGAACCGCTCGGTACTGGCCAAGTCCGGCGTCATGCTGGATGAGGACCTGATCGAAGAGCTTGAGGCAGCCGGTGTCGACGAAGTGAAAGTGCGCACCGCACTGACCTGCGAAACCCGCTTCGGCCTGTGCGCCAAGTGCTACGGACGCGATCTGGGCCGCGGCGGCCTGATCAACATTGGCGAAGCGGTCGGTATCATCGCCGCCCAGTCGATCGGCGAGCCCGGCACCCAGCTGACGATGCGGACCTTCCACATCGGCGGCGCCGCATCGCGCGCAGCCATCGCCTCCAGCGTGGAAGCCAAGTCCAACGGCGTGATCGGTTTCAACGGACCGATGCGTTATGTGACCAACAGCAAGGGCGAGCTGGTCGTGATCGCCCGTTCCGGCGAAATCATCATCCATGATGAGCACGGCCGCGAGCGCGAGCGCCACAAGGTGCCGTACGGCGCGATCCTGGCGGTGAAAGCCGACCAGACCATCAAGGCCGGCGCCATCCTGGCCAACTGGGATCCGCTGACGCGCCCCATCATTACCGAGTTCGCCGGCAAGGTGGCCTTCGAGAATGTGGAAGAAGGCGTGACGGTTGCCAAGCAGGTTGACGATGTCACTGGCCTGTCCACCCTGGTGGTGATCGATCCGAAACGCCGCGGCGCCACGAAAGTGATCCGCCCGCAGGTCAAGCTGATCGACGCCGCCGGCCACGAAGTCAAGATCCCCGGCACCGATCACTCGGTGACGATTGGCTTCCAGGTGGGCGCGCTGGTCCAGGTGCGCGACGGCCAGGACGTGGGTCCCGGCGAAGTGCTGGCCCGTATCCCGATCGAAGGCCAGAAAACCCGCGACATCACCGGCGGTCTGCCGCGTGTGGCCGAGTTGTTCGAAGCCCGTACGCCGAAAGACAAGGGCACACTGGCCGAAATGACCGGTACGGTGTCCTTCGGTAAAGAGACCAAGGGCAAGGTTCGCCTGCAGATCACCGATCCTGAAGGCAAGGTCTGGGAAGACCTGGTTCCCAAGGAAAAGAACATCCTGGTGCACGAAGGCCAGGTGGTCAACAAGGGCGAATCGATTGTGGACGGCCCGGCCGACCCGCAAGACATCCTGCGCCTGCTGGGCATGGAAGAGCTGGCCCGCTACATCGTCGACGAAGTGCAGGACGTTTACCGCCTGCAGGGCGTGAAGATCAACGACAAACACATCGAAGTGATTGTTCGCCAGATGCTGCGCCGTGTTGTCGTTGAAAACGTCGGTGACTCCAGCTACATCGCCGGCGAGCAGGTCGAGCGCTCGGTCATCCTGGACGCCAACGACGCCCTGCGCGCCGACGGCAAGATCCCCGCAACGTTCAGCAACTTGCTGCTCGGTATCACCAAGGCATCGCTGTCGACCGATTCGTTCATCTCCGCGGCTTCCTTCCAGGAAACCACCCGCGTGCTCACCGAGGCTGCCATCATGGGCAAGCGCGACGAGCTGCGCGGCCTGAAAGAGAACGTGATCGTCGGCCGCCTGATCCCTGCCGGCACCGGCATGGCCTACCACGAGGCACGCAAGGCCAAGGACCAGATGGACGACGCCGAGCGCCGCGCGATCGCCGAAGCCGAAGCCGCCGAACTGGAAGCCATGCCTGCCGCAGCCGAAGCCGGCAACGACAGCCCTGCGTCCGAATAAGCAGCGACACGCTCCCGGCGCCCTGAAAGGCGCCCGGCCCCACATCCCGCAAAGGATGTGGGGCTTTTTTTTGGGCGCTTGCCGCGTGGGCGCCACGCCGGAAGGGCGGCCGGCTTGCCGGTCCGGCCCAAAAGCAGTTAACCTCGCGCAACCGCCGGCGGAGCCCAGTGCCTCCGGCGCCCTTCAGCATCAAGGAGTCCCATGTCCCTCAGTACGCTTGTCGCCATCGCCGTGTTCGCCTTGCTGGTCTTCTGGGCCGTAGGCGCCTACAACCGGCTGGTGCGGCTTAAAAACATCATTGCCAATGCCTTCGGCCAGATCGACGTGCAGCTCAAGCGCCGCTACGACCTGATCCCCAACCTGGTGGAAGCCGCCAAAAAATACCTGCAGCACGAGCAAAGCACGCTGGAGGCCGTGATCCTCGCGCGCAACCAGGCGCGCAGCGCCAGCGATGCGGTGCGCAGTCGGCCCGCCAACGCCGGCGCGGTGACCGCGCTGGCCGCCGCCGAGCAGGCGCTGGATGGCAGCCTGGGCCGCCTCTTCGCCGTGGCCGAGGCTTACCCCGAACTCAAGGCCGACCAGACGATTCGCGAACTCAGCGAAGAACTCACCAGCACCGAGAACAAGGTCGGCTTTGCACGCCAGGCCTATAACGACGCCGTGCTGGACTACAACAATGCGCAGGGCCAGTTCCCGGCCGTGATGATCGCGCGCACCTTTGGTTTTGCGCCTTCGGCCATGCTGCGCGCCACCGAGAGCGCCGTGGAGCGCCAGGCCGTCCGCATTGAGATGTGATGGCCCCCACGCTTTTCACTTCGTGTAATGCGCTTCCCCCCGAGGGGGCCGCTGCGCCTGCGGCCCGGCAAAGCCGGTTCCGCGGCCCCTGCTGGGCGAAGAGCTCCATGCAGGTTTTCGATTTCACTGAGGCATCGAAGGTCGAGTGACATTCGGAAATACTGATGCGCTTCTTTGACCGGCAGGAAACCGCCCGCGCCCAGACCCTGCGGCTTCTGCTGTTGTTCGGCCTGACGCTGGTCGCCTTGCTGCTGGCGGTCAACGGGGCGCTGGCGCTGGCCTGGCGCCTGGTCACACCGGGCTTCAGCGGCTACCCGGCCTATTTTTTCACCGTCAACACCTCCATGACTTTGCTGTTCGTGCTGGGCGGCTGGTGGCTGGAGACCTCCGCGCTGGGCAGCGGCGGCGAGGCATTGGCTCGCCGCGTGGGCGCGCGCGAAGCCTGGCCCGCCAGCCGGGAGGCCGAGCACAAGCTTTGCAACATTGTGGACGAGTTGGCCATTGCCGCCAGCATGAAGCCGCCCCTGGCCATGGTGTTGCCGCGCCTGGACGCCATCAATGCCTTCGCCGCGGGATGGGGCGGTGACGACGCGGTCATCGCCGTCACGCAGGGCGCGCTCGACAAGCTCACGCGCGACGAACTCCAGGGCCTGGTGGCCCACGAACTGAGCCACCTGCGCGAAGGCGACACGCGCCTGAACATGCGCCTGGCGGGCATGGTGTTCGGGCTGGAGATGGTCTTCAACCTGGGCCGAAGCATGTGCGAGGCCGACGGGAATGGCCAGCGCTCCTTCCTCGCCTTGCCCGGCTTTCCCATCCTGGTCACGGGCTCGCTGGGCTGGCTGGCGGGGCGCGCGCTCAAGGCGGCGATTTCGCGCCAACGCGAGTTCCTCGCCGACGCACGCGCCGTGCAGTTCACGCGCAGCCGCGAAGGGCTGGGCGGCGTGTTGCGCAAGGTGGCCGGCGAAGAAGAAGAGGGCATGGCGCCCTCGCGCAGCCTGCACCCGGCCGTGCAGCACATGCTGCTGGTCGATGCCCGCGACCGGGGCCGCTGGTTCGCCAGCCACCCGCCGCTGTCCGAACGCATCTTCCAGATCTACGGCCGGCCCATGGGGGCGCTGTCCATGCGGGACGAACTGCCGACGCGGCCTGACGCCATCTTTTGAAGCCGCCGATGCCAACAATGAGTTGGTTCCAAGCACATCACCAATGGTTCGAATGCCGGCCTGACATGATGCGCTGAAGTACTGGATACTCCCTATAGGGTGCCGGGGGCACCGCGTTAAATTGTCAGTTCAAGATACAACCGGCGTTGAACCCGCCAGGAGAAAAGAACCATGAGAATCCCACGACTCGCCAAACTCGGCTTGCCGCTGCTCTGTCTGGCCCTCAGCCCCCAGGCGCAGGCACAAAGCAAGGAAGCGCTGTACACCAGGAGCCTGGCCGCCACCTGCGCCAACTGCCACGGCACCAACGGCAAAGTGGTCGAAGGCTCCACGGTCACCTCGCTGGCCGGCCTCGACAAAGGCTACATCGTCGCGCAGATGAATGCCTTCAAGAGCGGTGCGCGGCCGGCCACGGTGATGCACCAGATCAGCAAGGGCTTTAACGACGCGCAGGTCGAGTCGCTGGCCGGTTATTTTTCGGCTCAACAAAAGTGAGGACGCCCAAAATGAATCGTCGTGAAACCATACAGGGATCCGCCACTCTTGCCGCCCTTGCGGCAATAGCCGGGATTGGGTGGTTGGCGCAATCGTCGTCGCGTGATAAACAAGCCGTTCCCTCCAAAGCCAAGGTCGTGGTGATAGGCGGCGGCTACGGCGGCGCCACCGCCGCCAAATATGTGCGCCTGCTGTCCGACCACACCATCGACGTGGTGCTGATCGAGCCGCAGGAGGCTTTCATTTCCTGCCCCATCTCCAACCTGGTGCTCAGCGGCGGCAAGCAGATGGCGGACATCACGAGCTCCTATGCCAGCCTGTCGCGCGCCCACGGCATCACGGTGGTGAAGGATTACGCCAGCGCCATCGACACCGCGAAGAAAACCGTCACGCTGGCCGGCGGCGCCACCATCGCCTATGACAAGCTGGTGGTCTCGCCGGGCGTTGAGTTGATGTTCGGCAGCATCGAGGGCCTGAAGGCCGCCAATGACACCGGCCAGGTCCTGCAGGCCTGGAAGGCCGGCGCGGAAACCCTGGCGCTGCGCCGGCAGCTGGAGGCCATGCCCGACGGCGGCGTCTATGCCATCACGATTCCCGAAGCGCCTTACCGCTGCCCGCCCGGCCCGTATGAGCGCGCCTCGGTCATCGCCGGCTACTTCAAGGCCGCCAAGCCGCGCAGCAAGGTGCTGATCCTCGACGCCAATCCCGACGTCACCTCCAAGGGGCCGCTGTTCAAGAAGGTCTGGGCCGAGCAGTACAAGGGCATCGTCGAATACCGCGGCCAGCACAAGGCCACGTCCGTTGACGCCAGGGCCGGCATCATCCGGTTCGACGTGCAGGACGACGTGAAAGCCAACGTGCTCAACGTGCTGCCCGCGATGCGCGCCGGCACCATCGCCGTGCAGGCGGGCCTCAACAACCAGGCCAACAACCGCTGGTGCGGCGTCAACTACCTGACGTTTGAATCCACTGCCGCCAAAGACGTCCACGTGCTCGGCGACTCCATCCAGGTGGCACCCGCCATGCCCAAGAGCGGCCACATGGCCAACAACCACGGCAAGGTCGCAGCCGCCGCCATCGTGGCCGAGCTCTCGGGCTGGGACGTCAACCCCGCGCCCATGCTGACCAACACCTGCTACAGCTTTGTCGACAACAAAAACGTGATCCACGTGGCCAGCGTGCATGAGTACGTGGCCGCCGAAAAAACCTTCAAAGCCGTTGCCGGCTCCGGCGGCGTCAGCACCGGGCCTACCGAGCTTGAAGGCGTCTATGCGCTGAACTGGGCGAGCAATATCTGGGCAGACACTTTGACCTGAACGTCCTGGAGGGGGCTCAGGACCGTAGCGGCGAGGCTGGTCTAATACAGCTATTCGCCGTTCGCCCCTGAATGGTTTGACGGCGGCTTCCCAAAACCCGCCTCCACGGAACCGATGCAAGACAACCCCACCCAAGTTCCCCTGTGGCGCCAGCTGCAAGGGGCTGCTTCCCTGCTGATGGCCGTGCGCGACGGCCAGTCCATGACCGCCGCGCTCGAAGACGTTGACGCCGCGCTGCGGCCGGGCGTCCAGGCCCTGGGCTTTCACACGCTGCGCTGGCTGGGCCGCGCCGAGGCCCTGCGCCAGCAGCTGGCCCGCCGGCCGCCGCCGCCCGAGGCCGACGCCCTGCTGTGCGTGGCGTTGGCCCTGATCTGGACCGAAAACGACGCGCCCTACACCGCGCACACCCTGGTCGACCAGGCCGTGGAGGCCGCCAAGCGCGGCGACGCCACGCAGCACCAGGCCAGCTTTATCAACGGCTGCCTGCGGCGTTTCCTGCGCGAACGCGACGAGCTGGTCGCGCGCAGCGAAAAAAGCCCCCAGGCCGTCTGGAACCACCCGCAGTGGTGGATAGACCGGGTGCGCAAGGACCATCCCGGGCAGTGGCAGCCCATCCTGCAGGCCAACAACAGCCGCGCGCCGCTGATCCTGCGCGTCAATGAACGCAAAACCACGCAGGCCGGCTATCTGCAGGCGCTGGAGGCCGCCGGGATCGACGCCGCGCCGGTGGGCGAACACGGCGTGATCCTGGCGAACGCCCGCGCCGTGACCAGCCTGCCCGGCTTCGCCGAGGGGCACTTTTCGGTGCAGGATGCCGCCGCCCAGCTGGCCGCGCCCTTGCTGCTGGAGGGGCTGGCGGTCCCCGGGGAGGGCAATGCCCGGCTCAATATCCTCGACGCCTGCGCCGCACCCGGCGGCAAAACCGCCCACCTGCTGGAAATGGCCGATTGCGAAGTCACGGCGCTGGACATAGATGCGCGCCGCTGCGAACGCGTGGCGCAAAACCTGCAGCGCCTGGGCTTGCAGGCTGACATCCGCGTGGGCGACGCAGGCAAGCCGGACGGCTGGTGGGACGGCCGGCCGTATGACGGCATCCTGCTGGACGCCCCCTGTACCGCCTCGGGCATCGTGCGGCGCCACCCCGACGTGCGCTGGCTGCGCCGGCCCACCGACATCGCCCAGCTGGCCGCCATCCAGGCGAAGCTGCTGGAAACGCTCTGGCCCCTGCTCAAGCCGGGCGGGCGGCTGTTGTATTGCACCTGCTCGGTTTTTCGGGCGGAAGGTGACAACCAGCTGCAAACGTTTCTTACGCACCACACCGATGCCCTATTAAGGCCCTCGCCGGGGCATTTGCTGCCCCAAAGTGGCGTGGAAGCGACGGTCTTCCCGGACAATTTGATGCGTGAGCACGACGGTTTCTATTACGCACTCCTTGAAAAACACCGCCGCTGACGACTGCCGGCGCCTGGCGGGTGCCGTTGCGCGTTGGCTGTCTGGCGTGTGCCTTGGCGTGCTGCTTGCCTGGGCGCCCGTGCCGGCCTTCGCCACCGAGATCACGCAACTGCGTGTGGAACGCGGCGACGACGGCGTGCACCTGTCCGCGCTGGTCCGCTTCGACCTTCCTCCTGTGGTGGAAGACGCCCTGCTCAAGGGCATCCCGATGTTTTTTGTGGTCGAGGCCGACATCTACCGCGACCGCTGGTACTGGACCGACCCGCGCGTGGCCAGTGCCGCCCGCACCATACGCGTGGCCTACCAGCCGCTGACCCGGCGCTGGCGCGTCAACATCGCGTCCGGGCTGATCGCCAGTTCCGCCGGCCTGCGCGCCACGCTGAACCAGAATTACGAAACCCTGCCCGAGGCGCTGTCGGCCATCCAGCGCGTGGCCCGCTGGAAGATTGCCGACGCCGGCGACGTGGACCCGGAGGCCTCATACAAGCTGGATTTCAGCTTCAGGCTGGACTTGTCCCAGTTGCCGCGGCCCTTCCAGATCGGCGTGGCGGGGCAACGGGACTGGAATATCTCCGCGCAGGTCAAGGATCGTTTGCGGCTTGAGCCCGCCGCCCCCCAGGCCGCTCCCGCGGCCCCCGGCACCGAGGCCACCAAGTGAACCTGCAGGTCAGCGGCGGGTCTCTCAAGAGCAGCAAGGCCTTTCGCTGGACGGTCGGTGTCGGCATAGGCGCCATCGTGGCGCTGGGCCTGGTGCTGATGTTCCTGCTCACGCAGGCCACCGGCAACCGCGAGCTTTACGAACGCAATTACGCGCTGCTGCTGGTGCTCAACGTGGCCGTCGCCGGCCTGCTGCTGCTGGTGATCGGCTGGATCGTCGCGCGCCTGCTGCTGCGGCTGCGCCGCGGCCGCTTCGGCAGCCGCCTTCTGGTCAAGCTCGCGGCCATCTTCGCGCTGGTCGGCCTGATGCCGGGGCTGATGATTTACGTGGTGTCCTACCAGTTCGTCTCGCGCTCCATTGAAAGCTGGTTCGACGTGGAAGTCGAAGGCGCCCTGGCCGCGGGCCTGAACCTGGGCCGCGCCACGCTGGACACGCTGGCGGCCGACCTCGGCAACAAGACCCGGCAGGCCGCCACGCAGATCGCCGAAACGCCCGACTCCATGGCCGGCCTGGCGCTTGAGCGCCTGCGCGACCAGCTGCAGGCCAGCGACGTCGTGCTCTGGAGCCCCTCGGGCCAGGTGATTGCCAGCGCCGGCGAGTCGCGGTTTTTGCTCAAGCCCGAACGCCCCTCGGTGCAGCAGCTGCGCAGCGCGCGCACGCAGCGCGTCGTCACGCAGATCGAAGGCCTGGACGAGGTGGTGTCCGCCGGCAATGGGGAATTGACGGCGGCCGCGGCCGGCGGGCCCGCGGCCAACGCCACCGCGCCGCGCGTCAAGGCCATCGCCGTGGTGAACAACGCCAACGTGGCCGTGCTCGGAGATTCCCGGTTCCTGCAGGTAACCCAGCTGCTGCCCGAAGGCCTGGTGGCCAACGCCATCGCCGTGCAGGAGGCCAACCGCGAATACCAGGAACGCGCGCTGGCGCGCGGCGGCCTGCGCAAGATGTACATAGGCACACTCACGCTCAGCCTGTTCCTGGCCGTGTTCGGCGCGGTATTGCTGGCCGTGGTGCTGGGCAACCAGCTGGCCAAGCCGCTGCTGGTGCTGGCCGAAGGCGTGCGCCAGGTGGCCCAGGGCGACCTGACGCCCAAGGCCGCGCTGCAGGGCAAGGACGAACTCGGCGGGCTCACGCGTTCCTTTGCCGACATGACGCAGCAGCTGTCCGATGCCCGCACGGCGGTGCAGCAAAGCATGAGCCAGGTCGATGCCGCGCGCGCCAACCTGCAAACCATCCTGGACAACCTCACGGCCGGCGTCATCGTGCTGGACGTGCGCGGCCGCATCCAGTCCAGCAACCCGGGCGCCACGCGCATCCTGCGCGCGCCGCTGGCGGCCTACCACGGCAAGTCGCTGGGCGAAGTCCCGGGCCTGGGCGTGTTCGCCAAGGACGTGCTGGCCCAGTTCGCCGACTACCTCAGCGACAACGCGCCGCACGGGCTGGAACACTGGCAGCAGTCGTTTGAACTCAACGCGGCCATGCCCGGCTCACCCGACAACGCCATAACGCTCATCGCACGCGGGGCGAAGATGCCCGGCACCGAGGAATTTCTGCTGGTGTTCGACGACATCTCCGAAATGGTCTCGGCCCAGCGCGCGCAGGCCTGGGGAGAGGTGGCACGCAGGCTGGCGCATGAAATCAAGAATCCGCTCACGCCCATCCAGCTGTCGGCCGAGCGCCTGGAGATGAAGCTCACCGGCAAGGTGGGCGAAACCGAGCAGTTGCTGCTCACCAAATCCGTCAAGACCATCGTCGACCAGGTCGACGCCATGAAGCGGCTGGTCAACGAGTTCCGCGACTATGCCCGGCTGCCCGCGGCCGAACTCAAGCCGGTGGACCTCAACGCCCTGATCAACGACGTGGCGCAGCTCTACCTGCACGACAGCCACAGCGACGGCCAGGGTGGCCAGCGCCGTGACGGCGCCGCCGCCGTGCCCGTCGTCGCTGAACTAGACCCCAAGGCTCCCTTGATCCAGGGCGACGCCCAGCAGCTGCGCCAGGTCATCCACAACCTGCTGCAAAATGCGCAGGACGCCCAGGAGGGCAAAGAGGGTGCGCGCGTCACCCTCAAGACCGAATACTCCGAGGCCTCCAGGCGGGTGCGCCTGAGCGTGCGCGACAACGGCACCGGCTTTCCCGAGCACATCCTCAAACGCGCCTTCGAGCCCTACGTCACCACCAAGGTCAAGGGCACGGGGCTGGGGCTGGCGGTCGTCAAGAAAATCGCCGATGAACACGGGGCGCGCGTCGATATTTCGAACCGCGTTTTCGACGGCGTAGTGCAAGGTGCGCAAGTGTCGTTATCATTTGCAGTTGTGGCATAACAACACATTCAGTAACACTTCGATTTCCGAATCCGCACGGCATCGCAACAACAACAGGCAGGCAGCAGTTCAATCATGGCAAATATTCTGGTGGTCGACGACGAGCTGGGCATACGCGACCTACTCTCAGAAATTCTCAATGACGAAGGGCATCAGGTCGAGCTCGCCGAGAATGCGGCCCAGGCCCGCGCTGCCCGCAGCCGCTCCCGGCCCGACCTGGTGCTGCTGGACATCTGGATGCCGGACACCGACGGCGTGACCCTGCTCAAGGAGTGGTCCTCCAGCGGCCTGCTCACCATGCCTGTCATCATGATGAGCGGCCACGCCACCATAGACACCGCCGTCGAGGCCACCAAGATAGGCGCGATGGCCTTTCTTGAAAAGCCCATCACCCTGCAAAAACTGCTCAAGGCCGTCGAGCAGGGCCTGAGCAAGGCAAGCCCCCGCAAACCTGCAGCCCTGAACAGCAGTTCCCCGCTTCCCGCCGCTGACCTTACGGTGGAAGCCGTGATGACCGGCGGCACATTGCCCGCACCCGTTGATCTCGGTCCCCAAGCCACGCAAAGCTTCCTGCTCGAAAAACCGCTGCGCGACGCGCGCGACGAGTTTGAGAAGGCCTACTTCGAATTTCACCTCGCCAAGGAGGGCGGCTCCATGACCCGCGTCGCCGAGAAAACCGGCCTGGAGCGCACCCACCTGTACCGCAAACTGAAGCAGCTGGGCGTCGATCTCACGCGTGGCAAGCGCGGCATCTAAGCCTTTCCAGGCCAGCCGTCCAGGCACCTCTTTCGGCTGATATATAATCTAAGGCTCAGGCCCGGTAGCTCAGTCGGTAGAGCAGAGGATTGAAAATCCTTGTGTCGGTGGTTCGATTCCGCCCCAGGCCACCAGATGCGCAAGCCCTTGATTCCTAACGGATTCAAGGGCTTTTTTTGTTTCCGGAATCAGGTCGCCCGGCTTCGCACACCAGCTACTGCAGCGCCGTGGCGCTGAAGGCCATCAGTGCTGCGGTGATTCTCGGCGTGCAAATGGCAAAACATCCGAACACGCTTTCGCGCATACGGATGTTTTGTTGTTCAAGGACCTGATGTGGCCGCTTTCGGAGCTGTCACCTTGGTCCGTTGTGATCAACAGCGCAGAAAGCGCTTATTGAACGACAGGGTAGTCGCGATCGAGCGCGGCGCCCGACACGGTGGTGCCGATTTCGGCTTTCACTTCAGCGCGGGCCTTGCCGCTGACGGGTGCCGTATAGACGTCCTGGTAGGTTGGGCTGATGTTCACGGAATAGCCTTCGCGCTGGGCTTGCAGCAGTTCGGCTTTCACGTCGGCGCGGGTCTTGGTGCTGACCGTATTCACCTTGTCCTGGGGGAAGGGGTCGCGGCCTTCGGCGAAGCTGCTGGCGGAGCCGAAGAAGGCGAGTGCGGAGACGGCAAGAACGGAAGCGGAGACAAGATTCGATTTCATGATGAATTTCCTTTAGATCAGTTTTTGAAAAATCCGGTCGGACGGGCGGTCTGCCCGAGGGGCCTTCCTCGCTGAGTCGCTGTTATGAATGTGGCTCACCGATGCATCGAATCTTGTTGCGCCAGACGTATAGACAAGTGCGTGTTTTTAGAACATTCCATTGCCCGAACTGGAACAATGAATGCGTGACAGCGCGGAACTTTTTTTGTGAAAGAGTTTTGAAAGCATCGCGTCAAGAAGGGATGCATCTCTCATCGCGCATGGCGAAATTCAAATGACTTGAATCCGCACTGGATATGCGGGCCGGCCTTGTTGCCTAAGTGGGGACGGCGCACTGGCCTTCCATACCGAAGGAGCCTCGCGCGGGAACTCAGTCCGGTCGCGCTTCCATTTTCTTGATCACCTTGCGCGTGTACTCGGTCATGAACTCGAGGAACACGCTGGTCCGCACCGGAATGAACTTGCGGCTGGGCAGCGCCGCGTACAAGGTGTTGGTGCCGGTGATCCAGGGCGAGAGGATGCGCTGCAGCGCGCCGCTGTTGAGGTGGTTGGCCACAAGGTCGATGGACTGGCTCATGATGCCGGCGCCGTCCACGCAGGCGCGTATCAGCGTGTCCGAGTGATTCACCAGCATGCTGGGCTCTATCTGCACTTCGATGACGCGCTTGCCTTCTTCCGGATTGGTCAGGCGCCAGGTGCGGTGCCGGTTGGCGGCCTGCTTGACGCGCAGGCAGTGGTGCTGCGGCAGGTCTTCGGGCCGCGCCGGCGTGCCGTTGCGGCGCAGGTAGTCGGGCGAGGCGCAGAGGACGCCGTCGGACGAGGCGATGGGCCGCGCGATGATATTGGCGTCGAAGGTGTCGGCGGCGCCCAGCAAGGTGAGGTCGTAGTCTTCGACCGGCGGCACCAGCGGAGAGTCCACGTGAATGTCGAGCACGACCTTGGGGTAGCGCCGGCCGAACTCCGCCACCAGCGGCGCCAGCACGTGCACCGCGAAGACCGGCGGCGTCATGATGCGGATGGTGCCGGACATCTCCTGCGCATGCGCCTGGGCGGCGGCATGGGCCTCGTCGATGTCGTTCAGGATGTGCCGCACGCGGGCCAGGTAGGTTTCGCCGGCGTCCGTCAGCGCCAGGCGCCGGGTGGTGCGCTGCAACAGGCGCACGCCCAGGTGGTCTTCCAGGTCGCCGACCAGGCGGGTCACCACGGCGGACGACATGTCGAATTTGCGCGCCGCGGCGGCAAAACTGCCGTCGTCCACCACCTGCTGGAAGACGCGCATTGATTGAAGACGGTCCATGGTTAACCCCTATATAACAGCTCTATTGTTGCTGATTTAACAGCAATGTATTGTTGGAATTGCTATTTTTTGATTGATTTAACAGGAATACAGTTCATACATCGATGAGCCGAAGCCACTTACTAGGCGACTCACCGAGGCTGGACAGACGGGAAGATGAGCCCGCCATGCCCGGAACGTCACTTTAACTTTTGAGAGGATATTCATCATGAAATCGAACTTTGTTGCCGCCGCTGTTGTTGCCGTTGCTGCCCTGACTTCCGTGGCCGCTTCCGCCGAAACCTTCAACTCCTACCTGTATGACCAGATGAAGGCGCCCGTGACCAAAACCCGCGCTGAAGTCAAAGCTGAAGTCGTGCAAGCCCAGGGCGCCAATTCGGCCTCCAGCTACAACGGCGCGACCGCCCAGCAAAACCTGGCCGCTCCCCGTGCTGAAAAGACCGGTGCCGCTCCCCAGGCCGCTGCCGAACTCGTGAAGCCTTCCGCCCAATAAGCGCAGCGCTTCAGCCAAGCCAAATGGCCAACGCCCCGTCACCCGCAAGGGTGCCGGGGCGTTGGCGCGTGTGGCCCGGTGTCAGCCCAACGGCGCCCAGTGGTTGTCCAGGCGCAGGTCTGTGAGTGGTGACGCGCGGGTGGCGCCCCAGCTGTCCTGTGTGAGCGCGGCCAGCCGCCCAGCGGCCCACAGGCTGGGCTCGCCGCCCGGCGCGGGCGCTGCGGCCAGCGCGCAGGCTTCCTGCAGTGGCAGGAAACCGGTCCAGCTGCCGTCGGCGCGCCACAGCGCCACGCCGTTGGCGCGCGGGCAGCTCACCGCGAAGCCGCCGGCCGTGTGCGCGATGTCGCCGCCGTAGCCCGCAAGTAATTGGCCGGCGCCCGCAGCGTGCGTTTGCAGGCGCTGGCCGTCAAACACGGCCAGCACGGGCGCGACGGCCTTGGCGGCCGCGTCGCCGTGTTCGGCCTGCAGCGCGATGCCCAGCAGGCGCCGGCCTGGCGCGCCGCCGGCCACGGGCTCGCCCCAGGCGATGTGTCGCAGGCTCAGGCGCCGGTCGGCCAGGCGCCACTGGCCGATGAGCGCGCCCGTGCGCGTGTCCAGCCGCACCAGCGAAGCGTCCATGCGGTCCATGTGAATCTTGAGCCGGCCGGTTTCGGGAAGGGCGGGAATGCCGCCGTTGGCCACCATGAGGCTGCCATCGGCGTCCAGCAGCAGCTCGTGCGGGTCCATGCCGTGGGTGGGCCATTCGCCGGTTTTTTCCAGCGTGGCGGCATCGCGCAGGCCGATCAGGCCCTGGCCGGTTTCGAGGTTGGTTTCGGTGGTGTAGAGCAGCTTGCCGTCGGGGCTGGCGACCACATGGCCGTTGAAGGCGCGGTCGGGTTCTATCCAGCCCCATGCAATTGCTTTGCCGCCGCCGGCGCCATCGGGCTTCCAGCGCAGCAGCCAGTCGCCGGGGCGGCGCGCCACCGCCAGCAGCGTGCCGCCGGCTTCGGCCCACATGCCGTGGGCGCGTGTCGGCACGTCGAGCGCGGCGCTTGCCGTCAGGGCCGCGCCCTGCTGCGCGAGCACGCCGACCTGGTAGCCGTCGCGGCCTTCCCAGGCCGTCACCAGCTGCGGCGCGCGCGCGGCAGCCATGGCGGATGTGGCCAAGGGCGCGGCCAGCGAGGCGGCGAAGGCCAGCCACTGCCGGCGTTGCAAGGTGAAGGGCGCGGCCATCTCGTCAATCCCCGTCGGCATCCGAAAAACCGATGCTCACTTCCAGCGCGGGCGCGATCTCGGCTTCGGTGAGTTTTTTCAGGTCGGCCAGCGAACGCCCGGCGGCGGTGATGCCGGCGCGGTTCGCGGGCGACACATTCTGCAGCGCCTTGTCGGCCTTGCCCACGCTTTGCGCCAGCAGGTCGGCCGGCTCGTTGCGGCCCAGGCCGCGCAAATAGGTTTCAATCGGCGCCAGGCCGGTGCCGGGACGCGGCGCTTCGGCCGCTTGCGAGGCGCCCAGCGTGCGCAGTGCCTGCCATTGCGCGGCCCAGCGCGCGGCCGTCTGGCCGCTGGCGCTGCGCGCATAGGCCACGGCATTGCGGCCACCTTGCGCGCTGCCCGCGAGGCGCGGCTTTTCCATTTCGGCCCAGCGCAGGCGTTCCAGCGCGCCCGCCCACTGGTTGATGAGTTCGCTCATGGCCGGGCCCTGGGTTTGCTCGGCTTCGCCGGGTGGGCGCGCGGCGAGTTCGTTAAAGGCTTTGGCCAAGGCATCGGCCTCGCGCTGGACGTCGGCCGCTACCTGCACCGCATAGCGGCAAGCCGGCGTGGCTGGCGCGATGGGCTGGGTCCACAGCAGCCACTCCAGCGCCGGCAAGCCCTTGGCGGGGGTGCCTATGCTTTCCATGGCGGTGGCATCTTGCGGGGCGGTTTGAATCGCGCGCTTGATAAGCTCGGGCCGCGTCGGCGTGAAGTCGATCTGGCGTGTCGAGCGGCGCTGCACCAGCGGGCCGACCTGCACCCCGCTTAAACGGTCCCAGGCAAGGGCGGTGGCTTTCCATCGCTCGCGCGCCTGCTCCAGTGGGGGCGCTGCGGCGTCCGTAGGCGCGTCACACACCGCGGACACCGCGGCTGGAAGGCCGCCCGCCTGCTCTGCGAACGCGGCGGCTTGCGGCGCGTACCAGAAGCGGTACGCGCCGCGCATGAAATCGCCCGCCGTGTAAAACGGCACGGCGACGTTGGAGGCGACGGTTTGCGCGCGCGCCGCGCCGCCGGCCAGCAGGGCGGCGCCGGCCAGGGCCAGCAGCGCCTTGCGCAGCGAGGGCTTCAGTTCGGTGGTGATGGTTTTCATCGGAATATGCCTTGTCTGTTCGGTCAGGCAACGTGTGAGCCAAACACTCACCGTGTCACAGCGACTCCAGGAACTTCACCAGCGCGGCGCGTTCCTGCGCATTCATTTGCAGGACTTTGTCCTTGCTGGCCCTGGCCTCGCCGTCATGCCACAGCACGGCCTCGAGCGCGCCGCGCGCGCGGCCGTCGTGCAGCAAGCGGTTGTGGCCGTTCACGTCGGGCACCAGGCCCAGGCCCCACAGCGGCGGCGTGCGCCACTGGCGGCCGTTGGCCAGGAAGTCGGGCCGGCCGTCGGCCAGGCCTTCGCCCATGTCGTGCAGCAGCAGGTCGGTGTAAGGATAGATGGTCTGGCCCTGCGCGGCCTTGCTGCCCAGGCGCGGGAAGGGGATTTCACCGGTCACATAACTCGGGCGATGGCAGGCGGCGCACTGTGCCTGGGCAAACAGCTTCTGGCCCTGCACCACCTGTGCGTCCTTGGGGTTGCGCCGCGCCGCCGGCGCGAGTGTGCTCTCGTAGAACACCACGTCGTTGAAGGTTTTCTCGTCGATCTCGGGCGCCTTGCCCTGCGCGCCGCGCGGCGCGGCCATGCAGTCTTTCTGCGTGGCCGTGCAGGTCTCGTTGGGGAACAGCGGCGAGGTGATGCCCATGTCGCCGAGGAAGGCGCCGCCGGTCTGGTGCGCCAGCGTGGCGACGTTGGCCTTCCAGCCGAAACGGCCCACGCGCATCTGCTGCGAGGGCGCATCCCACACCTGGTTGACCACGCCGCGCACCGCGCCGCCCAGGGCCGCCTGGTCGCGCGCATTGCGCAGGATCTCCACCTCGGGAATCGCCTCCAGCAATCCCACGCCGGCCATCTGCGGCGCGATGCGCGGGCTCAGCATCACGTCTTTGGTCATGGGGCCGTAGTTGAGCTTGCTGAAACCGTAGCGCGGCTTTTGCAGCTGGTACGGCGTGCCGTCGGCGAACTTGCCGCGCACCACCTCGTAGCGCAGCGAGATCTGCCCTTCGGGCGTCACGCCCTGGATCGCGAAGTTGGAAAACTGGTCGCCGTAGACCGGGTCGGGCAGCGGGCCGCCGTGGGCGTCCTTGCCCGGCACCGACAGGCGCAGCAGCAAGCCCACCGGCTGCTCGGACAGGCCGCGCGTGAAGTCGGGCGGCGCGCCGCGGCCGTCCTGCACGTGGCAGCCGCCGCAAGAGCGCGCGATGAAGTGCGGGCCCAGGCCGTCGCGCGCGGTGGTTGACGACGGCGCCTGCACCCAGTTGCGCCTGAAAAACGAATTGCCGATGACAAAGCGCGTGCGCTCCTCATCGGGCAGGTTGGCCAGGGGAAATGAAAACGCGTTCTGGCCGGTGGCGAAGACGGTGGTCTCGCCGCCGGTTTTTTCGTCATCGGGCGCGGCGCCGGCCTGCCCGGCAGGCCCTGCGGCCGCCCAGAAGGCCAGGCCCGCGAGGCCCGTCACGGCCAGCCCGGCCAACCCCGCCCGCAGGCAGCGTGTGATGGTCCGGAGCGAGGCGGGGCGGGACACTTAAGGCTTCACCAGGGTCAACTTGGTGATACCGGCGGCGTTGGCGGCTTCGACCAGGTCCTTGCTCTGCTGCACCAGGCTGTCGATGGTTTTTTGCACGCGCAGGCGGCCGGGCGCATCCTTGGCGCCGACGATTTCGCGGTCAAACGGCGCCTGAATGCCTTCGGCGGCGGCGACCGACGCGGCGATCTGCCTGGTCGTGCGTTCGGCCAGCGCCGGGCTCTTGACGGCCACCAGGTCGCGCAGCGAAGCGCCGGCCAGCGTGCTGCCGTCGGCTCGCTTGTACTGGCCCAGCCAGGCGTTCTGTATGCCCTTGGCGTTGTTCACCACGTCGCGGTGCGTATTGTCGGAAAAGCATGAATGCTCGTCTTCCTGGTCCTGGCTGGCCAGGGCGACTTCCAGGCGTTCACCGGCGAGTTCACCGCGCGAGAGCGAGCCCAGGCCGACAAAAATCCTGCGCACCGATTCCATGCCGCCGCGCTCGAACTTCGCGCGGTAGGACCCGGCCGTGGGCGCCCAGGCTTTGGAGAGGCTGCGCAGATCATCGACCAGCAGTTCGGTCACCACCAGCAGGTACTGGCGGCGGCGATCGGCGTTGGGTTTCTTGCCGTCCACAAAATCTTCAAAGGAGCGGTTGCCCGGGCCGGTGGTGCTCAGGTCCTGGCCCCACAGCAAAAACTCGATCGCATGCCAGCCGGTCGCGATGTTCTCTTCGCCGTTGCGCTCATTGAGGCCGGACAGCTGCTTCTTGCCGATGACGACCTTGCGGTTGTTGATGATGCCGGCGTTGGGCGAGTCTTTCACGTAATCGACGTAGGACTCGTCCATGGGCCAGGCGTTGATGCGGCCTTCGGGGCCGTTTTTGTCGTCGATCGGGCCGCCGTAAAAACGGAAGGCCTCGGTCTGGCCGTAGAACTCGCGGGCGTCCAGCCAGGCCTTGCGCGCGGCTTTCAGGTTTTCGTCGGAAGGTGTAGCCGCCAGGGCCTGCACCGCTTTTTGCAGCGTGAGCGCGCTGGCCAGCGTGTCTTCATAGCTGGCCAGCACCAGTGCCGCATAGTGTTTTGCCACGGCGGGGGCCGTCGCTGCCTGCGCGGCGGGGGCCGCTACGGCAGTGCCGGCTGCGGCCGTTGCGGGCTGGGCCATGGCGGGCGCTGCGAGCAGGGCGAGCAAGGTGGCAATGAGGGCTGGTTTCAGCGCTGGTGTCATGACGGCTCCTGGGTCTGGTGGATGGCGGAAAAGAAAGAGGAAGCCGCGATTATACAAATGAGAATGGTTATCAATATCACCGACGAGGAGAATGTCGGGGATATTTCCGCCATGGCTTGACGCAGGTCAAGTGCGGGGCAGATGGAGAGACGCCCACAAAACCCGGCGAAGCGGTCCCGCCGGGGCGGCGCCGGCAGGGTTTTGTGCTCAGCGCGGGCGCCGCCCGGCCTTGCGCGCCTCGTAGCGTTTCATCAGCGGCGTGACCGAGACGCCGTGCGCGACGACGGAGGCCACGACGACGGCCAGCGTGATGGACAGCAGTTGCTGGGCCAGCGCGCGTTCGATGTGGTGGTTGATGGCGTAAAGCAGGTAGTAGAGCGAGCCGATGCCGCGAATGCCGAACCAGCCCATCAGGCGGCGTTGCGTGCCCTTGACCGGCGTGCCCAGCAGGCCGAGGTAGACGGCCGCCGGCCGTATCACCAGGAACAGTACCGGGATGAACCACAGCACTTCCGTGCGAAAGCGCGTCGTCGCCACCAGCACGCCGACGGCCAGCACGATGGCCACTTCCACAAAACTTTCGAGCTGGCTGTTGAAGCGCTCCACCGCGCGCATCATGTGGGCCGGCGCTTCGGCGCCCGAGGCCTCCTGCTCTGCGGGACTCAGCGCCTCGCCGGCAGGGTCGGGTGCCTGCACCTGCGGCCGCACGTGGGGCTCGTCGATGCGGCGCAGCGCCAGTCCGGCCGCGAACACCGCCAGGAAGCCGTAGGTGTGGCTGAGCAGCGCCAGGCCGTAGGTCAGCCCTATCAACCCCAGCGCGATGAATTCGTCCGAGCCCAGCGCTTCGCGGTGCCGCATGCGCAGGTAAAGAATCGCGCGGCCCACCAGCGTGCCCAGCAGCCAGCCCAGCGCCAGGCCGCCGGCCACCGCCCAGGCGACGTCGACGGCCCACCAGCGCCAGCCGCCTTCGCCGAGTTCGTGCAGGCCCAGCAGGCCCAGCCCGAGCATGACGAAGGGAAACGCCGTGCCGTCGTTGAGCCCGCCCTCGCCCGTGAGGCCGAAGCGCAGCCGGTCGCGGTCACCGGGGTTGGACACCTGCACGTCGGAGGCCAGCACCGGGTCGGTCGGCGCCAGGATCGCGCCCAGCAGCACGGCCGCGCCCAGCGGCAGGTTCAGCAGGTAGACGCCCAGCGCGGTGACGGCCGCGACCGTCAGCAGCATGGAAACCGTCGCCAGCTGCACCGGAATGCGCCAGCGCCCGTCCCGCCAGCGGAACTCGAGCTTCATGCCGCAGGTGAACAGCGACACCAGCACGGCCACTTCCGTCAGGCGCTCCAGCAGCACGGCGTTTTTGAACGCGTCGAGCTTGATCAGGGCCAGCCCGACCGGGCTGAGCGCCACGCCGACGCCGAGGTAGAGCATGGCCGAGCTCAGCGGCAGGCGCGCGATGAAAGAGCCGCCCAGCGTCATCGCGATCAGCAGCGCGCCGGCCACGATGCAGGCCAGGGTGAAGGTGGTGGGCTCGTTCATCGGCACCAGCTTGGGGCCGGTCCTTGCCCTTGTGTATCAGCCGGCACGCCGTTCGCGTGCTGGCAAAAGTGCCGTAAAGCCCCGTGGCTACCAGTCGACCAGGCTCAGGCCGACGCTCAGCACGGTGCGCTTGCGGTTGTAGTCCACCAGGCTGTCGCCGTAGCCGTTGAAAAGCTGCACGTGGTAGCGCAGGCCGGTGTAGTTGGGCGACGAGGCGGGCGCCATCATCCAGTCAAAACGCGTCGAGCCGCGGGCTTCCTTGCGCAGCGAATGCCGCAGCGTCACGCCCACCGTGTTGGCCTTGTTGATCTGCCAGCTGCCGGTGACTTCGGCACGGCCCACATAGTCCTCGATGCCGGGGTTGTCGTCGTTGCCGGAAGACTCCTTGAGGCGGTCCCAGATGCGCCCCTGCAGGGTCAGGCCCGAGTCCTGGCCCAGCGACTTTTCCGCCGCGCCCATCAGGTAGACGCGGTTCCAGCTGCGCGACAGCGGCAACGACTGGCCGTTGGACTGGTGCACCAGTCCCAGGCCCGAGAGCCGGTAACTCCAGCCGCCGGGCAGCGCAATCTGGTGCGGGTAGATGTAGAGCACTTCCGGTTCGTGGTCGGTGCTGCGGAAAGGCCGCGAGATGCTGCCGTTGAACAGCTGCCAGTAGCTTTGCTGCGTGTAGCCGATCCACACCGAGTCGTGGTCGTCCTCGTCGTTGTCGCCCTTCTTCAGCAGCCCCTTGGCCACCTTGGTGCGCACCGAAAGCTGGATCTTGTTTTCGGTGCGCATGTAGGGCTGCGCTGTCAGCGCGGTGTGGCCCAGCGACGGTGAGGAGGGCTGCGTGTTCACGCTGTCGGAGGTGACCACGGCCAGCGAGATCGGCCGGTAGCCGCGCAGCGAGAAGGTGTCGCAGTCGGTGCCGCGCTGCAGTTCCCAGAAGCGGGACAGCTCGGAGTACTTGGTGTTCCTGCAGCCGATCGGCTTGCCGTCGGGCGCTTCGGTGTTCAGCGAAGGCAGCAGCAGCACCGGCGTTGCCGGCTGCCCGGTCGCCGCATTGGCCGGCGCCGTGGTGAGGCTGGGCGCGGGCGTATTGGCCGGCGACTGTGAATCGGCCCACTGCTGGAAGCAGGCCAGTTGCCCGGCGTCGTCGCCCTTGAGCGCCTGGCAGGTTTGCCAGCCCAGCGGCGAGGGGCGCGCGGCGGGCGGTGTTTGCGCCTGGGCGGCGCTGAAGAGGCCCAGGAGGCCGGCCCACAGCAGTGGGGTGGCAAGTGCGGAGAGTTTCAGTCGCATGGGGGGCTGGGTCCGGTGGTGTTCTAAGGCTGAGGGGTTGTGGGGCGGATGCGGCTCAGGGCAGCTTGGTCAGCGTGAAGGGAATCTCGGGCGCGTTGTCGGGCGCGCTGCTGCTGGTGTCTTTCCAGCTGCCTTTGAACACCTTGCCGCAGGAGCCCTCGACCATTTCGCCGTTCCAGGTGCCGGTGATGCTGACGTTGTCGGACGATTCGTCCAGCAGCAGCATGCCGCCCTCGAGGTCGCCGGCCAGCACGGCCTTGGCGGCATGGCCGGCAATGGCCTTGGAGCCGCCGGCGCTGCCCAGGTCGCGGCTCACGACGCCGGCCAGGCTTTCGCTGAATTCGGCATGCCGCTCCAGCAGCATGGTGGCGCGGGCCGGCAGGCCGGCCGGCGGGTTGGCAAAACGCGCCACCCACAGGCCGTGGAGTTGCGCGGCTTTCATTTCCGCCGCCGGCGGGCACGCGACATCAGAGGCGGTTTGGGCGGAAACCCCGGCAGACAGGGCGCAGGCGGTGATCAAAAAAAGAGCAAGTCGCAAGATATTCGAAATCATGAACGGGCGAACACCCGGCTTGGGCTGTTCGGTACGGGCTACGGGAAAGCGCCCAAGCCGGCCGAAGGGCAGGATGGCGGCGCGGTGGCGAAACGGCAATTCAGGGGTGGCAAGGTGCGGGGTTTACGCAACGCACAAGCCCTGAAGCTTGCGAACTATCTCACGAATACATCTTGTATGAGGCGCAACACAGACAAACCCGTTAGTTGCAACTGTTTGTAACGGCGACACTGGGAATACTTTCTGCTTATTCGAAGGGATGTTTTCATGAGTTTCCGTCAATGTGTGAGTGTGCTTTTGCTGGCCCTGATGGCCGGCCAGGCGTGGGCGCAAGGTACGCCGCTGGTGTTCGCGGTGAACGAAGGCGTGACCTACCGCGTCAACCCGGGCGCGACCGTCGAGCGTTTTCGCGAGCTGTCCGAAGACCTCGGCAAGCTGCTCAAGCGGCCGGTGAAGATACAGCCGGTCACAGACTACAAAGAGCTGGCGGCGGGCCTGGCCGAGCAGCGCTATGACATCGCCTACGTGCATCCGGCCCACCATTCCATCCGGGCCATGTCCAAAAGCGGCTATCACCTCATTGCGCTGACCAAGGGCTTCACCGAATACCGCGACTCCTTCATGGTGCGCAGCGATTCCCCGCTCAAGACGCTGGCCGACCTCAAGGGCCACAAGATAGGCGCGCCCGACGAAGACTCCATCACCTCGGTGATCATGCGCGCGACCTTGCGCGACGCCCTCGGCGCGCAGCCGCTGGAAACCAGCTACGTGAAGCTGCAGGAAGCCGTGCCCTTCATGGTCGAGCACGGCCTGGTAACCGCCGGCGTGACGGCTTCGCGCGCGGTGGTCAAGGACTGGCAGGACAAGGGCGGCAAGGTGCTGGCCACCAGCAAGCCCGTGCCCATCAAGCACATGATCGCCAGCGCCAAGGTGACGGATGCGCAGCGCGCCCAGCTTACCGCCTACTTCGTCGGGCTGGAGCAGTCCGCCGAAGGCAAGAAGCGGCTGGAAGCGCTCAATGTGACGGGCTTCGTGGAATTTGACGAAGCTGCGCTGGTCGGCATCGGCAAGTGGCTGGGGCTGTGAAACCCCGGCGCTAACGGGTCTCGGAAGCCGCCGCGGCGGCAATGCCCTCGGCGGATTTTTTCGCAAACTCCGCGCGCAAGGCCTTGAGCTTTTCGCGCGGGTCTTCCTTCACCGTGGCCTTGTCCAGTGCCATCTCCGCGATGAAGCGGCTGGGCATGCCGGGAATCATGTCGCGGCCCTTCTTGCGCTTGCGCAGCCAGTTCACGGCCAGCGTGCGCTGCGCGCGCGTGATGCCCACATACATCAGGCGGCGCTCTTCCTGCAGGCGCAGCGCGATGCTGTCCGTGTTTTTGCCATCGTCGTCTTCGAGCTTGAAGGGCAGCAGGCCCTCGTTCACGCCGGCCAGCACCACGTGCGGCCACTCCAGACCCTTGGCCGCGTGCAGCGTGGACAGCGTCACCACGTTCTGGTCGCCCTCGCGTTCGCTGATGGTGGACAGCAGCGCGATCGTTTGCACCACCTCCAGCATGGTCTTGGTCTCGGCGGCCACCACAGCGCCCGAAGCGTCGTCGATCTGTCCGCCGCAGCGCTGGGCCACCCAGTCGCAGAAGTCCATCACATTGGTCCAGCGCGCGGCCGCGAGTTTTTCGCTGTCTTCGCCGTCGTAAAGGTGCTTCTCGTAATCGATTTCCTTGAGCCAGTCGGCCAGGAAGACGCGCGCGTCCTCGGCGCCCACGGTGCGCTTGGCGCGGTACTCCAGGTCGTTCAGGTAGCGGCCGAACTCGTGCAGCGAACCGACCGCCTTGGCCGGCAGCACCGAGCCCAGCGAGTTGCTGAACAGCGCCTCGAACAGGCTTTGTTTGGAGGCGCTCGCGAAGTTGCCCAGCGCGCCCAGGGTGGTGTGGCCTATGCCGCGCTTGGGCGTGGTCACCGCGCGCATGAACGCCGGGTCGTCGTTGTTGTTGACCAGCAGCCGCATCCAGCAGCACAGGTCCTTGATCTCCGCGCGGTCGAAAAAGCTTTGCCCGCCGGAGACCTTGTAGGGGATGTTGGCCTTGCGAAAGGCTTTTTCAAAAGGCTTGGCCAGGTGGTTGGCGCGGTAGAGCACGCAGAAGTCTTTCCACTCCTTGTACTGCCCGCCCTCGGCCTGCAGGCTGCCCTCGGCGCGCAGGCTCTGGATGCGCGCCACCACACGCTCGGCCTCGTGCTCCTCGCTGTCGCAATCCACCACGCGCACCGGCTCGCCCTCGCCCAGTTCGCTGAACAGCGTCTTCGGGAACAGCTTGGGGTTGGGGCCGATCACATTGTTGGCCGCCCGCAGGATGGCGCTGGTGGAGCGGTAGTTCTGCTCGAGCTTCACCACCTTGAGGTTGGGGTAATCCTGCGGCAGCTTCTTGAGGTTGTCCAGCGTCGCGCCGCGCCAGCCGTAGATCGACTGGTCGTCGTCGCCCACGGCGGTGAAGCGGCCGCGCGGGCCCACCAGCAGCTTGAGCATCTCGTATTGCGTGGCGTTGGTGTCCTGGTATTCGTCGACCAGCACATGGCCCAGCGATTCCTGCCATTTTTCGCGCACGCTGTCGTGTTCGCGCAGCAGCTTGAGCGGCAGGCCCACCAGATCGTCGAAGTCCACGCTCTGGTAGGCGGTCAGGCGCTCTTCATAGTGCGCCATCACACGGGCGATGGCGCGTTCCTCGTCGCCGTTGGCCTGCGCCATGGCCTCGGCCGAGTTCAGGCCCATGTTCTTCCACAGGCTGATGGTCCACTGCCACTGCCGCGCGGTGGCCGCGTCGGTGCTGCCGCCCGCGTCCTTGATGATGCTGGTCACGTCGTCGCTGTCGAGGATGGAGAACTGGGGCTTCAAGCCCAGCGCCGCGCCGTCCTGGCGCAGCATGCGCACGCCCAGCGCGTGGAAGGTGCAGATCAGAACGCCCTTGGCGCTCTTGCCGATCAAGGCCTTGGCCCGCTCGCGCATTTCGGCGGCGGCCTTGTTGGTGAAGGTGATCGCCGCGATCTTCTCGGGCTTGAGCCCCGACTGGATCAGCCGGCCTATCTTGTGTGTGATCACCCGCGTCTTGCCTGAACCGGCGCCCGCCAGCACGAGGCAGGGGCCATGCAGGTAGTTCACGGCTTCTTGTTGGGCAGGGTTCAGGCCGTGGTTCATGAAGAGAAATCGATTCCAAGGGGAGAAGGGAGCGCGGGGCAGGCCCTGTAGCGGGCTGCCGGGGAACGGCAAATCATAGCGGCTACCCCCTTTGGGGGTCCGCGGCGGGGTCTCAGGCGTCCCGGCTCGCCGGGGCGAACCCGCCTTGCGTCAAGGACAGGGCCTGGGCCGCCTGCAGCAGCAGCATGCGCACGGTTTTCTGGTCGGGTCCCGCATGGCGGTCCATGCGCCGCACGTAAGGACAGGTCAGCACGGCCAGCGCGCTGTGGTCGGGCCCGAAGATGGGGCAGGAGATATCGGCCACGCCGAAAGACTGCAAGCTGTCGCGTTCGAAATAGCCTTGCTTGCGGATGAGGCCGAGGGTGGCGGCCAATTCATCGGATTCGACCGGCGCCTCGCCTTCGGGCGCCGTGTGCTGGGCCAGCATTTGCCGGGCCTGGCTGGCATCCGCGAAAGCCAGCAACACCCGGCCCGAGGCGGTATCGACCAGCCCGACATGGCCCCCCACGCGGACCGTCATGCTCCAGGTGCCGGGGCCGTTGACCTGCGCGGCGATCAGCACATTTCCCTGGTCGTAAACCCCCATGTGGCAGGCCTGCTCCGCCTGCTGTGCAAAGGCTTCCATGATGGGCATCGCCTGGCTCACCAGCCGGTTGAGCGGCGGATGCAGGTGCGCCAGCGTGAAGAGCTTCAGGCTCAGCGAATAGCGGTCGCCCGGCAGCGAGCGCATCACATATTGCCGGGCCACCAGGCGCTCCAGCATGCGGTAGATCTCGCTCGCGTTGCGGTCCATTTTCTTCACGATCTCCGCGCGCGTCAGGCCCTGCGGCTGGCGGGCCAGCAACTCCAGGATGTCCAGGCCCTTGTCAAGCGCCGGTGCGCGGTAGCGGTCATCCGCAAGAGACGGGGATGCGGTGGCGTCAGCGTCGTCCGGGTTCTCGTCGGCAGTCGGGGATGAGGAGTTTTGGTTCATGGCGGCAGAGTGGGTGAAGCCGAAGCATTGCAATTTTGATATGTAAGGCAGCGCTCTTGATATGTCATGCAGCGTTCAAGACGATTTTCGCCGTTCTGGCGCGGATTTGTTTACTTTTGGATTAAAAAATTTACCAATAAATCGAATGTTTATCTAGGGAAAGTCCGGAGCCTGAAAGATAAGCCAATTTCTATGATTCAGTCCATGAGTAAATACATTATTCATCAATGAATTATTTGTCGGAGGAGTTTTTGCCTTTGGCACTTTCGCCTCATGGTCGTCAGCTCAAAAAAGGGGGTTTTGTCATGTGCCCAGGACGATTGACGGTGCTGCCGACCAGGATTTCCCGCCCGGACCGGGTTCGCTCTGGGCAGCCATGCCGGCGAATGGGCATAGCCGGACTTCTTCACTGACTCAAAACCAAGCATAGAAAAGAGACACATCATGAAAGCTGCTTTCCGTCGTATGTACCTGGGGGCTGCCTGCGTGGCTGCGCTGGTTCCGCAGATGGCCTCGGCCCAGTCCTCCGTCACCTTGTATGGGCGCGTCGTCTCGGGCCTGGCCTATATCGACCATGTGTATGACCCGGTGGCCAACGCCAGCTTCTCCAAAACCTTTATGGCCAGCAACCAGTGGGGCACCAGCATGTGGGGCATGAAGGGCAAGGAGGACCTGGGAGGCGGCCTGGCGGCCAACTTCGTTCTCGAAAGCGGTTTTGAGCTTAAAAACGGGGGGGCCGGAACCAACCTGTTCAACCGCCGCGCCTATGTCGGGTTGTCCAACGCCAGCTGGGGCAGCTTTCGCCTCGGCAAGAACCTGTTCATCAGCAACGATGTGTGGGACCTGGACCCGACCGGGCAGCAGTGGGTGGGCAGCGCCACCCTGGTCAGGGGCCGCAACTGGCCCGGGGCCAACAATGTGGTCGAGTATTCAACGCCTGATTTGGGTGGCTTCAGCGCCACCGGGCAAATCTCGCTGGGCGAGCAGGCGGGCAACAGCAAGGCCAACCGCGGCGAAGGCCTTTCTCTGACCTATGCGAACCAGGACCTGATGCTGCGCGCCATTTATTCCCAGCGCCGTAATGCTGTCGGCACCTTCACAGATGTTTTCAACACCTCCAAGGAAACCATCATCGGCGGCACTTACAAGATCGGCCCGGCCAAGCTGTATGCCGCCTACGACTACATCACCGCGCCCGACGCGGCCCTCGCCGCCGCGACCAAGCTCAAGCATGCCTGGGTCGGCGTTCGCTACGACGTGACGCCGGCGCTCACGCTGATCGGTTCGGTCTTCCACGTCACCTCCGACCGGGTGGCCGGCAAGGCCACGCTGGGCATGGTGGGCGCGGACTACGCCATGTCCAAGCGCACGCTGCTGTACGCGGCATTCGGCAACGTCAGCAACTCCAGCGGCGCCAACTTCGGGGTGGACACGGTATCGGGAAATCCGGCGGTCAACCAGTCGCAAAGAACCATTTACGCGGGCATTGCGCACAGCTTTTAAAGGGGCGACATCGCCGGGAGGGTCCCCGGCGTTCGGCGGCAGCCTGGCGGGAGGCGGACCAGAATCAAGGCCTCGCCGGCTGCCCGCCGTTTTTTTTTGCCGTTTCATGAGTAGCTCCCGTGCAGGGACTTCCTGCGTTGCCGCTATTTTTTCCTGCACCGGTGTGCACGCCGGTTGTGCGGAGCACTCATATAGAGAAGGCGTGGGCGACAATCAGCGCCGTGCTCAGCATTCTCTTCATCACTTTCCCTTTCTTCGCCCTGGTGCTGTGCGGCTACCTGGCCGCGCGCCGTGGCCTGCTGCCGCAGCTGGCCATTCCCGGCCTCAACACCTTTGTGCTGTATTTCGCGCTGCCCTGCATGCTGTACCGCTTCGGCGCCGGCACGCCCATAGCGCAATTGCTGGACGCCGGCCTGGTGGCCGTCTACCTGGTTTGTGCATTGGCGATGGTGGCCCTGACCGTGCTGCTCACGCGCAAGGGCCGCATGAACTGGAACGACGCCTCCTTCGGCGCGCTGGTGGCGGCTTTTCCCAATACCGGTTTCATGGGCGTGCCGCTGCTGGTGGCGCTGCTGGGCGCGCAGGCCGCCGGCCCGGCCATCGTCACCATCCTCGTTGATCTGCTGGTCACAAGCTCGCTGTGCATCGCGCTGTCGCGGCTCGATTCGGCCGACATCCACGGCGCCGAAGTCGCCGCGCAAAAAGCGCTCAAGGGCGTGGCGCTCAATCCCATGCCCTGGGCCATCGTGCTGGGCGCGCTGTCCTCCGGCTTCGGCGTGGCGCTGCCCGGGCCGGTGATGCAGACCGTGGGCCTGCTGGCCGACGCGGCTTCGCCCGTGGCGCTGTTCACCATAGGCGCGGTGCTGGCGCGCTCGCAGATGAACAGCGTCGCCGCCACGCCGCTCAGGGACTATGTGCCGGTGGCGCTCATCAAGCTGGTGGTCCACCCGGTGCTCGTGGGCGTGGTGGGGCTGGGCGCCATCGCGCTGGGCGTGCCGCTGCAACGCTCCGCGCTGGTCGTGATCGTGCTGGTGGCGGCCCTGCCCAGCGCCAGCAATGTCGCGTTGCTGGCCGAGCGCTTCGGCGCCGACAACGGCCGCATCGCGCGCATCATCCTGCTGTCCACGGTGCTGGCCTTCTTCAGCTTCTCGGCGGCTGTGGCTTTGCTGACCTGAGTCTGGTACCCGGTCTTTTCAGTTGCTGTTACAAAAAAACTGAAAAAGACGATCCCGATCTGTCGATTTCGCTTCAGCCCTTCGTCGTACCCACAAGAGCAGGATGTTTCTGCCCGGGTTGTCCGGGCTCTCCGCTCCCAACGCAACTGCAAGGAGTCCGAAATGAAATTCATGGTTCTGGTCAAAGCCGACAAACACAGCGAAGCCGGCGAAATGCCCAGCGAACAACTGCTGGCCGATATGGGGAAATTCAACGAATCGCTGGTCAAGGCCGGCGTGATGCTCGCGGGCGAGGGCCTGCACCCCAGTTCCAAAGGCTCGCGCGTCAAATTCTCCGGCGGCAAGCGCACCGTGGTCGACGGGCCCTTCCCCGAAACCAAGGAACTGGTGGCCGGCTTCTGGATGCTGCAGGTCTCGTCGAAAGAAGAGGCCATCGAATGGATCAAGCGCTGCCCCTTCCCGCCGGAAAGCGAAGCCGAACTCGAAATCCGCCAGGTGTTCTCGGCCGAAGACTTCGGCGCCGAATTCACGCCTGAATTGCGCGAAGCCGAGGAGCGCCTGCGCCGGCAGGTGGAGGCACAGTCCGGCGCAAAGTCCTGAAAACAGGCGTCCGGCCGCCGGGCCCGTGTTTGAGGTAAAAACCGGGTTCCAAGGAGACACCACGCATGCAATACATGATCCTGCGCAAATCCGACGCGAGCACCGAGGCCGGCGAACTGCCCGGCCCCGCGCTGCTGGCCGCCATGGGCGCCTACAACGAAGAGCTGGCCAAAGCCGGCATGCTGCTGGGCGGCGTTGGGTTGCAGCCCAGTTCAAAGGGCGCGCGCATCCGCTTCTCGGGCGGCAAGCCCACGGTAACCGACGGCCCCTTCACCGAATCCAAAGAACTGATCGCCGGCTTCACCATGGTCGAGGCGGCTTCGTGCCGGGAGCTCATTGAGTGGCTCAAGCGCTGGCCGCAGGAAGACGCCGATGGCAACACCTCGCTGGAGATCCGCGAGGGCGGCTGCCCCGGCGGCCTGCGCGGCGTGAGTGGTGAGGGCGCGCCGCCCCTGCCCGAAGGCTTTAGTCGCTTCATGATTTTGCTCAAATCCAATGACAGGGCCGAAGCCGGTGTCGTGCCCGACAGCCAGTGGTTGGGGCGCATGGCCAGGCACAACGATGAGGCCGTCCAGGCCGGCGTGCTGCTGATGGGCGAGGGTCTCAAACCCAGCGCCGGCGCATCCCGCATGAAGTTCACGCGCGGCAAGCCCAGCGTGATGGACGGGCCGTTTGCCGAGGCCAAGGAATTGCTGGCCGGCTTCTGGATCATCCGGGCGCGCTCGCTGCGGGCGGCGGTGGATTGGGCGCTGGGCTACCCCTTCCCGTTTCGCGATACCGAGGAGCTTGAGGTGGAGATCCGCTTGCTCTATGAGATGGCCGATTTCGCCCCGGCCTGACATCCGGGAGCGGCGGTCAAAAATATTTTGAATTTTTTTGGCCAGGCGTGTCGATTTTGCGTTTCCCGTTCGTCGTACCAGTGAGCAGACGTTTTTTGGGGGCCGGCCCGGCCCGATAAACCCGGCGCTCGCCCATTTATCGAAGTGAACGAACACCAACTGAAGGGAATAAAACATGTTCAAGACCATTGCCATCATTGCCGCCGTCGCCATTGTGGTTTTCATCGTGGCCGTGCTGCTGCTTGCCGCCAACAAGCCCGACACCTTCCGCGTGCAACGCCAGGCCACCATCCAGGCGCCGCCCGAAAAGATCTTTCCGCTGATCAACGATTACAAACAGTGGGCCGCCTGGTCGCCCTGGGAGAAGAAAGATCCGGCCATGAAGCGCAGCTTCAGCGGCCCGGCCACCGGCAAAGGTTCGGCCTACGCCTGGGAAAGCAAGGAAGTCGGCACGGGCGACATGCTGATCACCGAGTCCGTGCCGTCCTCACTCATCAGGATAGACCTGAATTTCACCAAGCCTTTCGAGGCCCGCAACAAGGTGGTCTTCAGCATCCAGCCGCAGGCCGGCGGCAGCATGGTGAGCTGGGAGATGGCCGGCCCCGCGCCCCTGATGTCCAGGGTCATGCAGGTCTTTTTCAGCATGGACAAGATGGTGGGCAAGGACTTTGAAGCGGGCCTGGCCGACCTGAAGGCCGCAGCGGAAAAGTAGGACCTGCCTGTCGATTTCCCGGAACCCGTTCGTCATACGGATAGAGCCAGGCTGAAGTGACACGACCAACGCCCGGCTCCTTGTCCCAATCCACGCCCAAGGAGTATTGAAATGCGATTCATGATGCTGATGATCCCCAAAGGCTACGAAACCGCAGACGCGGGCACCCTGCCCAGCGCGGACGCCGTGGCCGCCATGATGAAGTACAACGAGGAACTGCAAAAAGCCGGCGTGCTGCTCTCGCTGGAAGGCCTGCACCCGCCCTCCATGGGCGCGCGCGTGAGCTTTCCCGGCGGCAAGCCGCGCGTGGTCGACGGCCCCTTTGCCGAAGCCCGCGAAGTGCTGGGCGGCTTCTGGATGATCGACGTCGCCTCGCGCGAGGAAGCCATCCAGTGCGCGTCACGCTGCCCCGGCGGCGAGAACGAAACCATCGAGATCCGCCAGGTGCAGGAGATGAGCGACTTCCCGCCCGACGTGCAGCAGGCCGCCGCCGGCTTCACCGAAATGCAGCAGGCGCCCAGCGGAAAAGCCAAGGGCAAGGGCGCCTGAGGCCGCATGGCGTCCCATGAAACCCACCGCGCCATCGACGCCGTCTGGCGCATCGAGTCGGCCAAGGTCATCGCCAAGGTCGCGCGCATGGTGCAGGAGGTGGGGCTGGCCGAGGAGATCGCGCAGGACGCCCTGGTCACGGCGCTGGAGCGCTGGCCGCAGACCGGCGTGCCCGACAACCCCGGCGCCTGGCTCATGGCCGTCGCCAAGCACCGTGCCATTGACTACCTGCGTCGCCGCAAGCTGCTCGCGCTCAAGCACGAAGAGCTGGGTCGCGAGCTCGAGATGGAGCAGGACATGGCCTTCGCCGATGTAGACGAGCCCGGCCCCGGCGACGGCGAGGATGATTACGGCGACGACCTGTTGCGCCTGATCTTCACCGCCTGTCACCCGGTGCTGTCCACCGAGGCGCGCATCGCGCTCACGCTGCGGCTGCTGGGCGGCCTCAGCACCGACGAAATCGCGCGCGCCTTCCTGGTGCCCGAGCCCACCGTGGCCCAGCGCATCGTGCGCGCCAAGCGCACCCTGGCCGAAGCCCGCGTGCCCTTTGAAGGGCCCGGCCCCGAAGAACGCGAGGCCCGGCTGGCCTCGGTGCTGGAAGTCATCTACCTGATCTTCAACGAAGGCTATTCGGCCACCTCGGGCAGCGACTGGATGCGGCCCGCGCTCTGCGACGAGGCGCTGCGGCTGGGCCGCGTGCTGGGCGAACTGGCGACGCAGGAGCCCGAAGTCCACGGCCTGGTCGCGCTCATGGAAATCCAGGCCTCGCGCGCCAAGGCGCGCACCGGGCCTTCGGGCGAGCCCATCCTGCTGCTCGATCAGAACCGCGCGCGCTGGGACCACCTGCTGATACGCCGCGGCTTTGCCGCGCTGGCGCGCGCCGAGGCGCTGGGCGGCGCGCTGGGGCCGTATGCGCTGCAGGCCGCGATCGCCGCCTGCCATGCGCGCGCGCCCACAGGCGCCGACACCGACTGGACGCGCATCGCCGCGCTCTACGACGCGCTGGCGCAGCTCGCGCCCTCGCCGGTGGTGGAACTGAACCGCGCCGTCGCGCTGGCCATGGCCTTCGGCCCGGCGACGGGGCTGGAGGTGGCCGACGCGCTGCTGGCCGAGCCCCTGATGAAAAACTACCACCTGCTGCCCAGCGTGCGCGGCGATTTTTTATTCAAGCTGGGACGCCTGGAAGAAGCCCATGCCGAGTTCGAACGCGCCGCCTCGCTCACACGCAACCTGCGCGAACGCGAACTGCTGCTCGCGCGTGCCGCGGCCTGCGTGCCGGACGCCACGCCGCGCTTGACCTGAGGTCTCAGCCCGAGGGTTTGCGCCCGCCCAGCATGCAGGCGATGGCCGCCAGCTGCAGCAGCACCGTCGCGCCGAAATAAAGCCCCGTGCCCGTACCCAGGTGCGCCGGGCTCCCGTCACCGTTCACCAGCAGCAGCGCGAACGCGGCCGGCGACAGCGCCCACAGGCCCTGCGACATCGCCACGATCAGCGCCACCACCCGCGCCACGTCTTCCTTGACGAACTCCACCTGCGCCACCAGCGGCGGCAGCGAGGTCGCGTTGCCGATGCCGACACCGAACAACACCACGCCCAGCAGGATCAGCGCGGTCTGGTGTTCCGTCGCAGAGGCCAGCGTCAGCGAACCGGCGATCTGCACCGCGTAGCTCACCACGGCCACCAGGCGGCGGTCGGCGTCCACCGGCATGCACCTGGCCACCAGCGTGCGCCCGCCTATGGCGCAGGCGGTCGCCAGCGCCATCGCCAGGCCCGCGCCCTGGGTGCCCATGGCCGACACCAGCAGCGAATACAAATGCGTGATCAGGCCGGCCTGCGCGAACAGGCTCAGCGCCATGGCCGCGGCCAGCGTGCGAAAGCCGCGGTCGCGCCACAGCAGCCGGCCCGGCAGCGGCTTGGCGTGCGCCGACGTGACGCCGCGCGCCGGCGCGCCCGGCGCATCGCCGTCGGGCCGCTGGCCCATGCGCTCGGGCGTGCGGCGCACCACGTAAAAGCTCAAGCCACCCACGATGGCCAGCATGGCCGCACCCACCAGCAGCGTGGCCGCCGTGAAGCCGATGGCGGCGATCAGCGCGCCCCACAGCGGCGAGAAGATCACGCCGCCCAGGCTTGCGCCGTTGTAGGCCTTGGCCAGTGCCATGGGCCGGCCGCGCACAAACCAGGGCGAGATGATGGCGTTGATGCCCGCCGCACCCATGGTCACCCAGCCGCCGCCGGTCAGCAGTGCGGCGGCAAACAACTGCCAGGGTTGGGCTGCCAGCGCCCAGCCCAGCAGGCCCAGGGCCAGCGCGGCGGCGCCGGCGGCCGTCGTGCCGGCCACGCCGAGGCGGGCATGGATGCGCGGCAGGCAGGCCACCACACCCGCGCCGAACAAGAAGTGAAAGGTCACCGCGCTGGAGACCAGCGGCAGCGCCCATCCGGTGCGCGCGACCACGGCATGCAGAAAAATCGCCGGGCTATAAAAGCCTATGCCCCAGCCGAAGATGGCCAACACAAAGGCGGCGCGTACGACAGTGGTTCCGTAAAAGGCGCGCGGCGCTGGGGTTTGCAGGGCAGGGGACATTGGCAGTTCCATGGGCTTCTCCTTGAAGGGCATGGCTGCCATGGTGCGGCGAAGAAGGCCTGCGATGCTTCGCCCCGGAGCGAAGCATGGGCCGCGCGATGCTGCTAAGGTGGGTACCCAAGAGGTCCCAAGCCATGAACACCAACCAGATCGCCCACATCGCCTCGCTGGTCGGCGAGCCGGCCCGCACCGCCATGCTGATGGAGCTGCTGGACGGCCGCTCCCTCACCGCCCATGAACTGGCCGGCGCCGGCAACGTCTCGCCGCAAACCGCCAGCCGCCACCTGGCGCTGCTGGTCGAAGGCGGCCTGCTGAGCGTCGAGCAGCACGGCCGCCACCGCTACCACCGGCTGGCTTCGCCCGAGGTGGCCCGGGTGCTCGAAGGCATCACGCAACTCGCGGCTCAGAACGCGCCCCCGCTGCGCCGCGCCGTGGTGCCCGGCCCCAAGGACGCCGCCATGCGCATGGCGCGCAGCTGCTACGACCACATCGCCGGCCGGCTCGGCGTGGCGATTGCCCATCACCTGATCGCCGATGGCGCGATCACCTTTGACGGCGAGGCCGGCCACGTGACCGACAAGGCCGGCGCCGTGCTCGCGCGGCTGGGGATTGATCTGACGGCTTCATTGCCCGGCACCCACACCAGGCGGCCTTATTGCCGGCCATGTCTTGACTGGAGCGAGCGCCGCTTTCATGTGGCCGGGCAACTGGGCACGCTGATCTGCACGCACAGCCTGGAACGCGGCTGGCTGATGCGCCGCCAGGGCATGCGCGCGCTGGAGATCACGCCTAAAGGCGTGGTGGCGCTGCGTGGCTGGATGGGGCAGGAAAGCTGGCGGCAAGTGACCGAGGGTGATGCAGCATTCCCTGTGCAACGAGAGCAACGAACCATTGCCCCCTGAGCTGGGCGCATGCCATGCGCGGGAGCTAATATGCAACGCCGGATTTGTCGCTACTTTTGATGGAGCACGTTATTCAGATGAGACAAGCCTCAGCGCTGATCTCTGCGGTCGAAGTCGCCAAGCTATATCGCAGTGCTTTGCGGTATGCATTAAATTGGACGCCGGAAGGCGGCATATGAGCGTACCGGTAAGCCTCGCTGAACTGCTTGCCGCCTACGAATGGCTCAGTGCTGGACAGGCGGCCGCAATCGACTGTCAAGTCTATGTAGGTAGAAAGACAGGCTCGATACATTGGCGTGGCGAAGGCATCGACGAAGAACTTCCGGGCGATATCGAAGACGGTAACCTGTACATCGCGTTTCCGCAGAAAAACGAGTTCGACCTGGGTAGTTCTCTCGTACTTCGCTTTGTGAAAAAGCATCTTCCCCAGCACCAGGAAGCGGTCCACGCGTTCTTTCGCAAGAAAGGCGCATACGCATAATTCAAATCTTTGCTGACTCGCGTGGGTCAACTCGACGCATGGCACGAGTATGAGCGCGTTGCTACAGAAAATGAGTTACGCAAGTGGTGCGAAGACAATGGCTTTGAGCTCGGTGCATAGCTGGTCGAGGTCGATGCCTGAGTGCTCCATCGTGAGGACTTCCCGCTGAAAAGTCCGGGTCGAGCCTCTCATGTCAACACGAACCGCAACCGGCCACTCCATCAAATCGCAATCGGGTCCACATCAATCGCCCAGCGAATCAGGCTCTTGAACTCAGCCTGCTGGCGCGTTTCAAACAACACCGGTTGCCAATTCGCCAGGAAGCGCTGCAGCGCCGCGCGCGAGGGGCTTTCGACCAGCATCTGCGCGCGTTCGATATTGGCCACGCGCTGAATCGTCATGGGCACCGCCGGGTAGGCCGTGACCTGGCCGTTGCCGGTGAGTTGTAAGGCTTCGGCCTGGGCCGCCGCCGCGTTGAGGAAGCCTTGCGCCACTTCCTGGGTGCGCGCCTCGGCCCGTACCAGCGCCGAAAAGCCGAAAGGCGACATGCCGGCCGCTTCGCGTTCGGCCAGTTGCTGGGCCGCAAAACCCGCGTAGTCGTGCTGCTTGAGCGCGGCGAACAAGGGGTGCTCGGGGTGGAAGGTCTGCACCCACATTTCGCTGGCGCCGCTGTGGCGCGCGTCGCGGCCAGCGCGGCCGCCGGCCTGCATCAGCAGGCTGAACAGGCGCTCGGGCGCGCGGAAGTCGCTGGAAAACAGCGCGCCGTCGGGGTTGATGGCCGCCACCAGCGTGATGTGCCGGAAGTCGTGGCCCTTGGCGATCATCTGCGTGCCGACCAGCACGTCGACCTCGCCGGCATGCACGCTGGCCAGCTGTGATTCGAGCGCGCCCTTGAGCCGCGTGGTGTCGGCGTCGATGCGGGCGATGCGCACGGGCTCGCCGTCGGGCCGCTTCACGCCGGCCAGCAGTTCGGCCAGGTGCTCTTCCAGGCGCTCGGTGCCGCGGCCCACGGGCGCGATGTCGATGTTGCCGCAGCTCGGGCAGGCGCGCGGCACGCGTTCGGTGAAGCCGCAGTGGTGGCAGCGCAGGGTGCGGTCTATCTTGTGGAAGACGCGGAATGCGCTGCAATGCGGGCACTCGCTTTTCCAGCCGCAGTCGTGGCAGGCCAGCACCGGCGCATAGCCGCGCCGGTTCAAGAAGATCAGCGACTGCTCACCGCGCGCCACGCGCTGGGCGATGGCCTCCAGCAGGGGCGGCGCGATGATGCAGTGCTTGGGCTGGTGGTTCATGTCCACGCGCCGCACGGTGGGCAGGCTGCCGGCGTCGCCCGGTTCCCGCGCTTTCGGCGGTGAGTAGGGATCAGGCTGCGGCCCGGCGGAGTAGGGCGCGGCTTCCTCGCCGGTCGACGGCACCGTGCCAATACGTTCGTCCATGACCAAGCGCTGATAGCGCCCCGCCAGCGCGGCCTGCCAGCTTTCCAGCGAGGGCGTGGCCGAGCCCAGCAGCACGCGGCAGGGGCCGTGCGCATGCGTGGCGTCTTCGGTTTCTACCTTGGCGCGGTAAATCGCCAAGTCGCGCGCCGAATAACGCGCGCCTTCCTGCTGCTTGTAGCTGGGGTCGTGTTCCTCGTCGACCACGATCAGGCGCAGGTGGGGCATGGAGGCGAACACCGCCATGCGCGTGCCCAGCACCAGGCGCGCATGGCCGGCATGGGCCGCCAGCCAGCTTTTCAGGCGCTGGGCCGGCGTCAGGCCGCTGTGCAGCGCCACCACGCGCTCCTTGCCCAGGTGGGCAAAACGCTCTTCAAAGCGCGACTGCAGCTGCGGCGTGAGGTTGATCTCGGGCACCATCACCAGCACCTGGGCGGCGGGGTCCAGTTCCAGCACGCGGGCGGCGGCGCGCAGGTAGACCTCGGTCTTGCCGCTGCCGGTGGCGCCGAACAGCAGCGCCGGCCGCGTATCGGCATCAAATTCGGCCAGCACGGCGGCCTGTTGCGCGCTGAGCGTCAGCGCCCGGCCGCCGGCCTGCTCGCCGCGGGTGTCGGCCATGGGGCGTTTGAGCCGCCGCGCCAGTTGCACATTGCTGAGGTCGCGCAGTTGCGGCGGCAGCGCGGCCAGCGCCACCTCCCCCAGCGAGCGCTGGTAATAAATTGCGGTGAACTGCACCAGCTTGCGCCAGGTGGCCGACAAAGGCGGCAGGCCTTCCAGCGCGCCGGCAACGTGGCGCGTCTGCATTTCCAGCAGCGCGCCGCTGTCGGGCAGCACTTCCCAGACCACGCCCAGGACCTCGCGTTTGCCCAGCGGCACACGCACCAGCGCCCCCACCGGGAGTGGCAACTCACTCTGGTAAGTCAGCGGCCCGGCGATGGAACTGTGCGCCGGCGCTGCCACGACAACTTGCAGCCAATTGCTCATTCAGAGTAACTAAATGTATTTACTTCTGGCGATCTACATCCAGACAATGCGCTAAGTGCTTGATTTGCCACCGCTTTACAGATTTCCAGATTTTCTGTGGATAACTTTGTTGATAGCTTGTCGTCGAGCGTCGCGAAGCCTTGTAAATCAAGGGTTTGCTTAAATTGCCCGGAAAAAAAGCAATTTAAAGTCTCTATATAAATCAATGACTTACGAACGCTATTGCTTTGATAGCGCGAGGTGGACCGGAACGGTTTCATTGCGGCGGCGCAGCAAGATTTTTGTGCATAAGTCCAGCAGCCAATGCCCGGTTTTGTGCTAGCCATGGTTGGAATAGGCCCTCTGCCGGCGGTTTGGGGGCGTACGCGCAAAGCTTTAGCTACGGGCGATGCGCATGCTGCGAGAGTAAGCGTGCACTGCGCGCACCAGCACTTCAACGCTTTCCGGCGGCGTGTGCTGGCTGATGCCGTGCCCCAGATTGAAGATATGGGTGGGCCCGGCCTTGTCGGGGTCGGTATGGGGCGCGCCGAAGCTGTCCAGCACCGCGGCCACCTCGGCCTCAATCTGCGCCGGGTTGGCAAACAGCACGTTAGGGTCCAGGTTGCCCTGCAGCGCCTTGGCCTGCGGCCCGTGCTCGCCGACCAGGGCGCGCGCCTGGGCGAGGTTGACCGTCCAGTCCAGGCCCAGCACTTCGCAGTCGAGCTGGCCCATGGCTTCCAGCCACTGGCCGCCGCCCTTGGTGAACACCAGGCGTGGAATCTTGACGCCTTCATGTTCGCGCTTGAGCTGGGCCAGCACGCGGGCCGTGTAGGCCAGGCTGAAGGTTTTGAAGGCCGCGTCGGCCAGCACGCCGCCCCAGCTGTCGAAAATCATCACCGCCTGGGCGCCGGCCTCGATCTGCGCATTCAGGTAGGCGGCCACGGAGTCGGCGTTCACGGCCAGCATTTTGTGCATCAGGTCGGGGCGCTGGTACAGCATGGTCTTGACCAGGCGGTAGTCGTCGGACCCGGCGCCCTCCACCATGTAGCAGGCCAGCGTCCAGGGGCTGCCCGAAAAGCCGATCAGCGGCACGCGGCCGTTCAGGGCCTTGCGGATCGACGTGACGGCGTTGAAGACATAGCGCAGCTTCTCCATGTCCGGCACTTCGAGTCTGGCCACGGCGGCCTCGTCGCGCACCGGCGTGGCAAAACGCGGGCCTTCGCCCAGCGCGAAAGACAGGCCCAGGCCCATGGCGTCGGGCACGGTCAGGATGTCGCTGAACAGGATGGCGGCGTCCAGCGGGTAGCGCTCCAGCGGCTGCAGCGTGACCTCGGTGGCGTAGTCGGTGTTGGTGGCCAGGCCCATGAAGCTGCCGGCCTGGGCCCGCGTGGCCTTGTATTCAGGCAAATAGCGGCCGGCCTGGCGCATCAGCCAGACGGGGGTGTGGGGGGTGGACTGGCGCAGGCAGGCGCGTAAAAAGCTGTCGTTTTGGAGAGGTGCGAACATGCACCGATTGTCTCAGAGCCGCCTCACGCCTCCTTTGCCCCGGGGTATATGGGATATATACCCCGCTGGCATCCGCGCGGGTTCGGACTTACCATGGCTGAACGGCTTCCCAGGGACATAGAAGGGACACTTCCATGCGCATGAACGACCAGGAATATTTCCGCAGCTGCATTGCCAAAGAGCGGCACCTGGCGCAGTTGCTGGGGCATACGCATATCGAGGAATGCTATGAAAGCGCGGGCACGCTCTGGGACAACGCCCAGGCCTTGCCGCAGTGGACGCGCGACTGGCGCGCCTGCGGGCCGCTCATGACGGCCCATGGCATCACGGTGGCCTATGAAGGCGAGGGCGCCGCCATAGGCGCCACCACGGTGCACTTCAGCGACCACCCGGGCCGCGACCGCGCCGTGATGTACGGCATCGTCAGGGAGGTGATCTTCCGGCTGGAACACCAGCACCCCAAAGCGGCAACCCCCGCCCTTACATCCGCAGCGTCTTGATAAAGGCTTCCAGTTCGTCAATCGGCAGCGGCTTGCAGAACAAATAACCCTGGTAGCAGTCGCAGCCGTGGCGCGATAAAAAGTCGCGCTGCGCTTCGGTTTCCACGCCCTCGGCCACCACGCCCAGGCCCAGGCTTTGCGCCAGGCCAATGATGGTGCGGGCGATGGCGGCATCGTTGGGGTCGCGCAGGATGTCTTCGACAAAAGACTTGTCGATCTTGAGCTGGTCCAGCGGCAGGCGCTTGAGGCAGGACAGCGACGAGTAGCCCATGCCGAAATCATCCAGCGACAGGGTCACGCCCATCTTCTTGAGGCGGGCCATCTTGGTGATGGTGATCTCCATGTCCTCGGCCAGCAGGCTTTCGGTCAGCTCCAGCTTGAGCTTGTGCGGGCTGACTTTGGTTTCCTTGAGCGCGGCCATCACGAGGTCGACGAACTCGGGGTGGCGGAACTGGCGCACGCTGACGTTCACCGCGATGCTCAGCGCCGCGGTTTCGGGGCGCCGGGCCCAGGCCGCAAGCTGGCGGCAGGCCGTCTCCAGCGCCCACTGGCCCAGCGGCAGGATCAGCCCGGCCTCTTCGGCCGCCGGGATGAACTCCGCCGGCTGCACCATGCCGCGCTCGCCGTGCTGCCAGCGCAACAGCGCCTCCACGCCCGTCATGCGGCCGTCGCGGCCCACCTGCGGCTGGTAGTAAAGCAGGAACTGGTGTTCGCGCAGGCCGCGGCGCAGGTCCGACTGCAGGGCGGCGCTGGCCGTCACTGCCGCCTGCATGGCCGGGTTGAAAAAGCACACCGTGTTGCGCCCGGCCATCTTGGCCTGGTACATGGCGAGGTCCGCCTGCTTGAGCAGGTCGCCGATGTTGTTGAGCGTCTGGTTGAAGGCGGTCACGCCTATGCTGCAGGTGCTGTAGTGCTGGTAGCCCGCCAGGCTGTAGGGCTCGCTGAGCGCGGCCAGGATCTGCCCGCTGACGATCTCGGCCTTCACCGTCGCCTCGCCCGGGTCCTGGCCCAGGTCTTCGAGCATGACCACGAACTCGTCGCCGCCCAGGCGCGCCACCGTGTCGGTCTGCCGCACGCAGGCGGCCAGGCGCTTGGCCACCTGCTGCAGCAGCAGGTCACCCTTCTGGTGGCCCATGGTGTCGTTGAGTGTCTTGAAGTTGTCCAGGTCTATGAACATCAGCGCGCCTTCGCGCGGATGGCGCAGGTTGTGGCTCAGCGCCTTGTCCAGCCTGTCCATCAGCAGCTGGCGGTTCGGCAACTGGGTCAGCGGGTCGTAAAAAGCCAGGTGCTTGATCTCGCTTTCGGCCACCTTGCGCCGCGTGATGTCGCGTCCCACCGCCACCCAGTGCGTGACGAAGACGCCGGCATCGTCGGCCACCGGCACGATGTCGACCTCCATCCAGAAATGCCTGCCGTTCTTTTTGTAGGTGATGAGTTCGGCCTGCACCGGCTCGCCCTTCTGGAAGGCGTTGCGCAGGCGCTCGAGTTCGCCGCGCTGCGTCAGCGGCCCGCACAGCAGGCGCGGCGACTGGCCCAGGGCTTCCTCGAGGCTGTAGCCCGTGTGCTGTTCGAAGGCATTGTTGGCGAAGATGATGCGCAGCCCCGGCTTGCCCGAGGGCACGGCTTCGGCGATCAGCACGATGTCGTTCAGGCGCGAGATGCTGGTTTCCAGCAGCATGAGCTGCTCGCGCGCCTGGCGCCGGTCGCTGACGTCGCGAAAGTAGATCGCCAGCCCGTCGGGGAAGGGGTAGGCGCGTATCTCGAACCACTTGTCCAGCGGCGCATACAGGGCCTCGAACTCCACCTGGTAATTGCCCGCCACGGCAGCCCGCACCTGCTCCGAAAACAGCGTGTTGATGGCCCCCGGGAATTCCTTCCAGATGCTTTTGCCCAGCAGCTCGGTCGGCGGCCGGCCCAGCAGGCGCGCGCCTTCGCGGTTGAGGTAGCTGAAGCGCCACTGCGGGTCCAGCGTGTAGAAGCCTTCGGTGATGCTTTCCAGCGTGATGCCCAGGCGCGTGGCCAGGCGCTGGGCGTCTTCTTCCGTCTGCTGGGTGGCCTGAAGCGCCTGGCCGTTCCGCGCGTCCAGTTGCGCAGCGGCCAGCCCGGCCAGCGTCTCCAGGTCTTCTTCCTGTTCGGGGCTGAGGTTTCGCGCCGTCTTGTCCATCACCGCCAGCACGCCCAGCGGCGTGCCGTCTTCGCGGCTCAGCGGCAGGCCGCGGTAGAAATAAATTTCGGGTGCGCAGCGCGCGGGCAGCGGCGGCTGGCGCGGCGGTGTTTCCAGCGTGGCCTCGCAAAGGGCGACCAGCCCCTCGCGCTCTTGCGCGGAAAAACCGGTGCCCGCGTGGAATACGGCCTCGTCGCCTTCCAGGGCCACGACGATGGCAATCGGCACGCCGCAGGCACGCGCGGCCAGCCGCGCCAGCCGGTCGGCGCCGGAATGCGGCAGAACATGAAGCGCGAACGCGGAATCCAGGGTGGGAACAGCAGCGGACACGGGCAAGCACCTGCTTTTCAGACATTCAATCAAACATGCTGACGCATGGCGCGGCGGTTTCTTCAGGAGATTTGCAAGCGTTGACGGTAAAGCGTTGCAAAACGTTCCGTCACGGACTTGCGCGCGGTTTTGTCCTACGCTGTGGGTCGCCGCCACCGCACGGAAGGCCGCAGGGACGCCCCTCAAGCTGCACCACTTCCCGCACTCGCAGTGAGACTTCCCCGTTTTCCGTTTTTATTCCAGGCAAGGACCCATGAGCCCTCTCGAACTCGACCAGTTGCAGCAATGCCCTGACATCGCCACCCTGCAGACTGTGCTGAGGACCATGTGCGCGCGTTTCGGCACGGTCACGCAGCTCAATATCCTGCCAGCCGCACATGCCGGCAAGCATCAGGCCCTGTGTTTTGTGCGCATGGCGACCGATGAGGAAGAGCAAAAATTGATGAGCGGCCTGGGCATAGGCCGCTTCGGCGGTGAACTCGTCGTGGTGGTCGACTTGCGCGTGAATGAAGCGCAGCAGACCGCCGACCTGTGGCGTTCCGCCGCCTAAGCCTGACTTACTTCGCCGCCGCGACCTCGACCGACATGTGCCTGAGCAGCAAACGCTCCAGCGCGTTCAGCGTCTCATAGGATTCGGCGAAATCCGCGAACAGCGTGGCGTTGTCGGGCGCGGCGGCCTTGCCTTGCCAAGCCGCGCGAAAGAGATCAAAAATTTCGCCGAAGCTGCGTCGGCCGTCTATCAGCGCCAGGATCTTCGCGCCGTACTTGCCCGGGTTCACCGTGATGGAAACGCCTGAATGCTGGTGCCTGAGCATGAAGGGCTGGCCGCGGCTGTTGCCGAAGACCTGCGCGGCCAGCTCGGCCGTCAGGGGCTCGTGGTAATAAAAAGGCACGTAGTCGGTATCGCCGTAGGGTGCGGTGCATGCGGCATTGCGCGTCAGGTACAGCGAATGGGTGATGATGTTGCCGCCCATCAGCTCAGCCATTTCATACTGTTGCCTCACCGGCAGTTTGCGCAGCGCCGCAGCCATGGCCGGCGGCTTGCTGCCCAGCACCATGTGCGGCAGGTAGGGCGCGCGGCCGCGCTGCACGTCGGTGAAGGCCAGGTGCAGGCCGTGGACGTCGCCTAACCAGTCAAACAGTTCGCCGACGCTGTACGAGCGGTCCTGCGAATGCAGCAGCAAGTCGTAGAGGCCGGCGTCGCCGGCCTTGTGGTCGTGGTGCAGTTCTTCACTGCGCTTGAACCAGTTGCCCGGCGGCAGGCTGGCCAGGATGTCGCGGGTGTTGGCGATTTTGCGCTGCGCGTCCGTTTCGTCGCCGTTGACCAGGCGCATCAGCGCCTGCATCTGGTAGACGCCGATGCGGCCGGTGGTGGCATAGACCATGAGGCCGATGGCGCCGCCCTCTTTCAGCACGCTGAGCAGCGCCTTCAGGCCCAGGTCCGGGTCGGCCAGGTGGTGCAGCACGCCGCTGCAATTGATGTAGTCGAATTGTCCAAGCTGCGCGGCCAGCGCCGGCAGGTTCAGCAGCGAGTCGTGCACCCAGGTGATGTTGGTGAGCTTGCGGATCTGCGCGCGCTCCTTGGCCAGCGCGATGCTGGCCTCGCTCATGTCCAGGTGCACGATCTGCGCGTCGGTGTGGCGCAGCTGCTCGGCCAGGAAGATGGTCGCGTCGCCCGTGCCGCCGCCGGCCACCAGCGCCCGGAAGCCCTTCTGGAAAGACTGCTTTCCGGCAAAGCAGTAGTGGTTGATCATGGGCAGGTCTTCCAGCCAGGTCAGCGCCAGCCGCCTGTGCTCGTCCTGCGGGTCGCAGGGCGGGTAAGGCAGGGCTTCGTACTGGTTTCTGACCTCGGGCAGGTAGTTGTCGGGCATGGGGTATTCCGGAATGGACGGCAAATAGCTATTGTCTCCGGCCGGAGACGTGTCTCTTTTCTTAACCAAGTGACAGCACGGAACCGGCTTCGCCGGGCCGTAGATGTCGCTCCCTGAGGGGGGATCCCGCTACACGCAGTGAGCGGAGAAGGGGGTGAGCTTGCTCTACCTGACGGGTAAGAACTGCAGGAACGTACCGCCTAGCAAGTTCTGCACGTAAGTGATCACCGCACGGCGGTATTTTTCGGTCAGCACCGATGACAGCAAATCCAGCCGGCCGATGACCTTGCCGAACTCGCGCTCAAAGCTCAGGTTGCGTTCGCGCTCGCTGATCTCGTCGGCCAGCAGCAGCGGCTGGCCCGCGGCATTGCGGCGGTTGGACAGCATCCACACGGCGATCTCGATGTTGCGCGCGGCGTTGTAGATGTACTGCGCGTCCAGGCTGTCGGTCAAATAGAAAGACGTCTTGCCGCCGTGGGCCGTGACCACCATGTCGGCGCTGGCGTAGATGAAGGCCGCCACGCGGTCGCCTTTGAAGTCCGGGCCCAGCGCCAGCGACAGCGCGGCGATGTCGCGCCGGCCCTGCAGCTCGGGCCAGGGCGTGCGCGTGTCGACCGCCACGCGCAGCTGCGCCAGCGCCGCGTCGCGGCTGATGGGGCTGGTCTTGCGCCATTCGGCCGGGTTGCGGCGGTAGAGTTTGTCGGCCAGGCGCAGCAGGCTTTCGAGGTTGCCCTGCATGCCCAGCGTGGCCATGCGGTTCACGTCCGACTGGCCCACCTCGCTGGGGGCCATGGGTGCCACCTGCGCCTCGCCCCGGTGCGTGGGCGCCGGGCCGGCGCAACCGGCCAGCGCGGCCATGGCCAGCAACAGGGGAAGAGAGGAGAAAGAAGAAGGGGACGGCAGAACGGCGGATGTGGGGGAAGAGGTGGGTGCCGTGCGCAGGGACATGGCACATTCTCAGCGGCGGCGGTGCGTCGCGCAAGCCTTGGCTTTCCCGGGCCGCCGGCGGCGGCCGCGGAACCGGGTTCAGGCCGGCGCCGGCGCGTTGTGCAACAAGCCGCGCGACTGCAGCACGCGGTGGTCAATCTTGATGCAGTGGTCCTGCACCACCAGCAGGCCGGCGGCTTCGGCCTTGGCCGCGGCGCCCGGGTTGCTGATGCCCAGCTGCATCCAGACCGCCTTGGCGCCTATGGCAATCGCCTCGTCGACCACGGGCGGAATATCCTCGCTGTTGCGAAAGCAGTTCACCAGGTCGATTTTTTCGTGGCGCGCGGCCTCGGTCAGGGTGGGGTAGGCCTTCTCGCCCAGCACCTCGGTGGCGTTCGGGTTCACCGGGATGATGCGGTAGCCGTTGGCCTGCATGTAGCGCGACACGTCAAAGCTGGCGCGGTGCGGATGCGGCGACAGGCCCACCACCGCGATGGTGCGGCAGTGGTTCAGGATGTGCGGCATGCGATCGGCGGGAGACGGAGTGGTCATGGTCGGTTCTTGTTTCCTGGGGGTGGCCGAAATGGCTTACGCCGCATCCTTGTACTTGACGGAGCAGCCGTAGGCGCGGCTGGTTGCCACGCTCAGCGGCTTGCCGCCCAGCGCCTCGCCCAGGCCCTGGCGCACGTAGTTGGTGGCGGTCTTGATGTCGTCGACGCGGGCCGAGGGAATGCTGTCGATGCCGCCGGCATACACCAGCTGGCCCTGCGGGCTGATGATGTACATGTGCGGTGTGGTCCTGGCGCCGTAGAGCTGGCCGACCTTGCCCGATTCGTCCATCAGCGTGGCCGTGGGCTGGCCCTGCTTTTCGGCCATCCAGCCGGCGAGTTTGCCCGGCGCCAGGTAGTCGCCGCTGCTTTCTTCTGTGGAGTTGACGGCCAGCCACACCACGCCCTTGGCGGTGAATTCCTTTTGCAGGCTTTGCATGTTGCCGCTGTAGTGCTTGCGCACAAAGGGGCAGCCGGGGTTGGTCCACTCCAGCACCACCAGCTTGCCCTTGTAGTCGCTCAGGCGGTGGGTTTTGCCGGCGGTGTCGACGGCGGAAAAATCGGGCGCCGCCTGGCCGACGGCCGCGGCGGCGGCCTGGGCGGAGAGCGGGAAAAGCGCGGCCGGGGCCAGCCAGGGCGCGGCGGCCAGGGCGCCGGAGAACTGCCGGCGTGTCAGCGGGGAAATGGAAGTGGCGGGGGTGCGATTCGACATGGCTTGAACTCCTTTAAAAAGAAATCAACGACAAGATCAAAGACAGGGACTTACAGCTTGGCCAGTTCGGCCCTCACATCAGCGACCGAAAGAATCTCCGACAGCACCACGGGCGCGCGGCCGGGTTTGTAGATCACATACACCGGCACGCCGCTGCGGCCCAGCTGGGCCAGCGCCGCCGTCACGGCCGGGTCGCGCCGCGTCCAGTCGGCGCGCAGCAGCGCCACGTTTTTTGCCTGGATGTCGGCCAGCACGGCGGCATTGGAGAGCGTGGTCTTCTTGTTGTACTGGCAGGTCACGCACCAGGCGGCGGTGAAATCCACGAACACACTTTGCCCCTGCGCGGCCAGCTGGTCAACCCGGCCCGGTTCCCAGGCCTGCCAGCCGCCGGCCGTGGGCGCGGCCGAAGCCAGGGCCACAGGCCGCGTGATGTTGGGGCCCATGGACCACAGGCCCAGCGCGCACAGCGCGATGGAAAACGCCGCCAGCAGCGTGCGCGCCGTGCCGCGCAGGGTGAAGGCCCAGATC
>NZ_CALRNF020000040.1:0-54328 GCF_943369415.1 Polaromonas sp. YR568
GCGAGGTCGACATTGGGCGACTTCATGGTGATGCGTTTCTCGGGCGGGGAGGTCAGGGAGCCGCTCGAGGGATTGGCGGCGTCGTTTGCCTTGGTGGGGTCTTTCCAGTGCTCGTTGTTCGACAGCGTGCCGTAGGGCAGCATCAGGCCCGCGCCTGAGACCGAGGTGATGCTGCCTGCGCCCAGGGTCAGGCGGTTGCCGGCTACCAGCTCTATCTGCCCGAAGGGCGCGCGCAGCACACCGTTCTGCTCGATCACCGGCGCTTCCAGGCGCAGCGTGCCTCCTGCGGACAACGCGGGTGCCCCGGCACCCGATAAACGATCAACCGTAATTCGGTCACCGGCGCGTATGACCGCAGTCATCGCGGTCGCCGGGTATATTTGCCCGGCTTTCAGCAGCAGCCTGCCGTCTACGTCGAGATTAAGCTGCAAGTTGGTCGTGGGAAGAATCTGGTCGGGCAATGTGCCCCCCAGACGAATTTCATTTGCCGCAAACTCGGTCTCGCCGAAGCCGCTGATGCGTGTGCCGGCAACGCCTGTGGCTGTGCCATTTTTGTTGATGTCGATCAATTGGGCCGACAAGGCCAGCTTGCCGCCGAGCGCGGAAGGCGTGCTCCATGCACCCGATGCGTATGGCAATGAGGTGTTAAGCGAAATCTGCGAAGCGGACAAATTCGCACTGCCGCCGCTGCCGCCGTTACCCAATTTCGCTGTACTGAGGCTCAAGGATCCGGCGACATTGACGTTGACGCCATTGGCCAGCGTGATGCCTTTGCCGGCCTGCAATGAAACCGAACCGAAGCCGCCGCCGGAAATGGAGTTGGCCATTACGCGCGACGTGGACACCGCCGCCACATCCGGAATGACCACGCGGGTCGTTGCTGCTGCGTTCGTATAAAAATACCGTGTGAGCAAATCAACCATCATGGGTGTGATGGCGGGATTGACCTCCCAGGGTTTTAATACGGACGAAAACAGCGGCCCATTCATGTCGTTGACAATTTCCATGCCGCCGCCGGTCACACCAGGCAGCGCCGTAATTGCCGCGCGCATTTGAGTTGTGAGTTTTACAGCGACCGTACCGTACTGGTCGAAGAGGTCAAAATCAGGAACCGAGGTCGCGATGGCATTCTTGATGGCATTCGTGACCGGATCCCGCCAATAGAGGCGTGTAGGAAGCACCACAGCGCTCGGCGATCCGGCCGGCCCGCCACTTTCATCGATGATCGTCAATGAGCCGCCGGATGCGCCGGCACCGCCACTGTTCCCCCGAAGATCGCCTGCAATTCGTATCGTTCCTTGCGAACTGCCTTTGATGTTGATCGCACCGCCGTCACCGGCAATGCCAAGCTTGCCGTACCGCAGCTGCCCCGGCGAACCGCCGGCTTCAGCCAGTTCAATTTCCCCGCTCGCCCCTGACACGTCGATCAACGAACCCGCGGCAAGCTGCACATCCGAACCCCGGATCTCCACCACACCACCTGCCAGCACCTCACCCCGCAGATGCGCGGACTTGTCCCTGTAAATCGCGGGAGTGCCGCGTGCCATCAGCTGCGCGCCGGAATTCAACTTGACGCTCGTACCGCTCAGTTCAATGCCACCCGCGGCCGCTTCCAGCCGACCCGATACCGTCACCGCACCGTTGGCGCCACCACCCCCCAGGGTCAGCTTGCCGCGGGTGTCGGTGACGATGGCGGAACCCACGCCCACCATGATCGCCCCGTCGCTGGTCGCCAAAGTGATCCCGCCCGGCCGGCGCTTGAGGCGCTCCTGCGGCAACAAGACGACTATGGGCGCCACATCGGCCAGACGCTCGCCCGTGGCGAGATCGCGGTAGGCGAACGGGACCATGTCAATGCCGACCGCCTGCTGCGTGATCGTCACGCCGTCCGGCACCACGATGCGCCCGTTGGAGCGCACGTTGACGGTCACATTGCCGAAACCGCGCTCGCCGTACAGGTTCGCAGGCAGCACCACGACCGATGGGTCCGTAGCCGCGCCGCCCATCTGCACCGATGACGCGGTTTCAAGCACCAGGCTGCCGGCCGAGCCCGCCGCATAGGCGCGCAGGTTCAATCCCGCCAGGCCCGTCTGCGGCGTCACACCGCTCAAGGTGATGGAACCGGCATCGCCCACACGCAAGGCAGGCAGGCCTTTCTTGCCGACATCGGCACGGCCGCCGCCGGACACATCGAACACGGCCTGCGGGTCGGCGACGATTTTCGCGAGATTGAGCTTGATCGCGCCGCCGTTGATGGCCCACGGTCCGGAGGACATGCCGTCGCGCCAGGTGTTGATCCATTGGCCGGAGACATCCAGCCCGCCATGTGCGCCCACATCCAGCCGGCCGTTGACGGAGTCGAGCCAGATGGAGCCGCCCGCCGCACGCAACATGCCGTTGATGCGGATGTTGCCCGTCGAAGCGTCGGCGCCGGAAACAAACAGGGAAGCCCCCGGAGAGAGTTCCAGGTTCGCGCCCCTGGCCAGTTCGAAGTCGCCGCCAATGATGTTGAAAGTGACGTGGCCCATGCCCGAAGCATTGAGCATGTCGTCGGACAGGAAGCTCAATTTGGTGGACTTCGGATTGGCCGGGTCGAGCGGCACAAAGAAGTCCGCGCCCAGGGCCGTGCCGGCGTTGAAAGCATTACCCAGCCGCTTGGGATCATGGCTGACGATGATGGTGCCCGGCGACCACGGCCGGTCTTCCACGCTGCCGCCGCCCAGCTGCAGCTTGCCGCCGTTGGCGTTGGCGGGCTTTTTCTGCTGGCGGTCGCCGACCACTTCGCCGCCCCACAAATCGCCTTCCAGCACCATCGCGCTGCCCGCGAAGATCTGCAGCGCACCGGCCTTGCGGCCTTCGGTGTAGCCGGCCTCCTTGAAGTCACCGCCTATCAGCGCGCTGCGCCAGGTCGTGTTCACGCCCCAACGCGCATGGTTTTGTGTAAACCGGCCGGCAAGCCCCGCGTATTCGATGTCGGGCATGGCCTTGTTCATCGTGTAGATGCCACCGTTCGCACCCGCGAGCTTGGTGGCGGTATTCATGCCGTCCGAATAGCGCACCGAACCGCCGGAGATGTCGATCATCGAGCCGGCGCGCGTGACGACGGAGCCGCCGGCGCGCATCATGATGCTGCCCGCATCGGCCGACAGTTCATTGAGGTCGGTCTTGCCCACGCCTATCCAGCCGGTCACGTCCGCCAGCGGCGTGCCCACCCATTCGCCCGGCATGTAGACCATCTGGCCGTTGGCGTCTTTTCTCTGCACCCACTTGACGCCGGCCATCGGTCCGCCCGCGAACACGCCGCCCTCGCGGCGGTCGACGATCACCTTCTGGCCGCGCAGCCAGGAGCTCAGCAGCAGCGGCGAATCGCGCAGCTCATTGATGCGCAGCTCCGCCTCGACGAAGTTGCGTGCCATCGGCACCAGCATGTCGCGCAGGCCCGCCACGCTCATGAACGCATCGCTGTCGATGTAGATGCGGCTGGGGTCGCCCAGGCTTCCCTTGCGCCAGGCTTGCTGCGTGAAGATCGGATTGACCGCCGATTCGATGTTGATCTTGCCCGCGGGCGCCAGCACGCCGGCCCGCGGCTTGAGGTCTATCAGTTGCCCGTACATGCCTATCCAGCCGGGCTGGTAGCGGGTGCCCAGCGCGGATGCTTCGATTTCGCTGGTGTCGGCGGCGTCCGGCATGATTTGCGTGACGCTTCCACTGCCCAGCGTGAGCGTGCCGGCCGACCAGTTGAAAAGATCGTCAATGCCGTCCGCGTACATGTGCGTGCCCAGGCCCCACGCGCGCATGAGGATGGACCCATTGCGGTTGTTCAGCGCGGTGGTGGACATCAGCACGCCGTTTTGCCGGACGTCCTGCGCCTGCAAGGTGATGTTGCCGCGGTCGGCCTGCACCACGCCGGTATTGTTCACTTCGTAGCCGACGGCCTTGGCGCGCGCCGCCATTTCGGGCAGGACGATGTTGCGGATGCCGTTGACAAAGTTCGCATCCGCATAGACTGTTTCCAGTCCGAGCGCACCCAACATCTGCCCACCGGTGAACGCCCAACCCGGCACGGCTGACGCGGCCACATCCAGGCCACGCACCGCATTGGGATCTTGCGTCGATGACGTTTTGAGGTAGATGTTTTCACCGGCCGCCAGGATGACCTGGCCGTCCGGTGCAAAGAGGCGCCCGGCATTGCTCACCTTGGGCGCAAACAGCATGACCTTGCCGCCGCTGGCGACTGCGATACGCGCACCCGCTTCCACCTTGACATCCCCCGGAGCCGCGCCCGGCTGGAATCGGTCGACCATACCGAGTTGATCCGGCGTGGCTCCGTTTCCTGGAACGTACCCGGCAGCGCCGTAAATCGATGGCATCCGGGTCGTGAATTCGCCAAACTGGGGAATGGCGAAATCATTCCCCGAGTTGTCAAATTTTTGTGGATTATTGATCCCCAGATTGAACTGCTGATCCGTCAGGCGCAGGGAGCTGGCGACCAGGCTGCGTGTGTTGACCTGGCTGCTGCCGGTGAAGATGATGCCGTTGCGGTTGATCAGGTACACCGAGCCGTCGGCCTTGATCTGTCCGGCGATCTGGCCGGGCTTGCCGCTCGGGTCGTTGATGCGGTTCAGCGCGATCCAGGCGTTGGTGCCGTCGGCCTTGTTGCCGCCCTTCTGGTTGAAGTTGACCGTCGTGTTCCGGCCGACGTTGAAGCTCTCCCAGTTCAGGATGGCTTTCTCGGCCGTCTGGTCTATGGTGACCTGTGTCCTGCCGCCGGCGGCGGCCTGTGTCGGCTTGCTGGCATTGAGCCAGCCCGCGGTGAGGCTGTTGGTGTCCACCACCAGCCCGCCCGGGGCCAAGCCGTCCGGAACATCGGAGGCACCGGCCAGCGCCGCCAGTTGCGCCGCGGCTTGCGCGGCCTGCTGCGCGGCGATGCCGCGGGCGGCCAGGTTCAGGTTGTCGAAGGAGCGCAGCATCTGCGCGTTGGCCCTTTGCTGCTGGCTTTGCGGGTTGGTGAGCCAGGAGGCAGGGGTGCCGTTGGGCAAGAGGCCTGTGGTGGCCGCCGTGCTTTGCGCCGCGCCCATGTTGGCGTACCACGCGTTGCTGAAAGCGCGCTGCGCATGGACGTTGCCCGCAGCACCTGCGACGAGAAGCACGGCAACGGCCGAGGCCAATGGGGTCAGGCGTATGGTCTTCTTCGATGCATCAAAGTCTGGACCCACATTTTCAAGAGGAGATGCTTGGTTTTTGGCTGTGCGGCTGGCATGCATGATGGCGCTTCCGTTTTAGATCAATGAACACGTCGCACGAAAGGCAGACTTTCGGCTTCCATGTCCAGAGACGGGTTTGCCCTGATCAAAACTGCCACGCATATCGCCGGTTTTTTATGACAAAGCTGTCACAAAAAAGATTTGCGAGAAAGCCCGGCTCGCGTCAGCCGAGCAGAATCACATTGCCAGGCAAATGCCTGGACGTCACGCCAAAGGCTTCCTTGATACGGCCTATCGCAAGATCAAGCCGCTTGATCTGAAATTTTCCGCTCATCTTCCGCTCGCCCAGAGCCCGGCCCAATAAAACGATGCGCCCCGGCCGGTAGCGGTTGATTTCAGCCACGGCATCGGCCAGCGGCGTGTCGCGAAATACCAGCACGCCGTCGCGCCAAGGGGCCGTCAGGTCGACACTCGCCTGTTGCACGGCCTTGCCGCCCCCATCGTCATAGAAGACCTGCTGGCCGGCCTGCAAGCTCAACCGCTCAGCCGCATGTTCGAACTGGACCTTGCCACGCAAACATGTCAAACACGCACGCCCCTCGATCTGGCGCAGCTCTATTTCGCCGGAAGCCATCAACATCACACCCTTGCCGGCAACGATTCTCAACTCTCTTCGCGCATCCTCATTGGAGATAACCGCCTCGCCCGACACGAGCTTGAGTTCGTAGGGGCCGTCACCACCATCGTCAGCACGCACGTTCAGGCTGGATTGGGTATTCAGCTCCACCACCACGCCATTTGCCAGCTCAATGCGGCGCTGCTCGCCTGTTGCCGTACGGTAGTCCGAACCAAGTTCGAACACGGACGGCCAAAGCCCGGCGGGAGGAAAGACCATGGCACCGACTGCGGCCGCGCCAGCCGCCGAAAATGCCGCGCCCAGGAACATCCGTCGTTCCCGGACTACCCCGCGCGCAAGGCGTGGCTTTGAAACGGGTTCGGGATGTCCAAGCCGCCAGGCATGGCCCACGGCGCCCATGTCATCCCAGCTTTGTCTTGCATGCTGAAAAACCTGCTCACGCCCAGCGCCCGCCGCCAGCCATTGTTTCAGGGTGAGCATATCCGCCTGCGTCGCCTGGCCTGTTTTGATTTTTACCACCCAGGCTTGCGCCTGCTGCGACAACAGCCGGTGTTCTTCATGAGGCGAAGGCGGGCTTAGCGAATCACGTTTTTCCAATTTTTTCCTCGGGCAATCGAGCGCATCCAGCGAGAAGTGGCCTTTTACAACCGAGACGGGACCAGCGAGCCAAAACTGCCATTTTCATTGATCGCTTTCACGGATGCGGGCATGGCAGAACGCATAACCCCGCTCCAGTTCCCTGTCTACCGTGCGCAACGATATGCGATAGCGCAGAGCCAGCTGTTCACGCGACTCCCCATCAAGACGCACCGCGAGCAGAATTTCCCGCTGGCGCTTGGGCAGCGTTTCCAGGTCCTGCAACAGCCGCATCAGGTCCTCCCGCCCTTCGGCAATGGCGAGCGGACCGGGAGCGGAATCGACGATATCCAGATATCCCTCGGCCTCTTCAACGGTAAGCCGTCTTTCCGCGCTGCGTTCTCGGTCCATCGCGATGTGAAAGGCCATCTGCAAAAGATACGCAACCGGATGCGCCACCGAAGGGGCGGCATCCTTCTGCTCAACACTTTTATCCTGCAGGCGCAGGTAGGTATCCTGCAGGGCATCGCTGGCCATGTCCACATTGCCCAGGCGATAGGTCAGGCGCTTCTTGAGTTCGTCGTAGTTCGAGGTCAAAAAGTCGCGCAGCGATGTCAATGGATTTCCGGGCATCAATACAGCCGTCCGGAAATTTTTCGCTGAAGGGGATTGGGATGTTCAGCCAATGCATTCGCCTTGTGCATTCAACAGCGTTGGGAGCACGATCATCGTCAAAGGCTGCCGAATCTCCCCGTGGCCAGGCTGCGATGGAAGGTGCATGCCATGCAGGCCCGCGCGAATGCTGGCATCGCGTGAAGGCGAGCCACTGGTGCCGAGCAGATGCACCTTGGTGACTTTCCCCGAAGGCTCAATCCACAGGCTCAAAGCGATGCGGTATGAACTGGAAGATGTCACGGGGAGGCGGCAAAAGAAGGCCCGGACCTCCGACTGAACCACCGCGAAGTATTTTCTCTCCGGATCCGTACTCTCAACGCCTTGCGCGAACCCGCTACCGGTTGTTTGCGCCGCCGGTTCGGCGGATGCGGCCACCAGGCTGAATGTGTCGGGTGAGGCATACCGCACCTGGAGACCGCTCAGCGAAAGCATGCGGCGCAATGCGGCTTCAGGCTGCATGGCACCGCGAATTTCAGGAGCGTAGAGACCAGCCGTCAATGCGCTGTCGTAAAGCCCCGAGTACGAGGTAAAACTCATGAAGCGCTCAAGCGCGACTTGAAGCGGCAGAGCGGGAATATCAAACTGCATATAGCCGCTGGAAGGGTCTGGCGGCAAGCCTTCCTGGGCCGCCACCCGATTCAGGCAGAGTACGCACACCACAATCGTCAAGGCACATCTAGACGCAAGAATCCACGACATAAATGGTTGCGGCAGGTTTTCATATCAAGGAATCAAAGTGCCTATAGACGCGAGCAGTCGTGAACTTTATGCAAATTGCATGACGCCTGCGTGACAGGCTGCGCCCCCCTGCGGGTAACGCGGGTCTGGCTGTGCGGGCCTGGCTCGCAACACAGTGAAGTCAGACTTCAGTGCAACCCCGGAAAAACCGCTGTCATGTTGAGGACTACCCCGTCCGCTGAATTCCAATGCAAGCAGGCTTGGCTTGCCAACGCCTGGAATGAACCCGCTGTAGGGAGCTGTCGTCTTCCATCACTGTCTGGCCCGATGCCTGCGCACAGTAGTCCTGCGCCTGGCGCAGTACGGTATCCACGCTGCGCGGGGAGATGCGGTGCCAGTCCGCGACTTCCTGGCGGGTCATCTCTTCTATTCGCAGTGCGATCAGCACCGAGCGATGGCGATGCGGCAAGCGCTGCATCGCGCGCTCCACCGCGGCCAGGTCGGAACGCGCCGCCGCAATGTGGTCGGGGCCGGGTACGTCGTCGGCGAGACTTTCGAGTTCGGTGTCGGAGTCGCCCGTGTATTGCCAGCACCGGTTACTGCGCAAGCGGTCCATCGCCAGGTTGCAGGCGGTGCGGTACACATAAGCTTCCGGGTTCCGCACAGTCGCGGGAAGCGTCAACCGACCCAAGCGCAGCCAGGCCTCGTGCAGGCATTCGCTGGCGAGGTCCGGGCAATTGAGGTGCCGCGCCAGGCGCCGGTGCAGGCTGGCGTAGTTCGCCACGAGGAAGTCCCGCGGCAAGACACCGGCGGCATCCTCGCCGGGTGCATACCCCTCCGCATGGCCGGCGGTATCCAGGCAAAACCAGCTGCTCAAGTCCAACATGAAAACCTCCTCCTCATCGTTTCGGGCTTCACAGCAACAACAAGCGTTGCCGGTGTTGGTGGCGGACACGGGAACACATCCTCTCCCGCACGGTTCCCCCTGCAGGGGAACCGCGTGGAACGGGGACGGGGGACTACTTCGCTTGCCGCAGCTCGCGCCGCTCGGCTTCGGACAGTTTGGCCATCACGGCGGGGTCGAACGCATCACCGTGGGCCGCTATCTGGACGAAGCTCTGTGCGTCGTAGGGGAAGCGCGTGCCGCTTTGCAGGCCGCCCCGGGGCGGCTGCGTGGGCGCCTGCTCACCGGCCTCCAGAGGCTCGTTGCCGAAACCAATCACCCGCACCGTGAAGATGGACGGCAGGCTGCTGCGGGCGGCAACGCGTTCACGCTGCACCACGTCCTGCGCCGCCACCGTTGCCTGCGAAGCCGCCGCGCTCGCGTTGGTCAAGGCACCCACGTTGACCGCCGCGATGGCGGGAATGCCCACCGAGTCGCCCTTGACCGCGATGTTGGCCGCGTTGACCACCTGCAAGGCGGCCAGGTTCACATTGCCCGACACCCGTATGCCGGCCTCGCCCGCGTCAATGGTGCCCAGGGGCGCGATCAGGTCCACGTCGCCCGGTGCGATTTCGGGGATGGGGTTGAGCGTGGCGATGCCGGCGCCTGTGCTGGGGACGTCGGGCGAGACCGCCACATTGCCCCACTGGTCGTAGACCCGGCGCGGCGGGGTGTAGACCACCGTCGTCTTGGAGCCCCGGCCCGCGTTGATGTCGCCCTGGGCCGACCAGGCCAGGATGTCGCCGCCGAAGGTGGTCATGATGCGGCTCTGGCCCAGCAGGATGCTGTCCAGCGAATACAGCTGGATATTGCCCTTGCCGCGGGTGATGAGGCCGGCCGTGGCAGGCGGGGCCGCCCCTTCCACGCCGTAAGTCTGCGCGCCGCCCGGAGTCAGCACCTGGATGTCGCCGCCGAGGTTGGTGCGTATGCCCGAGCCGCCGTACATCAGCAGGTTGCCCTGGTAGGTCATCGCGTTGCCCGCGGCATCCTGGCCCGGGAACAGCGCCGCGATGGCGTTGCGCCCGCGCAGGTAGCTGCCGCTGCGCGGGCTGTCCGCGTCGTTGTATTCGCGCCCGCCCTCGCGCAGCTCGGCGAAGTAGACCTGGCGCGCGAAGACGCGTTGCTGCTCGGGCGCGAGCGCGTTGAAGTAGGCCAGCGCCTGCTCCACAGTGCCCTTGAAGCCGTAGCGTTCGGACAACCAGGCGGCCAGCTCGTTCTCGTAGGTTTTGGCGACCTTGCCCTGCTGGCCGGCCAGCGGCGCACCGGCTTGCGCCAAGTTGGCGGGGTTGAGGTACTGGTTCAGAAGGCCGGTGTAGTTGGCGCCGTGGGCGCCCAGGCCGGCCTGCACCACGATGCCGGCGCCGGGGCGGCTGTCGCCGGGCGCGACCGGGCCTATGCTGATGATGCTGGCCTTGTCATTCTGGACCAGGTTGCGCCCGGCGGAGATTTCCAGGGTGCCGGGGCCGGCCATGTTGAAGTTCGCATAAAGAATGTCGCGGCCCGCCTGGACGACGGAGACGTCGTTCCTGTTCGTGTGGACGACCAGGTTGCCGGACGGCGTTGCACGCGAACCATCACCGGTGAGTCCAATAACATCAGTCAAGGTCTCGTCCGCGCGGTTACCCGTATAGACGATGTCCCGCCCCGCCTTCACGGCGACCGGCCCCGCAGCGACGTAGTCAAGCTGGTTGGCACGCACGCCGTTGGTCGGGAACTTCACCACCGTGCCTGTCCGCAAGCCGATGATGTCGCCGTTGACGGCGTAGAAGCGCGAGGGATTGGAGGCTGTATCGGATACGCCGATCTGGCCACCGACGCTGTTGAGGCCGAAGGCCAGCAAGGGGAAGCGGTCCAAGGCGACGCTCGCGCCTGTGGCGCTGGCATTGCTTGCAAGCCGGGTGCCCGATGCGTTGTACCCGGCGAAAGCCGGCCGGAAAACCGTCGCCATGGCCGACGCATCCGCGCCGGAAGCGCTGATCGCGTAGCCGCCGCCATAGAGCGAATCGCCGGCCAGCATGTCGATGCGGCGCTCGCCCAGCGGCGCCAGCAGCAGGCCGCCGGTATCCCACTGGGTCGCATTGCCCGAACTGTTGAGATAGGCCGCCGACTTGCCGTAATAGATGCTGCCCATGCCCGCCACGGCGCTGACTTGGCCCGGCAACAGGAACCAGCCGCCGTTGCTGGTGTAGTCCCAGTTGGCCACCGACGGGTTGGCGATGGTTTCGCCGGCGCGGGTGTCAAAAGCCAGGTTGCCGCCCGCCGCCAGCAGCTGGAGCGCCGTCCTGTCCGTCCACAGGCTGAACCAGCTCTGCCCCCGCTGGCCGTTGCCGGCGGTGGAGGTGAAGGCCGTGGCATTGGGCGTGCCCACGAGGCCGGCATTGCCGGTGCCTCCCAGCACCAGGTCGCCCCGGCTGCTGATGGAAACAGCGGCATCGCCCGCCATCACCATGAGGCCGCCCGTGGCGCGGGACAGGCTTGAGGCGTAGGGATTCGAGGCCCGGACTTCCCTGTCGTCCTGCACCGCGCCGTAGAACAGTTCCACCGTGCCGACCTGGCCCGTTGACACGTCGATCGCGCCGCGCAGGTTGACCAGCCCGCCATACAACTCATGTGTCTGGGCGGTGACCGCGAAGTTGTTCGCCAGGCGCCCGGCAATGCTGCTGTTCCAGCCGCCACCGACACGCAGGTCCAGGTCCCCGCCGCCGGTCAACACCAGGCGGTTATCCGCCAGGACCCGCCCGGTGCTGCCGATCGCCAGCACCAGGCCTTCGCTGCGCGCTGTTTTGCTGGTCGCGGAATTGATGGTCACCCCGTCCGTGGAGCGCGTGTGGATGACACCCGCATCTCCCCCGACGCGAATCGTGGCGTCACCGCCGCCCAGGGTGCCCACACCGGTAAAACCGGTCAACGCGGGCCAGAATGCACCGGAAGCGGCATAGGTGCCGAAGTTGATCCACCACGCCGTCGGCACATTGTTCACGCCCGCCGTGTTGCCGGTGCCTTGCCGCCACAGCCAGTTGCCCACGCTGGAACTGGCCCCGGCCAGTTCACCGCTGGCACTCCAGGAGTCGCCAGTGAGATCGCCCCCGACGTTCAGCCACAGGTTGCCGCCGCCGTCCGGGTACCAGGCTTTGTACAAGCTGTTAGTTCCCTTGACCAGGTTCTCATAGTCAACCGCCAGGTCGCCCGCGCTGGTTCCCAGCACCGTCGTGCCGTTCACCAGCCCGCGGGCCTGGTTGTAGCCCGCATCGAGCGCGGCATTGCCCAGGCGGGTCTGTGTCCCGGCGGTGTACACGCCATAGGGCGACTGCATGGAGAAGTTGCGGCCCGCCGCCAGGTCCAGGTCACCCGTGCCGGTGCGCAGCACGCTGAAGACCGGCGCCTTGGCCTTGACAGACACCAGCACCGTGCCGCCGGGAGCGCCTATGGCCGCGCATTCGCCCGGCTCGGCCTCGCAGAGGTTGTAGCTCGGGTCCAGGGCCCAGTCATCCACCGGCGCCCCCGGCGTGCCGCCGTAGGTATTGCCCGCCGTCCACAGCCAGGAGACCAGCACGCATTCGCCGGGCTCAGCCGCGCACAGGTTGTAGCTCGGGTCCGTCGCCCAGTCATCCGCGGGCGTTCCGGGCGCGCCGCCATAGGTATTGCCGCCGCCCCAGTACCAGATGCCGCCGGGCTCGGTCCGGCTTTCCCGGAAGACGCTGTAGTGGGAATCGGCCAGCACGATGCTGCCGGCATTGAGCCGCGTGAGCCGGTTGTCGGCCGCCTGCGTATCGGCGCCCGCCACCAGCCGCATGCTCCACGACTGCGAGCCTTCCGGCAGCATCTGCGCCACCGCCCAGTTGCGTGCCTGCCGGCCCGTCGAATCCGCGGGCCGCAAGTCCACCGACAAGGCGCCGGCCGGCAGCACCACGTTCGTGCCGGACGCGATCAGCGCGCCGACCGGCAAAAGCTTCGCGCCCGCCTGCACCATCGCCACCGGCAGCGCCGCGCCCTTGGGCCAGGCCAGGCTTGCCAGCGTCACCGCCACGGGCAGGCGCGCGCCGGCCAGCAGCTGCGCCCCCGCCGGCAATGCCAGGCCGCCGGCACCCACCACCGTGCCCGCCGCCAGCAACACGCTGCCGTTGGCCGCGCGCACGTCCGCCGCCAGCACCGTGCCGGCCGGTAAGGACAGCGCGCTGCTCAGCGTGATCGTGCCGGGCAGCACGGTGCCCGCGGGCAGCGTGACGTCTCTCGCCGTGATGGCGTAGTTCAGCGTCTTGCCGGCCGGATAGGTGGTGCCGTCGGCCAGGGTGACGCCGGCCACCGGCACCACGAGGTCACCGCCGAAGGCCTGCACGCCCGCCGTCAGGATCCAGCCGCTGTCGTCGGGCGTCGCGGGCGGCGGCGCGAAGCCGTCGTTGATGCTACCGTAAATCGACAGGTCGCCTCCGGCACGCAGCGTCAGCATGCCCACCTCGCCCGAGCCGTAGGCGGCTGTCCTGGGCGTGTTCGGGTTGAGGCTGGCGTAGCGGTAGCCCGATAGGTCCAGGTCGCCTTGCACGACCAGGTCGCCGTCAGGTGTCGCGCTGGCAATTTCCATCGCGGGGCGCAGGTGGAAAGCGTCGCGGTACCTGGCGTTGTTCAGGCCGGCCAGCTTGCTGCCCAGCAGGTTGCCGTTGGCCAGCGCCGCGTTGATGAACGTCACGGCCTGGTTGTGTTTGGCTCCCAGGTAGGCCTGGTCGACGACCTGGTAGGGGCGGCCGCTGGCAGCCGGGTCACTGCCGTAGGGCGCGTCCTTGTACACCTGCTTGCCGTAGACGGCAATCGACCGGGCACCCAGGATGTCCAGGTTGCCGCGCGCGTCGATGGCGATGTCGCCGTAGGTGGCCGAGTTGGCATCGCCGGCGCCGCCGTTGCTGCCGATGCGCGCCGCGTACAGGTCCAGCGTGCCGCGGTTCTTGCCGTCGCCGCCGGCCGAGCCGGTGCCGTGGCGCAGGTCGATGCGCGCGCCGCCGGCCAGTGTCAGGGTGCCAGTGCCGGCATCGAGCTCCACCATGGCCCGGTTCGGGCTGTCGATGATCTTGCCGTAGCTGTCCACGCGCAGCACCGTGCCGTGGGCATCGAGCACGGCGGTGTTCGCGAGCGTCAGGCCGTTCGCGGCGGCCAGGCGTATGCTGCCGACCTGCTCGCCGCTGGCGTCCACGGTGCCGGCCACGGTCAGGCGGCCGTTGTCCAGCGAGACATTGATCTCGCCGGCTCTGAGCTCATCGCCTATGGTGAGGTCGCCCTGCTTCAACTGGAAGCTGCGCTCACCCAGGAAGGCGCCGCCGTTGAGCCGTGTGTTGAAGGCCGCGAACTCATCGCTCAGCGTGCCGCCGCTGCCCAGGTGCTGGGCGCGGATGTTCACGCCGCCCGCGCGGTAGGGCACCAGCGTGCCGCCGGCATCGCGGTGACCGCTGGCGCTGCCCAGCAGCGTGCCTTGCAGGTTCACGCGCCCGGCACCGCCGGCCAGCGCGATGGCGCTCAGCAGGCCCGCGTTGTTGTTCCTGGCGGAGAGGTCGATGATGGAGCCCGCCGCCTGGGTGATGTTGCCCGCAGTGCTGCGCAACGTCACGTCACCGCCCCAGGAATAGCGCTTGACGTCGTGCATCATGAGCTCGCGCCCCGCCAGGTCCAGCCAGGCCGAACCGCCCAGGGTGATGTCGCCATCGGCGGTGATGTCGAGCTTGCCGCTGGGCAGCGCCACGGTGGTGTCGACCCGCACTGTATTGCCGGTCAGGTTCAATTCGGCGCCGGTCTGCACGCCGGCCGCCAGGCTGGCGGCGGCGGCATTGGCCGCGCCGCCGGCCGGGGCCAGCAACTGCAGCGCGCCGCCCGCGGTGATGCTGTTGACCGAGCCGCCCGCGCCGGTGACCAGCGGGGCCGTCAGCGTCAGGCTGCCGCCCTGGTAACGCGGCCCGTCGATGCCGGCAATCTGCGACTGGTAGACCGAGAGCGAACCCTTGTGGTTGGCGGTGATGCGCTCATTGGCCGTCAACCGCGCATCGGCAAAGCCCAGGATGGTGCGGCTGAAGTTGTCGACGCCGTTGGGCTGGGCGCTGCTGTCGTAGCCGAACTCGATCACACCGGCATTGACCGCCAGCGTGCCGGAGCCCGTGCCGCGGCCGCCGGCAATCGGCGCCGGGGCGGCATTGCCCAGCCCCGCCCAGGTGAGTTTGCCGGTGGTGATGCTGGCGACGTCGCCCGCGCCGCCGTAACCGTAGATGGCCGGGGTGGACAGCACCAGGTTGTCCAGCGACGATCTTCCGGTGGCGGCATTGGTGGTGTCCAGGCTGACGCTGCCGAAGAAGTTGACCGATTCGGCAGCCGTCAGCACCAGGCGCTCCAGCGCGGGCGCGCCGTAGGCGGTGTCGCCGCGCAACAGCCGGTTGAGCACCGTCTGGTTCAAGGTCAGGCCGCTGGTGAGCGCGCCGCGCGCCGCCGCGGCGGCCAGGTCTTCGTTGCTGCCGGCGTTGACGGCGCCAACCGCCAACACCAGGTTGCGGGTGCCGTAGCGCACGCTGTCGCTCAACTCGAAATCGCGCCGAGTCGCGGCCAGCAGCGTGCCTTCCGAATACAGCTGGGCGGTGCCCGTGCAGGTGAGGCCGCAGGCACCGATGGCGATGGATCCCGCCCCCTGGGTGCTGGCGGGGTCCGGAGCCGCTTCCGGCGCCAGCAGGTTCAGCCAGCCGTTGGAGGCGGCCACCACGGCAACCGCACCCGGCCGGTAGATGTAGCCGTTCGTGGAGTCGTAGGCCACCTTGCCCATGCCGATGGTGTTGATGCCGGCGCCGGTTTCGACCGTGATGCCGCCCTCGGTGTTGGCGGCCACCAGGAAGACCTCGGGTGCTTTCAGGATGGCGCCTTGGCGCAGCACGATGCTGCCGGTCTGCCCCGCCACGTCGATGTAGTTGCTGGAATTCGTACCGTTGGACTGCACGCCGTGGACCGAAGACAGGTTTCCGCCGACGACAAGGCGGGTCGCGCCTATGGCATTGAGGTCCCCGGCATGCAGCGACAAGCCGTTGAAGGCCGCGGTCCGCGCCGCGCCCTCGCCCAGTATCTCGATGGCCCCGTCTCCCAGGTTGCCGTCGCTGGTCGCGATGCTGGCCGTGCCGCCGTAGCCATTCTTGCCTGGGGCGAAGTTCGCCCGGCCTTCAAAACTGAGCGAACTGCCGGCGGACGACGGCAGCCGCAAGGCCAGCGCCTTGGCATCGGCCGGCAGCATGGCGCGCACGGTGCCGGCCAGCGCCGCCTGCTGCAGCACGAAGTCCGCATAACTGGTTTCGTTGTACTGGGAGTAGCTGCGCAGCACGTCCGCCGGCGTGAGGGTGAGCTGGCTGGACAGGCTGTTGGCCAGGCCGGTGTTGGCGATGCCCAGCGTGCCGGCCACGTTGTAGGAACCGTTGCGCATGGCGACGGCGGGGCCGGATGACTTGCCCGTCGGCGCACCGTTGACCTCGACCCGGAAGGCGCCCGGCAGCAAGGCATAGTGGGACGGCAGCAGGACGTAGGTGCCGGCGGCCAGGCCGGGAATGTCGTTGGCGCCTATCGTGACCTGCTGGCCTATCCGCGGATCGACCGCGCCGCCGCCGCCGGCGGGGGCATAGGCCGAGGCATAGCCCGGCACGATGGCGTAGACCGGGTTGCTGGCCAGGCCCGGCAGCGTGAAGCCCTTGCTACCGACCCGCATCAAGGGGTACATGCGCGCATCGGTGGAGCCGCCGCGGCCGGAAACAAAGCCGGCGCCGAGCAGGTCGCCGCCCCCCGACAGGTCAAGCAGCGCGCCTTGTTCCACCGTGATGCCCTGGGCGGACACCTCGATGGATCCCGCGCTCCCCACGCCGCGCAGGGCAACGGGTGTTCCGAGGTAGCTGTAGTTCACGCCGTCGGCGGTGCCGCCGTAGGGCATCACCAGGCCCGCGGCGCTGACCGAGGTCAGGCTGCCCGCAGCCAGCGTCGCCGACGTGGTGTTGCCCATCACGGGTGAATTCGTGCCCAGCTGGAGGCTTCCCAGCGGGGCGCGCAGCACGCCGTTTTGCTCAATGTGGGCCGCGCCGAGAATCAGGCTGCCAAAGACCGAGTACGGCAGCGCGGGCGCGGCGGCCTGCGCGTCATGGCGTTCGATGAGCAGGCGGCCGGCGGGCTTGTAAGCGCTGGTGCTCGCCCGGCCCGCGAGTATGCGCGCCGAGACGCCCGTCGCCGGGTACACCTGCGCCGCGCGCAGCAAAATATCGCCGGTGGTGTTCAGTTCGGCATCGTAAATAGCGCCGTTCAGCATAGGCGCACCTTTCACGAAACGAAGGTCGCCCTCGCTGTCCAGGTTCAACTGCCCAAAGCCGGCCCGCTCGACCAGGGATGCCCCCACGGTGTCGTTCAGGCCCAGTGTGACGACGCCCTTGATGTCGATGAGCTTGCCGTGAACGTCCAGCACCGCGCTGGAGCTCAGCGTGTTCACGCCGCCCTGGTAGGACGGACGCACATAAGGGTCGCTGGAAGACCCGTTGTCGGTGATGCCGGCCAGCAAAATATAGGGAGCGGACAGCGAAACCTTGATGGCGGAAGCCGCGCCCGGCAGGGCGGCCAGCGCGCCTGAATAAATGCGCAGCTCTTTGCCCATCGACAGGTCCACGTCGCCGCCGAAACTCACCGCGCCGTTGCTGTACAGGGCCAATGAAGAGAAGCCGCCGTTTCGCACCTGGTCCACGCCCAGCGTTGCCCGGCCGTATTGGAGGCCCGCCGCATCGGAGGCCCCCGACGCGCGCCGCTGGACCAGGGTCAGGTCGCGCAAGGCCATGACCGCGTTCTCCACGGTGGCCAACGCGTAATTGGGTGCCTCCAGCGCCACCACCAGGCTGCCGCCCGAGGCGCCCGCACCACCCGCAAAGGCACGCAGGGCGCCGTCCAGGTAGAGACCGCTGGCCGAGGCAATCTGGATGCTGCCGCCATCGCTGGTGATGGTCCTTGTGCCGGCACCGTTGAGGTTCAACTGCGCCTGGCCGCCGGACACATCCACCACGGCGCCCTCACGGATCACCACAAAGGCATCCGAGGCTATCGCGCGGCTGCCGGATTCCTGCAGCGTGCCGCCCAGGGTGATGCTGCCGCCTTCGGTCAACACGCCGTAAGGCCGGCCCAGTGTGTCGTAGGCAATGTGCGAGGCCGCCGAAGCGTCGAGCACGGCATGCCGGCCCAACACAATGGCGCGCGTGTTGGCCGAACCGTCGGCGGCCCCGCCACCGTCCTCCAGTGCCTTGCCCGCGGAAGCCGACTGGGGCCCCAGAACGCTGATGCGCCCACCCTGCGCCTGCAACAAGCCATCGACGGTCAGGCTGCCGCGGCTGGACAGGGCGAGGGACTGGCCGGGATCGACCCGCACGGCCGCGCCTTCACCCACATACAGGTTGCCGCCATCCCCCACGCCGGTCAGCTCGTTCGCCATGCCCCCGGCCAGCGACAGGCCGGCGCCGCGGCGCTGGGCCACGGTGCGGGCCGCCGGATTGTCCTGGTACAGCTCCGGCAGCCAGGGCTGCAACAGGCCCTTCATGTCGCCGCCCGCCGGCAGCGCGGCCACGTCGCCCCTGAGCACCGGCATCAGCACCTCCAGCGTCAGGCCGTCCGGCACGGCCAGGCCGTTGCGGGCGCGTACGGTGTATTGGGAAAAACCTGTCCTGAACAACTCAGTCGACAGGACTGTGGCCTCTTTCACCGGCACGGCATCGGTGAAAACCGAGCCGGCCTTGAGCACGGTCCCGCGCTTGATCAGCGCGTCAAAAGGCAGGATGGTTCCGGCCTTCGCGGTCTTCCCATACTCCATCACCGGAATACCGCCCGGAAACACGTTCGCCGGAACCACATAGTCCACGGGGAAATTCACGTCGTAGAGCAGTCTGTTCACGATCTTCGCGCCGGCCGGCAGGGTGTACACCCGCCCATTGGCCAATGCTTCACTCATCACCTTCAGGACCACGACAGTGGTTTGCCCCGGCAAGGTGTAATTGACGTCGTAGTTGTTGCTGCCGCTGCTGGGAACGGGCCTGGCGTAGGGCAGCGTCCAGGCCGCCGCCAATACGATGTTGGTGAAATTTGGCGGCGATCCGACGGCCTCGCCCGGGGCCGCGCGCGAGACCCGGTAGGAATAGTCGATCGGAAGGGATTTGCCCGCCGCGATGTTGACGTCCCTGTCCAGCACCAGGTCGACCTGCACCGATTCGCCCGCGCCCAGCACGCCGGGGGTTTTCAGCAACTGGCCGCCGATGGAAATCGCGCTGGCCGATTCGATGTCCAAAGTGCCGCCGCCTTTCACGCCGTGGCCGCGGATACGGCCGTCCAGCGACAGCAGCGCCGCGGCATTGCCCGCCCCGGTGCTGGCCAGGCCCGAGCCCAGTTGCACGGAACCGCCGCTGCCGCCCGTGATGCTGCCACCGGCCTTGACCACCGCGCCCGAGGACACATCGACCAGCGACCCGGCCGCCAGCGTCAAGCCCTCGGTCGATCGGATGCTGACGGTGCCGCCATTGATGTAGGCCATGGCGCCCGGGTCCGCGCCCGCGGCGCGCAGGTCGGGCAGCAGGCCGGTGGCGTCGAGCGTGACGCCTTCGCGCAGCCATACACCGCCGTCAACGCCCGCGGGAATGGCAATGCCGATGTCCGATGCCGGCAAACCTGTGGCGCCGACCTGCTTGAGCACATTGCCCAGCCGGATGGCGCCGCCGTGCGCCGTGAGGCCGGCGGCCACGTCCACGGCCGGGGCATACAGCACGATCTCGCCGCCCGGCGCGACCTGCAGCTCGCTGTTGACCGCGATCTTGCCTTTGGCCGCGATCCTGATGGCGCCCAGCCCGAAACCGTTGAGCTGCGCCGTGTCCAGCACCAGCTTGCCCTGCCGGTCCGCCGGCAGGACGGTGGCCAGGTCCAGGCCCGCCGCGATGCGCGCCTGCGTGTCCTTCAGTTCGGCCTGGTTCATGACGGCGCCCAGGCTGTAGCTCAACACGCCGCTGCTCTTGTCGTACATCGGCAGGTACTGCCCGATGATGAGCTGGGCCCTGCGCGCCGCCGCGTTGTGCGACTGGTCGTAGCCGTCCAGCGCCGCTTGCGGCGCCTGCGTCTGGCGCGCGCCCTGGAAGGCTTCGCTGGTGATGTCGCCTTCAAGCACCGCGCCGTTCGTGGCGATCACCAGCTTGCCCGCGTCGCGCCCCGCCGTGTAGCCGCTTTCCAGCCGTCTCTGCGGGCCGATCAAGGGGTTGTAGAAATATTCCGTGGCGTTCTTGCCCCAGCGCAGGTGCTCGTCCTCGAAGCCCCTGTACACCCCGGTGTAGAGCTGGTCGCCCGGCGCTTTGGAGAGTTCGTACAGGCGCCCGTCGGCGCCCTTGAGCCAGCTCAGGTTGATGTAGCCGCTCTGCACGTTGAGGGTGCCGCCCGAGAGGTTGATGTTCGAACCCGCCTGCGTGACGACGTCGTTGCCGCCGAAGCTGACGGTGCCGCCTTGCGCCATCCACTCGCTCGCCGTATGGCCCTGCGTCCCCAGGTAGCCGCCGACCTCGAGCAGGCCGCCGGCGGTGTACCAGCGGTCGCTCTCGTAGCCGTTGGTGCCCTTGGGCACGAACACCAGCGTGCGCCGGTCTATCCACAGGTCGTTGCTGTTGAGGCTTTTGTTGTCCCGGTTGCCGGGCGCGTCGCGCTGCTCGTTGCCCTGCACGTTGATCTTGACGTTGTTGGACTCCATGGCCAGGTTCACGCCGATGGCGCCCGAAACGTCGAGCCGGGCGCGCTCCCGCACCAGGCTGCGCTGCGCGGCGCTGACCACGATCTGGCCGCCGGTGGCCAGGGTCAGGGAGTCGCCCTGGAAGTCCACCGTGCCGCCGCTGGTGATCTCGATGCGCGACTGGTCGCGGCGGTCGGTGACGGAAACGATGTTGTTCGTGCCGGGCACGGCCGGGCCGATCAGGGCGTCGCGCTGGCCGTCCAGGGCGGTGGACCTGCCGTCGTCTTCGATCACCACGGCGGTGGTGGCGCCCTGGCCCAGGACAATTTTTCCGCCTGTGCCGGCGGCGTTGAGGTGCACCGTGCCGCGGGTGTTGACCGTGCTGGTGGCCAGCGCCACACCGCCCTGTTGCACGTCGCGCCCCGCCATGGTCACGTCGCCTTCGCGGGCGACGATCAGTCCGCTGTTGCTGACCTTGCCGGCCAGGCTGTTGGTGATGAACTGCGGCGTGACCTCGTTGCCGCGGGTGGTCGAGCCGGGATTCCCGTCGGTGCCGTTGCCCTTCCTGATGAGGAAATTGTCGCCGGCCGCAAGCGCCGCCTGGCCCCTGGGCGTGCTGATCTCGCCGGCGTTGTTCACTTCCTGGCCCAGCAGCAGCACGTAGCCGCCGCCTTCGGTGGACGTCCTGGGCGCCAGGGTGGCGATGCGGGCGCCCGCCTGGACTTCGACTTTGCCCTGGGCATTGGTGAACGCGGCTGTGTTGCCGGCGCTGTAGATGCCGTTGGTGTTGAACTGCGCATCGGTGATCCTGGCGGCGGCCGCCACGAGGTTGCCGGTGTTGACCTGGCTGCTTCCGCTGAAGATGACGCCGTTGCGGTTCACGACCATCACCGTGCCCTCGCCCTTGACCTGGCCCTGGATCTGGCTGGGGCGGGCATTCGGATCGTTGACGCGGTTGAGCACCGCCCAGCTCGCGTCCTGCCTGAAGTCGACCGTGGTGTTGCGGCCGACGTTAAAGGTCTCCCAGTTCAGGATGGCCTTGTCCGCCGTCTGCTGGATCACCACGTTGCTGCGGCCGTCGGCCTGCGATTGCACAGGCGCATTGGCGTTGGCCCAGCCCGCGGTCAGGGAGTTGGTGTCGACCTTCAGGCCGCCTTCGGCAAGGCCGTCGGGGACGGACGCGCCATTGGCCGCAGCCAGCCGGGCCGCCGCCTGGGCGGCCTGCTGGGCCGCGATGCCGCGGGCCGCCAGGTTGAGGTTGTCGATGGAGCGCTGCAGTTGGGCATTGGCCTTTTGCTGCTGGGCCGCGGGGCTGGCAAGCAGCGAGGCCGGCGTGCCGTTGGGCAGCAGGCCGGTCTGGACGGCCGTATTCTGCGCCGCACCCTTGGCCGCAAACCAGGCGCCGCCGAAGGCCTGCTGTGCATGGATGTCCACCATCACGCCGCTGGCGGCCAGCACCACGGCGATGGCGCGCGCGATCGGCGCCATGCGGAACAGCTGGCTCTCATTGGCCGCTATGAATTGATCCCTGCCGCCGCGTGCGCGTGTGCTCATGTGAATTCCCGCCGTGTAGATGTCGAAGTCAAGCCGGCCACACGCGGGCTTGCGTGCGCACCTGGTCCAGAAGGTCGCGGCATCCATGGGCGTTTTGCGCACACGGTCCGCGACGGGTTTTTTCTAGACGAGTGCCAATCGCTTAATCCGCAGGAAAAAAAGCGCGATTTTTTTCGGCCCTGGCGAACAGCGTATTCCCGGGAAGGCCCGCACCGAAATGGGCACGGCACACCCCGGAAATGCGTGGGGGTTTGTCATGGCGCCGTCACATTTCAACCGGGCGTTCGCGCCGGAAAAAATCAGCTCAGGACCAGCACGCCCGCGGGAAATGAACGCGCACCCAGATCGAAGCTGTACTGGATCTGCAGCAAGGCGGTTTCGATCTCGGCGATCTTGATGCGCGCGGTGACGGTCTTGGGGCGCAACGCGTTGCCCAGCAACACCACGCGCCCCGGGCGGTAGCGGTTGATCTCTTCCAGCACGGCGGGCAGCGGCGTCTGCTTGAACACCAGCTCGCCATGGCGCCAGGGCGACAGGGTGTCCGCTTCAACGGAAGCGATCTCGCTGATGGCCCGGCCGTCGTACACGGCCAGTTGCCGCGCCTGCAGCAGGCGCCGGCCCGCCGGGTGCTCGATGCCGACCTTGCCGTGCAGGCAGGTGACGCAGGTGCGGCCCTCGAGGTACCTGACTTCGAAGCCCGCCGCTTCGGCGACGACTTGCCCCAGGCCCGCCACCACACGGAAGGGCCCCGCGTTGCCGCGCACTTCCAGCGCCGCTTCGCCTTCGAGCAATTCCACGCCAGCCATGCGGCCCTGGTCGCTGACCCGGCGCAGGCTGGTGCGGGTGTTCATCGCCACGCTCACGCGGCCGTCCAGCGTGAGCTCGCGTTGCTCGCCCACGGCGGTGCGGTAGTCAGCGCCCCACTGCCCGGCGTCGGGCCACAGGCCCAGCGGCGAATAGGCGGCGACACCCGCAGCCGCGGCCCCGCCTATCGCCGCGCCCAGGAAGGCGCGCCTGCCGACGCGCGGCTGGTGCAGGGTCTTGCGGTGGTAGCGCGCGGCCTGCGCATTGGTGTCCAGCACGCTGCCGCTGGCCGACGCCAGCAACTGCCACTGGCGGCTCGCTTCCTGGAAGGCCGCCAGGTGGGTGGGGTCCGCATCGCGCCAGCGCTTGAAGGCCTGCGCTTCCCACGCGCTGGCGTGGCCCGAGGTGAGCTTGCGCACCCAGGCCTGCGCATCCTTGGACACGTCCGGCAGTTCATTGCGATCGCGGGATATTGTCATTGCTTTACTCTTGGCCGGCCATGCGCGGCCATGCGCGGCCGTGCGCGGGGCCGTGCGTTTTCCAGGGCCGGCCCCGCACCCACTAGACGATTGCCAAACCGCAAACCCGCTGAAAAATCCTGCACGTCCGTCATGGAATCCCGTTACGGCCACGCCAGGCGGGCGGCGCAGTATTCCTGGGCGGCCTTGAGTTCGCTTTCCACGGTGCGCAGCGATATGCCCAGCCGCCTGGCGACTTCGCGCTGCGGCCAATTCTCCCACCGCACGAGAATCAGGATCTCGCGGCGGCGCGCCGGCATCTCGTTGACCACGGCCTTCAGGGCTTCCAGCTCGGAGCGCATCTCGGCGACCTGGGCCGGGCCGGGCGCCGGGTCCGGGATGGCGCTCATCAACTCCTGCACGTCCTCGGCCGACAGCATGCGGCTCTGGCTGCGCCGCACGTCGATGGCGAGGTTGACGCCCATGCGGACCAGGTAGGCCTGCGGGTTGACGACCGGGCCAGCGATGTGCGCGTCCCGCTGCAGGCGCAACCAGGTCTCGTGCAGGGCGTCGCCCGCCAGCTCGGCGCTGCCCAGCTGGATGGAAAGGCTGCGCTTGATCTGCTCATAGCGCTGGACCAATACGCTGCGCAGCATGGGCAGGACGTTTTCCGTCACGATGCGGCTCCCGTGCGGCACGCCTGCCCGGCAATCCTGCCGCGCGGCAGGATGACCAGCACCAGCGGCTGCCGCAGGCCGGCCGGCGGCGAGTGGTCCATCTGCAGGCGGTCCAGCGCGGCGAGCACGGCCTGGTCGCGCCCGGCGTCGCCGGTCGAGCCGATCAGGGCAGGCGCCGCCAGACGGCCGCCGGGGTCGACAGTCAGGCGCAGCGATGCGCGGTAGTTGCCGGGCGCCGTGCGGCGATCGGCGCACAGCGCTTCCCAGACACGCATCTGGACCAGGCCGTCGTAGCTGCGTTCCAGGCCGGGGCCATCCGCCTGCGCCGCCGCGGCGGCCGATGCCTGTTTGAGCACAAAACTGTTCTGCAGCCTGCCGCCCGGGTTCTCCGCCGCGAGGCCGGTGCCCGCCAGCAGCGCCGCCAGCGCCGCCTCGGGGGCATGGCGGCCTTTGACCGGGGACGACATGCGGCCCGCCACCAGGGCATCGCTGAACAGGACGCTGCGGTCCGTGATGACGGCGTAGCGTTCCAGCGCCGAGCTCAAAGGCTGCGCCGGAAGGTCGAAGTCGAATGAATCGCCATGGGCCGAAGCAGCCGCGGCAGCCGGATCATCGGCGGTCAATGCCGGAACGGATTCCGCGGCCATCCACAGTACGCAGGCGCAAACCGCCGCGCGGCTTACGTCGCGCGCGACGGCACGGACCACTGCCCACCCCCACACAATGCCTTGCCGGAAACGCCCCGCGCCCCGCCGTCAAAGCGACGGCCAGGGGGCAAGGGGTTGGAGGATCGCGTCAGCACGGCACAGGCACCCTGTTAAAAATGGGGATTGTCCGCACAGCAAGTGACATATCCATGACAGCAACCGGCGGCGCGGTCCGCTGTGCCCTGCATATCCTTGACCCTTTTGCCGTAAACCTGCGGGAATGCGTGTCCTCACTCGTCTGGAAGAACAGCCCGATGAAGGTGAAGGCTGCGGCAAACGAACCACAGCCTCCTCCCAGAAAGTACCCGATGTCAAGAATGGCTTTTCGCCAGTGGCTTTCCCTGCGGGCCGGCACTGACGGGCACACGGCTCACAACGCACCCAGCACGCTCCACTGGCGCGCGCCTTGGCGAACATGCCAGGTGGCTTCCTGGACTCTGGCGACGGTGACGGCGCCGACCTTCTGGCTGACCGGCCTGCTGCTGGCGATCAATTCCCGCAGCGACCACCCCGCGTTCTGGGCATCCCTGATGGGCATCGTCGCCTTCGTCAATGCAGCGACCATCATGCGTATCAACCAGCGCCAGCACCGGCGCGAATATGCCTGCCGTGAAACGCTGGCGCGCCACTACCTCGGCATGAGCCGGCGCATGGGCGCGGCCTTGTTCCTGGCCTGCGGCTGGGCCAGCGGATTTTTGCCGGACCTTACCCTGCCCGCCGCGCAGAGCCATGCCTCGCTGGCGGCCGTGTCGGCCGCGCTGATGTGGAACGTGCTGCTCGCCTGGCTGTTCAGCCTGGGCTCTTTTGCCCATGCGGGTATCGTGCACGCCCGCATCGGCTTTGCGTACCAGCCCCGCCTGCCGCGGGCCTGATTGATCAATCTCCCAGGGCCTTACTTGTTCAGGGCCTGCCCATCCCGTTCGTGGTGGGCGGGAGCGGCGGGGCGGCGCGCCGGCGGATTCAGCCTCTCGAAGTGATGGGCCCGCAAGGTGTGCAGCAGGCCGTAGTTGATGCAGAACTCGTCGGTGTCCGCGCTCAGGAAGGCGTCGTTGGTCAGGCAGCGGGACACGATGTCGATCACGCGGGGATGGGCGCTGACCATCTTGATGTCCTGGATGAAGGCCTGCGGTTCCGGCAGCGGCTCGGAGCGCATCAGGTAACCCACGAACCAGCGCCACAGCATGTTGTAGCCGAGGCCCTCGCGCACGCGCTTGGGGTCCGCCAACGAATAGACGATCTGCAGCAGCCAGGAACGCGTGACCACCCTGGCATCGACACCGCTCGCGCACTGCGCGGTGAGTTCGTTCATGACGTGGCCCTCATAAGCCAGTGTGCTGTCGATGGCCTCGCGCAAGGCCACCAGGGCGTGGTCCTCGGGGGCAAAGGACTTCAGGCAATCGGCTTCGACCCACAAGGGGTGCGACACGATCCACACCCACGGCACGCCATACCTGTCCACCAGCACAGGCCTGGTCCGGGCGGCCTCCACATGCCTGGACAGCTCCTTGTCCAGCGTCTGCATCGATACGCTTCCGCCCGGGCTGGCGGAGAGATTCGGTCCGGCTTTCTTTTTCAGCATTCAAGCTCCCTGAATACGCCCCTCGCGCGTGGACATTCCACATGCGCCGAAAAGCGTTTTCCAACCATGATCCGCGACTGCTTTTTTCTAGACGAGTTCCGATCGGTGAATCCGCAGGAAACGGTACTAATACCCTTCGCGCGGGACAAGCGGCGTCCGCCCGTCCATGTGTCCCACATACGACAAAAGAGCTACGAGGCGCGCTTCAACGCAATGGCTCAAGCGCGTCGCGGAAATCAAGGCACTCGCACAATCCCGGACGAGCCGTAGTCCCTGCGCAACGGTGCCGCGATGCGTATCGACGTGCCGGCGCGCTCCAGCGTCACGCCATCCGGCGCTATGGACTTGAGCGTGACGTCGCGCATCAGGGTCTCGCCGGCCATGAAGGGCCTGGGCGGCGCGCCATTGACCTTCAGCACCGCCACCGCGCGATCGTGCCGGCGTATGAGGCCGACCACCGCGACGTTGAGGCGAACCTGCCCCGGGGCCAGCCAGCTTGCCACCGCCCTGGCTGCGGGGTCTTGCGGGACCACCGGCGCAGCCCGCACCTGCGGCGGGGCCGGTGTGGGCTGGCGCAGCGTGTAGCCCCAGAAGCACGCGGCGGCAACCACCGCGACCAGTCCCAGCACATGCGCCATGCGCGCCGGCGATAGCGAAGACGGCCATTTCCATGTTCGTGTCATGACGCAACTCCTTGAATGTTTTCATGCCGCGAACGCAAGGTATTGCGCGCGCGGAGGGACACAGTATTAGCAGATGCATATTGGCGATTCATGTCAACGCCACATTTCGCGCCTATTATTTTCATGACGCGTCGCGCACGCTGCGCAGGCACGGAATACCGGTCTCTTTCGCATGAATACTTTCTGCCGCCATCGTGGTTTCTCGCTGATCGAGATGATGATCGTGCTGGTCATCATCGGAATCGCGACGGCCGCCATTTCAGTGAGCGTCGCGCCCGACCCGGCCGCGCCGCTGCGGCTGGACGCGCGCGAACTCGCGCAGCGCCTCACGGCCGCGCAACACGAGGTGCGCATTGACGGCCGCGTCATCGCTTGGGAGCCGCGCGGCGACGGCTACCAGTTTGTGCGGGGCACCTGGGCCGCGGCGCCCGGCAGCGTGGTTCCGGTGGTGTCCACCGCGGGTGAGCTCGACCACTTCTACCAGGACGATGCCCTGCGCCCCCGCCAATGGCGCGCCGCCGCGGTGGAGGTCACGCCGCCGGCGCCGCTGCTGCTGGCGTCCGAATGGATAGGCGCACCGCTGCGCCTGCAACTGCGCAGCGGGCCCCATACCGTGATGGTCGTGCGCAATGCCACCGGCGGCTTCCAGGTGCAGTGAGCGATGCGCGCGCAGCCGTCTCCACACCGGCCCTTGAAGGCGCAGCGCCGCGCGGGTTTCACGCTCATCGAGGTGCTGGTGGCGCTGGCGATCATCAGCGTCGCGCTGGCGGCGTTTGTGCGGCTGACCAGCCAGACCGCCGCCAACCTGGGCCTGCTGGAGCAGCGCTCGCTGGCCATGCTTTCGGCGGAGAACAGCCTGGCCGAACTGCAGATCAGTGCGCTACCGGCTGCGGGAGTCCGCCAGGTCGAGTGCCCGCAGGCCGACCAGGCGTTTATCTGCAGGGTACAGATAGGCCCGTTGGATCAAGGCCTGCGGCCGGTCGCCGTCGAGGTCTACCTCGGACGCGACAGCAGCCAGAGCCTGGCCGGCCTGCAGACACGATTGCCGGAGCGTCGGCGATGAAACCGCTGCGCCCGCAACGGCCGCGTGGCTTCGCGGGCTTCACCCTGATCGAGGTCATGATCGCCATCGTGATCATGGCGGTGCTCAGCCTCATCGCCTGGCGCGGCCTGGACAGCATGGGCCGCGCGAACACGCAGCTCCAGTTGCGCACCGAAGAAACCGCGCGCCTCATGCGCGCGCTGCAGCAGATCGAGCGCGACCTGGCCTGGCGCACCACCACCGAACTTCCCTCCGCGGCGATCGATGCGATCCCCGACGGCCAGGAGCCGGCCGCTGCCGAAACCCGGCGCGGCCCCCGCGCGGCCGCGCCGGTGTTCCTCTTGCCGGCCGGCATGGAAGTGCGCCGGCTCACCGAAACGCCCTTCCTGGTCGAGGTGGTGCGCGCCGCGCCGGCCGCGCCAGGGCGCTGGCAACGCGTGCAATGGTGGCTCCAGTCCGGAACGCTTTACCGCGCGGCCGGCCCGGCCGCGGACGCCTATCCCCTCCCCGCGCCACAGGCCGCCGACCGTGTCGCGGTTCTCGAGGGCATCGCTTCATTTGAAGTACGCGCATGGGAGCCGGAGCAAGGCTGGCGCAGGCTCCCGGCAACAGGGCCGGCAAGCCATGCCGCGTCCGGGCTTGAGCTCGCGCTCGGCGTGCGCCGTAGCGCGGGCCCCGCGATGCAATACCGCCGGGTGCTGGCATTCGATTGAGGCATGAACCGGCGCCTAAGGCCGGCCGATGCCGTTGCAGACGGACGTGTTGCCGATCGCCAGGGCGCTGAATGGATCCAGGAAGGTGGCACCGATGGCCGCGTTCCATGGGGCAGGCATGTTGATGAACGGAGGGGGATAAGCAACACCGCCCAGCGCCGCCACGAACTGGCGGACGGCCACGCCGGCGCTGCCCGCGACCATGCCGCCGACATAACACTGGCCCAGCAGCAGATGGGTCGTGCCGTAGATGGGATACATGGTCGCGCTGTACGTATACGCCGGCACCCAGTTCAGCGGGTTGCTCCCGGCAATGCCCGTGGGCGGCGCCGGCATGGCCGCCTGTATGGATGCCGCATTCGGCAGGAAGCCGTCAATCCGCGCAACAAGGCCGCCCGCGCTGATGGTGTAGACGGAATCGGGAGTCAGGTAGCCGAGCCGGTGGTTGGTCGCGACGGCAGCCGTCATGCCCCCGCTTCCCGTGGCCGCAACCCACACATCAGGAATCCCGTCTCCGTTGGCGTCCTGGGCGGCGGTCAGGGCCGGCAGGGCGCTGGCAACGGCCGTGCGGAAATTGCTCGATACGGTAAACGACTTGCCGGCGGGCAGATAAAGTCCACAAGCGGCATTCAGGAAGCGGGACAGCGATTCGGTTGCACCATTGGTGTCGGTGCGATAGGCCACTTCGATGGCGCTCACGCTGCCCCCCGCGCCATCGTCTGCGGCGGTGGTGACCTGGTTCCAGGTTCTGGAGGACGGCTGGAATGAGAAGATGCGGCAGGCTTGCGCGGCGCTCAGGTTGAGGCTGGTGATGCCGGTCTCCTTGTACGGGAGCAGAACCGGTATGGCCGCCACCGGCACCTGAATCAGCGGCCCATAACCGGCGCCGTATGCGGCGTTGTAAGTGGCGATCTGGGCGGCCGACAACACAAGGTCGCTGGCGGCGAAGTGCACGGTTTGCGACGTGGGCCACACCGGGCGCCCCGCCGTGTTTTCATCACGCAACTCGCCGCCCACGACAGCTTGCGGATTGTTCTGCAGGAACGCCTCCCTGCCGGCGCTGCTGCCTGTCCCGGTGTAGCTCCATATGCCCGGCACACCGCCATTGGTGATGATGTAGCCGTAGAGCGCCGCCGCATAGGGGGTCCCTCCGCCGACCACGGTCTGGGCCGATGAGATGCAGGCCGCAGCCGCCAGGGCCGTTGCGGCCAATGTATGGAACACCTTGCGTTTCAAGTTCATGGTCTTCATTTCTCCTTTCAGAAGCCGAAAAAAAGAAAACGTCTACCTCCCTGCTTCCTTTTGCATCGAGTTGGCGCGGAAAAACCGCGACATGCCGACATGCCATTCGCAAACTGGAAAAGCCAGACAGGTGCATCGCACCTGTCTGGCATCCATCAAGACCCGTGGTCCTGCGCGGCACCGGTCCGCGCAACCCACGGGAACTCAATGCCGCACCTTACGGACGGCCGATGGCGTTGCAGGTGGAGGCGTCGCCGATCACCAGGGTGCTGCCGCTCACGGATGCATCCAGGAAGGTTTCCTTGATGGCCGTGTTCCATGCGGCGGGCAGCTTCACGAAATGGTTGGCGGTGATGAAGCTGTCATACGTGCCATCGTTGAAGTTGCTCAGGAAGTTCTTCACGGCAGCGCCTTCCGGGTTGGGGGAGGAAACGCCACCGGAGACGACGTCGGCATAGCACTGGCCGAGCAGCAGATTGGTGGTGCCGAGGATCGGGTAAGCGCCGGAAGGCAGCGAGTAGGCGGGAACCCACTTCAGCGGATCAGCCCGGTCGGCCACCACGGGTGGCGCGGGAAGTGCTGCCTGGATGGCGGCATCGTTGGGCTGGAAGCCGTCGATCCGGGCGACGACGCCGTTGTTGGTGCTCAGGAAGGAGAAGCTCGGGCTCAGGTAGCCCAGGCGATGGTTGACCGCGGCGGCGGCTTCCACGCCGGCGCTGCCGGTGGCGCCAACCCACACGTCCGGAAGGCCATCGGCATTCGCGTCCTGGGCGGGCGTCAGGGTCGGCAGCGCGCTGGCGACCATGGTCTTGAAGTCGTTCGAAACGGTGAACGACTTGCCGGCAGGCAGGAAGGATGGGCAGGCGGCGTTCAGGAAACGGGACAGCAGTTCGGTGGTGCCGCTGCCGCCGGTGCGGTACAGCACTTCGATGGCGCTGGTGCTGCCCACGGCGCCGTCGTCGGCGGCCGTCGTGACCTGGTTCCAGGTGCGTGAAGAAGGCTGGAAGGAGTAGATGCGGCAGATCTGCGCGGTGCTCAGGTTGAGCGTCGTGACGCCGGTTTCCGCGTAAGTCAGCAGGACCGGGGTGGCCACAGCCGGCACCTGGATCAGCGGGCCAAAGGAGGCGCCGAACGCGGTGTTGTAGTTGTTGAGTTCCGTCGACGACAGCGCGGAGTCGCTACCGGCGATATGCACGGGCTGCGACGTGGGCCATGCCGGCTTTGTCGGCAGGTTGTTCTCATCACGGAACGGCATGGCGGGGGTGGCCTGCGGGTTGTTGGTCAGGAATGCCAATTTGCCGGGACCGCTGCCGGTGCCGGTGTAGCTCCACGTTCCGACAATGGGACCGTTGCTGATGATGTTAGCGTACAGCGGCTGGGGCAGTGTTGCGCCACCGCTGACCACCGATTGCGCCGATGCGGCACCGGCCATCACCATCATGCCGACCGCGATTGCGGACAGCGCCTTGAGTTGAGAGTTAACGGATTTCATCGAATTGCTCCTTAAGCAAACTAAAAAAGTTGAAAGGTTGAGAATCGAAAACGAACTGACTCACTTGCGGGCGCCGCATACACGGTTGATGTACGAGGCCCCTGTCACCCTCTGGATCGACATTGCCGCCATTGCTTTGGCGACGTGTCCAGTTTGGAGAGCGAGGGTGACGCTGCGTTGAACAAGAACCCCCAACATCGCTGAAAATTCTCCCGAGCTTTCAACGTCTTGTTGCATGCGCGAGCGATGCATGAAACCGCTTTGAAACAGCGCGAGGGCGCGCTGCGAAGAGGGCTCAAGCCCTTGATTTGCCAATGCGATTTCGCATCGGCTGCTCCGGTTGGAAGCGCATCGCGCGGCGAGTTGGCGTCACGCAAGGGCAGGCCTTCAATGACTGTTCTCCCGAACATGCGCAAAACGCTCGGGAGGACCATTTGAAGATGACGCCTAAAGTACTCGTCGCGAATTTACCGTTCGTCGGCTCGCTTCGAAAAAAACGGAATGGCCGTCTTCACCGGCGGCCTGGTTGTGCATGGCGGCGCATGCCGCCCGCTCTTCACTTCACCATCTGGTTGATTTCCATGATGGGCAGCAGCACCGCGAGCACGATCAGCATGACCACGCCGCCCATGCCGAGGATCATCATGGGCTCCAGCAGCGCCGTGAGGCGCGCCGCGCGGCGCTCCAGGTCGCGCGAGAGATTGGCGGCGGCGCGGTCCAGCATGGGCGCGAGCGCGCCGGTCTTCTCGCCGCTGGCGACCAGGTGAATCAGGTTGGGCGGAAAGACCTTCTGCACACGCAACGCGGACGCAAGCGGCGCGCCTTCCCTGACACGCGCGCTGGTGTCGGCCGCGCAGGCCTTGAGGCGGTCGTTGCCCATGGTCTGGCGCGCCGCGTCGAGCGCGCGCAGCAAGGGAACACCGGCATCCATCAGGATGGAAAGCGTCGACGCGAAACGCGCGGTGTTGACGCCCAGCACGTACCTCCCCACCATGGGCACGCGCAGCAAGGCACTGTGCCATCGAAGCCGAAAGGCATCGTCGCGCAAGGACCAGCGCCACAGCGCAAACGCGCCCGCCAATGCGATCACGCTGAAGCCGCCCCATTCACGCACATAGCGGCTGGCGGCGATCATGACCTGCGTGATCATGGGCAGCTCCTGGCGCGCCTGCGAAAACGCGCTGACGACCTGCGGCACCACATAACCGAGCAGGAAAATCACGATGCATACCGAGACGAAGGCCACCACGCCCGGGTAGATGAAGGCCGTGAGCATCTTGCTGTTGAGGTTGTCGCGGTTCTCCAGGTAGTCGGCCAGGCGCTCCATCACGCGCGCCAGGTCGCCCGAGTCTTCGCCGGCGCTGACCAGCGCGCGGTAGATCAAGGGAAAGTCGCGAGGGCGTTCGCCCAATGCGTCCGCCAGGCGCATGCCGCCGCGCACATGGTTGCAGACGGCCGTGAGCGCCTCGGCGGTGACTTTGTGCTCGGCCTGTTCGATGGTGGCCACGAGGGCCGATTCGAGCGGCAGGCGCGCGCTCAGGAGGCTGGCCAGTTCGCGTGTTGCCCAGCACAAATCCGCGGCGCTGAGCCGGGGGCCCAGCCACGACGCGCCACCCGCGCCTGCCGCCTCATGCACGTCCAGCGCCGCCAGCCCGCGTTCGCGCAGCTGCAGCCGCGCGGCGCGCGATGATTCGGCGTCCAGGGTACCGGCCTGGATTTTCCCGTTCGCGTCGGCGGCTTCAAAATGAAAGCGTGACATCGCGCATCGCCCTATCCGTCGTCGCGCGTGACGCGCAGGATTTCTTCCGGCGTGCTGATGCCCGCAGCAACCCAGCGCTGGCCGTCCTCGCGCATGGTGCGCATGCCGCGGCGCCGGGCCGCCTCGCGCAGGGCGTGTTCGTTGCCGCCGTCGTGGATGATGCGGCGCGCCTCGTCGTCGATGACAAAGAGTTCATGGATGCCGGTGCGCCCCTTGAAGCCGGACTGGCTGCAATGCACGCAACCCACGGGAACCCAGCGGGTGCTGCCGTCGGGCTGCGGCTCGCCGCGTTTGCATTCGGGGCACAGGCAGCGTATCAGCCGCTGGGCCAGAACGCCCAGCAATGACGACGACAACAAAAACGGCTCGATGCCCATATCGGTCAGGCGCGTGACCGCGGAGACCGAATCGTTGGTGTGCAGCGAGGCGAGCACGCCGTGCCCGGTGAGCGAGGACTGCACGGCGATCTGCGCGGTTTCCAGGTCGCGTATCTCGCCGATCATGATGTTGTCCGGGTCCTGGCGCAGCGCCGCGCGCAAGGCGGCGCCGAAGGTCATGCCGATCTTGGCGTGCACCGGAATCTGGTTGACGCCGGGCAGGTCGTATTCGACGGGGTCTTCCACCGAGAGGATGTTGCTCACGCTCTTGTCGAGCTGGCCGAGCGCGGCATACAGCGTGGTGGTCTTGCCGCTGCCGGTCGGGCCCGTCACCAGCACGATGCCGTGCGGCTGGCGGATCAGGCGCGTGAGTTCTGCCAGCGTGTCGGGCGCCAGGCCCAGGCGCTGCAGCTGCAGCCGGCCGGCGTCTTTTTCCAGCAGGCGCAGCACGGCGCGCTCGCCGTGCACCGTGGGCACGGTAGAGACGCGCACGTCGATGGGACGCCCTCCCACGCGCAGGGTAATGCGCCCGTCCTGCGGGATTCGCTTTTCGGCGATGTCCAGCTGCGACATGATCTTGATGCGCGAGATCAGCGCGGCGTGCAGCGCCTTGCGCGGCGAGACCACGTCGCGCAGCGTGCCGTCCACGCGGTAGCGCACCACCGAATGGGTCTCGAAGGCCTCGAAATGCACGTCGCTGGCGCCGTCGCGCGCGGCCTGGGCGAGCAGCGCGTTGATCATGCGGATGACCGGGGCGTCGTCCTGCGCATCGAGCAGGTCGGTCACCGCCGGGATGTCCTGCATCAGCCTTTCGAGGTCTACCTCGGACTCGGCCGCGCCCACCACGGCGGCGGCACTGCCTGTCTCGGCATGGTTGGCGGACAGCAGCGCATCCATTTCCGCTTCCGGCACTTCGCGCCAGGCATAGATCCCGGTCTGGCGCTGCGCTTCGACCAGGGCCCAGCCCGGCGTGCGCGCACTGAGTGCCAGCACCAGGGCTTCGCCCTCACCACACACCACGATGCGCTGGATGCGCGCCCAGGCATGCGGCAAGGCGGCAACTGACTGAGGCTCGGCCGGCTTCATGGCGCCACCACGATCTCCGGCTGGTAGCCCAGCTCGCGCAGCACGCCGACGGCGGTGTCCACCGAGCGGGCATCGCGCGGCAGGTCCACCCGCACCGCGTAACCGATGCCACCCGGGCCGGCCACGACGTATGCGGCCATGCCGCTGATGCGCACGCGTTTGGCGATGCGCACCGCGTCCTCTTCGCGCGCCACGTCGGCGACCTGCAGCACGCTGCGATCATTTTGGGGTGTGGCGTAGAGCACCGAAGGGTCGCCGGTCACGCCGACGTTGGAAGGCAGCTGGGTCCGTATTTCAGGCTCTTTCGAACCGGCCCGCGCGGGCCGCTCGCGCACCTCGCCGGATATCTGCGTCGCGGGCGCCGGCTGCTCGCGCGTGCTGCTCCACTGTTCCGGCCGCAGGTCCACCTTGGGCTTGCCGCCGGCCACGGGCACATCGGCCGGCGGCAGGATGGGTGCATACATGTCCGGCAACAGGATATTTTTGGCGGGCTGCCCCCGGCTTTGCTGGGTGCGCATGAAGTTGTAGCGGTCCTGGGTCAGGCCGCGGCCGGCATTGGCGTCGCGGATCACATAGGGCCGCAGGAAGACCATCAGGTTGGTCTTCACGCGCTGGCGCTTGTCGGAGCGGAACAGCTGGCCCAACAGCGGAATCGACCCGAGACCCGGCACCGAGTCCGTGCTGTTGGTGACGCTGTCCTCCAGCAGCCCGCCCAGGACCATGATCTGGCCGTCGTCGAGCAGCACGCTGGTATCCAGCGCCCGCTTGTTGGTCACGATGCCCGCCGTGCCGGAGTTCTGCTCGTCGATGCTGGAGACCTCCTGGTAGATGTCCAGCTTGACGGTTCCGCCTTCGGAGATTTGCGGCCTGATCTTGAGTTGCAGGCCGATGTCCTCGCGCGTCACGGTCTGGAAGGGATTGTCCGAGCCGCCGCCGCCCGGCGTGATGTACTGGCCGGAGACGAAGGGAACCGTCTTGCCGACGATGATGGAGGCCACTTCGTTGTCCAGCGTGAGGATGTTGGGCGTCGAGAGGATGTTGGCCCCGCCCTTGGTTTGCAGCGCGCGCGCCAGCAGGTTGAGATTGAGAATCTCGCCCACCCCGGGCAGGTTCACGCTGCCGTCGACAATGCCCAGGCTAAGCCCCTTGGGAAGCAGGTCTACGGTGTTTTTCGCGCTGTTGTTCAGTCCCGCGCCGCCGAGGTTGGTGCCGCCTATGAAGCGGCCGTTGTTGCGCATCCACTGGATGCCCAGTTGCGCCGCGTCCTCTTCCGTGACCTCGACGATCAGGCTTTCGACCAGCACCTGCGCGCGCCGCTGGTCGAGCAGGTCGATCACGCGGCGGATGCTGCGGTACATGGGCTCCGGTGCCGCAATGATGAGCGTGTTGGTGGTGGCGTCGGCCTGCACCGTCACGCCGTTGGAAGAAAACGCCGCGCCCGCACCGCCGGCGCCGCTCTGCTGGGAGCCGCCCGCGCCGCCAGCGGCGCCGAAACGCGCGCTGCCGCCGCCGCTGTTGTTCGACGTGCTTCGTGTGCCCGAGCCCGACGCGGAGGAATTGGCCCTGCCTGTGCCGCCTGCCCCGCCTGTATTGCCGCTGCCGCCGGCAGCGCCCGCGGCGCCGGCCCCGCTGCTCATGCCGCCGGCGCCGAGCGCGGCACGGGCGCTGTCGCCGCTTCCCAGGGCGCTGCCGCCCGAGTCGCCGGTGAGCAGGCCCCTGAGCACGCCGGACAAATAGGTCGCCTGGGCGTTGCGCAGGTACACCACATGCAGGTTGCCCGGGTCCTCCTGCGTGTTGTCGAGCTTGACGATGAGGTCGCGCGCCAGCGCGGTGCGCGCCGGGCTGCTTGAACGGACGATCACGCTGTTCGAGCGCGGGTCGGCCAGCACGACGATGTCGTTGCGGCTGTCCTTGCCCCCGCCTTGCAGCAGCTCGTTGGCCAGGCCCGCGATGTCCATCGCCACGCCGTTGTGGACCTTGACCACCTCGGTGTCGAGCGAGGCCGGCGTGTCTATGCTTTCGACGATGCGCGCGATGCGTTCCAGGTTGTCGACATAGTCGGTGATGACCAGGGTGTTGTTGGCCGCGTAGGCGGCGATGCTGCTTTCAGGCGCGATCATCGGCTTGAGCACCGGCACCAGCGCATCGGCGTTCTCATAGGCCAGCCGGAAGGTCCGCGTGGCGATGCCGCCCCTGGGCTGGGCCGCATTGACGGCGCCGCCTTGCAGCTTCGCATCGGCGACCGGCACCACGCGGCTGACCTTGCCGACATCGACGATGGTGAAGCCGCGCATGCGCAGCGCCGACCCCAGCATGTCGTAAGCCGTTGCCGACGCGATCTCGCCGTCGGAGACCAGCGTTATCTGGCCCTTGACGCGCGGGTCCATCAGGAAGTTGCGCCCCAGGAAGCGGGACAGCGCCGAGATCACGGCCTGGATGTCCGCGTCGACAAAATTCAGTATCACCTTGTCTTCGGCGCCCGCCGCGGGCGCGCGCGCCGGCGTGGCGCCTGCCGGGCGCCTGGCCTGCGCCACCGGGCGCACCACGGGGCTCGTGGCGCCCGGCGCGGGCGGCATCCCCTGGGCGCGCGGCGGCGCGGCGGCGGCGTCAGCGCCCGCGCCGGAACTCGGGACGTAATTTCCCTCCCGGAACAGCGCGTCCTCCGGCGCGGTCGCGGCGCATCCCGCCAGGGCCATGCAACACAGCAGCGCATAGCGCTTTCCCATTTGACCCGCAGTGGCTCGCATCATGATCCATTCCCTGGTTGTCGTTTCAGCGCCACCGTGGCCGTGGCCCGGACGTGGCTTTTCTGACCGGGCGAAGCGCCGTCCTCTGAGCGTTGCAAGGTGGCCTGCTGCACCACCATTCCCAGGGACGCCGGCGCGGCCAGCAGCCAGTCCATCACCCGGGAGGCCGCGGCGGCGTCCCCGAATTCGATTTCCCATGCGGCGCCGGCCTCGCGCAACTGGTAGGCGCCCGCCAGGCCCGACGCATCCAGGCTGGCCCGCACGCGTTCGGCAGGCCCGGCGGAAGAACTCGCGGCGGCGGTGGCGGGGCTTCCGGCATCGGACAACACATCCGCCAGCGCCGCGGCCTGCGAGCGCAGGCGGGGCAATTCAGTGTTCCAGTGCCGGAGCGTGGCCAGCGGCGGCTTGACCAGTACCAGCCAGACGAATGCCACGGCCACGACGGCCAGCATGCCCAGGATCTGTTTGCGCTCGCGCTGCGACAGCCCGCGCCAGCGGCTCCGCGCCTGTGCAAGCACAGGCTGCAGGCGGGCCTGAAGGCGCCGCGCATGGAGAGCCCCCGGCCAGGCACTCATGGCACCGCTCCCGAAGCCGCCACCCTCACCGCGGGCGCAGCCTTGTCGCTCTTCGTGCCGGAGGCCGCTTGCATGCGCAGCCCGCCGTCCTCGAACTGCACCGCCAGGCCGCGCTCCCGGGCCTGCGCCTGCAAGGCCTTTGTTTCGTCGGCGCTGAGCATCGCGCCCTCCCGCCACCGGATGTGCAATTGGCCGTCGCGGAAGTCCAGGCGCTGCACCTGCCCTTGGGCGCGTGGCAGCAAGCCCGCGGACGCGCGCACCAGCGCGGCGAAGTCCGCCGACTCCACGATCACGCCCCCCGCTTTGCGCGCGTCGCGCAGCTGCCGCGCCTGCTGCAGCGGATTGAGGACCACCGATACCTCGGGGAAAGCGGCCTTGACCTGCGCCGCCATCTGCCGCGTCAAGGCTTGACCCTGCGCGGCGACCCGCGAGGCGTGGAGGTTGAGGCCGAGCAAACACACGGCGGCGGTCGCCGCGGCCCAGCCTATGGCCGGTCGCAGCCAAGGGTGGTCCATGCCGTGGGCTGGGCTTTTACCCATGGGCAGCGTCCAGCTCCACCCGGTTCCTGACCAGGGCGCGGGCGCCTGGCTTTGACCGGCTTCGCCTTCCTCGCCAAACGTCAACCAGCGCAGCGGCAATGACTCGGGCAGGAGGGGCCGCAATCTCGCCTCGGCCTGCACAGGATTCATGGAGCCCATGGGAACCGGATGCAGGATGCCCGTAGCCACACCGGTGCGCACAAGCGCCCAACCGTCGATCAGCATCGCGCTTGCCGTGTGTTCCGGCGAGGATGCATCCTCCGGGCCGGGCAGGAAGGCCGGCGGCGGGAACACGGCCTGCGCGGCCAGGCCGTGTTCGCGCAGTTCGCGCAGGCAGGCCGACAAGGCATCGGCGTTCATCCACGCCACGGGCACCGTACCCCCTGTGCTGCGCGGGCCGAAGCCCACCGCGAGTTTCTTCGGCGCCGCCAGCGCCATCAGCTCGACGGCGCCGAGCACTGCGGCGCGCATGCGCCCGGCCGGCAGGGGCGGCAGTTCGATCTCCGCCATCGACACGTCGGCCGGGTGCGGGCAGGCCTCTATGCGCCTGGGCTGGCAGTTGGCGGCGGCCGATGCCAGGCTCTGGAACGTTGCGCCTTGCCACCCGCCCTGCGGCGTGCGCCAGGCACAGCGCACGGGTGACGTCGCCAGGTGCCGCGCGGCCGGCAGCATCAGCCGCAGAAGATCGACCCGCGCCATGTCAGGCGCCCTCCCGCAGCCACACCACCTGCGGCAAGGCTTCCATGTCGTCGTGCACCAATGCCTGCATCAGCAGCGTGGTGCGGTTCATCTGCAATGCGCTGGAGACGCGAAACCACCGGCTGGTGATGCCGACGAGGACCTCGCCCGGCTTGAGCTCGGGCATCTGAAGCCGGTACACAAAATCGCCGCGGTTGATGAACCACTGGCCGCTGTCGCGTGCCTTGAGCACCTCGCGGGCGCGGTCCAGCGCCAGCCCGGGTACCCAGGCCGCCAGCACTTCGGCGCTGGCGGTGTTAGCGTTGATCCATGTTCGCTGCGGCAACACGGTGGCATAAGGGCGCAGGCGCGCGACGCTGCCGGCGTCTATGCCGGGAACGGCGAGCAGGTCTTCGATCACGCGCAGGCGCGGCGCCTGCTCGCGCGCCGGCAGGCTGGCCAAGCCCAGTTCCTGCGCCGCGTCCCGCGCCGCCTTGATTTCCTCCGGCGCGACGGACCGGCTTGAGGAGGCATCCGCTTCCACCAGGCTGACGACCACGCGGCGGGCGATGCGGGCCGCCTGCCCGGCCGGCACGTCAATCAGCGCGCACAGCCGCAGGAAGGCGGCGCTTTCGGCCGGGTCGACCTGCCCGAAGCGCACGAGGTTGCGCAGGTTGAACCTGGACTGCTCGTCGATGATCTCGGTGAACGCGCGCGCGGGAGAACCCTGAACCTCACCGAGGACCTGCCCGCTCACGGGCTGGTTCCAGGGCCCGTCGAGGCGGATGACGGCGCTGCGCCGCGCCTGCTCGCGCAAGACCCCCTGCGCGCGGCTGATCTCGCCGCGCAGCAGCCAGCGCGCCTGGGCCCTTGTTTGCTCCGTCTGGGCGGCGTGGATGGCCGCGGTCTGCCTTCCCAGCAGCGCCGCCGCCAGCACCACGATCACGGCGACGACCAGCAGCATGCTGACGATGGCCATGCCCTGCTGCGCGTGAAGGCGCTTCATGCGGCCCTGTCTCCGCAGGCCCGCGGACTGCTCCCTGGTTCCACCCATGACGGCCGCCTACAACTGCCAGGAACCAACGTCGGCGTTGGCTTTTTCTCCGCCCGGCTCCCCATCTGCGCCCAGCGAGAACACGTCGATCTCGCCATTGGTGCCGGGGTTGAGGTATTGGTAGGCCTTGCCCCAGGGATCGTTGGGCAAGCGCTCCAGGTAGCTGCGCCAGTTCGGTGGAACCTTGCCCGCGGTGGGTTTTTCCACCAGCGCGCGCAGGCCCTGGGTTGCGCTGGGATATTCGCCGTTATCGAGCCGGTACAGCTTGAGCGCCTGCATGATGGCGCCCACGTCCTGGCGGGCCGCCGTGGCGCGCGCCTGGTCCGGGCGCTCCATCAGGTTGGGCACGATCAGCGCCGCGAGCACGCCCATGATGACCAGCACCACCATGATTTCAATGAGCGTGAAACCCCGCCGCGGCCGTGGGCGCAGGTACTTCTTGTCGAGGGTCCCTGCGGCCATGTTTTCTCTCTCCTGGGCTGTGCTTTTGACTCCTGGAAATGATCGCAATTTACTGTGTCAGCCTGATGGACAAAGCTCGGGAGGATTTACGCTTTCGGGCGCCAATACGAATGCTTTTTCATTCGTGAATCACAGTTTTCCCGGACCATTTCGGGAGAACTGCATCGATACTGAATGGCTGGCACCCGGATTGGAGATATCCAGGTCCCAGCCCATGCGCAACGCCCGATATCGAAGCTTTTACGCCGGCCTGTTGAATTCCGCCAACATCTGATCCACCAACGCTCAAGGATGCGCCGCCAACCATTCGAGGACGACGTCAATCAATTCATTCACTGATTCAACCTTGATCATCCCGGGAAGATCGGCGTCTGAGTTCAAGGCGAAGACTCGCTTCCCCCACTTGAGACCAAGCGCAATCTCGGACAACGTGCCGATTCCGCCGCCAATCGCCACGAGGCACAGACTTGACCGGGCGATAAGGGCATTGCGCATTTCGCCCATACCCGTGGCGATGGCCACCGTCAGATACGGATTTGCCGCCCTGATGTCATCCTCTGGAAGGATGCCAACTACCACGCCGCCGGCAGCCCGGGCTCCCGCGGATGCAGCTTTCATCACGCCTCCGCGGCCGCCACAAATGACGTGCAGTCCCGCCCGTGCGAACGCCTGCGCGGCGGCATAGGCGGCCTCGCAGTCTTCAATGCCGCCCTCGCCGGGCCCTATCATTCCTATCGGCTGCGTGAAGCGCCTCGTCCCCGCCTGTCTGGACAATAGGGTCGAAATATCAACTTCACGCGCCACGGCTTGAACTCCTGCGATGGAAGCGGGCTGCAAGGTCACCACCCGACAGTACGAGCATACAGATCCCCATAAGAATCAGCGACATCGCCGCGGCCGCGGGGAAATCTGCTGCGCCATCGCTGACCCTGGCGAAGAGCAGCAGCGGCAGGATATTCAACTGCGTCCCTACCAAGGCTAAAGCCGTTCCGTAGGTTCCCATGGCCAATGCGGAGACAGTAGTCGCCGCGGTGATGACGGACGGGAGAACTTCGGGGACTACGGTGTCCCAGAAGGCTCTCAGCCTGGACGCTCCCAAGGTTCGCGCAGCCAGCATGGGCCTCTCATCCAGATTGCTGAATACCGGGTACAAAGACAACGCCACCCTGGGCACCAGATAGTAGGCGTAGGCGAAACCCAGGCCCCATACGCTGTAAAGCCAGCTTCCCACCAGCGCCGCGTCCGCGCCAACACCCGCGGCCAACTGCGTGACCAAGCCGGCACGTCCGAAAGCCAGGATGAACCCAAAAGCGATCACCAAACCGGAAAACGCGAGCGGCAGACCCAGCAGGGTCATCATCACGCGCCGGCGCGACTCAGGCTGGCGCGCCAGCTCGATGGCGATCGCCACTCCCACGAGCGTCGACAGAGCGCCTGAGATCAAGCCAAGCAACAGGGTGTTCCTGATGGCCGTCCCGAAAAGACCGTCTCCCACAACACGCCCAAACGAAGCGGGCTCTGAGAGCGCTTCCACAAACAACGCGCCCAGTGGAAGTCCCAGAAATGCGGCAAGAAATAGCCATGCCGGCCAGGACCCGAATTGCCGGATCGAAAGTCTTTCCAAAATGGTCATGCTTTACTTCGCCAAGGTTGCCTGGGCCCAGAGTTTGTCGACATCCGCCTTGCGCTCGGACGCCTTGATCACGTCGAGCGGCTTGAGCTGCGGCGCCGGCGGCATTTTGGCGGCCACATCTGCGGCGAGCTTGATGCCGGGAACCGATGGGCGAACGAAGCCCTGAGCAAACAGGCCCTGGCCCATTTCACTCATGATGAAGTTCAACCAGAGCTTGGCGCTGTTAGGGTTGGGTCCATTCTTGACCAGGCTTATGGCATAGGGTGCGGAGACGCTCGCCTCCTTGGGTATCACCACCTCCATCGCATCACCCATGCCATCAACGTGCTTGGCCTTGAGGCCGTCGTTCTCGTAGCTGATCCAGACCGGAATCTCGCCTTTGAGGAATTTGGCATAAGGGGTCGTGCCTTCCACGCGCATGACGTTTCCAGCGGTGTGGAGCGCCCCGAAATAGTCGGTGCCAGGCTTGACGTTGTCGACGGAACCGCCATTGGCGTAGGCGGCTGCAAACACGATGACCTGACCAACACCCGTCGAGCGCGGGTCCAGGTAGACCACCGAGCTCTTGAACTCCGGCTGCATCAGGTCAGCCCAGCTCGCGGGTACATTCTTCACCAGCTTCTTGTTGACCAGGAAGGCGACGTTAAGCGTATGGATGGTGAACCATTTGCCGGTAGCCTCGCGAAACACCGATGGCAGTTTCTCAAAGTTGACTGGCTGGAAAGGGGCGACCACGTCCTTCTTCACGGCGTCGACCGCCGAGGCGGCGAAGTAGTAGGCTGTATCCGCTTGAGGCCGTCGCCTGGACTTTTCCAAAGCCACAACGGTGGCGGCTGAGCCCAGGTCGTTGTACGTGAGCTCGACCTCGGGATAGCGCTTCTTGAACTCCCGGAACAGGGCTTTCCAGTTTGCCCACTCCGGTCCGGTGTCAAAGGAGACGACCAGGCCCTCCTTCTCGGCGGCGGCGTAGAGCGCCTTCTCGCCCGCATAGAGTTCCGGCCCGTCGAAGGCGAATGCGGGAAGACAAGAGAGGCTTGCCAGGGGAGTCAGGCCTGCGAATTGGATGAGTGTTCTGCGTTTCATGGAAATCTCCGGTTTGGATGGTCAGGAATCAAGAAGGCGGATGTGATCGGGCGAAATGGCGATACTTTCGCGGGCCTCGCGCAGGCCTTCGGCAAGAATCGGTTCGGCTTTGCCGGGGACGCTGAAGTCGTAGCGCACCACGGGCCCGAGATAGCGGCGGGCAGTCAGGCGGCCCGCCACGCGGTTGATCGTGGTTATCTCAGGGTCGGCTTGAATGTGCTCCGGGCGGATCAGGGCCTGGACCGTGGCGCCAATTGACCTGTTTCCGGTAGGCGCGCGAAGGATGGCCCAGCCCAGGTCGATCTCGTCCTGGCCCCGCACCTTGGCTTCCAGGATGTTCGACAGGCCGATGAACTCAGCCACTGCACGGTTGGCCGGCTCGGCGTAGATCGTTTCCGGGGATCCCACCTGCAGCAGGACGCCGTCTTTCATCACCGCCACCCGGTCGGCCATGGTGAGCGCCTCTTCCTGGTCGTGGGTGACCAGCAGGGTCGTGGCCCCGAATCTTCGCTGCAGCGAGCGAATCTGGTCGCGAAGATGCGCGCGAATGCCCGCATCGAGCGCAGACAGCGGCTCATCCAGCAGCAAGGCCTTGGGGCCGATCGCCAGGGCGCGGGCCAGGGCGACCCGTTGCTGCTGCCCGCCCGATAGTTGATCCACTGATTTGGCGGCGGTGTCGCCCATCCCCACAAGCTCGAGCAATTCCTTTGCCTTCCGCGCCCGCTCGGCGGCCGGCACGCCACGCAACTTCAACCCGTACCCGACATTGCCGGCGACATCCAGATGGGGAAACAGCGCATAGCTTTGAAAAACCACGCCGATGTCCCGCTTGTGGACTGGCTTGGAGGAGATGTCCTCCCCATGCAGCAGGATCGTGCCCGAATAGCCGCTGGCCAGGCCCGACACCAGCTTGAGCAAGGTGGACTTGCCGGAGCCGCTGGGCCCCACCACGGCCAGCAGTTCACCGGTCTGCACTTCCAGCGTGAAATCCGTCAGACCGTGCGACGTTCCCGGATACCGATAACTGACATGATCGAGTTTGAGGCTCATATTCTTTTGATGACGGACGAGGAGACGACGGCCGAAGCGCTGGCCAGCAGCAACAGAATCACGGTGGCTGCACAGGCAAAGCCTGTGGCCCCGTAGAAAGCCTGGAGCAGGACGACCGGATACGTGCGGTTCTGGAAACTGGTGAGCAGGTTGGACAGGCCGAACTCACCCACGGAGATTGCGGCGACCATGACCAGTCCACTCAGCAGGCTATGCCGCAGATTGGGAATCGCCACGCCCCAGAATCTCTGCCAGCTGGAAGCCCCCAGGGTGGCAGCCGCGGCCTCCAGCTTCTCGATGCCAAGGTGGCGGAGGTCGGCGAGCAGTGTCGCAGTGAGATAAGGCAATGTCTGTACAGCATGCGCCGCAATCAGCAGCGGTAGTGTGCCCAGCCACGGAAGCGTATCCGTGTTGAATACGATGACATAGCCAAATCCGAGTGTGATGGTGGGAACCGCGATCGGGAGCGCGCTCACAAGGCGGCCTGCGAAGGCGCCACGCTGTCCTGCGCGGTGATGCAGTGAATACGCCAGCGGGACGGCGATGACGGTGTTGATGGCGCAAGCGCAAAGTGCCACAACAAGGCTGGTGGCAAAGGCTTTCCGGAAGGAAGGATCGAACCAGAGATCCAGGTACCACCGGGCGGTGACGCCGGTCGGCAGGAGTGTGTTGGACCAGGACGCGCCAAAGCTCCCCACAAGCAGCAGCAGGATCGGAAGCGTCAGGTAGACGCCATAGATCAGTGAAAGGAAGCGGACCATCTTGCGAGATTTCTAAATTGTTTCCTTGCAGTCCACCTTCACAAATCACCAAGGCTGCACAGTCGCAAATTTTGTCTATGATGAAGCCTGAGCACCAGTGAAAAATTCAACGACAACAGTTGAGCATTTGGAAACGATTTGTCATACTGCTTTCATGAAGAGAAGCTGCCCCACCATTCAGGAATTGCTGGCGTTCGATTCTGTCGCGCGTCATGAAAGCCTCACTCGGGCCGCATCCAGCCTCTGTGTGTCAGTCAGCGCGATCAGCAAGCAGCTCACAGGGCTTGAAGCATTCATCGGCCTGGAACTGCTGCAAAAGTCCGGGCGCGGCGTGAGGCTGACATCTGCCGGACGGGACTACTGGTCCAAGATTTCCCCAAGTCTCAGGTCTATAGAAACGGCGACGTTTGAAGCCCGCTCCGGGGGACCGAGTTCAGGTGTCTTGCGGCTGGCCAGCGCACCTACCTTCTTGAGCAAGTGGTTGATCCCGCGGCTTGCTGACTTCAGGAAAATCCATCCTGGGGTCGAGTTCAGCTTCCGGCAACACCTTGAACCGAATGATCCGCAGCCTTTGGACATCGATGCGTCCATCCGATACGGCAAGGGCGAGTGGGGAGCCGTCAAGTCAGAGTACATCTCCGGCCGGGAATTCGTGTGCATCGCGGCACCCTCGATAGCCAGACAGGGGCGCAGGGAGCGGCCTGCGCGTGAGCTTCTGGACCAGACCCTTTTGCACCACGAGCAAGCGGTCTCCGCATGGCCTCGATGGGCGGCTCATCACGGCATTGACGAAGTCCTGGCGATGTCCGGCCCCACTTTTGCCCAATACTCGGCAGTGATTCAAGCCGTGGTCAGCGGTCTGGGCGTCGGCCTCGTTCCCAGGACGCTGGTTGAGGAGGAGATCGCATCAGGAACTGCCTGCGTGGTGGGAAAGCCCATCGAGCTCGATCAGGGTCACTATCTATGCTTTGCACCAGACAGGCTTGATCGCCCTGTTTTTGCCGCGTTCAGGGCCTGGATTCTGGAATGCGGAGAACACGAGGCAGCAGCGTCAGCCTCCAAAGGCTCACCGGCTTGGGCCGGGCGCTGATGTTCAGGGGTGCCCTTGCCCGCCGAATCGCACTGCAGACGGCCTGGCTTGCCGGCGTCGAAGATGACCTTGCTGTGGCGAGTTGGCATCTACATCACCGCCCGGCCCGAAAGCTTGCCACGTATCCGCGCAAGGCGTGATACCGGCGTTTTTCGTCGGTCATTTTTTTTGGCTATAACAGCAGTAACTTCTCTTCCCAATCCAGCATGGCCAGATCTTCAATACACGTGCTCTTCGTCTCATGCGCCAATCGCGCCCGCAGCATCCTGGCCGAGGCGTGCCTCAACCAGCTTGGGAAGGGGCGATTCCACGCGTTTTCGTGCGGCGCGCGGGGCCACACCGGCGGACCCATCCCGGAGCCGGTATTGGAGGTGCTGGAAACCGCATCGGTTGCGACCACAGGCCTGCACAGCAAATCCTGGAATGAGTTCACGCGCCTGGGCACGCCCAGGATGGACTTTGTGATCTCGCTGGACGAGGCCACCGCCAGTCAGCACCCCAGCTGGCCCGGCCAACCTGATACCGCCTTGTGGGGAAGCCCCGCGATCCTGCTGCCCGGCATCGACAGCTCCGAGCTGAAAGCCATGTCATTGCAAACGCTCTACTCGCTGCGCCGCCGCCTGGAACTCCTGGTCGCGCTTCCCATGCATGGATCTGACCGTGCGGCGCTGCGCAGCGACATCCGTGACATGGCGCACATGGCGTGAACGCAACCGTTTCATGCATGACATCACTCCGTCATGGGAGGCGGCCAAGATTTTTTGTTGGCGCGGCTCTCTCGCGCCAGTCTCCGACTGGTGAAAACCCGTTTTTAGATACCGGCTCCGTGCCGGTATTTTTTTGCGCGCACCGTGACCGTCATTCGACGGTCACGCTCTTTGCAAGATTGCAGTGGCGTGTGGTGATCACATCACATCGCTTCGCGATATGAGTGCTCCCCCAAACCAAGAAACCTGGCGGCTTCGCCGTGCGGCGTTGCACGCCGCCCCAAATCCGTCACTCGACAGTGACCGATTTCGCCAAATTTCGCGGCTTATCAACATCCGTCCCCCGCGCCACGGCCGTGTGATACGCCAGCAGCTGCAGCGGCACCACGTGCAGTAGCGGGCTGAGGGCACCGTAGTGTTCGGGCATGCGGATGACATGCAGGCCTTCGCTGCTTTCGATGTGGCTGTCGGCGTCTGCCAGCACGTAGAGGACGCCGCCGCGGGCGCGGACTTCCTGCATATTGCTTTTGAGTTTTTCGAGCAGGGCGTCGTTGGGCGCGACGCAGACGACGGGCATGGCGCTGGTGACCAGGGCCAAGGGGCCGTGTTTGAGTTCACCGGCGGGGTAGGCCTCGGCGTGGATGTAGCTGATCTCTTTGAGCTTGAGCGCGCCTTCGAGGGCGATGGGGTAGTGCAGGCCGCGGCCGAGGAAAAGCGCGTTTTCCATTTTCGCGAAGTCTTCGGCCCAGCTGATGACCTGCGGCTCGAGGGCCAGCACGGCTTGCAGGGCGGCGGGCAGGTGGCGCATGGCTTTGAGGTGGCCGGCTTCTTCTTCCTCTGTGAGCTTGCCTTTGCTTTGCGCCAGGGCCAGCGTGAGCAGGAACAGGCCCGCGAGCTGGGTGGTGAAGGCTTTTGTCGATGCCACGCCGATCTCGACGCCGGCGCGCGTGATGTAGGCGAGCTTGCATTCGCGCACCATGGCCGAGGTGGAAACGTTGCAGATGGTGAGGGTCTGCGTCATGCCAAGGCTTTGCGCGTGGCGCAGCGCGGCCAGGGTGTCGGCCGTTTCGCCGCTTTGCGTGATGGTGACGACCAGGGTCTTGGGGTTGGGCACGGAGGTGCGGTAGCGGTATTCGCTGGCCACCTCGACCTGCGTGGGGATGCCGGCAATCGATTCGAGCCAGTACTTGGCGGCGCAGCCGCTGTAGTAGCTGGTGCCGCAGGCGAGGATGAGGACGGAGTCGATGTCCTTGAAGACGCGGAAGGCTTCGTCGCCGAAGAGTTCGGGGACTATGCCTTCGACGCCTTCGAGCGTGTCGGCGATGGCGCGCGGCTGCTCGAAGATTTCTTTCTGCATGTAGTGGCGGTAGGGGCCGAGCTCGGCGGCGCCGCTGTGGGCCTGCACGGTCTTGACCTCGCGCTGCGCGGGCTTGCCGTCCTTGCCGGCGATCCAGTACTTGCCGAGCTGGATGTCGACCATGTCGCCTTCTTCGAGGTAGACGATCTGGTCGGTGACGCCAGCCAGGGCCATGGCGTCGCTGGCGAGGAAGTTCTCGTCGTTGCCTTTGCCGACGCCGAGGATCAGCGGCGAGCCGGCGCGCGCGCCGACGACGCGGTGCGGCTCGTCCTTGCAGAAGGCGGCGATGGCGTAAGCGCCGTGCAGTTGCGCGACGGTGGCCTTGAGGGCTTCGAACAGGTCGCCGTCATAGAGGCTGTCCATCAGGTGCACGATGACTTCGGTGTCGGTCTGGCTTTCAAAGACGTAGCCTTTGGCTTTGAGGCCGGCGCGCAGCTCTTCGTAGTTTTCGATGATGCCGTTGTGCACCAGCGCGACCTTGCCGGGCTTGGCCTGCGATGCGGCGCCGCTGCCGTGGCTGAAATGCGGATGCGCGTTGTGCACCACGGGCGCGCCGTGGGTGGCCCAGCGGGTGTGGGCGATGCCGGTGGCGCCTTCGAGATGGTCTTTCGCGACCTGTTCCTGCAGCTCGGCCACGCGCGAGGTGCTGCGCGCGCGCTTGAGGCCGCCGTTGTACACGGCGACGCCGCAGGAGTCATAACCGCGGTATTCAAGGCGCTGCAAGCCCTGCACCAGGATGGGAACGATATTTCGGGTCGAAACGGAAGCAACGATGCCGCACATGGAGGTCTCCTGAAAAAGAATGGCTTGATGCTACGGACTTGTTATTTTGTTATGTGATTGATTTTTCTTTAAATGTGGAATTTAATTTCACAATTCTTGATTGATTGAATTTAATTTCATTTACAGTAATTTTATGGAACAAATAACGCTTGATGACACGGACCTCAAACTGCTGGACAGCCTGCAAACCGATGCCTCGCTGAGCAACCAGGCCCTGGCCGAGCGCGTCCACATCTCGCCGCCCACCTGCTTGCGCCGCGTGAAGCGCCTGCGCGATGCCGGGCTGGTGGAGCGCGACGTGGCGCTGCTCAACGTCGACAAGCTGGCCGCGATCACGGGCCACGGGCTGACGGCGCTGGTCGAGATCACACTCGAACGCCAGGGCGCCGAACAGCAGGAGGCCTTTGAGACGCGTGTGATCACGGACGAGGCCGTGCAGCAGTGCTACCGCGTGTCGCCGGGGCCGGACTTCATGCTGGTGGTGCACGTGGCCGACATGCCACGTTACCTCGCGCTGGCGCAGCGGCTGTTCACCAGCGATGCGAATGTGCGCAACGTGAAGGCTTTTTTCAGCACGCGGCGCGCGAAGTTTGAGCCGCGGGTGTTGCTGGCACCCTGAGCGGTTGTTATGCGGTGGTGCCCTGCTGCTTCGCCAGCGCCTTGGGGTTGAGCGCGGGCTCGCCCACCTTGACCAGCGTATTGCGGTCGGTGTGGTCGAAGGGCTGGTCGCGGCCCTGGATCTGCATCACCGTGGTCTGGAAGTAGGACCAGCTGCCGTCGGCATTGAGCGTGACGGAAATGCGCCAGGCCAGCGTGGTGAAGGCGTGCTCGATGAAGGGGTTGGAGACGATGCCGTTGGTGAGGCTGCCGCGTTCGGAAACCAATTCGAACTGCGTCGCATCGGCCGCGACCTTGCCGCTGGCCATGGCCACCTGGCCGCGCGGAATCGCGAGCGTGTGATAGACGGTGCTGGTGGCCGGCTCTCACAGCCAGTAGCCGACCTGGTCGTGGTACGTTTTTGTGAAGCCTGGCTTGTGGATGAAGGTGTGATATCGCAAACCGTAGAGCGCCTGCGGGCCGTTGGTTTGCGCGTCTATGGGGTGCAGCTCATAGCGCTCGATATAAGCCTGTGTCTTGGTGCCGGTGACCACAGGTTTGACGTCGGCGCCGCGCGCGCCTTCCCAGATGCCGGCCATGGCGCGCAAGGGCCCCAGGTTGGCGAGGGTGTCGGGGTCGACCTCGGGCTCGGTGTAGATGTCCTGGGGGAAGTTCTCGGTATTCATGGCTTCAATCTGGAAAACCGGCATGGCGCTCAGGCCGCGGGCAAGGTCGCCTTGAGCACGCGGGCGAAATTGCCGAAGGCGACTTTTTCAATCGTGGCGGCGTCCAGCTTCTGGCCTTCGAGCAACTGCACGATTTCGCGCACGTGGCTGTAGTCGTTGATGGCCCATTCGCTGCCGACGCCGGCAATGTCGGTGCCGAAGGCGACGTGGTCGGCGCCTATCATGTTGACCAGCTTGGCCACTTCGCGCGCATAACCCGCGCGGTCCTGCAGGCCGACCTTCCAGCCGTAGGCTTGGCCCGGCTGCCGCAGGCCCAGGCCCCAGAGGCCGACCACGCCGCCGCGCGCGGCGATCTTTTTGGCCTGGTCCACGGACAGGCGCCGCATCAGGTAGCCGTACTGGTCGCGGTAGCCGCCGGCGTCGCTGTCGACCCAGCCGTGCGACCAGATCATGGGCTTGGTGGCGATTTCCATCGCATGGTCTATGGCCGGCGTGCTGCAGTGCGCCAGGTCCAGCAGGATGCCGTGCGCCTCGCAGGCCTTCACGAGCTCCCGGCCCAGCGGGCTCAGGCCGTTGTGCACCGGCGATGCGGTCGAGTAGTCGCCTATGGGGTTGCGGATGTAGTGCACCAGCTGCAGCTGGCGCAGTCCCAGGTCGAAGGCTTTTTTCAGCGGCGCCAGGTCGGTGCTGATGAATTCGGCCGACTCGCTGGCCAGCAGCACCGAGTGCTTGCCGCCCATGGCCGCGTCCACGTCGGCAGCTGTGCGCACGATGGCCAGCTGGTTTTGCTGGGCGTAGGCCAGCATGCCGTTGAGTGTTTTCTCAAAAAAGGCCGAGAGCTCGGCGGGTGTGGGTTCGCCCTGCTGGATGACGCCCTTGGGGCCGTTGCCCAGCCACGGTGCATCGCCCACGATGGACCAGGACACCAGCGTCGCGCCGTGGGTTTTCATTTCGGTGGCGAGGTCGGCCGGCGAGCGCGTGCGGCCCACGATGCCCAGGTGCGAATGCATGTCGGCAATCGGGATGGCGCGGCCCGGTGCGGGCGCCTGCGCGCGCGATGCCAGCGGCATGAAGGTGGCGGCTGCGGCCACACCGGCCAGCCGGCCCAGCAAGGCGCGGCGTGTGCCCTGGAAATCCCTCGTCGTGTTCCTCATGCTCACTCCTCTTGATGTTGTTGCGGCCTATTGTGGCGGCAGGCCGTGCGCAGCGAAGCCGGGGTTTGCCCCGAAGACACCGTTAATAAGAGTATGGATAGCAATACGCGTGCCTCATGCGGCCGGAAGTTTGCCGCGCCCGGCCTTGCCGGCCGCCGGAGCCTTGGCCTGCTCCCGAGCCGTTTCCCAGAAGGCTCGCGCCAGCGGCGAAAGCTTTGCCGCGTCCAGGCAGGCCAGGCCCACGGTGCGCGGCTGCGCGGGCAGCAGCGGCCGGTAGACCACGCCGGGCGGCTCATCGGGCAGCGCCAGCCGCGCCGCGACGGAGACGGCCAGGCCGCGCTGCACGAACTGCAGGATGGAGATGATCTGCGTGAAGTGGTACAGCACCTTGGGCAGCGCGATGTTTTTCTGCAGAATGGGCACGATGACCGGCCCGCAGCCGGCCTCGGTCAGCACGAAGTCCAGGCCCGTGAGCGCGGTGATGGGCACGGCCTTTTTTTCAGCCAATGGATGGCCGGCAGGCAGGATGGCGACGAATTCGTCCTGCACCAGCGGCAGCACCTCAAAGCGTTCGTCGGGCACCACGACGAAGCCGAGCTCCACGCGTTTTTGCAGCAGCCAGTCGTCAATGACCTCGTCGCTTTCTTCCTCGATGCGCACCTGCGCGCCGGGGTGGCGCTGCTTGAACGCGGCCAGCAGCGGCGGCAGCAGGTTGACGGTGGAGGTGGGACCGAAAGAGCCTATGCGCAGCGTGCCGGTTTTCAGCTCCCTCGCGTCGCCGAGCTCCTGCGTCATGGTGGCGGCCAGCGCCGTCATTTCGCGGGCGCGCAGCAGCAGGCGCTCGCCGGCGTCGGTCATGGACACGCCCGAGGCATCGCGTAGCGCGAGCTTGACGCCGAACTGCGTTTCGAGCGCGCGCAGTGCATGGCTGACAGCCGACTGCGTGGTGCCCAGCCGCATGGCCGCGCGCGAAAAGCTGCGGCATTCGTCCAGGGTGATCAGCACTTCGAGTTGGGCCAGGGTCATGATGAGTGAATACTCATTTGATAGTGAATTGATTAACAACTAATCTCATGCATCAAATCTACCCGAATTGCCGTTTTTCACAAAGCCACAGCATGACGACTGCCACCGCGCCCCTTGCCCCCACGCCCGTTCCCGCCACCCCCAGGCTGTGGAGCATTTACCTGCGCCTGACCTGCGTGCCCGTCCTGTGGGGCGGCACTTTCATCGCCGGCCGCGTGATCTCAGCCCACCTGCCGCCGGCGACCGCGGGTTTTGTGCGTTTTGTGTTCGCCACGCTGGCCCTGCTGGCGGCCCTGCATTTCACCGAAGGCCTGCGCGCCATCTCGCGCATCACGCGGCGCCAGCTGCTGGGCACCATGGCGCTGGGCGCGACCGGCATCTTTGCCTACAACCTGCTGTTCTTCACGGCGCTGTCGGTGCTGCCGGCCGGGCGCACCTCGCTGATCATCGCCCTCAACCCGGTGGTCACGCTGCTGATCGCCGCCGCGCTGCTGGGCGACCGCCTCTCGGCCACCCGCTGGCTGGGCGTGGCGCTGGCCCTGCTGGGGGTGTGGGTGGTGGTGACGCGCGGCGACCTGTCGCAGATCGCGCAGTCGCTCGGCAAGGGCGAGCTGTCGATGTTCGGCGCGGTCTGCGCCTGGGCCGTCTACACCCTGCTGGGCCGCAAGCTGCTGCAAGGCCTGTCGCCGGTGCTGGCCACGCTGTGGGCGGCGATCTGGGGCACGCTGTTTCTGGGGCTGCTGGCGCTGCGCGACATCCCGCATGTGCACGCGGCATCCTTCACACCCGAAGTCTGGGCCGGCCTGGTGTTCCTCGGCGTGCTCGGCACGGCCGTGGCCTTTGTCTGGTACTACGAAGGCCTGCGGCAGCTGGGCGCGGCGCGGACCGTGGTGTTCAACAACCTGGTGCCGGTGTTTGGGGTGTTGTTGGGGTGGCTCATCCTTGGTGAGCCCTTGAGCGCCAGCCTGCTCGCCGGCGGGGGGTTGGCGATATTTGGGGTGTTTTTGGTGAATCGGGTTAAGTAGAGTTTTGGGGCCGGGTCTTGCGCCTGCTTGCGCGCTCTCCTTTGTGCTCTTTGCTGAGGGCGGCTGGCCGGGAGTGGCCCGGCGGCCAGTAACTTTCTTTTGCTTCGCCAAAAGAAAGTCACCAAAGAAAAGGCGACCCTGGTTGCTGCGTCCCTCCGCTTCGCTACGGGCAACCTGCGGTGCTCGGTTCAGGCGGGGTCTCGCTAAACTCGCTTCGCTGCGCTTCGCTCAAACAACGCGATCCCTGATCCGCCTGAACCTGCGCTCCTCGGCGCATCCACAAGGGGCAATCGGGATCGGGGATAAAAAGGGAGGGCAGGTCAAGAGAAGACGGCGATGCGGTGGCCATGAATTTACTCCCTCTCCCTCTGGGAGAGGGCAGGGGCTGAGCGCTGCGGCTCCAGATGCGCCTGCGCGCATCTGGACAGCGCGAAGAAGCCCAGGCTCAGCCTGGGCTGCGGTCTGCAAGACAGGGCCGTCGGCAGTTGATGTGTAGCTGCGGGTGCGAAAGCTGCTGGCCCTCACCCTAACCCTCTCCCAGAGGGAGAGGGGACAAGAAGGAAGACACATACGGGTTTCTGTCTTCGGCTGTTGGCTGTTCGGTATTCCTTGTCCCCGCTCCCACCCCTTGTGGATGCGCCGAGGAGCGCAGGGCCAGACGGTTCAGGGCAAAAACTTGTTTGAGCCGCAGGCGAGTTGTTTTTGACCCCGTC
>NZ_CALRNF020000041.1:0-51088 GCF_943369415.1 Polaromonas sp. YR568
CGCTCAGGTGCTGCTCTCGAATCATCTTGACGATCTGCACCTTGAACGCCGCATCGAACGATCGCCTGGTCTTGGCTTTGGTCATTTCTATTCCTCTCAGACATTGATTTCCCTCATCGGGATGTCTTTTGAAATTAGACCAGCACAGTTTGGTATTTTTCCTCCCCCGTTCCCACCCCTTGTGGATGCGCCGAGGAGCGGAGGTCCAGACGGATCAGGGCAAAAACTTGTTTGAGCCGCAGGCGAGTTGTTTTTGACCCCGGCTGGACCGAGCACCGCAGGTTGCCCGCAGCGAAGCGAAGGGACGCAGCAACCAGGGTCGCCTTTCTTTTGGGTACTTTTCTTTGGCGAAGCAAAGAAAAGTGCCTCGCCCGCCGGGGCGAGACCCGGCCAGCAAGCGCAAGAGGAGCGCACCCCTCTTGAACAAAAACAGCCCCACCATTACCCTAACCCAATGCCCCAAACCCACGTCCTTCGCCTGAGCCCCGGAGAAGACCTCCGCTCAGCCCTCAACACCGCCTTCGCCCAGCTGCAGGCGGAGCAGCACGCCACCGCCGCCTGCGTGATCTCGGCGGTTGGCAGCCTGTCCCGCGCCGTCCTGCGCTACGCAGCCGAGCCCGAGGGCACGCTGCTGGTCGAACCGCTGGAACTGATCACGCTGTCGGGCACGCTGAGCCCGGACGGCGCGCACCTGCATGCCAGCGTGGCGACGGCGCGCGGGGAGATGCGGGGCGGGCATGTGATGGCGGGCTGCATGGTGCGGACGACGGCGGAGATCGTGCTGGCGCCGTTGCCGGGCTGGGTGTTTTCGCGTGCGCTCGATGCGCAAACGGGATTCAAGGAGCTGGTGGCCCAGCCTGTAGGCCGGCCCTGACAGCGATGCCGGTATTCCGGGACATGACGCCTTTGCGGGAATCGGCGTAGAGTCAAACGACAAGCGTGCGCCGGTCAGCGCGCGGACTCAAGGAGAACACGCCATGCAGAAAAAACACTTTGCCGCTTTCGCGCTGGCCGCATGGGCCTTGCCTTGGGCCGCCGCGCAAACCATGCAGTCGGGATCGGCGCCGCCCGAGCCGCCCGGGTTGAATCCGGGCGCGGTGCAAACGCCCCCGGCGCCCTTGAACAACCCGCTGAACCGCAATCCTTCGCGCCGGGCGCTGGTGCCCGACAACACGCCGCCCCCGCCGCCCGACCCGCGTGATTCCAGTGTTCGGCCCGTGCTGCCGCCCGGCAGTTTTGACAGCCGCGACACCGTGTTGCCGCCGCCCGCGCCCACGGCATCGGACGCCCGCAAGCCCTGATGGTGTTTCGCGGCGCCTGCCGCGGGGCAGTGCGCGGTCTTGGCCGCTATGACCGCGACAGCGGCTGGCTGGAGGCGGCCTGGCCCGGACTTTGCGCCCTGGGCGCATGGGCCTTGCGGCCCGCCGCGCCGCGGCCCTTGCGGTAGCGCTGCGGCGAGGCCGCGGCTTTCTGCATCATGCGCCGCCTCCTGAGGCGGGCCGGGTGGAACACCTGCTCGTACTGCGTGAGCCAGTGCTGCTCGCCGGCGTCCAGCGTGGGCGCGTCCTGCGGGTCGGCGCCGGGGCCGAAGCGCAGGGCCACCGTGCCCTCATCCTGCGGGCCCAGGTAGTCTGATTCGACGCTGCTTTCGGGCGTGAGGATGGCCCAGCGCATCTGGGAAAAACGTTTGGCGAAGAAGGGCGCGACCGCGTCGACGATGTGGTGTTCGGGCTCGTACCAGGCCACGTGCAGCGGGCCGGCCAGGGGGCGGGCCCTGAAGGTGTCGTCCTGCACCGAGCGAAAGCGCAGCTGGGCTTTCATGGCCTGCATGTCCTGGCGCACGTCTTCGGCCATGCGGCGGGCTTCTTCCATGTCGGCGTCGAGCGGGTTGTGGCGCAGCTGGGGCTCGTGCACCAGGCGCCACAGCAGGCGGTAGAGCAGCTTGAAGCGCTGGGGATTGTTGTGCAGCACGGCGGCCTGGCACATGGCGAAGAACTCGGGCGGCACATGGACGGCGGGGGCGTCGCTGAAGGCGGGGCTGTGGGCGGTGCCGGCGGCCTTGGGGCTTTCGAGCGGCGTGTCGCTGCAGCGCCAGCTCACCTGCTCGGGCAGGATGTTCTGCGCCAGCAGGCCGCGCGCGGCGCGGCGAAAGCCTTCAAAGTCCGCCTGGCCTTGCAGCGTGACGGGCAGCAAGGCCTGGGGAAAGAGGTCGGTCGTCAGCAGGTCATTCATCACGCCCATGCGGTACATCCTTTCTTCTTCACGGTCTGACTTCATGTTGCCGCCGCGGGTTCAAGCGCGGCTGTAGGCAAAGAGGCCGACTTCCCGGGTGCGGGCGGCGCATCGCCAGGAAAGAGAACACCAAAAACACTGTATCAATATACAGTAGTTTGTGGTCATGGACACAAGGATGGGCGCGAAAACCCGCACGGGGTGTGGCTTTGGCGCCTAAAGCAGGGGGAAAGCGCCTGGTGGCGGGCTGGCGGGGGGTAGCGCGGCGCGGGGCGGGCGTTTCGCGGGGACTAGGCGGCGCGGGGTGCCCGGGCCGCGCGCTTGAGTTTTTTGGCGCGGGCTTCCATGACGAGGTAGGCCGCGCTGGCGATGCCCAGCGGCGCCAGGTAATAGATGACGCGGTAGGCGACCAGCGCGGCCAGCAGCTCGGCCTGCGGCATCAGGTGCGAGAGCAGGGCGACGAACACGGCCTCCAGCACGCCCAGGCCGGCCGGTATGTGGGTGATGACGCCGGCGACGGCGGCCAGCAGCAGCACGGCGACGACGGCGGAAAACTCGATGCGGTGTTGCAGCAGGATGAACAGGATGCCCGACATGACGAGCCAGTTGCCGGCGCCCATCAGCAGCTGCAGGCAGGCCAGCCGCGGCGCGGGCAGTTCGATGGTGTGGCCGCGCAGCTCGAAGTGGCGGCGGCGCGTGAAGGCGCAGACGCCCAAATAGGCGGCGGCCGCCGCCAGCAGCGCGAGGCCGGCCAGGCGCAGGTGGCCGGCGCTGACGGGCCAGTCGGGCGGCAGGGTGGGCGGGTGCAGGCTGAACACCAGGCCGGCCAGCAGCACATAACCCATCCAGTTGGCCAGCATGCTGATGGACATGATGCGGGTGATGGCGCCGGGCTTCAGGCCCAGGCGCGAATACAGCCGGAAGCGGAAGGCCACGCCGCCCACCACCGAGCCCAGGTTGAGGTTGAAGGCGTAGCTGATGAAGGTGACCAGCATGACGGTGGGGGTGCTGAGCGTGTGGCCGGTGTAGCGCCGGCCCAGCAGGTCAAAACAGCTGTAGAGCGTGAAGCTGGCCACGGCCAGCGCCACGGCGCCCCAGGCGGCGGTGAGGGGGTATTGCTCAAGCGAGGTCAGGACCTCGCCCCATTGGATGCTGCGCGCCTGCGACACCAGCAGGCCGGCGACGAGCAGGAAGAACACGGTGGTGGCGATGCGCCTGAACCAGGGCCACCAGGGCCGTCCGCGCAGGGGGACTCGCGGAACACGCGCGGGAATCGCGGGGTTTGCGAGAGGCAGGCTGCGGCTGTCGGCCATCAGGCGCTCACACGGGTTTGGCCTGGCCCACCGGCTCGGGATCGGAGCCGCCGGACGGGGGAAGGTCTTGCCCGGCGGGTGTGAGGCGCGGCGCGTGCGCGGGCAGCCAGCCGGCCCAGGCCGGGTAGCGGCGCAGCAGGTGAAAGATGAAGTAGCTGCGCACGGTGCGCCACCAACTGGGCTCCACCAGGTCTTTGCGGTCTATCTGTTTGCAGCTGTGCTGCATCAGCGCGTCCAGCCGCTCGCCCAGTTCCTGGTTGAAGGCGCGGTCGCGGATGACGACGTTGGCCTCGAGGTTGAGCGAGAGGCTGAGCGGGTCGAGGTTGCTGGAACCGACAGTGGCCCATTCGCCGTCGATGGCGGCGACCTTGCCGTGCAGCGGGCGCTCGCAGTATTCGTAGATGCGCACGCCGGCGTCCAGCAGGTGGTGGTAGAGCATGCTGGCGGCGGTCTTGACGATGGGCATGTCGGGCTCGCCCTGCAGGATGAGGCGCACGTCCACGCCGCGCCTGGCGGCCCGGCGCATTTCCTTGAGCAGCCGGTAGCCGGGAAAGAAGTAGGCGTTGGCGATGATGACGCGGCTGCGCGCGGTGCGTATGGCCGCGCGGTAGTGGCGCTCGATGTCGTTGGTGTGCTTGCGGTTGTCGCGGGTGACGAACAGCGCCGAGGCCTCGCCCGCGGGCGCGGGGATGTTGTCGCGGCGCAGGGCGCCGGCCAGCGAGCGCGCGTGGCCGGCCAGGCGCTCGCGCAGGCCTTCGGGCGGCTCGGCGCCGGCATTGCGCCAGCCGGCGGCGAGAGCCCGGTGCACAAAGCTGTGGATGTCGGCGACCAGGGGGCCTTCGATTTCCACGGCGTAGTCCTGCTTGGCCTGGGGGCCGAAGTCGGCCAGGTGGTCGGCCGAATAATTGATGCCGCCCACAAAGGCGCGCTCGCCGTCGACCACCACGATCTTGCGGTGCATGCGGCGAAACAGGTTGGTGCGCCAGCCCCAGAGCTTGGCGCCCGGGTCGAACACGTGCACGCGCACGCCGGCGCGCGTGAGGGTGGAGATGAATTCGGGCGACAGATCGGGCGAGCCGTAGCCGTCTATGGTGATGTCGACCTGCACGCCGCGCCGCGCGGCCTGGTGCAGGGCCGCGTGCAGTTCTTCGCCGACCTTGTCTTCAAACAGGATGAAGGTTTCCACCACGACCTCGCGCTTGGCGGCGGCGATGCACTCGAACACGCGCGGAAAAAATTCCTCGCCGTTTTCAAGCAGGCGAAACTTGTTGCCACTGACCCAACGGCTCATCTTCAAAGCTCGATTTCTGCCGCTAGGGGCGCATGGTCTGAGAGATGCGACCAGGGCCGCAGCGGCAGCACCACGGGCGCATGGCCTATGGCGTTGCGCACATAGATGCGGTCCAGCCGCAGCAGCGGCAGGCGCGCGGGGAAGGTGCGCGCCGCATGGCCGTTGGCCTGCACGAAGACCTCGTGCAGTTCGGCGCCTTTTTCGAGTTGCGCGTGGGCGCGGTGGCGCCAGTCGTTGAAGTCGCCGGCCACCACCACGGGCGCGTGCGGCGGGATGTCCTTGCGCACGAGTTCGCAGAGCATGTCCATCTGCTTTTCGCGGTGGCTTTCCATCAGGCCCAGGTGCACGCAGATGGCGTGCACGTTGACGCTGCGGCCGGGGATCTGCAGCTCGCAGTGCAGCAGGCCGCGGCGCTCGGGGCCGCTGATGGAGACGTCGCGGTTTTCAAAACGCACGATGGGAAATTTGGACAGCACCGCGTTGCCGTGGTGGCCGTTGGTGTAGACGGCGTTGCGGCCGTAGGCGAACTGCGGCCAGATGGTGTCGGCCAGGAATTCGTAGTGCGGCGTCTCGGGGTAGTTGTCGAACTTGTCCTGGTGCTTGACGTGGTTGCCCGTCACTTCCTGCAGGAACACCACGTCGGCGCCCACGCTGCGCACCGCTTCGCGGAGCTCGGGCAGGATGAACTTGCGGTTGAAGAAGGTAAAGCCCTTGTGGATGTTGACCGTGAGCACCTTGAAGGAGAACGAGGACTCGGGGCTGACCGCGGCCAGCGCGGTCTGCGTGTCGGCCTCGACGGCGGCCATGTCGACCTGCGTGCCCGCCTTGGGGGGCGTCACGGGGACGGCGACGGACAGCGCGTCGGGCGCGCCGCGGGGGGAAGAGTCGGATGGCGATGTCTGCATAGGGGAAAAGCGGGCCGCGGGTTGGGCGGCAGGTAAACAGGTGACAGGTAAGCGGGCTTATGGCCCGGACGTTGATTGTGATCCCGCGTGTATTCCCGCAGGTGTAGGACAGAAACTTATTTCTCTGTTTGTACAGCGCCCGGCCTGGCCCGTGCTGCCCTGGTGTGCCGGCGGCAACCACAGGGCGCGGGCGCAGTGTCCTACATGGTGCGGCGTGCCTCTCCGATAAGACTGTCCTTGCCTGCTCGCTAAATTGAAATCAGCCCGTCAAAAGATCAGGGCGTGATTCTCAACATCCACTGCCTTATCTATTTGGGGCCAACTGAAGGAAATTATGATGAAGAAATACTCAATGCGTTCCGTTCCCGCCGCTGCAGCCATCGCCGCAGCCATGTTGTTTGGCGTGCAGGCTTATGCACAGACCACCAGCACGATGCCCAACACCACAACGCCCCCCGGCAGCACCAAAGCCAAGGACGCCGTGACGGCTGCCCCGGCAACCAATGCCGCGGCCCGCGCAGGTGCCGAAGCCAACAACAGCTCGGGCAATCCCGTGGCCAGCGGCAACACGCAAATCGGCGGCACGACCAAGGCCAAGGACGCGGTGATGGCCGCTCCCACAGGCGGCATGGCCAAGGACGCTGATGCACGGACTGCCGCCAAGGCTGAAAAGCGTGAAAAGCGCGCCGCCAAGAAGGCGAAGAACCAGGCCGCACGCGACATGGCCGCCACGTCCAATGCCGGCGCCCCACCCGTCACCGGCGGTACCAAGTAAGACAACCGATTCGCCTCAGAGGATGGAGCGGCCATGAAAAAGCCGCGCATGACCTTGAGGCGCCCCGGCCCCTGCAGGCCGGGGTCGGGCCAAGGCGATTTCGCCGCGGCCCTCCCCAGGTGAGCCGCCTTCCGGCATGCCCACCGTTTTTCCAAGGAGATTGATATGTCCAAGTTCACCATTCGTTCCATTCCCGCAGCCGCTGCCCTGACCCTGCTCGCGGCCCTTGCTTCCCCTGGCGTGTATGCGCAGGGCCTGGGCGTCGGCGTAGGCGCCGGTGCCGGCGTGAATGCCGGCTCGGGCGCGCGCACCACAGGCGCTGCCGCCAACACGGGCGCAGGCCTGGGCGTGTCGCTCGGCCAGAACACCAACATTGACGCTGGCGTGCGCGCCAATGCGGCAGCAGGCGGCGACAGCGGCTCCGGCATGAACAGCGGCCGGGTTGGCACAGGCGCCAATGCAGGCGCGGGTGTCAATGCATCGGGCGCGGGCAACATGGGCGGCCAGGCCGCAGGCGCGGTGGACAGCACCGGCCGTGCGGTTGCCCGCACGGGCAGCGCCGTGAAGAGCGGCGCCAAGCGAACCTATAACGGTGTCAGCAACGGCGTCGGCAATGCCACAGGCAGCGTCCAGGGTGGCGCGCGCGTGCAGGGCGGTGCCGACCTCAGCGGCGGCACCAAGTAAGCGTGTAAAACGCAAGGCCTGAATTCAGGCGCCCTGTGCGCCTGGGTTCTCGTCAATACCGGGCGCGGGGTTAACCTGCCGCCCGGTATTTTTTGGGCGGCTCTTATTTGGGCCGCGGCCGTGGCAGGTCTTTGTCGGGTTGCGACGGCGTGCCCGCGCGCAATTCCTTGACCGCACCGGCCACGGCTTTCGCCACATTGCGCACTTCGGCCAGCACGGCCTTGTCGGCGTCCAGCGTGTTGTGGCTGGTGGCATAGGGTTCGTAGTAGCCGATGAAGCGGTCCAGCCTGGCCTGGCTGCCGGCGTCTATCAAGCCCATCCAGTCCAGCCAGTCTGTGAGGCTGCGGCGCGCGCCCTCGATGCCGGCGACGTCGCCGTGCACCACCACGCCGTAAGCGCGGCCGGCCAGGTGTTTGGGATAGTCCCAGCCTTTCATTTCGAGCGACTTGGCTTCCGACGGCGTTTTGCCGTGCGTGCTGGTGGGGTCGGGGTTGCCGCCGTCGGCGCAGACCAGGCGGTCCACCATGAGCTTGAGCGGGCTGGGCGACTGGTACCAGTAGACCGGCGTGAGGATGATGACGCCGTGCGCGGCCGTCCAGCGTTCGTAGATCTCGGCCATCCAGTCGCTGGTCTGCCCCAGCGAATGGTTGGGGTAGCAACTGCAGGGCCAGTGGCACAGCGGCATGGCGGTGGAGACACAGCCCTTGCACGGGTGGATGTTCAGGTTGTAGCTGGAGGTCAGCAGGCTCAGGTCCAGCACGTCGGTGGCCATGCCGGCGCTTTCGAGCGTGGTCTTGGCGGTGTTGAGCAGCCGCCAGGTCTTGGAGATCTCGCCGGGGCAGGTGCCGTCGTTGCGGGCCGAGCCGCAGATGAGCAGCACGCGGGACGGCGTGGCGGGTTTCTTCCATTCGGCCGCGGCTTTTTTCAGGCGCGCGCGGGTTTCCAGCCATTCGGTGGACAGTTCGTATTCGGGGTCGGCAAAGCCCTTGCCGGCCTTGCGCGTGAAGGGTGCCTTGCGGCCCTCCTTGTAGGCGTCCCAGGCCAGCGCTTCGACGCGCGCCAGGGCTTCGTCTTCATCGCGGAAGGCCGGGTCCACAAAGGATTGCATGAAGCGTTCGTGGAAGGCGGTGCGCGACAACACGGCGGGTGCCTGGCCCTTGCGGATCTTGATCATCGGCCCAGTTTAGTCAGCGCGCAGTGTGGAAACGGGTGCATTCGATGCCGTCCTACGCGGGCTCCCGGTGGTGTCCGGCGACATGCGGCACGCATAAAAAAGCCCGCACCGGCTTGCGGTGCGGGCTTTGGGGAGAGCGCTTTTTAACGCGCCGCGGCTTAACCCTTTTGCGGGGCCGGGCCGCCGTGATGGCGGGGGCCGCCACCGTGCGGGCCGTGCTTTTTGTGCTCGGCGTCAAAGGTCTTTTGCTGCTCGGGGCTCAGCGCAGCGTAAAAGGTCTTGGTGGCTTCGCCGCGCTTGTCCATGGCCGTGTTCATTTCGGCCATGCGCTGGGTGCGCATTTCCTTCATCTTGTCGATGCGTTGCGGCGTGGTCAGCTTGTCGAACTCGGCGCGTTGTTCAGGCGTGGGGCGCGCGCCGTGTGCGGGCGGTTGCATGGACGCCGTGTAGCTGGTCCACGCGCCTTCCTGGGCGGGCGTGATTTTCAGCTTGGCCTTGAGCTCGGCCTGGCGCTTGGCGATCCAGGCTTGCATCTTGGCGGGGTCATGGCGTGCCATGCGGTCGCCGTGCGGGCCGGCGGGTTTGCCGGCGACGGGCGGAGAACCTGCGGGCGGGGCGGGAGGCGTCTGTGCCATGGCACCGGCGCCCACGGTAGCCAGCAGGCCGGCGAGGACGAGGCTGTTGAGGGAAGCGGAGCGGTTGAATGCGAATTTCATGGAGAACTTCCTTTCAAAGAGAAGAAGCCTGAAATCCATCGCCCGTGACATACGGCTTTTGGCTTCAGGTTGAGAGCAAGTGTGGCGGCCCACTGTTTCCGAGCCATTGCCCGATGGTAAAGATTCACCCCTGTTGGGGCTCACTGCGTGTAGCCCCCTCTCCCCTTGCAGGGACGGCGCCCTGCGGCCTGGCGAAGCAAGTTCCGCGGAGAGATGGATACACCCCTATCGGCACTCACTTCGTGTAGTACCTTTTCCCCTTGCAGGGGACGGGGCCTGCGGCCTGGCGAAGCCAGTTCCGCGGCCCCTGCTGGTGAACACCGTGCCTCTTGGTCAGTTCGTTCCGTGCAGCAGTGTCTCGAACAAATCCTCGCCGCCCATCTGGCCGCCCTTGAGCATGATCTCCATGCCGTCGAGCGTGGCCTGGTCGCTGTGCAGGCGGCACAGGGCGACGCCGGGTGCGAGTTGCGCGGCGTAGGACAGGCCCCAGGCATCGAGCGCCTGCACGGCGTGGCTGGAGGTGTCGCCGCCGGCAATGCCGAGGCGGCGCAGGGGCACGGCCTTGAGCACGCGTGCGAGCAGGTCGCCGCAGGCCTGGGCCAGCGCGCGGCCGTCCGTGGTGGCGTTGCTTGCGCCATCGGCCGAGGTGCAGGCCAGCACATGGCGGCCCTGGGCCAGCAGCGCTGCGATCTGCGCTGCCATCTGCTGTGCATAGTCCGCGTCGCCTGTGAGGCGGGCGGCGTTGAGCGCGACCTGCCGATAGGCGCTTGCGGCCTGCACTTGCCGCGCGGTCACCGGCGACAGGCTGCCGGCCAGCACCAGCACCGGGCCGCTGGCCGCGTCTACGCGAGGAGGCGCCGCTTCATCACCGGCCTGCCAGTGCGCGGCCAGGGCCTGGACCACGCTGCTGGGTCCTGCGGCCAGCAGGTTTTGCTGTTGCGCGCGCTGCCAGATCAGGCGGCCCACGGTGGCCAGGTGGCCGGCGTGGGCGACGTCCAGCAGCACGGCGTCGGGCTTGCCGGCCAGCAGCGTGTCCAGTTGCGCGTCCAGCGCGGCGTCATCCTGCTCGTAGTCGGGATAGGCGATGGCGGCCACTTGCGCCAGGCCCTGCGCGGCGAGGTGGCGGCGCAGGTCGGCTTCGTGCATGGGCGTGACGGGGTGCCGGCTCATGGTGGGGTGGCGGTCCAGTCGGTGCACGGCGGGGCCGGCGCCGGCGAACAGGTTGCCGAACACGCAGTAGCGCCTGAGGTTGGGCTGGCCGCCGACGATGGGCACAAAGGCATTGCCGGCATGCGGCTGCAGGATGCGGATGGCCGCGCCTATGCTGCCGACCTGGGGCGCGCTGTCAAAGGTCGAGCAGGTCTTGTAGTGCATGACGGGCGCACCCAGCCGCGCGAACAGGCGGCCCACGGGTTCAAGTTCGGCGCGCATCTCGTCGGGGTTCATGGCGCGGGCCGCGCCGGCGATGCCCAGGCAGTCCAGCGGGCCGGCGCGTTGCAGTTGCGCATCCGTGGGCAGGCCGAGAAAGAGCAGGCTGCGCAGGCCGGCGCGCGCGGCCGTGGCCAGGGTGTCGGTGGCGCCCGTGAAGTCGTCGCCGTAGTAAGCGACTTTCAGGCTAGAGACACTCACAAAACCCTCCTGGCGTTGTTGCAGTCGCCTTGCCGTGCTGTAGCACTGTCTGCGGCGACGCGCCTAGCCAGGACCGCTTCGCTGGGTTTTGTGAGCGTCTCTAGGGTGGCCATATGGTTATTTACCGAAGAAAGCCAGCGCCGCCGCGAGTTCGGGCGCGCTGCGCGCATGCTCGGCCAGCGCCACGCCGGCGCGTGTGGCTTCCCAGGCCTGGCGGATGCTGGCCACGCCGGCGGCGGGGCCGCCCGGGTGGGCGAGTATGCCGCCGCCGGACATGAAGAGCAGGTCGTCGCTTTTGACGGCGGCCCAGGTGGCGGGCACGGTGCCAGCCCACTGGCCCGAGGAGAAGGCCGGCATGACGCGGTCGTCGACGCCGTGGGTGCCGTCGGTCAGCGGCGTGTAGCAGTCCTGCGCGGATTCGATGACTTCTTCGTCGGATTGCGAGAACTTGCCCTGCAGGCCGTGCACGTGCATGTGGTCCACGCCGGCCAGGCGCCACAGCGTCTGGTAGGCCTGGAAGGACATGCCCAGCAGCGGGTGCCGGGACAGCGCGCCGTAGCCGTTGCGGTGGCCGTGGATGGCCAGGCCCGTGTGGCGGCGCAGCGTCTGCATGCCGGAGTGGCCGCACCAGTTGAGGCTGGCCATGACGCAGCTGCCGCCTTCGCGCTCGACCAGGTCGGCGTGGCGTTTCATCGCGTCGGTCTCGTCGGTGATGTTGAAGGCCACCATGACGTGCTTGCCGGTGCGCTGCTGGTGATCCCGCACCACGGCCATCACGGCCGGCACGCGTTCGCCCAGCGGCGCGTGGGTGGGGTTGGCGCAGACCTCGTCGTCCTTGATGAAGTCCACGCCGGCCGCGCAGAGGCGCGCCACGAGTTCGGCGGTCTGCGCGGACGAGAAGCCGACGTTGGGCTTGATGATGGTGCCGACCAGGGCGCCCGCGGCCACGCCGGTGACCTTGCGTGTGCCGGCGATGCCGACTTGCGGCATGTCGAAGAAGGCGCGGTAGCCGGCGGACAGCTTCAGGCTTTCCAGGCGCAGGCCGCTGGCCTCGCCGAGGTCGTAGAGGTTGCCCGAGACGGTGGCGGCCAGCGTCGGCAGGTTGGGCCCCACGTTGGCGACGGGAAAGGAGATGCGCACACGCGCGCGGCGCCAGGGCCCGGTGTGGCCCTTGCGTTCGAGCAGGGCGTTGGGCAGGCTGGGCGCGCTCACCGGTTCGAGCTCATCGATCTGCTCGACCGTGGCGCGCGCGCGCAGGCGCAGCTCGTCGGTCTCGCCCTCGACGCGCGCGAAGGTGCCGCAGGACTGTTCGCCCGCCATGACTTCGGCGACCTTGGCGGGCTCCAGCGGTGTTTCGATCAGGTAGGTGGCTTCAAAGCGGTCGGCGTTCATGGCGTGCGTCTTTTGGGTTGTTCAGAGTTTGCTGAGGTCGGGGAAAGGCCGCACCGGGTCGCTGCCGTCCCAGCCTTCGCTCGATGCGCGAATCAGGTCGAACATCTTGCCCTTGGGGCCGGCGACTTCGGACAGCTCGATCACGGTGCCGGGGTGGTATTCGGTGTCGAAATAGATGAAGCGGCCTTTCTCGCCGACTTCGCCGCTCATGACGGGCTTGAATCCCTGCTTGAGCAGGCGCGCCAGGTCGGCGTCGTAGTCGCTGGTCCAGTAGGCGACGTGCTGCAGGCCGGTGCGGCCGGCTTGCTGGAAGTCGCGGTACATGGAGGGCACGTCGTTGCGCGTCTGGATCAGCTCGACCTGCACAAAGCCCGAGTTGGCCAGTGCCACCGAGTTGTGCGGCTCGTGCGATTCGCCGCGGTAGGTGTAGTTCCTGATGGGCACCTTGGGGTTGTAGAACCAGGGGCCCACGCCAAGCGTCTTGCTCCAGTAGTCCATTGCGGCTTCGATGTCGGGCACGACGTAGCCCAGCTGGCGGATCTCGCCGAAAAATTTGCTCATTTGTTTTGCTCCAGTGAAAAGGGAGGAAGTGGGGATTCAGGTTTTGAGGAAACCCGTGGAGAACCAGGGCACGGCGGCCACCAGCGCCAGGCCTATGAGCAGCGCGCCCATATAGGCCCAGATGTAGGGAATGCCTTCGTCGGGGTCGACCTTGCTGACCGCGCAGGCGCCGTAGTAGCCGACGCCGAAGGGCGGCGCGAACAGGCCTATGCCCATGGCGAAGATGACGACCATGGCGTAGTGCACCTCATGCACACCGACCATGCGCGCGATGGGAAAGAGCAGCGGGCCGAACAGCACGATGGCGGGAATGCCTTCGAGCACGCTGCCCAGGATGACAAAGGCCAGGATGGACACCGCGAGGAAACCGTAGGCGCCGCCGGGCAGGCTGCCCATGACGCGGGCCAGGTCCTGCGAGAAGCCCGACTGCGTGAGGCCCCAGGCCATGGCGGTGGCGCAGCCGATGATGAACATGATGGCGCCGGTGAGCGACGCGGTTTCGATCAGCATGGGCATGAGCCGGCGCCACGGGAACTGGCGGTACAGGAAGAGGCCGGCCAGCACCGAGTAGATGATGCCGATGGTGGAGACCTCGGTGGCCGTGGCCACGCCTTCGACCACCGCGGCGCGGATCACGAAGGGCAGGATGATGGCGGGCAGGGCGATCAGCAGCAGCCTGCCGATTTCGCGCTTGCTGTGGCGCACGACGGCGCTCAGGTCTTCATGGCGGTAGCGCCACCAGACGACGGTGCATAGCGCCGCGCCCAGCACCACGGCCGGCAGCAGGCCGCCGGTGAACAGCGCGGCGATGGACACGCCGGTGACCGAGCCTATGGTGATCAGCACGATGGACGGCGGAATGGTTTCGGTCTGCGCGCCGGTGGCCGACAGCAGGGCCACCAGGTCGCCGGGCTTGGCGCCGCGTTTTTTCATTTCGGGGAACAGCACGGGCGCGATCGCCGCCATGTCGGCGATCTTGGAGCCCGAGATGCCGGAGACCAGGTACATCGCGCCTATGAGCACATAGCTGAGGCCGCCGCGCACATGGCCCAGCAGGCTGGCCAGGAACTGGATCATGGCCTTGGCCATGCCGGTCATCTCGATCAACGCGCCCAGGAAGATGAAGAGCGGCACGGCCAGCAAAATCATGTGCGACATGCCCTCGTCCATGCGGCCGACCATGACCAGCAGGGGCGTGGAGGTGGTGAGCGCGAGGTAGCCGAAGGTGGCCAGCGCGAAGGAGAAGGCGATGGGCACGCCCGACAGCACGGTGGCGGCGACGATGCCGACAAAAAACAGGATCAGGTTGAGCTTGCCCAGTGGCTGCAGCAGGGGCTGGGCGAACCAGAAGAGCGCGACCACGGCGGCGGTGCCGGCCAGCGCGATGCCGGCCTGCCTGAAGGTGCTGATGCGCAGCAACCGCAGCACGGCCACGATGACCATCAAGCCCATGCCGATGGGGATGGCCGCGGCGCGCCAGGCGTTGTTGACTTCCATGGCCGCGGTGACGATGAAGCTTTCTTCATAGGCGTATTCCGCGGCCGGGTAGATCACCAGCACCAGGAAGGCGATGGAGGCGGTGATGGCGATGGTGTCCAGCAGCGCGCGGGTATGCGGCTGGACCTTGTTGACCAGCGCCGTCATGCGCATGTGCTCGCCGCGGCGCAGCGCCACGACCGCGCCCAGCATGGACAGCCACAGGAACATGATGGAGGCGAGCTCGTCCGACCAGACCAGCGGCGAGTGGAAGACATACCGCGACACCACGCCGGCGAAGAGCACAAAGATCTCGGCCAGCACCAGGGCGGCGGCGATGGTCTCCACCACACGGCCCAGGCCGCGGTCTGCCGCGTGCGCGAGGCGGCTTAGCGCGTTGGCGGGTGGGGCGTCGGCTGGCGGTTGGGGGGAGGGGTGGGACATAGGGTGAATCTCCGAAGGACGGCGAAAGAGCGGGGGGAGCTAGGAGAGGAGACGCGAACGCCGAGGCAGTTTGTCTTGCTCCTTCTCCCTCCGGGAGAAGGTTGGGATGAGGGTCTCTTCGCCTGGATGAGGGCGGGGCCTGGTTATCGCCGCTGGCCCTCACCCCTGCCCTCTCCCAGAGGGAGAGGGAGGATGACGGGAGAGCCCGTTACGCCAGCTTGCCGACGGATTGTTCCAGCAAGCCCCAGGCCTCGGCCCCAAAACGCTCTTTCCACTCGGAATAGAACCCAGCCTCGCGCAGCTTGGCGCGGAAGCTGTCGGCCGTCGGGCGGTTGATGGCCAGGCCCTTGGATTGCAAATCGGCGACCACGGTTTCGTTGAGTTTCTTGATGTCGTCGCGCTGCTGCAGGCCGGCTTCGTTGATGGCGCGCGCCACGATGGTCTTGAGGTCGGCGGGCAGTTTGTCCCAGGCGCGGCCGTTGGCGATGAACCAGTAGCCGTCCCAGATGTGGTTGGTCAGCGAGCAGAACTTCTGCACTTCATAGAGCTTGGCGACCTGGATGATGGGCAGCGGGTTTTCCTGCGCGTCGACGATTTTTGTCTGCAGCGAGGAATACACCTCGCTGAACTGCAGGCTGGCGGGCGCGGCGCCCAGGCCCTTGAACATGGAGATGGACAGCGGGCTCACCGGCACGCGGATCTTCAGGCCGTCCATGTCCTTGGCGGTGTTGACCGGCGCCTTGCTGCTGGTGGTCTGGCGGAAACCGTTGTCCCACATTTTTTCAAACGCATAGAGGCGGCTCTTGCTGATGGCTTCGCGCACGTGCGCGCCCAGCTTGCCGTCCATGGCGCCCCAGACCTGGTTGTAGTCGCTGAAGGCAAAGCCCACGGCGTTGATGGCGGCCACGGGCACCAGCGTGGCGATGACCAGCGCGGAGGGCGTGAAGAACTCGATGCCGCCTGAGCGCACCTGGGCCAGCATGTCGGTGTCGCCGCCCAGCTGGTTGTTCGGGAAGATCTTGATCTCGACGCGGCCGTTGGACTCTTTCAGGATGCGGTCGGCGGCCTGCTGCGCGCGGATGTTGAGCGGGTGGGTGACGGGCAGGTTGTTGCCGTACTTGTAGGAGAACTCGGCGGCGCGGGCCATGGAGGGCAGGGCGGCGGCGATGCCGGCGGCAGGAACGGCGGACAGGGTGCGCAGCACACTGCGGCGGGTGACTTCGGTCATGGTTTGTCTCCAGTTTTGTTTTGATGCGTTTTGATGCATCATTGGGTGAAAGCAGCGCAACGATAGGCGCAGGGTATTCAATCGTCAAACGAGAATAATGATGGATTTTGATGTATGAGGGTTATCCCTGATGGATTGCAAGGGCCGCAGCAGCGGGCACGCGTGGTCGACATTGCGCGGGCCGCCGGTGTGTCCACCGCCACTGTAGACCGGGTGCTGAACCAGCGCCCCGGCGTGCGCGGCGCCACCGCACAAAAGGTGCTCAAGGCCGCAGCCGAGATGGACTACCTGCCGGAGACGGGCCTCTATGCCGCGCTGGCGGCGCCGCCCATGCGCCTGACCTTTCTGCTGCCCGACGGCAGCAACCGCTTTATCCGCATGCTGGGCGACACGGTGGGCTATTCGCAGGAACACCTGACGCCCTTCAACGTGAAGTGCCGCACGGAGCTGTTTGAAAGCTTCAACCCGCAGCAGCTGGCCGCCAGCCTGCTTCAGCAGGGCAAGCGCAGCGAGGGCATCGCGTTCATGGCGCTGGAACACCCGGCGGTGCGCGAGGCCGTCAGCGAGCTGGCCGAAAAAGGCGTGCCCGCCATCACGCTGATCTCGGACCTGTCGGGCTCGCGGCGCGCCGGTTATGTGGGCCTGGACAACCGCGCCGCCGGGCGCACGGCGGGCTACCTGGTGGGCCGCTTCATCGCGCCCGGCGCGCGCGGCGGCAAGGTGGCGCTGATCGCCGGCTCGCTGAGCTACCGCGCGCATGAGGAGCGCGAGGCCGGCTTCCTGCATGTGATCGAGGAAATGTTTCCCACACTGCAGGTGGTGGGCCTGCGCGAAGGCCAGGACGACGCGCAGAAGAACTACGAGCAGACGCGCACGCTGCTGGAGCAATACCCGGACCTCGCCGGCATCTACAACATAGGCGGCGCCTCCGACGGCGTGGCGCGCGCGCTCAAGGAAATGGGGCGCGAGCACAAGGTGGTCTTCATCGGCCACGGCCTCACGCCGGACACGCGCGCCATGCTGATAGACGGCAGCATGGACGCGGTGATCACGCAGAGCCCGCAGTCGGCCATGATGAGCTGCGTGCGCATGTTCACCAACCTGCGCGATGGGCGGGATGTGATGAGCGGGGTCGACGCGGTGCGCAGCCAGGTGATCTTCCGGGAAAATTTACCCTAACCCCTGTTGGGGCTCACTGCGTGTAGCCCCCTCTCCCCTTGCAGGGGACGGCGCCTGCGGCCTGGCAAAGCCAGTTCCGCGGCCCCCCCGCTTGAAGGGAGAGGCGGGACGAAATCGCGGTGATTGACCGGGGACATTTGCCATGGGTGCGCTGCCTGCCTACAATGGCCCCAGCTTGTCGGGGTGCCAAGGATGTTTCGTAAGGAATACCAAGGCTGAGATCGCAGTATGCGAGACCCGCTGAACCTGATCGGGATTATCCCCGCGTAGGGAACAACGCAATTGGCTCCGGTATTCCGTAGCGGCACCCCACAGACGCCGCCCATGGACCCTCCGGCTCCCCAGCAGGCACCCCACCTCCTGGAGAACCACATGGCCAAAACCCGACTCACCGTTGACACCCAAGACCTCACGAGCCGCATTACGCGCGCGCCGTTTCCGGGGTCGGCAAAAATCTACATCGAAGGCTCGCGTCCGGACATCCGCGTGCCTTTTCGCGAAGTCACGCTGACCGACACGCTGGTGCACGAAGGCGCCGGTGAGCCGCGCCGCGAAGCCAACCCGCCGCTGCGCCTGTACGACGCCTCGGGCGTCTACACCGACCCGGCCTCGCCCATCGACATCACCCGCGGCCTGTTGCCGCTGCGCGGCGCCTGGATCAACGAGCGCCAGGACACCGAAGCCCTGCCCGGCATCAGCAGCGCCTACGGCCGCGAACGCCTGAACGACCCGGCGCTGGCCGCGCTGCGCATGGCGCATGCGCCCGTGCCGCGCCGCGCCAAAGCCGGCGCCAACGTTTCGCAAATGCATTACGCGCGCAAAGGCATCATCACCCCTGAGATGGAATACATCGCGGTGCGCGAAAACCTGGTGCGCGCGCAGCTGGCCGAACGCCTGGCGACCGAGCGCATGCCGAAAAAAGGCCATTCCTTCAACGCGTCCATCCCGAAAGAGATCACGGCCGAGTTCGTGCGCGACGAAGTGGCGCGCGGCCGCGCGGTGATCCCGAACAACATCAACCACCCCGAGAGCGAGCCGATGATCATCGGCCGCAACTTCCTGATCAAGGTCAATGCCAACATCGGCAACTCGGCGGTCACCTCGAGCATTGAGGAGGAAGTTGACAAGCTGGTGTGGTCGATACGCTGGGGTGCCGACACCGTGATGGACCTCTCGACCGGCGAGAACATCCACGAAACCCGCGAATGGATTTTGCGCAACTCGCCGGTGCCCATCGGCACGGTGCCGATTTACCAGGCACTGGAAAAAGTCAACGGCAAGGCCGAGGACCTGACCTGGGAAATCTTCCGCGACACGCTGATCGAGCAGGCCGAGCAGGGCGTGGACTACTTCACCATCCACGCCGGCGTGCGCCTGGCCTATGTGCCGCTCACGGCGAACCGCCTGACGGGCATCGTTTCGCGCGGCGGCTCCATCATGGCCAAGTGGTGCCTGTCGCACCACAAGGAAAGCTTTTTGTACGAGCGCTTTGAAGAGATCTGCGAGATCATGAAAGCGTATGACGTCTGCTTCTCGCTGGGCGACGGCCTGCGCCCGGGCTCGATTGCCGACGCGAACGACGAGGCGCAGTTCGCCGAGCTGCACACGCTGGGCGAGCTGACGCAGATCGCCTGGAGGCACGACGTGCAGGTGATGATCGAGGGCCCGGGCCACGTGCCGCTGCAGCTCGTGAAGGAAAACGTCGACAAGCAGCTGGAGGCCTGCTTCGAGGCGCCCTTCTACACGCTGGGCCCGCTGATCACCGACATCTCGCCGGGCTACGACCACATCTCCTCGGCCATGGGCGCGGCCAACATCGGCTGGTACGGCACGGCCATGCTGTGCTACGTGACGCCCAAGGAGCACCTGGGCCTGCCGAACCGCGACGACGTGAAGCAGGGCCTGATCGCCTACAAGATCGCCGCGCATGCGGGCGACCTGGCCAAGGGTTACCCGGGCGCGCAGATGTGGGACAACGCGGTGTCCAAGGCGCGCTTCGAGTTCCGCTGGGAAGACCAGTTCCGCCTGGCGATAGACCCGGACACGGCCATGGCCTACCACGACGAAACCCTGCCCAAAGAGAATGCCAAGGTGGCGCATTTCTGCTCCATGTGCGGGCCGAAGTTCTGCTCGATGAAAATCTCGCAGGAGGTGCGCGAGTTCGCGCGGCTCAACCCGGCCACCACGACGCTGGCCGCACCCGGCGTGATCGCGATCAAGCAGGTGCACAGCGGCTTTGAGGAAAAAGCCAGGGAGTTTCGTGAGGGTGGCAGCGAGATCTATTCTTGACGTAATGCCCTCTTGTTCCCTTCTCCCTCTTCTCCATTCCCTCTCCCTCTGGGAGAGGGCTAGGGTGAGGGCTCCCCGAATTCCAATGGACGCCTCTTTTTCATCCGCCGCTGGCCCCCACCCCAACCCTCCCCCAGCGGGGGAGGGAGTGAAACCATGAAAACCCTCCGCATCGGCATCGCAGGCGCAGGCCTGGCCGGCCGCACGCTGGCCTGGCGCCTGCTGCGCGCCGGCTGCCGCGTGAGCCTGTTTGATGCGCGCAGCCGCGGCGACGTGGCCACGGCGTCCATGACGGCGGCGGCCATGCTGTCGCCGCTGGCCGAACTCGCGGTATCCGACGACGCCGTGTTCGCATTGGGCCAGCGCTCGATGCAGCTGTGGCCGCAGTGGATAAGTGAACTGGCCGATGCAGGCCTGCCGGTGTATTTCCGGCGCGAAGGCACGCTGGTGGTCGCACACGCGCCTGACCAGAGCTCACTCGCGCATTTCACCGGCCTGCTGCTGCACAAGCTGCCCGAAGCCGCGCGCGCGCAGGTGCATACGCTGGATGCGGCCGCACTGGCGCATGCCGAGCCGGCGCTGGCCGGGCGCTTTGGCAACGGCCTGATGCTGGACGGCGAGGGCCAGCTGGCCAACGACCAGTGGATGGCCGCGCTCGCGGTGGAGATAGACCGGCTGGGCGGCACGTGGCTTGAAGGCCAGGCGGTGGACCGCGTGGAAGAGGGGCGCATTGTCTGCGCGGGCCAGGCGTGTACCGTGGATGTCGCGGTCGATGCGCGCGGTGTCGGCGCCAAAGGGAGCTGGCCGCAGCTGCGCGGCGTGCGCGGCGAGGTGCTCACAGTTGAGTGCACCGGCGTGACTTTGAAGCGCCCGGTGCGCCTGATGCACCCGCGCTACCAGCTCTATGTGGCGCCGCGCCCCAACCACCAGTTCGTGGTCGGCGCGACCGAGCTTGAATCGGAAGACACGGGGCCAGTGACCTTGCGCTCCACGCTCGAGCTGGGCAGCGCGCTGCACAGCCTGCACCCGGCTTTTGGCGAGGCGCGTGTGCTGCGCCTGGCCGCAGCGTTACGCCCGGCGCTGGACGACCACCGGCCCACGGTGCTGCAACGAAACGGCGTTTGGCATATCAACGGCCTGTACCGCCACGGCTACCTGTGCGCGCCGGCGCTGGTGGATGGCCTCGTCCATCAGTTGCTGGGGACAGCACAATGAATGACATGACAACACCGGGAATTTCCATGAAGGTCTCACTGAACGGCGAAGCCATTGAAACCGACGCGGCCACTTTGCAGGCTTTGCTGCTGGCGCGCGGCTATCAGCTGCAGGGCGCGTTTGCCTGCGCGGTGAACAGCACTTTTGTGCCGCGTCCGAAGTGGCCGGCGCATGGTTTGCAAAACGGCGACCGAATCGACATCGTCACACCTATAACAGGAGGTTGAATGGACACCAGCACCGCTTCTTCCCCCATCGCCCACGGCAGTCCCTGGACCGTCGCCGGCGTCACACTCTCCAGCCGTTTCTTCCTGGGCACCTCGCATTACCCTTCGCCGCAGGTGCTGGGCGATGCGGTGCGCGCCAGCGGCACCGAGGTGCTGACCGTGGGCCTGCGCCGCCTGCAGCCCGAGAGCGGCGGCGGCAACAGCTTCTGGCAGCGTGTGCAGGCCATGAACTGCCGCATCCTGCCCAACACGGCCGGCTGCCACAGCGCCGAAGAAGCCATCACGCTGGCGCAGATGGCGCGCGAGATTTTCGGCACGCCGTGGATCAAGCTGGAAGTGATTGGCGACGACTACACGCTGCAGCCCGACACGGTGGCGACGCTGGAAGCGGCGACCACGCTGGCCAAGGATGGCTTTTCCGTGTTCGCCTACACCACCGACGACCTGGTGATGGCGCAGCGCCTGCATGCGGCGGGCTGCGCGGCCGTGATGCCCTGGGCCGCGCCCATAGGCACGGGCCGCGGGCCGCTCAATCCTTACGCGCTCGAAACCATGCGCCGGCGTTTGCCCGATGCGGTGCTGGTGGTCGACGCCGGCCTGGGCCGGCCCTCGCACGCGGCCCAGGTGATGGAGTTGGGCTTTGACGCCGTGCTGCTGAACACCGCGGTTGCGCAGGCCGGCGACCCGGTGCGCATGGCGCGCGCCTTTGCCGACGGCGTGGCGGCGGGCCGTGCAGCGTATGAATCCACACCCATGCCGGAGCGCGCGGCGGCGCAGGCGTCCACTCCCACCGTCGGCGTGCCGTTCTGGCATAGCGCTTGAGGTCACCATGAATTCTTTCAACCCCCTCACCGGCCCCATCGGTTTTTACCCCGTCGTGCCCAATGCCCGCTGGGTGCAGCGCCTGCTGGACTGGGGCGTGCGCACCATCCAGTTGCGCATCAAGGCGGCCGACCATGATGCGGAAGACATCGCGTGGGAAGTTCGCACCGCGATAGCGGCCGCGCGCGGCGTGCCGGGCGCGCAGGTGTTTATCAACGACCACTGGCAGCTCGCGCTGGACCACGGCGCTTACGGCGTGCACCTGGGCCAGGAAGACCTGGACACGGCGGGCATCGATGCGCTGCGTGACGCGGGTATCCGCCTGGGCCTGAGCACGCACACGCCGGCCGAACTGGCGCGGGCCAAGGCGGTGCAGCCGTCCTACCTCGCGATTGGCCCCATCTACCCGACCACACTCAAGGTGATGCCCTATGAGCCCGTGGGGCTGGAGCGTTTGAAGCTGTGGGCGCAGGATGCCGCGCCCTATCCGGTGGTGGCGATAGGCGGTATCTCGCTGGCGTTGATGGACGGCGTGATCGCCTGCGGCGTGGATGGCGTGGCGGTGGTCAGCGCGGTGACGCTGGCGGCGGACCCTGAGCAGGCTGCGCGCGAAGGCTTGCGGCTGGCCGGTTCCTGAGAAGACCTCACGGCGCGCAGGCCGGCGCCGGCCAGGCCTGCCGCCCCGCCTCTTCGGCCAGCCGGATGCGCTGCCGCACCGGCATGGGACGCATCCCCTGAATCACCCACTGCGTGCGCGCCACATTGATCTGTCCGGTCTCGGCCCAGCGCCGTGCCTCCATCCCGGGGTTGTGAAGCATGGCGGCCATCCAGGCGGCCTGCGTGGGGCTGAGTTCGTGGGCCGCGCGGCCAAAGTAGCGCCTTGACGCGGCCTCGGCGCCGCAAAGACCCTGGCCCCAGGGCGCGTGTGCCAGGTAGAGCTGCAGGATGCGCGGTTTGCCCAGCGTCCGCTCCATTTCGACCGCGTAGAGCAACTCGCGCAGCTTGCGCACGGGGCTGCGCTCGCCGCCGGTGATGAGCAGCTTGGCCAGCTGCTGCGGCAGCGTGCTGCCGCCGCGCTCGATACGGCCGTCCTGCCCCGCGCCCTGGTTGCGCGCCAGTGCAGCGGCGAGTTCGGCCAGGTCAAAGCCGCCATGCTCATAAAACCGCTGGTCCTCGGCGGCCACCACGGCGCGCGCGAGCCAGCTGCCGGTGGTGAGGCGGCCGGCGCTATTGCCGCAGGCCGAGCGGGCCGTGACCAGCGCTTCGGTACCCAGGCCGCTGACCTGAAAACCTTCGACTTGCGGCACAACGCTGAGGCTCGCGCCCGGCAGGACCAAGGTCGCCTGCAGTGCAAAGCGGCCTTCGATGCGGGCCTGCGCGACTTCAGGGATGGCGGCGCTGAACAGCGCGTAGCCGTCGGCAACGGGCGTCATCGGCAACTGCAGGCGCAGCCGCAGCTGGTCGTGCGCCAGTTCGCCATGCCATGTGGCGCGCAGCTTGCCGGAGCTGACTTCGCCATCGAGCGAGCCGCCGCGCCGGCGCACGGTGAGTTGCACTTCGTCGAAGGCAAGGGGATCTTTGCCCAGCCCGGGCGCCTGCACCTTGCACGGCGCGCAGCGCAACGCCAGCGCCTGGCTATGGGGCAGCCATGTCATGTGAACCGGCCCGGCGCGCGTCGGCACGGTCCGCCCCTGCAGCAGCGGCCCGACCCACGGAGCGGTGGCCAGCCGGATCAGCGACGGCACACCGGCCTGCAGTTGCACGGGGCCGGCGCGCAGCGGTATGGCCCACTCCCCTGGAAGCGGGGCGAGCACGGCCCTGGCCGCGCCGTAGAGCGCCAGGAGTGCCGCCAGCAGCAGGGCCAGCACGCCCAGCGGCACCCAGAGCCAGAGGTTTGCCCGGCGCGGCTTCACAACGTCCTTGCGACGGTGATGGCTTGCCAGGGCCCTTGCGACCGGCCCATGGCGGCGGACCAGTACCAGGCCGAGGTGTCGGTGAAGCCCTGGCCGTTGGCGTCGACGATGCGTTCGCACACCCTGAGGCGCTGGCCGCTGCCGGCTTGCCCGCGCGTGGCCTCAAAACAGCGCCAGAGCTGCCGCTGGCGATCAAGCTCCAGCTGCTGGGCCGCGATGCGGTAGCCCAGGCCCTGGTAGCAGTCGGCCGCGGGATGCAGCATGCGGGTGGGCTTGTCGACGCCGCGCAGCACCAGCACCTGCCAGCCTCCCGCATCGATTGACCCGTCGGCGCCGCCGCCCTCCGCGGGCGCTGTTCCGCCGTGGCGCGGCTCGATGGCGAAGCGCGCCAGGCTGCCGGGAAAATTCCGGGCAAAGCGCTGCTCGACTTCGCTGAGCGCCAGTGGCCGCAGCGGCGCGCCCTGCCACTGCGCGGGCAGCTCGCGGCCTGCACGCTGCTGTGGCTGCACCGTGTCGGCCGGCCGGGAGAGCTCGGCGAAGGCGCTCCACAACATGCAGGCCGGCAGCAGCCCCGCCCAGAGCGTCTTGTGCAGCACACGGTTGACGAAGCTGTTTTCAAACATGGCGATTCCTTTCGGGCCGGCTCATCACCCAGGCAATGGCGCCGCACACCCCGGCCAGCACGATCAGGCCGACGGCTTCATGGGCCCAGCCCGGCAGGTGCCGGCCCGAGGCTTCGGCCGCCACCAGCATGGTGTTGCGCACGATGTTGCCGCCCAGCACCAGCACGCTGACGGCGGGCAGGCGGGTAAAAAAGGCGCGGTTGCCGCGCGCCAGGTAAAGCGTGACCACACAGGCGGTGAAGTAGCCGAACCAGGCCATCTGTACACCCGAGCAGGGCGCGTCGACGATGACCAGGTGGCCGTCCACGCGCAGGCTGGCGCCGCTGCGTTCGACCGCGTGGCTCGCCATCAGCAGCCAGCGGCTGGCTTCGGCGGTGATCACGCGCAGCGGAAAGCCCGCGTAAAACTGCAGCGAGGCCAGCAGCGGCAAGGCCAGCACCGACAGGCCGAACATGGGCGCCGCCGCCACGGTGGTGGGCAGAAAAGCCGCAAGTCCCGCGGCCAGCGCCAGCAATGCCAGCAGTGACGCCGCCAGCGGCGGCAGCATGCCGTGCGCGGCGGTTGCCAGCAAGGCGCCGGCCAGTGCCACGGCGAGCCAGCCCAGCGGAGGCGCGGCGCGAAGCCTGCGGCGGCTGCGCCAGGCCAGCCAGCCCAACGCGGCGAGCGCCAGCAGCCCGAGCGGGTCGTCCGAGCCATCCAGCATGCGCCTACCCATCCAGAGCCAGGCCGGCCAGAGGGCGGCGGCCAGCAGGGCCAACCACACACCGGCCGGCGCGGTGTCGATGCGGATGCCCCAGCGCACGAAGGCGGGCATGCTCAACAGGCGAGGCACGAGATGCCGGGGAAGCATGCGGGGAAAGCGGATCAGATGGGGCAGCGCCATGGCGTTTCTCCTTGAGGGCTTGGGCATGTTCAGGCGGTGAAACGGGCGGCGCCCTCGCGCCTGTCCCTGCGCTGCTGCCGTTCGCGGCGCGCCAGCAAGGCCAGCACGGACAGCAGCACGATCACGGCGCCCCAGGTGGCGGGCTCGGGCGTGCCGGGCACTTCGGCGCCTATGGCCAGGTCGCTCACGCCCTGGGGCAGGGGCGACGGCTGGTTCACGGCGGCGGCATCCTGGGGCTGTGTGTTGCGCACCACCTGGTCCACGGCCAGGAAGCTGGTGTACTGGGTCAGCAGGTTGTACTGAAGGCCGAGTTCGGTGATGCGCTGGCGATGGGCGTCACCGCCTTCCAGCGATTCCTGGTCCGACAGGCCGGCAATGCGGTGGCGTGCCCACAGGTAGCGCAGCGCAGCCATGTCCTGCCCCGCAGCCGGCACGGGCACGGCGTTGCGGTAAGGGCCGCCGGCGCCGTGGCCTTCGATGACCACCTGGCTGCCGGCGTTCAACGGGCCGCGCCATTTGCCGAACACCACGACCGGGCGCTCGCCGAGCACGTCGGGCAACTGGGCCGGCTCGATGTCGTAGACATCAAGACCCTCGAAGCGGGCCTTCACGCCGGTGAGCACGGGCGACTCGATCATCTTGCGAAAGCGCCTGGCTTCGGCCTGCGCCTCGGACGGCTGCGTGATGATGAAGGGCTCGCCCATGCCGGCACGGGCCAGCCCCTCCATCAGGTGGCGATTCACCGAGGAGCCTATGCCGAAGGAAAAGAGATTGGCCTGCGAGAGGTTGCGCCGCACCAGCTCGAAGGCTTCACGCTCCACGGACACGTAGCCGTCGGTGACCACCACCACGGTGCGCGAGACGTCCGCGGCCTTGGGCTCGGCATAGACGCGCTTGAGCGCGGGGATCAGCTCGGTGCCGCCGCCGCCGCCCATCTCGTTGATGGTGCGGATCGCCTGCTCGATATTGGCCTGGGTGGCGGGCACGGATTTGGGGCTCAGGAGCCGGTTGCTGCCGGAGAACAGCATCACGTTGAAGGTGTCGCTGGGGCGCAGGCTGCCGATCAGCTCGCGCAGCAGCACCTTGGCGGTTTCCAGCGGAAAACCGTGCATCGAGCCCGAGATGTCCACCACGAAGATGTAGTCGCGCGGATTGATGGTTTGCACCGCGACCTGCTTTGGCGGCTCGATCATGGCCAGGAAGAAGTTTTCGCCGTTGCCCTTGTCGCCCTGGTAGAGCATCACGCCCGACTCTATGCGTTCGCCGGCCAGCCGGTAGTCGAGGATGAAGTCGCGGTTGTTGCCGCTTTTTGCGTCGCTGCCGGGGCGCAGCGACACACTGGCGTGCCGGTCGCCTTCCCCGTCTTTTTTCACGTCGACGGCATGGGAATTTGAGCGCACCTCTTTCAGGCCGATCGGCGTGGCGATCTGCACCTTGATGTCGAAGGCCGTGGCGGAATCCTGGCCGGCCGGCAGATAGGGTTTGCTGATCCACTGCGCCTGCGCCTGCCCGGACTGGGGGCTGTTGTAGCGCGGGCCAACCACCGTGGGAAAGACGAACTGGTAGTTGCCCGCCTGCGGCACCAGCAGCTCGGTGTAGCGCAACTCGACCTTGATGTCGTCGCCCGGCAGGATGTTGGCGACATTCATCTGGAACACATTGGGCAGGTGCTGCTCCAGCAATGCGGCGGTCTTGCCTTCTTTCTTCGCGCTGTCGTATTCGATGCGGGCCTGCTGTTTTTCGCGGATGTTGGCGGTGATCAGCCGGTCGGCCAGGCGCACGTTCATGCCGTAGACGGCGGCGCGGGTGGAACCGGGGAACACATAGCGCGCTTCGATGGCGCGCCGGCCCTCGTTTTTGTACCGCTGCGTGACGGTGACGTCGGCGATGACGCCTGAAATCCGCACGTCGACCTGGGTGGATTTGAGCGGAAGCTGGTCCAGGCCGGGCTCGTCGCTCTTGACGAAGAAGTAGGGGCTTTCGGTTTTTTGCCGCGGGGCGGCGCCATCCCTGGTTTCCTGGGCGCATGCCGGGCGCATCGCCAGGGTGACAAAGCAGGCGGCCGTGGCGACAGTCGCCGTGGCGGCCCATAGCCAGCGCGCCGCGGCGGCATGTGGGGACAGGGTTGGTTCCATAAAAGCTCCTTGGCAGGCGTGCGACAGTGCACGAAGCCAAGCATCCGCGGCGCCCGGGAAGGCGGTTTGAAGCTTTCGGGAAGCCTGTGTGAAGCCTGCGTGAAAAGCCGCGCGGCGGCCGCCGGCTACATGGCCGCGCGCGGCAGCGAGAGCGTGGCCAGCGCCCCGCCGCCCGGCGCGTTGGCCAGCTCGATGCGGCCGTGATGGAGCGAGGCGATCTCTTTCACGAAGGCCAGGCCCAGGCCGGTGCTTTTTTTGCGGGAGTGGGACCGGGCCAGTGAATAAAACTTTTCAAACACCTTGTCCTGGGCGTATTGCGGGATGCCTTGCCCGTGATCCCGCACCTGGATGCGCACGATACGTGCGCTGCCATGGAGCGACAAGGCCACCTCGCCGCCCTCGGGCGAGAAGTCGATGGCGTTGTCCAGCAGGTTGCTCACGGCGCGCCGCAGCAAAAAGGCATCGCCTTCCACGGCCGCGTCTTCCGGCGCATCGACCCTGACGCGGATGCCGCGCGGCGCGGCCGCGTCCTGCGCGGCGCCGGCCAGCTCTTCGAGCAGGGGCTTGAGCGGCACCGGCGCCACATTGTCCAGGGAACGCCGCGTCTCCAGCGCGGTGAGTTCCATCATCCTGTCCACCATCTCCTGGATGCGCCCGGTCTCGCGGCTGATGTTGGCCAGGAAGCGCTCGCGCTCGGCCTGCGGCATGCCCGGCTCCTGCAGCAGCTCGGCCGCGCCGCGGATGGCCGACAGCGGACTCTTCACTTCGTGCGTCAGCGTCTGCACGTAGTCGGCCACATAGTTGCGCCCGGCCAGGGCGTCGCGCATTTCGTCGTACGCCGCGCCGATGACGCCGAGCGCGCGCCGGCCCAGCCGCGGCAGGTTGAGCGAACGCTGGGCCCGCACATAACGCACATAGTCGGCGATCAGGCCGAAGGGCCGGACCAGCCAGACCGACACGATGACCGCCAGCAGCAGCACCGCGAGCACGGACACCAGGCCGACGTAAAGGGTTTTCTCGCGCGCGGCCGAGACGAACTGCCCAAAACTCGTCACGGGTTTGCCCACCGCCGCAACGCCGATGATCTCGTTGTTCCAGCGGATGGGCGCGCCCACGTACATCACCGAGCTGAGCGGATCGCCTTCGACGTCGGGGGTGGTGCGCGCGCCGTAGTCGCCGCGCAGCGTGTAGCTGACGTCGCGCCACTGCGAGAAGTCGGCCCCCGGCGCCTGGCCGAGCGAATGAAACAGCAGCCGGCCCGAGCGGTCGGTGACATAGGCGCGCAGTTCGACCCGGGTTTTGGTGACCGAATAGATCTGCGAGAGAAATTGCCGCGCGTAGAGCGATTTGAACAAGGGCTCCAGCCGTGCGGTGTCGATGGCGCCGGCGCGCACGTCCTGCTCGACCAGGGTGGCCAGCAGGTGCGAGCTTTCCACCAGCGACTCTTCAGCGGACTCGCGGTAACGCGGGTCGATGTCCGCCACGACGCGGTACAGCATGAAGGCGATGCCCACCGCATAAATCAGCAGGATGCCGATGAAGATGCGGTTTCTTTTGGTCACGGGGCGGGGAGGTCTTCGGCCAGCGCGTAGCCCGAGCCGCGCGAGGTGCGGATGGGCTCGGTGTGCGGCACCACGGCTTTGAGCTTGGCGCGCAGTGTCTTGATGTGCGCGTCCACCGTGCGGTCCAGGCTGCCGCTGCCGTTTTCCCAGACTTTGTCCAGCAGCTCGTCGCGTGTGTAGACGCGGCCGGGCTTGAGCACCAGCAGGCGCAGGATGCCGTACTCGTAGCGCGACAGCTCCAGGGTGCGGCCATAAAAGCGGATCTGGCGGCGCTCTTCGTCGAGCACAAAAGGCGTGGCGAAGGCGGCTGACGCGGCGGGAGGCGAGGCAACGGCCTGCGGCGCGGCCGGCGGCCGGACGCTGCGGCGCAGGATGCCGCGAACCCTGGCCACCAGTTCGCGCGGCGAAAAGGGTTTGGCGATGTAGTCGTCGGCGCCGAGCTCCAGGCCGACCACCCGGTCGATCTCGTCGCTGCGGGCCGTCAGGAACAGCATGGGCACCTGTGCGCCGCCGGGCAGGGCCTGAAGGCGCTTGAACAATTCAAAGCCGTTGAGGTCGGGCAGGCCCACGTCCAGGATGGCCAGGGCCGGCGTCTCGGCGGCAAATTCCTGCAAAGCCTGCTGGGCCGTGCTGCACCACACCGGCGCGAAGCCGTCGGTGGCCAGCACGTACTGGATCGTGTCGGCGATGCCGGACTCGTCTTCGACCACAAGGATGCGCGGCTTGTTGAGCATGGGCGCTATCGTAGCGCCTGCGCCCGCGCGCGCGCTGACGGGCTCAGGGAGGCGAGAGCCGCTTCCATGCCTCGGCCCAGCAACAGGCATGGGTGAACGCCGGGACCTCGACGAGCCGGGGCCTTTCAGCCGGTGCAAAGCGGTCTAAAAAGGGCTGCACAGCCATGCGGCCGGCCAGCTTGTCTTGCGCGCCGACAAAATGGATTTGCCGCAGGCCGCGCAGCGCCGACCATTCATCGGCAGGGTTGAGCGAGCCCCGCAGCGGCGAAATGCCTTGTGCGCGTGTCCAGGCCTGGTGGTCCAGCACGGCGGCCACGGTGATGAGCAGGGACACGTCTTTGCGCCGTGCGGCCAGCAAGGCCGCAACCGTGCCGCCGCCGGAATAGCCGACCAGCACCAGCCGCTGGGCGCCGAACATGGCCTTGAGCTGCGACAGGCCCTGGTCCATGGCGGCGATGATCTCCGGCGAGAAACGCGCCTGCGTCCAGTGGGCCGCGCGGCAGTTGCCGGGCGTTAATGGCGCGTCGAACTGGCAAGGCCGGGCCAGGTAAACGCTGGGGCGATGGCGCTCAGCCAACGCCAGGCGCAAAGCGACGGGGTCGACAGGCGTCGGGTCGGCGGACGGCGTGCGAGGATCCAGCCAGGCCAGGCCGTCGCCTTCGATAAAGACGGCAAGTTCGGGAGTCTGCTGTGGCGCGGGGTGCAGCGCCAGCAGGCGGAAGTCGCCGGCCGCCAGCGCTCCGGCCTGCCAGCCCGAGGGCGCGGCCAGGGCCAGTGCGGATTGCCGGCGCGCTTCGGGGCTGGCGGTGGCGCAGCCGCCAAGCCCCGCCACCACGGCGAGAGCGGCCAGGAAAACCGTGAGGCGCTTCAGAAAGCCCACATGGCGCGCGCCGACAGCTGGTGGCCCAGGTAACCGGACCTCACTTCGGCGTCATAGCGCAGCGTGAAGGTCACGCCCTGCGCGCTGACGCTGCGGTAGCCCACGCCGAGCTGCAGCGAATCGCGGCCCGGCTGCACGCCGCCGGCGATAAAGCCCGGGCCGCCGGCGACGAATGAAGCCTTGATGTCCGGCGTGTTGGCGAACTCATGCAGGTAGCGCGCGCGCAGCTGCAGCGAACTGGTGCCGGACAGCGCTTGCGTGAGCTCGGTGCCGAGCACCGACTGCAGGCTGCTGGCGCTGTTGGAATCCACGCGCTGCGCGGCGACGCTGCCGGTTTCGGTGTAGCCGTCGGTGGCGAGGTAGCCGGCGCGGCCGCCGACCAGCCAGCGGCCCGACCACGATGCGCCGAGGGTGAAGGGGAAACCCACTTCCACACGGCCGCCGGCCTGCCAGCCCTTGTAGTCGCCCCTGGCGATTTCGGAGAAGCCGGGGAAGGCCACCTGGCGTTCGCTCTTGTAGTTGTTGTAGCCCAGCAGCACGGATGCATCGAGCGTCATGTCCGCGCGGTTCTGGCTGAAGTAGCCGCCCAGGTTGAAGGCCTTGACGCGCACCTGGTCGCCCTGCGCGGTATCTTTGCCGTCGGTGCCGGCCTCGGTATAGGCCAGCGACATGCCCATGAGTTCATTGGCCGAGCGGTCGACCTCCAGGCCGGTGGCCAGGCCGTAGGCGTGCAGCTTGTAGCCGGGGCCGCCGTTGCGCGCGTCCTGGCGGCCTTGCCCGCCCGTGCCCTGCAGCCACATGCGGCGGCTGGCGTCGCCGCCGGCGGCCAGGCCGGTCTGGCCCTGGGCCAGCGCGCCGTCGCGGCCGGCGTCCATGCGGCTTTCCAGCGAGGAGAAGATGGTGCCGGTCGCGAGTTGCGAAGCCTGCTGGGCGCCGCGCGCGGTGTCGGGTGCGATCTGCGCCAGCGCATCGCTGACGGCCTGCGTCGTGGGCAGGGTTTCCAGCGCGGCGAACAGGCTGTTGGCGCCGCCGCTTTGGCCCAGCGCTTCCAGCGCGGCGCCCATGCTTCCCAGGCTGGCCGGCGTGAGGGCGCCCAGCGTGGTGGCGCGCTGCGCGGTCAGCACCAGGTCGTTGCCCGACCGGGACAGCGTGTAGTTGACGAGCGCGGTGTTGGCCACCACCAGGCCGGCGGGCGTGGCGTTCAGGCCGCCGGCGGCGGAAACCAGGGTGTAGGCGCCGCCGGCCACATAACCGCGCGGGACGGGGCGGATGGTCGCGCCGTTGGCCAGGGTGGCGCTGCCGGTGACGCTGATCTTGTCGGAAACGTTGCCGCCGCCTATGCCGGCTTCCAGCACGCCGCTTGCGCCTTGTGTGAAATTGCCGCCGACCGCGATGCTGCGCGGCGCCGTGTCGGTCGCGGCCTTGAAGGTGCCGTTCACTGTGAAGTTGCCGGACAGGGACAGGGCGCCGTTGACCTGCAGGGTCGCGCCGCTGTCGACCTGCACGCCGGCGACCGGGCCCAGGCCGTAGGTGAAGGTGGTGCTGCCGTTGCGGACGACGAAGTTTTCAAAGCCGGTGACGGCGCCGGGCGCAAAGGACTGGGTGCCGCCGGTTTCCAGCGTGTCGGTGCCGCTGCCGCCGTCGACCGTGCCGACGATGACGCCGGTGCTGCCGCCGTTGAACAGCGCGACCGTGTCGTTGCCGGCGCCCATGTCGATGGCCAGGCCGTTCTTGCCTTCAATCCGGCCGTAGTTGGTCAGGGTGTCGTCGCCGGCGCCCATCTGGACGGCGGCCGCCGGCGCGGTGCCGGCGGCGAGGTCGACGCGGACCGCGTCCTTGCCGCCGGTGATCACGCCGGTCGCAAAATTGGTGAGACTGTCGTTGAAGTTGCCGACCAGGCCGATGGCGACGCCCTTCTCGGCGGTGATCGTGCCTTCGTTGGAGATCTTCACGGCGCCGCCGTTGGCCGTGGCGGTGCCGCGCCCGGCCGCGATCGCCGTGCCGGCGGCGCCGTCGTCGACCAGGATGCCCTTGGACTGGCCGAAGATCGTCGCGCCGGCGTGGTTGATGATGGTGCCGCCGCCGGCGGCGATGCCGTCCGCGCCGTTGGGGTTGCCGCCCGAGTCGAAGCCGCCCGCGCCCAGGCCTTCGATGCGGCCGTAGTTTTCAACGTAGGCGATGCCGTCGATGTCCACGCCGTCGCCGTCGCCGTTGCTGGTGGTGCGGCCCAGGCCTTCATGGTCGAACACCTTGCCGGCGCCGGCGTACTTGCCGGTGATGGTGCCGTAGTTGATGACCACGCCGTGGCCGTCCAGGCCCACGCCCGAGCCGTTGTTGCCGGTGAGCACGCCGCCGGCGTAGTTGATGACGACCGGGTTGACGATCTTGATGCCCGAGGTGGTGACGCCGCCGACGACCTTGTCGAAGGTCACGCCGTTGGGGCCGGTGGAGGTGACGATCAGGCGGTCCACGCCTGTCAGGTTGGCGTCGGCCGCGGTGGCGACCGGGTCGCCGCCGTCGATGCCGTGGCGCGGGCCGGTGATCGTGCCGTAGTTGAGGATGACGACGTTGGAGCGGGCGTTTTCAATCGCCACGCCGTCGGCCGCCGAGAGGTCGGCGACGCACAGGTTGACGGGCGTCTTGAGGTAGTTCGGGCAGCTGGTGTTGACCACGCCGGTCGAAAAAATGCTGCCGTAGTTGGTCAGCGTGAAGTTGTTGCCCAGGCGTATCGCGTCGTTGGCGTCGGATCGGATGATGGCGCCGGTGTTGCCAGCCGAGCCGTTGATGATCTGGTTGTTGGTCGACGTGTAGGCCGCGTCGGCCTTGATGGCGCGGCTGCCGCCCGGCGTCGTGCTGGTCTGCCAGATGGTGCCCTGGTTGTTGATGATGTAGCTGCCGGCGGGGCGGTTCAGCCGAATCACTTCCCCGCCCACGGCGGTGATCACGCCGCCGATGTTGTTGGTGATGGTGAGGTTGGGCGTGCCGGTGTTCGCGTCTATCGTGCGGCCGGTGCCGGTCTGGCTGATGGTGCCGGAGTTGGTGATCGACGAGGTGCCGGCGTTGACGGTGATGGTGTTGGTCGCGCCGCCGACCGACAAGGTTCCACCGCTTTGCACGGTGCCGGCCGCGCCCGTGAGGGTCTGGCCGGTGTTGTTGGTGACGCCGGGGTTGACGGTGAACTGGGCGTGCGCCGGAATCGCGAAGAGGGCTTGCAAGGCCACGGCGACGGGCAGCAGGCGGAAGCGGTGTGTTGTCTTCATCGGGCACTTTTTGTAACAAAGTGCCGATGGTGAAGGCCGATTGTGACGAAGCGATTAAACGCGGCGAACCGGTCGCCGCCGCAAAGGGTTTGTTGCTCCAGCGATGAATGGGCGGCGGTAAAAAGAAAAAGGGCTGCGGGGAAAATCCCTGCAGCCCTTTTTGCGGTGAACGCCGGCCGTGATTACGCCGTCAGCGCCGGGTAGTCGGTATAGCCTTTTTCGCGGCCGCCGTAGAAGGTGTTTTTGTCGGGCGTGTTGAGCGGCGCCTTGGCGCGCAGCCGCTCCACCAGGTCGGGGTTGGCGATGTAGGGCTTGCCGAAGGCGACCAGGTCGGCGCCGTCGGCGACGGCTTTTTCAGCCAGTTCCTGGTCGTAGCCGTTGTTGACCATCCAGGCGCCCTTGCCGCCGGCTGCACGGTAGGCGGCCTTCAGCGCCTTGTAGTCGAACGGGCGGTCTTCGATTTCACGCGGGCCGCCGGTGGCGCCTTCGATGATGTGGATGTAGGCGAGGTTCAGGCTGGCGAGATGCTTGACCACGTATTCAAACAGCGCTTGCGGCTGGCTGTCGTTCACGTCGTTGGCCGGGGTGACGGGTGACAGGCGTATGCCGGTTTTGCCGCCGCCGACCGCGTCCGCCACGGCGCGGGTGACTTCCAGCAGCAGGCGGGCGCGGTTTTCAATGCTGCCGCCGTAGTCGTCGGTGCGCTTGTTGCTGCCGTCTTTCAGGAACTGGTCCAGCAGGTAGCCGTTGGCGCCGTGGATTTCCACGCCGTCAAAACCGGCGGTTTCGACCGCGTTGCGCGCGGCGGCGGCGAAGGTGTGGACGATGCCCGGGATTTCGCCGGCGTCCAGCGCGCGGGGTTCGGAGGTTTCAACAAAGGTCGGCACGCCGTCCTCAATCAGCACCGTCTTGGTTTTGGCGGTGATGGCCGAAGGCGCGACCGGCTTGCCGCCCTCGGGCTGCAGTTTGGTGTGCGAGACGCGGCCCACGTGCCACAGCTGCACGACGATCTTGCCGCCTTTTTCATGCACGGCGTGGGTGACTTTTTTCCAGCTGTCGAGCTGCTCGCTGCCGTACAGGCCCGGCACGTCCGAATAGCCCTGGCCCTGGTGGCTGATGGCGGTGGCTTCGGTGATCAGCAGGCCGGCGCTGGCGCGCTGGGCGTAATAGGTTTGCGCGATGTCGGGCGGGATGGCGTTGGGCGAGCGGTTGCGCGTGAGCGGCGCCATGACGATGCGGTTGGCCAGCTCAAGGTCGCCGGCTTTGTTGGTGTCGAAGAGGGTAGGCATGGAAAGGTCCTGAAGTCGGGAATGAGGTTGTGAATTTAAAAAGGGCCAGTCTGGCCCTGATTCGATTGGCCTGCCCAACACGGGTTGCTGATTTCGTGCTATTGGACGGCCGCAAGGTATTGGTTTTTGGCTGTTTGGAATTTCTATCCCCACCCCTTGTGGATGCGCCGAGGAGCGCAGGGCCAGACGGATAAGGGCAAAAACTTGTTTGAGCGAAGCGAGTTGTTTTTGACCCCGTCTGGACCGAGCACCGCAGGTTGCCCCGGAGCGAAGCGCAGGGGACGCAGCAACCAGGGTCGCCTTTTTTGCTTACTTTTTTGGCGAAGCAAAAAAGTGAGTCGCATGCCGGGCGACCCCGGCCCCGGAACCCAACCCACCATCAACGTTTATTTAAGCAAGCCCTCATGCTTCATGGCCGCCTGCACAGCAGGCCGAGCCGCGACGCGTTCGCGAAACGCAGCCAGGTTGGCAAACCCCGAAATATCCACCCCGACGCGCGGCGCCCAGTTGGTAACAGTGAAGAGGTAAGGATCGGCCACGCTGAAAGCATCGCCCATCAGGTATTGCTTGCCGGCAAGCTGCCCGTCCACCCACTTCAGGCGCGACATCAGCTTGTCGACGACGATGGTCTTGTACTCGGCCGGCGTGGCGGCGTTGAACAGCGGGCTGAAGCCCTTGTGCAGCTCGGTGCCGATGAAGGTCAGCCACGATTGCATCTTGTAGCGCTCCAGCGTGCCGTTGGCGGGGGCGAGTTTTTTCTCGGGCACCTGGTCGGCGATGTATTGCACGATGGCCGGGCCTTCGGCGATGCGCGTGCCGTCGTCGAGTTCAAGCAGGGGAACGTAACCCAGCGGGTTGATGGTGTAGTAGTCGGTGCCGTCTTCCAGCTGGTGGGTCTTGGTGGGCGCCGCCACGTGCTCGAATTTCAGGCCCGACTCATGCAGCGTGATGTGCGGGGAGAGGGAACAGGCGCCGGGGGAGTAATAAAGCTTCATGGTGCGTCCTTTGTGTTGTGGGGAAATGCCGTACAGCCCCTGATGCTAGCCGCAACCGGCGATTTTTGCTGTAGGCCGGGACGCGGATCGCCGTGCCCCGCCACAATAGCCGCATGGCAAAAGTTTTCAAATGGCTGGTGTTCCTGGCCCTGGGTTTGATGGTGTTGCTGGCGGCGGTGGCGTTCACGCTGCACCGCTGGGTCAGTACCGACGATTTCCGCCAGCGCGTGGAGCGCGAGGCCTCGGCCGCGCTGGGCGTGCCGGTGGCGCTGGACCGGGTCGCCGTGGACGTATGGCCGCTGCCGGCGGTGGCGCTCAGCGGCATTTCGGTGCAGAGCAAGCCGCCCCTGACGCTGGGCCGCGTGGAGGTGCGGCCGCAGTGGCAGCCGTTGCTCAAGGGCCGGCTGGCGGTGTCCACCCTGCTGGTGCGCAAGGCCGTGCTGCCGCAGCAGGGCATAGACGCGGTCTTGCTGCTGCTGCAAAAGAAAAAAGCCCAGCCCGCGGCCGCCCCGGCGCAAGGGGCACCGGCCGAACAAGCCGCGCAGGCCGCGCAGGCGTCCACCGACTGGCTGCCGCGCCGCACGGTGCTGGACGAGGTGACCTGGGTCAATGCCACGGGCGCGCGCACCACGGTAAATGCCGAAGCCACGCTGGGCGACGACGGCCTGCCCGACATGGTGTCGCTCAAGCTGGTCCAGGGCAATCTGCAGGGGCTGGAGGCCAGCCTCAAGCGTGACGAGGCCCAGGCCGGCGCCGCGGGCGATGAATGGGCGCTGCGCGTGGACGTGGGCGGCGGCAAGGTGGAAGGCCGGCTGGCCCTGAAGAAGGTGCCCGTGGGGGCTTCGGCACGCGAGGAGCTGCAGCTGCAGGGCAAGCTGCAGACGCAGGGTGTCGAGGTTTCGGCATTGACCGCGCCCAGCAAATCCCTGACGGGCCGGCTGGAGGCGACCACGACACTGAATGCGCGGGCCGCGACCACGGGCGCGCTGGTTGAGGCACTGCAAAGCCAGACCACCTTCACCGTGCGCAACGCGGTGCTCAACGGCCTGGACCTGGCCAAGGCGGTCAAGACCATAGGCCTGAGCCGCGGCGGCCAGACGCAGCTGGACACGCTGGCGGGGCAGGTCAGCACGCATGGCAAGGCGGCGCAACTGAGCAACCTGGTGGCGAGTTCGGGTGCGCTCAGCGCGACGGGCGAGGTTGCCATCTCGCCGGCCAAGGCGCTGAGCGGCCGCGTGAGCGTGAACCTGGCGGGCGACAGCAAGCTGGGCAGCGCCCTGGGTGGCGCGGTGGGCGTGCCGCTGGTGGTGGGCGGCACGCTGGACAAGCCCGAAGTCACGCTGTCGCGCTCGGCCCTGCTGGGCGCGGCCATAGGCACGGTGCTGATGCCCGGCGTGGGCACAGGGGCCGGCGCCGGCGTCGGCGAGAAGATCGGCAACAGCATTCGCGGCCTGTTTGGCAAGTGAGCTTTTCCAGGCGCGGCGGGATAACGCTGCGGCGCTAGGAAAACCATAGCGGGCGGCAGGGGCTGCGCCCTTGTCCTACAGCGGCAAGCGGGCGCTGCTGATGGGTGGCCGGCCGGCGTACTTTTAGCATGGGGCATCACCGCGACGCTTCCGTTTTATGGTTCCGTCGTAGTGCGCAGACCCCGGTCCCGATGGGTGCGCATAGACGCAAGAGGCCGGGCCCCAACCTTCCACAGGAGGCCAAGATGCTCAAGTACGCGATTATTTTTGCGCTGATTTCACTGATTGCCGGCGCCCTCGGCTTCGGCGGCGTGGCGGCGGGCGCAGCCGGTATTGCCAAAATCCTGTTCGGCCTGTTCCTGATCCTGGCGGTCGTGTTCCTGATCCTGGCCGCCCTGGGCGTAGGCGCGGCGCGAAAGGCCTTGAAGTAAATGACGCCCCGCGGGAATCCAGCCATTGCGAGCATTACGCCGCCGACCATGGTGTCGCGCTTCCGGCAGCGGCTGTTCCAGCCGTGGTCGGGCACGCGCGCCACGGTGCCGTCGCCGGATTTGCCCCTGCCCATCGCCAAGCGCAAGCTCGGCTTCCAGGCCAGCATCGCTGAATTCCTGCTGGTCAACCGCCTTCGCGCGCGCCGGCCCGCCCAGCCTTCGGCCGACGTGCTGGAGCGCGCCGCGCGCATTGTTTTTGTGACCTGCCAGAACTGGTTTGCGCCCGCGCCGAACCGGGACGTCAGCCACCGTACCCGCCTCTGAGAGGGGCGGTTGCGCCCTTGTCCTTATTTGCCCGCCTGGGTCCTTTTCACCACGCTCCGTTTTTATGCACACCACCCTGATCGATTTGCTGCTGGAGTATGAAGTCAGCGCACCATCGCATTTCCTGTTTCACATCGAGACGGCTTTTCACGAAGGCCATCATGCGGTGGAGGAGCGGTTGACCATTACCCCCAGCATGAAGGTGCGTAATTTTTCCGACGAACGCAGCGGGAACCGTTTTATCCGGCTGGACGCGCCCAAGGGGGTGCTGTCGGTCAATTACCACGCGCGTATGGAACTGCATCCGGCGCCGGTGCCACTGCACCTGGACGAAACGCCGGTGACGGCCGTGCCGGACGAGGTGCTGCGCTACCTGATGCCCAGCCGGTATTGCGAATCCGACGTGATGAGCCGCGCGGCGCAGCAGCTGTTCGGCCATCTGCCGCCCGGCATAAGCCGGGTGCGCGCCATCGAAAGCTGGATCCACGACTCGATCGGTTATCTGCCGGGCTTCAGCAATTCCACGACCACCGCGCAAGAGGTGTTTGTGCAGCGCGCGGGCGTCTGCCGTGACTTCGCGCACCTTGGCATCACGATGTGCCGGGCGCTGAACATTCCGGCGCGGCTGGTGGTGGGCTATGTGTATTTCGAGGAGCCGCCCCAGGACTTCCATGCGGTGTTTGAAGCCTGGCTGGACGGCCGCTGGGTGATCTTTGACCCGACGCGCATGGCGCCCATAGACCGCCTCGTGCGCGTGGGCACCGGCCGCGACGCCAAGGACGTGGCTTTCGCCACGATTTTTGGCGGCGTGCAGATGCTGCGCAAGGAGCTGACCATCACCGAGGGAGACCTGCTCCCGGAAGGTGCGGGCGACGTGCCCGCACCGGCGCTGTCTGTTGTCGCAGGCTAGCGCGCCTGCGGGGCCTGCCCCGCCGCAACCCCGGGCGCACCGCGGCGCTTGAGCACCAGCAACCCGAACAGCGTGGCCGTGACGTACATGCTGAAGGAATAAATCGCCGCAGGCAGCGCCAGCTGGACGTTGTTCAGCACGGCCAGCGCGATGAAGATGGCCAGCGTCGCGTTGTGGATGCCGATTTCATAGCTGATGGCGGTGGAGATGGGCTTGTCCAGCCCGGTCGCCCGCGCCACGTAGTAACCCGCCAGCAAACTCACGAGGTTGAAGGACAGCACGGCCGGGCCGATGGCCGCGAAGCCGCCGCTGAGCGCCTGCCACTCCTTGACGACCGCACCCACCGCCACGACGACCAGCACCACGATGCTGAAGATCTTGGTCGGATTCTCGCTGCGCGCGGCCCAGCCCGGCTTGACGGTGCGCAGCCACATGCCGACGGCCACCGGCACCAGCACGATGACGATGACTTCCACCACCTTGCCGAACTGCAGCGGCACGACCTGGCCGGTCCTGGCGAAAGTGTTGATGGCCCAGTTGGCGATCAGCGGCATGGTGACGATGGACAGCAGGGTGTTGATGGCGGTCAGCGAGATGTTCATCGCCACATTGCCGCCGAACAGGTGGCTGAACAGGTTGGCCGAGATGCCGCCCGGCGAGGCCGCCAGCAGCATCAGCCCCACGGCAAACAGCGGCGGCACATTGAGCAGCACGATGATGGCGTAGCAGGCCACCGGCAGCACGAGGACCTGCAGCACCAGTGCCACGATCACCGCCTTGGGGTATTTGAGCAGTCGGGTGAAGTCCTCGACCTTCAGGGTCAGGCCCAGGCCCAGCATGACCAGCGCGAGCGCGACGATCAGCAGTTGCGCGACGAGGGGCGAGCCGCTCATGACTTGTAGCTTTCATCGAGCTTGTCGAGCTTGCGGATCAGCGAGGGCCAGACAAAAGCCCCGCCCATACCGCCGGTCTGCACGCGCATGGCCTCGGCCACGCCCTTGACGATGAGCGGGTTGACTTCGGTCAGCGCACCGCCTGCCTGCGCATCGAGCTGGATGCGGCAGGTGTTCTCGAAGGTGTACATGCTGAGGAAGGCGTCGGCAATCGTTTTGCCGACGACCAGCAGGCCGTGGTTGCGCAGCATCAGGAAGTTGGCTTGTCCCAGGTCGGCCTGCAGGCGCGGTTTTTCGTCGTCGCGAAAGGCCACGCCCTCGTAGCCGTGATAGGCCAGCGAGGCCAGCACAAAGGTGGATTGCTGGCTGATGGGCAGCACGCCGCATTGCTGGGCGCTGACGGCCACGCCGGCGCGCGTGTGGGTGTGCAGCACGCAGCCGGCATCGGCGCGCGCCTCGTGCACCGCGCTGTGGATCACAAAGCCCGCGGGGTTCACCGGGAAGGGCGAGTCAATCACCTTGTTGCACTGGCCGTCGATCTTGACCAGGCTGGAGGCCGTGATCTCGTCGAACATCAGGCCGTAGGGGTTGATCAGGAAGTGGTGGTTACCGGCGCCCGAGACGGACTCGGGCAGCTTGGCGCTGATGTGGGTGAAGACCAGGTCGCTCCAGCCGTACAGCGCGGCGAGGCGGTAGCAGGCGGCGAGGTCGCAGCGCAATTGCCATTCTTCGGCGCTGACGACTTCTTTCAGGGATGGGATGTGCATGAGTTTGTCTCCGTTGTTTGTAGGGGTCTGTTGCACGATACGTCCGTGCTTGACGGCGAACTGTCAAAAATTTGACAATTGGCCGCATGCCTATCGTTCCCGCGACACTTTCCCCGCCCAGCCCCATGGACCGCATGTCGGCCAATCCCTGGTTCGGCGCCCTGCCGCTGGCGGACCGGGAGGCCTTGCTCGACTCCGCCGAAGTGTTGCGCCTGCGGCCCGGGGAGATGCTGTTCCGCCAGGGCGATGCGCCTGGCGGTTTCTACGGCTTGCTGGGCGGGCTGCTCAAGATTTCTTCCTTGCGCGAGGACGGGCGCGAGGCCATCCTGGTGGTGCTGGAAGCCGGCAACTGGATAGGCGAGATCTCGCTGATGGACGGCGAGCCGCGCACCCACGATGCGACGGCGCTGTCGGCGGTGGAAGTGCTGGTGGTGCCGCAGCCGGCCTTTGCCGCGCTGATGCAAGGCGCGCCCTTTGCGGGGGCCATCGCCGGCCTGCTGGCCGCGCGCGTGCGCTCGCTCTACGGCATGCTGGAAGACGCGGCGCTGCGCTCGACCCGCGCGCGCGTGGCGCGGCGCCTGCTGTTGCTGGCGCGCGGCGACGCCACGCTGGCACTGACGGCGCGGCCGGTGGTGCCGGTGTCGCAGGAGGCGCTGGCCATGATGCTGGGCATCAGCCGGCAGACGTTGTCGGTGGAGCTCAAGGCCATGGTGGCGCAGGGCGCCATCGCGCTGCGCTACCGGCGCATCGAGATCCTGTCGGCGGCGCGGCTCGAAGCACTGGGCAACGTGGCGCGTTAGGCCACGGCGGGCCGCGTGTCGCGTTCGAGCTGGCCCAGCCACAGCATCGCGGCGCCCGCATCGGCGCCGCACATCTCCGCCGCAGGCATGAGCTGCCCGCACACGGCAAGGTCACCCGGGGGCCGAGGTGATCAACGCGAGTTCTGTTGCGCGCCTCACCGCCTCGGCGCGCGTGCGGCACTTCAGGGCCAGCAGTGCGTTCGCGACATGCATTTCAACGGTGCGCGGACTTAAGGCGAGCTTGCGCGCAATCTGCTTGTCGGTCTGGCCCTGCCCAACCTCGCGCAGGATCTCGATTTGCCGCGGTGTCAGCAGCGGCTTGCTGGTTGTTGGCGCGTTCGCATCTCGTGGTGCGGATTCGGCGCCGGCCCCGGGCAGGAAGGCCCGAAATTCGGACAGAAACACGGGCCAGGCGGCCTCGGTCTCGAACGGCAGGTGGTTTTTGCTCTCCAGCGGTATAAAGCGCGCGTTCGGGATCAGCGATGCGAGCAGGCGGCCCTCCTCGAAGGGAAAACACGGGTCGTCTTTGGCGTGGAACACCAGCGTTGGGCAGCGCACCTTGGGCGCCGATTCGCGCAAGTCGATGTCGAAGACCTCCTTGAGGAAACGCACGGCGTTCGCGCCGGAGATCGTCAGCCGCTGCGCTTCGTCGACCGCGCGTTGCTGTTCCGCCGTTGCATCATGCAGCAACTGGGAAATGAACACTTGCCTGAACGACGAACTGTTGGAACCCCAGCCCAGTTCTGCCGCCTTGAGCATGGCCAGCGCCGCGTCGATGACCTTGGCCGGGGGATCGCGTTTCAACAGGCCGCGAGCGCAAGCGCCATAGAGCACCAGGTGGCTGACCCTGTCCGGGTGGCGCGCCGCGTAGTTGACGGCGATGGCCGCGCCCTGGGACATGCCAAACAGGGGAAAGCGGTCTATGGCCAGGGTGGCGGCCACGGCCTCCAGATCCTCGATCCAGGCTTCCATGGAAATGCGGTCGACCTGCCGTTCCGACAAGCCGCAGCCGCGGGAGTCGTAGCGGATGAGGGTATTGCCGCGGCTCAACTCGGACACCCAGTGCCGGGTGAACAGGTTGCTCGGGTCCTTCTCGACATGGGTCAGCCAGGTGGCCGCCTTGACCAGGGGCGCGCCTTCCCCGAGCGTCGCAACGGCCAGTCGCGTGCCGTCTGCGCTGGTGCAAAAACGAATCTGCTGTTGTCGTTCCCGGTGCATCGCCCCGATTGTAAAAGGCGACCAGGGCGCAGTCCAACGACATCTGGCCCGGAGTCCGCCTCGCTTCAATGGGGCGGATATCCTGTGCTTGAAAGCATGTCCAGGGCATGTTCACAAGCGGCCATGTTGACGCCTTGGCCTTAGCGAAGCGTCTTTCCGGGAAATGGAATGATCATCGCCACGCGCTTGCGATACTGCCGGTAGGTGTCACCGAAATAGTCGATCAGGTCGCGTTCTTCGAACCGGATCGCGATCAGGATATACAGCGTGGTGGCAACAGCAAACACCAGATGCGCGATCGTCATGGTGGGCGTCACCCAGAAAGTCAGCAACCAACCCAGGTAGATGGGGTGACGTACGTACCGGTAAGGGCCTGGTGATGCAAACGGGATGGTTTGGTAGGACTCGCCGCGCAAGTAGCAGTAAACCTGCCGCAGGCCAAACAAGTCCCAATGGTTGATGGCATAGGTGCTGCCAAACACGGTCAGCCATCCCAGCGCATACAGGATGTAGAGCAGTGTTCTGCCGTTGGTGTCTTGCACGTTCCAGACAACGCCGCCCATGGGCTGCCACAGCCAGAACAGCAGAATCAGGGCCAGGCTTGAGGCCAGGACATAGGTGCTGCGCTCCACGGGTTCAGGAACAATCCGCGTCCAGGCCTTTTTGAATGCGGGCCTGGCCATGACGCTGTGCTGCAGCGCAAATACGCCGATCAACAAGACGTTGGCCAACAGTGCCTGCGTCCAGTGTGTATGCGGTGCGGAATCCATGGTCTTGGGGACCAGAATGTTGCCAATGAAACCGACGGCGTATAAGGTTGTGCCGACGGAAACGGCATAGGCCGTCAAGCCGTATACAAATGCAAGTAACCTCTTCATGGCGAGTGTCCTTTGTCAATGGATGGAAATGGAAGCCAGCCTGGATGGGGATATTGGGTACGCGGAGTCCGTCCACACACAAGAAGCTGTGACGTCAGTGTGCGATGGAACCAGGCCGCAGCCCAGTCGGAAAATTACGGCTGGTGCAGGCCGCGATTACGGTAGCCGGCTACCGTAGGTGCTATCGAAACGGGTAGAACGCGATGGGTGCCGGGCCGACCCAGGGAGCTTGCGGCCCCTCGGGGCTGCACTGCGATGGCCTCAGGCCGTCAGTCTGTGAGGGACGCAGCCGACGTTGTAGACGTGGAACGCTCCAGGTCATCCAGCCATTGAATGGCCAGTTCGCGTGATGTCCCGCACATTTCCACGGAAGGCTGTAGTCCGGAACAACATGCTGGCCGCTCGGGCCGGCCGAAGATCAGGCACTGGTTGGCGTCGCCCAGCTGCACGCAGCGCACGCCGGCCGGCTTGCCCTGGGGCATGCCGGGAATGGCGGAGCTGATGGACGGCGCGATGCAGCAGGCGCCGCAACCGGGGCGGCAGTTCATGGGGCGCTCAGTCCGGCTTGATCTTCGCGCGCGCCACCACTTCTTTCCAGCGTGCCTGCTCGGTCTTGATGAAGGCGCCGTACTGCGCGGGCGTGTCGCCCACGGGCTGGGCGGTGTCGCCGCGCAGGCGTTCGGTGGCCTGCGGGTTGCGCATGGCCTTGTTGCAGGCTTCGGCGATCTTGTCGATGGCGGCTTGCGGCATGTTGGCGGGCGCGTTGAGGCCGTACCACTGCGTCATTTCAAAACCCGGGTAGCCGCTTTCGGCCACGGTGGGCACGTCGGGCAGTTGCGGCAGGCGCTCCTTGGTGCCGGTGGCGATGCAGCGCAGCTTGCCGGACTTGATGTGCGCCAGGATGGCGGGCGCGCCCACGCTGGCGGCTTCGAGCCGGCCGGCCAGCAGGTCGGTGAGCTGCGGGCCGGTGCCGCGGTAGGGCACGTGCAGCACGAAGATGTTGGTGGCGACCTTCAGGTACTCAAAGGCCAGGTGGCCGGCGCTGCCGTTGCCGGCCGAGCCGTAGTTGAGCTGGCCCGGTTTGGACTTGGCCAGCGCGACGAACTCCTTGAGGTTGTGGGCCGGCACGTTGGCGTTGACGACATACAGGCTGGGCACCTTGGCCAGCAGCGAGATGGGCTTGAAGTCCTTGTTGGTGTCGAAGGGCAGCTTGTCGAAGATGAAGGGGTTGACCGCCATGGTGCCGATGTGGCCCAGGATGATGGTGTGGCCGTCGGTGGAGGCCGCGCATTCCTGCATCGCGATGTTGCCGCTGGCGCCTGGCTTGTTCTCGACGAACACGGTCTGGCCCAGGCTTTTGGTCAGTTCGTTGGCGGCCGAGCGCGCCACGATTTCCGAGCTGCCGCCGGGCGCGAAGGGCACGAGCAGGCGTATCGGTTTGCTGGGCCAGCCGGCCTGCGCATGCAGCAGCCCGGGAAAGGCCGAGGCCGCGGCCAGTGCGCCGCCGGCCTTGAGGCCCAATTGCAAGGCGCCGCGGCGCGTGTTCGAGTGGTTCATGTCATGTCTCCGTGATCGTTGTCGTGGCGTCCAATATAGGACCGTATGGGCGGGGGCTTGCTACGTGGTTGCGCTAATGAGGCTAACCCTGCCAGCCCACTAATTAAAAGACGCGTCAAAACGTTCGCGCGCGGTCTTCAGCTTCTGGTGGTTGCGCTCGGCCCAATTGTCCAGCGGGATCAGCGTTTCGCTGAGCGACTGGCCCAGGGTGCTGAGCTGGTATTCCACATGCGGCGGCACGCTCTGGCGGTCAAAGCGCAGCACCAGGCCGTTGCGCACCAGTTCCTTGAGCGTCTGCGTCAGCATCTTTTGCGAGATGCCTTCTATCTTGCGCATCAACTCGTTGTTGCGCACCGCGCCTTCGGCCAGCGCTGGAATGATGAGCAGCGCCCATTTGCTGGCGACCAGTTCCAGCGCCTGGCGCGAAGGGCAGGCCTGGCTAAACACAGTTGGGAGGTCGGCGGTGGTGTCGGCGGGAATTGTCATGGTTACCAAAAGGTGCGTACTTGCCTCTGGGTGATCGTAAACCTAAGCTGGCGGCTCTTCACCTCTTCTGCACTTATTCACCCAAGAAAGACTCCTGATGGCCTGGTTTTACCTTCTCGCCGCAAGCATTGTCGAAATCGCGATGGCTCTGCTCCTCAAATCCTCGCAGGGCTGGACCCGGCTCTGGCCCAGCGTGCTGGGCGTCACGGCGGCGGGCGCCAGCATTTTCTTTCTGACGCATGCCGTCAAAACCTTGCCGGTGGGCACGGCCTATGCGATCTGGACCGGCATCGGCTCGGTCGGCGTGACGCTGATCGGCATCCTCTGGATGGGCGAGAGCGCCTCGCCGCTGCGCCTGGCCTGCGTGGCGCTGGTGGTGGCCGGCATGGTGGGCTTGCGCCTGCTGGATGGCGCTGCGTGAAAAGCGTTGAGGCCTAGGCCGCGAGCCGGGCGCTGGCAAACAGCACCTGGTCGATCACGGCCTGCACGTTCTTCACGTGTGCTTCGTTGCCCATTTTTCCGTCGACGTCAAACGCATCGGCGGCGCGGCCCAGGGCAAAAGCCGTGGGCGCGACCCAGCACTGCGCATTGAGCAGCAGCGGCACCAGGTGGCTTTGCGATCGCAGACCGCCCAGCGCGCCGGGCGAGGCGCTGAGCACGCCCACCACTTTGCCGGTGAAGGACTTGAAGCCTTCGTGCCAGGCCGGGTCGCTCTTGACGGGGCTGGACACCCAGTCGATGGTGTTCTTGAGCAGCGCGGTGTAGCTGCCGTTGTATTCGGGCGAGCAGATGATCCAGGCCGGGTGCTCGTACATGACCTGCTTGAGCTTCATGACATCGGCCGGCGTGCCCTTGGCTTCCAGGTCGGCGTTGTACATGGGGATGTCGAAGTCGGCCAGCTCGATGTGGGTGACTTCGGCGCCGCCGGCGCGCGCCAGCGCGGCCGCGACATGGGCCAGCTTGCGGTTGTAGGAGTTCTGGCGTGTGCTGCCGGCGAAGATGAGGAGTTTTTGGGGGGCGGTCATGGGGTGATTTCACCACAGGGCGCGGGGTAAAGCGCTGCCGCCGGCTTGCAGCCTGGATGAACCCCGCTAAAATGTACAAAACCCGAGGATTTGTACAAAATGCACACGATTGCTCTGAGCGAGTTTCGCGCCAACGCTTCCGCCATGATCGACCTGGTGGAGCAGGGCGAGACCGTCCGCATACTCCGGCACGGCAAGCCGGTGGCCGAGCTGGTTCCCCTGAAGGCCGAAGATGACGCCGCCAAGGTGCCCAGCTGGAAAACGCCGTTTGAACCCGTGGTTCTGCCGCCCGGTGTTTCGCTGTCGCAGGCTGTGCTCGATGAACGGAATGAATCGCCATGGTGAAGAAAACCCAGGCGGCCTATGTGGCGCAGGCCGCAGGCACGGCCACCCGGGTGGTGGCGCGCGACGGTGAAGCGCGGCTGATGTTCGACGCGTCGGCGCTGACCAAGCGCTACGCGAGCGAAGCCGGGCGCGACCGGGTGCTGATGCTGTTCGAAGCCGCCAGCGAATTGCTGGTGGCCGCGCATTGCAAGACCGAGGTGGCTTCGGCGCTGCTTCGTCGCCGGCGTGACGGCAGCCTGCCCGCGCCGGAATTCGACCGGGCCTGGGCAGCGGCGCAGCGCGATGTGGCCGACATGACCCTGGTGCCGCTGGATGCGCACGTCGAGCGCTTCGCTTTTGCCGCGATGGAGCACGGCCCCTTGCGCGGCATGGATGCCCTGCATGTGGGCAGCGCGCTGGCCAGCCGGGTGGACCTGTTCGTCACGGCGGACAGGCGCCAGGCGCAGGTGGCGCGCGGCATGGGCCTGGCCACGGAATTGATCGAGAGTTAACCAGTTAGTAGCGTTAGTAGCCGGTCGAGAGACCTGAAGGTTGGATATGTTTTACCCCCAAGAATTTGACGTGATCGTGGTCGGCGGCGGCCATGCCGGCACCGAGGCCGCCCTGGCTTCGGCCCGCATGGGCTGCAAGACTTTGCTGCTGTCGCACAACATCGAGACGCTGGGCCAGATGAGCTGCAACCCCTCGATAGGCGGGATCGGCAAGGGCCACCTGGTCAAGGAAGTGGACGCCCTGGGCGGCGCGATGGCGCTGGCCACCGACGAAGGCGGCATCCAGTTCCGCATCCTCAACAGCTCCAAGGGCCCGGCCGTGCGCGCCACCCGGGCGCAGGCCGACCGCATTCTGTACAAGGCCGCCATCCGCCGCAAGCTGGAGAACCAGCCCAACCTCTGGCTGTTCCAGCAGGCGGTCGACGACCTGATGGTGGAGGGCGACCGCGTGGTGGGCGCCGTCACCCAGGTCGGCATCCGGTTCCGCTCGCGCACCGTCGTGCTGACGGCCGGGACTTTTCTCGACGGCAAGATCCATGTCGGGCTTAACAACTATTCGGCGGGCAGGGCGGGCGACCCGCCGGCGGTGTCGCTGTCGAGCCGGCTCAAGGAACTCAAGCTGCCCCAGGGCCGGCTCAAAACCGGCACGCCGCCGCGCATCGACGGCCGGACAATCGACTTCAGCAAGTGCACCGAGCAACCCGGCGACGGCATGCCCGGCGGCATCGAGGGCCCAGTCCCGGTGTTCAGCTTTATGGGCGGCGGGATCGCTCACCCCCAGCAGATGTCCTGCTGGATCACCCACACCAACGAACGCACCCACGACATCATCCGCTCGGGGTTTGATCGCAGCCCCATGTTCACCGGCAAGATAGACGGCATCGGCCCGCGCTATTGCCCCAGCGTGGAAGACAAGATCAACCGCTTCGCCGACAAGGACAGCCACCAGATTTTCCTGGAGCCCGAGGGCCTGACCACCCACGAGATCTACCCCAACGGCATTTCGACCAGCCTGCCATTCGACATCCAGTACGAGCTGGTGCGCTCCATGGCTGGCATGGAAAACGCCCACATCCTGCGGCCCGGCTACGCCATCGAGTACGACTACTTCGACCCGCGCGCGCTCAAATCCAGCTTTGAAACCCGGGCCATAGGCGGCCTGTTCTTCGCCGGCCAGATCAACGGCACCACCGGTTATGAGGAGGCAGCCGCCCAGGGTTTGTTTGCCGGCGTCAATGCCGCCCTGCAGTGCCAGGGCAAAGATGCCTGGCTGCCGGCGCGCAACGAGGCCTACCTCGGCGTGCTGGTCGACGACCTGATTACCAAGGGCGTGACCGAGCCCTACCGCATGTTCACCAGCCGGGCCGAGTTCCGCCTGATGCTGCGCGAGGACAACGCCGACATGCGCCTGACCGAAAAAGGCAGGCAGCTGGGCCTGGTCGACGACGCGCGCTGGGACGCCTTCAACCGCAAGCGCGACACTGTTTCACGTGAAACAGCCCGGCTCCGGGCGATCTGGGTTAACCCCAACAACCTGCCGGCGGCCGAAGCCGAGCGCGTGTTGGGCAAGACGATTGAGCGCGAGTACAACCTGCTCGACCTGCTGCGCCGCCCGGACGTGAACTACGCTGGGCTGATGTCGCTGGAGGAGGGCAAGTACGCCAACCCCGAACTGGCAGCCGAAGCGGCCGCCAGCGACGACATGGCCAAAAGCGTGATCGAGCAGATCGAAATCACCGCCAAGTACGCCGGCTATATCGACCTGCAAAAGACCGAGGTTGAGCGTGCCGCCCACTACGAAAACCTCAAGCTGCCCGCCGACCTGGATTACCTGCAGGTCACGGCCCTGAGCTTTGAGGCGCGCCAGACCCTGGCCAAGCACCGGCCCGAAACCTTGGGCTTGGCCTCGCGCATCTCCGGCATCACGCCGGCTACCGTGTCTTTGCTGCTGGTGCACCTGAAGAAGAACCTGTGGAAAAACACGGTTCCGCTGCAGGCCGCGGACGCCGCTACCATCGAAAAAGCCCAGGCCTGATGCGGGCCGGTGAACAGGAATTGCGCGCCGGCCTGAAGGCGCTGCAACTGGACTTGGGCGATGCGCAGGTCGGCCAGCTGCTGGATTACCAGGACCTGATCGGCAAATGGACCAAGGTTTACAACCTCACGGCCGTGCGCGACCCGGCGGAAATGATGACGCACCATCTGCTGGACAGCCTGGCCGCAGTGCTTCCGCTGCGGCGGCATTTGCAAAAAGCCGGGCTGGAGCAGGGCGCTCGCTTGCTGGATGTCGGTTCGGGCGCCGGCCTTCCAGGGGTGGTCATCGCGATCTGCTGCTCTGAGGTGGCAGTGACTTGTGTGGATACGGTGGCCAAAAAAGCCGCTTTTATCAAGCAGGCGGCGCTGGCCCTCAAACTGCCCAATCTTTCCGGGCTGCATGCCCGGGTTGAAGCCATCACCACGCCGTTTGAGGTGATCTGCTCACGGGCCTTTGCCTCGCTGGCCGATTTCACGAACTGGTCCGTTGATGCCTTGGCGCCGCAGGGTGCCTGGATGGCCATGAAGGGCAAGCACCCGGCCGACGAAATCGCCGCTTTGCCAGCGGGGGCTGAGGTGTTTCACGTGGAACAACTGCAGGTGCCCGGGCTCAATGCCGAGCGCTGCATTGTCTGGATGCGGGTGAAGGCCATTTCCAGTTCCGCCTGAAATCGACCCGCGGGGGCGCCGGGCGTTGTTCGGGCACAAAAAGAATGCCTTGTGGATGCCGAATCAGCCTGATCGGGCCGCTTTGGCATTTTGGCGGCACACCCCTGTCGTAAACTCGGTTCCTCACTTTTCTCTACTTTCTGGAGAACCTCCAATGTTGGGCTCATTCGTCGGCATCGCCGACTACGGCGCTTTTGTCGTCGCGATCATTGTGTTTCTGCTGATTCCCGGCCCGGGCAACCTCGCGCTGATCACCTCGACCAGCAAGGGCGGCATCGCGGGCGGCCTCGGTGCGACCTTTGGCGTGATTGCCGGCGACCAGGTTTTGCTGTGGGCGGCGGTGGCCGGCGTGTCGGCCATCATGGCGGCTTACCCAACGGCGTTCCATATCGTCCAGTGGGCGGGTGCGGTTTACCTGGCCTGGCTGGGCATCAAGATGCTGCTGGCCAAGCCTGGCGATGCGCCGCTACTGAACATCAAGCCTCGCCACTATTTTCAGCAGGCCATGATGATCACCTTGCTGAACCCCAAGGCCATCGTCTTCTATATGGCTTTCTTCCCGCTCTTCGTCGACCCGGCCCAGCACCAGGGCATCAAGACCTTTGCCGTGATGGCGGCCACGATTGCCGGGCTGACTTTCCTCTACGGCCTGACCTCGGTGATGATCACCTACCACCTGGCCGAGCGCATACGCGCCAACCCGAAAATCACGCTGGTGCTGAACAAGCTGGCCGGTGTGTTCCTGATCGGCTTCGGCCTCAAGCTGGCGATTTCCAAGTAAGCCGCCCCCGTCCCCTCGCATCTCGCGCCCCTTTCCGAACAAAAACTAAAAGCACACATGGCCAAAATTTTCTGCATTGCCAACCAAAAGGGCGGGGTGGGCAAGACCACCACCACGGTGAATCTGGCAGCGGGGCTGGCGACAGTCGGCCAGCGGGTGTTGATGAACGACCTGGATCCCCAGGGCA
>NZ_CALRNF020000042.1:0-49799 GCF_943369415.1 Polaromonas sp. YR568
GCCAGCCCTGCCGACACAAGCGAATTTACCGGCCCCTTTTTGCCCAGAAGCGGGCCGTTCATATAAGCACCGTCGATCAGGAGCACGAGCTGGTCCGCCAGTTCGTCGGGCTTGCGCACACCCATCTTCTTGGCCAGCACGCCGAGGCGCCGCAGCAATTCCGTCTTGTTGCGCATGGCCACCGCGCGGGCGGGATGCTCAGCCGCCGGGAACTCGGTCGCCACATTGAGGAAGGGACAGCCGCGATAGTTGGGCGCGGCGATGTGGCCGGCGATCCAGCGCAGGTGGGCTTTCAGCTCCGCCTCGGCATCGTCCTCTTCTTTGGCTGCAACGCTGTCCCAGTCGCGCCAGTATTCCGCATCCTCGTGTTCCAGGAATGCGACCACGAGGTCATCCTTGGTTGCGAAGTGCCGGTAGAGGCTGGTCTTGGCAACGCCGGAGCGCTCAACCACCAGGTCGACGCCGACGGCGCGGACGCCTTCCCGGTAAAACAGTGTGGCTGCGGTTTCAAGAATGCGTTCACGCACGCTGGGTGCGCGTTCATCAACGACTGAAATGGTGGTGGTACTTTTTTTCATGGCGTTTTTTCCAACTTGTTGACACGCTACAGATCTGTACTGTACATTCATTCGAAAGAGTACAGATCTGTAGCATTTTGCGGCGGACGGCTCCAACCAGGGGATTGCGTGATGACCTCCAATAAAGCAGTGGCCGTGTATGGCGCCTACGGGCACACCGGGCGATTCGTGGTGTCCGAGCTGCGCCGGCGCGGCTGGACACCCGTCCTCTCGGGGCGTGATCCCGCAAAGCTGGAAGCCTTCGCGGCGGAACACCCCGGGCTTGAATCGCGCCCGGCATCGGTCGGCGACCCGGCCTCGCTGGACGCCGCTCTCAAGGGCGCCGCGGCGATCATCAACTGCGCCGGCCCTTTTGCCAGCACCGCCGCGCCGCTGATCGAAGCGGCCTTGCGCGCGCGGATTCCCTACCTCGACGTCGCGGCGGAAGTAGAAGCCAACATCGACACCTTCACGCTGTTCGCGGACCGCGCACGCGAAGCGGGCATGGTGGTGGTGCACGCCATGGCCTTCTTTGGCGGACTGGGTGACCTGCTGGCAACCGCGGCCATGGGCGACTGGACGTCGGCCGACGACATCTCCATCGCCTACGGGCTCAACAGCTGGAAGCCGACCGCCGGAACCCTCGTCGCGGGCCAGGTGTCCAGGCAGCGACGCGACGGCCGCCGCGTCGTCTTCGCGGGCGGAAAGATCGCGTATGTCACGGGAACCGCGCCGGCCGCCGAGTGGACCTTCCCCGCGCCGCTGGGGAAGCAGCCCGTCATCGCGGAATTCACCATGGCCGACACCGTGACGATTTCTCGCCACATCCACACGCCCGAGATCCATTCGTATATGACGGTGGCGGCCGTGAAGGACCTGACCGATCCGGACCACAGTGCACCGGTCGCCAGCGACGACCGCGGCCGCTCGTCGCAAACCTTTGTCGTTGAAGTGCTTGCGCGCCGGGCAGGCGAAGAGCGCCGTGCGATCGCAAAGGGACGGGACATTTATGCCTTCACCGCGCCTTTGGTCGTGGAGGCATTGGCCCGGGTCGTAGCCGGCGAGGTCAGGACAGCGGGCGTCTTGACCGCCGGCGAGGCATTTGACGCGCGGGACTTTCTGGCATCACTGTCTCCTGAACATCTCAGCGTCGAAATACGCTGAGTTTCACGCGCGCGCTTCAAGGCCCCTGGCAAGCGGCTCGCCTCTGCCAGTCGCGTGCGCGCGACAAACACACACACGCACGGCAACGAAACCTTTGTGACTTTCTGTCCGGCGCGACACATCCATCACTGCCGCGCAAGCACGCCTGATACCCCGCAGGCAGGCGATTTGCGCGTCTCATTCACAAGTGCTTACCGAACGATTCGACACGCTTTAAGGGCGCTGTCACGCCTTCCGACGCGTGCATGCGGCTTACGCTGACAAGCACCTCCCCGGTGGCAAAGACACTGGGCTTGTCACACGCAACTACCGCGCGGTCGCGGCGTCCCTATGGATGCTGCGGCCCCTGTCCCAACCAAACCCACTCAAGCGCTGCACCGCAGCCTCCTCTCATGACAGAAAAAACCCCCAGCGTGCTGCTCACCGGCGGCGCCGGCTACATCGGCAGCCATACTTTTGTGGCCCTCGTGGAGGCCGGCTACCAGCCGGTCATCCTCGATGATTTTTCGAACAGCCACCCTGCCGTGCTCGAGCGGCTCGAACAACTCACGGGCCGGCGCGTGCCCTGTGAAAAAGGCAATGTGCTGGACACGGCCTTTGTGGCCGAAGTGCTGCGGCGCCACCGCTGCGTGGCGGCCGTGCACTTCGCCGGCTTCAAGGCCGTGGGTGAAAGCGTGCAACAGCCGCTCATGTACTACCGCAACAACGTCAGCGGCCTTGTGAGCCTGCTGGAGGCGATGGCCGCCACCAGCGTGTGCCGTTCGGTGGTGTTTTCTTCGAGCGCCACGGTGTACGGCGACCCGGCCAGCGTGCCCATTGATGAAGCTTTCCCCTGCGCGCCCGAAAGCCCCTATGCCGAGAGCAAGCTCATGTGCGAAAACATCCTGGCTTCGCTGCGCGCGTCGGACCCGTCATGGCGCACCGGCGTGCTGCGTTATTTCACCCCGGTGGGCGCGCATCCCAGCGGCCTGATCGGCGAAGACCCCAACGGCATCCCCAACAACCTGATGCCTTTTGTGACCCAGGTGGCCGTGGGCAAGCGCGCGCGGCTGCAGGTCTTCGGCAAGGACTACGCGACGCCCGACGGCACCGGCGTGCGCGATTACCTGCACGTGGCCGACCTGGCCGCCGGCCACGTGGCCGCAGTGAAGGCCCTGCTGCAGAACGGTGAGAGCTTTACCGTGAACCTCGGCACCGGCGAGGGCACCAGCGTGCTGGGCGTGGTGCGGGCTTTCGAGCGCGCGAGCGGCCGGCCCGTGCCGTTTGAATTCGCGCCCCGGCGCGCGGGCGACGTGGCGCAGTATTTCGCCGACGTGTCGCTGGCCGGCAGCGTGCTGGGCTGGCGCGCCACGCGCGGCATCGACGACATGTGCCGCGACGCCTGGCACTGGCAGCAACGCAACCCCGACGGCTACCGGACCGCGCCCGCCGGCAGCCCCGCCATGCACGCGCCGGCACCTGCGCGCAATAGTCCGAACGGACCCATCCGGCCGGCGGTCAGTGCCTGATTTTCCTGACGAAAAACCTTTGCCGCATGGGGACAAAACACATCTGCTTTCACCAGCACAAACCAGGCCATGAGCCGTTCGGACTATTGCCGATTGCTGCACTGCACAACACACTTGTCTCTTGCTTTGACAGAGGAGAAATTCATGCCTAAAGCCCTCATAACCACCGCCGTGCTGGCAGCCTGGATGGCTTCAGCGTCGGCCTATTCCGATTCATCCGACCAGCCGCCGCCCATCCCCGCCTCCAGGGCAGGCATGGCCGATAAAACCACGCCCATGAAGCTGCAGGCCGGGGCAGACACGGTCAAGGTCCGCGCGGTCTACAGTCCCAACATCCGTCCCAACCCGCAGCCGGCTTTCACGGCCGATGACGGGGCTGCGGACGCGTCCGGCTGGCGCTCCTACGGCATGCTGCTGGCCACGCTGGTGCTGATGGCCGTGATCGCCGTGCGGCGCTACAAGGCAGGAAGGCCCTGAGCATGAGCGGCCTCGGCCGGCCCGGCGTTGCGGCGGTGAAGTGGAGCGCGGCCTCCACGCTCGCCCGCTTCGCGCTGCAGCTGCTGGCCCAGGTGGTCCTGGCGCGCACGCTGGGGCCGGACATCTTCGGTGTGTTCGCCATCGGCATGGTGGTGCTGACCTTTGCCACCTTCGTCTCGGGCTTCGGCTTCAGCTGGAGCCTGCTGCAGCGTGAAAACCTCAGCGACGAGGACGTGCGTTTCGCCTGGACCTGGCAGCTCATCGTGGGCCTGGCGACCCTGCTGGCCGTGTACCTGCTGGCACCCCTGCTCGCGGTGTATTTCCGCGAGCCGCGCGCGCAGGCCGTCATTGAATGGCTGTCGCTGGCCTGCCTGCTGAGCGCCGCCGCCGCGCCCGCCACCTATTTGCTGCAGCGCGACCTCAACTTCCGCGCGGTCGGCCTGGTGCAGGTCGGCAGCTATGCGGCGGGTTATGTGGCCGTCGGCTTGCCCATGGCGCTGATGGGTCAGGGCGAAGCCTCGCTGGTGGCTGCGTGGCTGGTGCAGTCCGCCGTGCAGTTCGCGGCCAGCTACGCGCTCAAGCCCCACGCCGTCCGACCGCTGCTCTGGTATGCCGGCGCGCGCACGGCCGTCGGCACCGGGCGCACGGTGTTCTTCACCAACATCGTCAACTGGCTGCTCAACAACCTGGACCGCGTGCTGATAGGGCGCCTGCTCAACGCGCAGGCCCTGGGCCTGTACAACGTGGCCTACAACCTGGCCACCATGCCCAACACGCTGCTGCTGGGCGCGCTGCAGCCGGCCTTCCTGGCCGCTGGCGCACGCCTGCAAAACGACCTGCCCCGGCTGGGCCGCGCCTACCTGCAGATGCTGGCCACCATCATCGTGCTGGCGCTGCCGGCCTTCGTCACACTGGCCTTTGTGTCGCGCGACATCGTGAGTGTGCTCTACGGCCCGGCCTGGGCCGACGCGGCCTGGGTGCTGGGCACGCTGTTCCTGTGCATGCCGGCTTACGTCATCTGGGGCCTGTCGACGCCGGTGCTGTGGAACACCGGGCGCAAGCACTATGAGTTCGCGCTGCAGCTGCCGCTGGTTGTTGTCGGCGCGCTGGCCTTCTACCTGCTGGCCGGCCAGGGCATCCATGTGGCCGCCGCCGTGGCGGGCGGGCTGCTGGTGCTGCGCGCGGCCGTTACGGCCATCGCGGCCTTCCGCGCGCTGGGCCTTCGCTGGGCGGCTTTGCTGCCCGACGCGCTGCGCGGCGTGGTGCTGAGCGGGCTCTGTATAGCAGGCGTGCTGGCCGGGCAGCATGCGCTTGCACGGTTTGACATTCCCCTGCTCTCGCTGGCGGCCGGCTCGCTGGCGGCCCTGGTGTTGCCTGCCGCGCTGTTGCTCCTGCGGCCGCAGTTGCTGGGGCGGGAGACCTCCGACATGGTGATCCGATTCATGCCCGGCCTCGCGAAATTCCTGCGCCGCCCCCTCAACCCTTCCTCCGCCCTGCCCGCCGCGCTGGGCGAGCAGCGTCCTTAAAGGCGGCCATGGAACAAACCGTCGTCATCGCAGTCCTCGTCGCCGGCGCCATCCTGGCGGCGCTCACGGCGGCGCTGGGCATGGCGGGCGCGGTCCACGTGACCTCGCGCCGCGCGCAGGGCTATATGCACCTGATCTTCTACGCCATCCTGGTGATGGTGGCCATGGCCAACTTCCTTTCGGGCCGCGACCTGTCGAGCAGCAACATGAAGTTCGACGAAGTGGTGGTGCTGGTGCGCCACCCGCTGGTCTCGCTGGCGCAACCGCTGGCCTCGCTGCTGCTGCTCACGCTGGCCGGCGAGCGCCTGATCACGCACTGGATACGCCGCGACAAGGCCGCGCAGGCGCCGTCCGCGCTGCTGGTGGCCTTCATTCTTTTCTGGGCGGGCACCGTGGCCGCGCCGGCCCTGCTGGGCGCGAACCCCCACGTTTCGCATGACTACGTCTACCCGCTGGTGATAGGCTTCGCGGCCGTGCTGGCCACCGCCACCGAGCGCGACCTGGCCTTCACCGCGACGCGAAACGCCCTGCTGCTGTTCATGGCCGCCGGCCTGCTGCTGATTCCCTTCAAGCCCAGCCTGGTGATGGACGCCTCTTACACCCAGGGCCTGCTGCCCGGCGTGCCGCGCTTTGCGGGCCTGGCCCCGCATGCGGTGTCCATGGGCATGCTGGCGCAACTGGGTTTGCTGTGCCTGCTCGCGCGGCCCTTGCAGCGCGTGTGGCTCAACCGCGCGGCCTGGGCCATGGGCCTGGGAGTGCTGTTCCTCGCGCAGTCCAAAACGGCCTGGATTTCATTCGCGCTGTGCTCGGCCTGCATTCTTGTCGTGCGCCGGGGCCCCGGCTTCATGCGCCGCGTCGGCGACCCGGTGCGGCCCGAATTCGGCATCGTCACCGTGCTGGCCTTCATGGCCGCCGTTGTCGGTATCGCCGCGCTGCTGATGTTCGGCGAGGTCGACGCGCGCCTGAGCAGCTTTTTCGACAGCGCCCAGGGCGCGCAGCTCGCGTCCATGACGGGGCGCGACCAGATCTGGGCCATCGCCTATGACGAGTGGCAGCGCAACCCGGTGTTCGGTTACGGGCCCACCCTGTGGGACGCGAGCTTTCGCGAAGCCATAGGCATGCCCAACGCGACGCATGCGCACAACCAGTTCATGGACACGCTGTCGCGCTCGGGAAGCGTGGGCGCCGCGGCGCTGGTGCTGTATGCGCTGGTGCTGCTGGTGCTGTCCATCCGCTATGCGCGCGCCAGCGGCGGCCTCACGCTGGCGCTGTTTGTGGCGCTGGCGCTGCGCGCGATCAGCGAAGTGCCGCTGCTGCTGTTCGGCTACGGCCCCGAACTGATCGCCCACGTGCTGCTGCTGATGACGCTGGCCGCCGCCGCGCGCGAGGCGCGTGAGCGCAAACGCCGGCCGGTGAACACGCCGCCCGTGCCCCGCGCCGCGCCGGCTTTCGCCCGCGACCCCGCCAACCCGCAAAACCCCCTGGCCGCCGCGCGGCTGCGCCCCTGACACCATGAAATTTTCCATCGTCATTCCGCTGTACAACAAGGCGCCCTACATCAGCGGCACCCTGGACTCGGTGCTGGCGCAAAGCTTGGTCGACTTCGAGGTCATCGTGGTCGATGACGGCTCCACCGACGGCGGCGCCGAACTCGTGGGCTTCATCGCCGACCCGCGCGTGCGCCTGGTGCGCCAGGCCAATGCCGGCGTTTCGGCCGCGCGCAACCACGGCATCGCGCTGGCCCGGGGTGAATGGGTGGCCTTTCTCGATGCCGACGACTGGCATCACCCCCACTACCTCGCGACCTTGCTGTGGGCGCAGGCACGCTGCCCCGAGGCCGACACCGTGGCCACCGACTACCTGCCGGTGCCCGACACCCTGGCCATGTGGCCGCCGCGCTGGCCCGAGATGGCGCCAACGCCCCAGCTTGAAGTCGTCACCGACCTGCCGCGGCGCTGGATGGCCTCGCCCACCTTGTGCACCAGCGCCGTATCGGTCCGCCGCGCGCGGCTGCTGCAAATGCAGCCCTGCTTTCCGCCCGGCGAATCGCATGGCGAGGACCTGGACCTGTGGTTTCGCCTGGCCGAGCAGGCCCCGGTGGCGCTGGCCCATGCGCCGCTGATGGCCTACCGGCTTGCCGTCGACGGCAGCCTCAGCAGCGGGCACGCCGCGCTGGCCATGCCGCCTTTCCTGGAGCGCATGCGGCAGCGCGCGCTGTCGGGCGCCATGCCGCCCGCGCGGCGCGGTTCCGCGCTGTGGCTGGCGGCCCAGTACCAGCTCACGCTGGCGCGGCAGGCCATTGCCGCCGGCAAGCGCCGCGAAGGCTGGGCCTGGCTGCTCAAGGCCCGCCGCGCGGCGCGCGGAAAACGCTGGTGGCTGACGGCCGCCATGGCGCTTTTCATGCCGGGCCCGCTGGTCAGGAACTGGCAGCAGTGGCGCCTGCGCCGCACGCTGCCGGCGGCCAGCCCGGCGGAGGCAGGATAAAAATGCACACCACACTGTTTGACGAAGTACTGGGGCCGCGGCAAGCGGCACCTGCCCTGCTCCCCTGCCGCGTCTCGGTGGTCATCAAGGCGCTCAATGAAGAGAAGCGCATAGAGGCGACCGTGGAAAGCGCCTTGCGCGCGGTCGCCGGCGTGGGCGGCGAAGTGATCCTTGCGGACTCGTACTCCAGCGACCGCACGGTGGAGCTCGCCGGCGCCTACCCGATACGCATCGTGCAGCTGGCCAACCCCGAGGAGCGCTGCTGCGGCGCCGGCCCGCAACTGGGCTACCAGCATTCGCGCGGCGACTTTGTCTACATCCTCGACGGCGACATGCAGATGCGCGACGGTTTCCTGGTGCAGGCCCTGGCCTTCCTGGACGCCCATGCGGACGTGGCCGGCGTGGGCGGCCGCGTGGTCGAGCAGAACACCGAAAGCCTGGAATACATGGCCCGCGGCGAGCGCGCCTCGGCCCACCTGCAGCCCGGCAACGTGGACCGGCTGGACGGCGGCGGCCTGTACCGGCGCAGCGCCATCGAGGCGGCCGGCTATTTTTCCGACCGCAACCTGCACAGCTACGAAGAGTTCGACCTGGCGATACGCCTGCGCGCGCTGGGCTGGCGCCTGTGGCGGCTGCCGCTGGATGCGGCCAACCATTTCGGCCACGATGCGCCGCCCTACCGCCTGCTGGTGCGGCGCTGGCGCACGCGCTATATCTGCGGCCTGGGCGAGCTGGTGCGCGCCGCGGCCGGCCAGCCGCGCCTGCCTCTGGCAATCCAGGGCCTGCGCGAGTTGCGCATTTACCTGGCGGTGCTGGGCTGGTGGGCGGTGCTGGCCAGCACCCTGCTGTGGCCGCTGGCGCCTTCCTGGCGCCTGGCTTGTTTCTGCGCCATCGCCGCCGCCCCCGTGCTGCTGATGACCTGGCGCAAGCGCTCGCTCGCCAAGGCGCTGTATTCCGTGGTGTCCTGGTGCTTCAACGCCGCCGGCCTGCTGCGCGGCCTGCTGCACCGCCAGCGCCCCGCGCGCGAGGCCATCGCCAGCCGCGTGCTCAAGGAGCCTGCCGGCCCCTTCCTCCAGCCGGCGCGGGAGGCAGTGCATTGAAGGGCGCGACGCGGCAATTCACCGGCGTGCAGATCCTGCGCTTTGCCGCGGCCATGCTGGTCGTGGTGATGCACATCACGCAGGCGATCTCGATTCACATCACGGGCACCGGGCCCAGCCACTACTGGGGCGCGGGTTCCGCCGGGGTGGACATCTTTTTTGTGATCAGCGGCTTTGTCATGGCCATGTCGACAGCCTCGCTGCCGGCCGACGGTCCTGCGCGTTCCTCACAACTGGGCGCCGCCTGGGTCTTCATGCGCCGCCGCCTGCTGCGCATCGCGCCGCTCTACTGGTTCTACACCCTGCTCAAGGTGGCCCTGCTGCTGGCCATGCCGGCGCTGGCCGCGCGCTCGTCGGTGGAGCCCGGCCACCTTGCGGCTTCGCTGTTCTTCATTCCCGCGATGAGCCCCTGGGGCCTGGTGCAGCCCACGCTGCCGGTCGGCTGGACGCTGAATTTCGAGATGCTGTTTTATGCGGTGTTCGCCGCCGCCATCGCGCTGGGCGCGCCGCGCACACGTTTTTGCCTGGCGGCCTTCGCCGGGGTGTTCCTGGCCGGCTACTTTTTGCCGGATTCGACGGCACTGAACTTTTATGCGCAGACCATCGTGTTCGAATTCATCCTCGGTGTCTGCATCGCGCACGCGTATCTGCATTTCCGCCGCGCGGCGCCGCTGGCCGGCCTCATCGTGATGGCCGCCGGCGCGCTGTTCATGTTCGCGCCCGACTGGGGCCACACGGCCGACCGCTTCGCCACCTGGGGCTGCGGCGCGGCGCTGGTCGTGCTGGGCGCGGTCTGGCTGGAACCCTGGACCCTGCGCGCGCCGCTGGCTTCGCGCCTGTCCTTCCTGGGCGATGCCTCCTATTCGATTTACCTGTCTCACACCTTTGTGGTGCCGGCCGGCGTGCAGGCGCTCAAGCGCCTGGGCGTGCAGGACAGCCTGGCCATCATCCTGGCCGTGGGCCTGGCCGTGGTCGTCGCGGGTTGCCTGTCTTACGTCTGGCTGGAACGGCCCATGACCGCCTACTTCAAGCGCGTGCTCTTCGGCGCGCCCCGGCTCGCCGGCCCTTTGAACCCCATTCAGGAAAGTACCCACCATGCGAAGTGAATCGCTGCCACGCACCGCCATCCGCGAAAGCGAAAGCCGCTACATCTACATGGCCTGCCCGTGGACGCCCATGGGCGGCGGCATGTTCAAGGTGGCGGACTACCTGATCCAGGCCCAGGCGTCTTCCTCCGCCATCGCCTCGGCCGACGCGGCCGAACTCCGGCCGCTGGACACGCGCGGCGGCGCCAATGCGCTGTATTCGCTGTGGGTGCTGGCGACCGCCTTGGCACGCATCGCACGCGGCAGGTTCAGCGGCCGGCTGGCCGGCGTGCATGTGAACATGGCCGAGCGCCTCAGCCTGTTTCGCAAGGGCGCCGTCATCGCCACCTGCCGCGCGCTGGGCGTGCCCGTGGTGCTGCACCTGCATGCGGCGCAGCTGCACCACTTCTACGGCTTGCTGCCGCGCCCGCTGCAGGCCATGACGCGCTGGGTGTTCTCCTTGCCCGCGAGTGTCGTGGTGCTGGGTTCGGCCGCGCGCAAATTCGTGATTGAAGAACTGGGCGTGGAGCCCGGGCGCGTGGACATCGTCATCAACGGCGTGCCCGAGCCCACCCATGCGCGGCGCGTTGCCGAAGACAGCGGCATGCAGCGCGTGCTCTTCGTGGGCAACCTGTCGGAACGCAAAGGCGTGACCGACCTGCTGCAGGCGCTGGCCCTGCCCGGCCTTGACACGGAGAAGCTGGAGGTGACCCTGGCCGGCGGCGGTGACGTCGAGGCTTATGAAGCCAAGGCACGGGAACTGGGCATCGCCAGCTTTGTGCGTTTTGCCGGCTGGTCGGACCAGCAGCAGGTGGCGCGGCTGATGGCGCGCGCCGACCTGCTGGTCTTGCCGTCTTATGACGAAGGCCTGCCGCTGGTGATCCTGGAAGCGCTGGCCAACGGCGTTGCCGTGGTGTGCAGCCCCGTCGGTGAAATCCCCTCGGTGCTCACCGACGGTGCCAATGCCTGCTTTGTGCAGCCCGGCGATGTCGCCGGCATCGCGGCCGGCTTGCGGCGTGTGTTGCAGGACGCGCAACTGCGCGCCGCGCTGGAGCGCAACGGGCGCTCGCTCTACGAGCAGAAGTTTTCGATCGCGCGCTTCTTCTCCAGTGTGGCCCATATCCACCAGCGCGATTTCGGCGTGGCCGGCAAGCCCTTGCGCGCGCCGGCCGCGCCACAGGACGGCACGGCATGATCCGCGACGCCAGCACCATCCCGAACGGCAGCCGGCTGGAAGCCGACGTCTGCGTTATCGGCGGCGGCCCGGCGGGCATCGCACTGGCACTGTCGCTCAGCGACCAGGGGCATGCCGTGCTGCTGCTCGAATCCGGAAAACTGCAGGCCGACGCGCCCACACAAGACCTCTACGAAGGCGAGGTGGCCGACGAGCAGCTGCACAGCCCGCCCGTCAAATACCGGCAGCGCCGCCTGGGGGGCTCGTCCGCCATCTGGGGCGGGCGCTGCATGCCTTTCGACCCGATTGATTTTGAAACCCGCGCCCACGTTCCGCACAGCGGCTGGCCGATCTCATATGAAGACCTGCTGCCGTATTACCCGCGTGCCAATGCGCTGGCCGAGGCCGGGCGTTTTCTTTATGACGCCGACGAAGCGCTGGCGCCGGGCACCGGCCCGCTGATCGCCGGCTTCGACAGCACGCGTGTGCTCAGCAACGGCCTGGAGCGCTTTTCCTGCCCCACGCATTTCGGCAGCCGCTATGCGAAGCGGCTGGCGCTGGCGCCCACGCTCGAAGTATTGCTGGGCGCCAACTGCACCGCGCTGCGGCTGCAGCCCGACGGCCGGGCCGTGCGCGAGATCGACGTGCGCACATTGGCGGGTACGCAGTTCACCGTTGCCGCGCGCCACACGGTGCTGGCCACGGGCGGGCTGGAGACCGCGCGCCTGCTGCTGGCCTCGCGCGACGTCGCGCCGCAAGGCGTGGGCAATGCCCATGACGTGGTCGGCCGCTATTACATGTGCCACATCGCCGGCAATGTCGGCATGCTGACGGTGCACGGCCCCACACGCAACGTGCGCCACGGTTATGAAATCTCGCCCGAAGGCATTTACTGCCGGCGCCGCCTTTCGGTCGCGGCCGCCGAGCAAAAACGCCTGGGCCTGGCCAACGCGGTGGCGCGCCTGCACTTTCCGCGCATCACCGACCCGGCGCACCGCAGCGGCGTGCTGTCGGGCCTCTTCCTCGCCCGCAAGATGATCAGCTACGAATACAGCAAGCGGCTCAAGGACGGCGCGCCGCCCTCGGCCGGCGTGTATGCACGCCACCTGCTCAACGTCGTCGCCGACCCGCTGGACACCACCGCCTTCCTGGCGCACTGGCTCACCAGGCGCACCCTGGCGGACCGGAAATTCCCCTCGGTGATCCTGCGCAACCGCAGCAACCGCTTCAGCCTCGAAGTGCACGGCGAGCAGATTCCCCAGCCGCACAGCCGGGTCACGCTGGCCGATGGCGTCGATGCGCTGGGCATGCAGCGCCTGAAGGTGGACTGGCGCTACAGCCGCGCCGACATCGATTCCGTGGGCGCCAGCCTGGACGTGATGGCCGAAGAATTCGCGCGCAGCGGCAAGGCCCGCTTCGACTACAACCGCCACACGCTGGAAGAAGACCTGATGCGCTTCGGCGCCTACGGCGGCCACCACATCGGCACGGCGCGCATGGGCATTGACCCGCGCAGCAGCGTGGTCGACGCCGATTGCCGCGTGCATTCGGTGCGCAACCTGTTCGTGGCCGGCAGCGCGGTGTTCCCGACCTCCAGCCAGGCCAACCCCACGCTGACGCTGGTCGCCATGTCGCTACGGCTCGGCGACCATCTGTCGCGGCAGCTGCGCGCGGAACGCTCGCCGCTGCAGATGAAGGAGGCCGCATGAAGATTCTGGTATTGGGCGCTTCCGGCCACATAGGCGCGCGCCTGCTGGAAATGCTGCGGGCCGCGCCCTGGGCCGAGGCCACGGGCGCGTCGCGGCGCATGAGAAACGACACCCACTGGCTGGAGATCGACAGCCGCGACCCGCGCGAGCTGGCGCAGGCCCTGAAAGGCTTTGACGCCGTGGTGAACTGCGTGGCGGGCGGCGCGGCCTCGATTGCCGGCGGCGCGCGCGCGCTGGTGCAGGCCGCGCTGCAAACCGACTGCCGGCGCATCGTGCACCTGAGCACCATGTCGGTCTACGGCGGAGCCGAAGGCAGCGTCCGCGAAGACGCGCCGCTGGGCCCCAACCTGGGCTGGTACGGCAAGGCCAAATGCGAAGCCGAGGCCGCCATGCGCGACTTCGTGCAGCACGGGGGCGAAGCGGTATTGCTGCGGCCCGGCTGCGTCTTCGGCCCCGGCAGCCAGCTGTGGGTGGGACGCATAGGCCGCTGGCTGCGCGCCGGGCGGCTGGGCGACCTGGGCATCGCCGGCGACGGCTGGGCCAACCTGGTCCACGTCGACGACGTCTGCCAGGCCCTGCTGCTGGCGCTACAGCTGCCCCTGGCGGCTGGCGACATGCCGGTCTTCAACCTGGCGGCGCCCGACAGCCCGCGCTGGAACGACTACTTCGTGGACTTGGCCCTGGAAATCAAGGCCACGCCCGTGCGCCGCATCAGCCGCCGCCAGCTCCAGCTCGATGCCTGGCTCTGCGGGCCGCCGCTCAAAGCGGCCGAGCGCGCATTGAAGTTGCTGGGCCATCACAGCATCAAGCTGCCTGACGCACTGCCGCCCGGCCTGCTGGGCCTGTGGTCGCAGCACATACACCTCGACGTACAGGCCGCCACCGGCCAGCTCGGTGTGCGGTGGACACCCTACACCGACGCAATGCGCGACTCCGCCTTGTGGTTCAACGCGCCCGCCGCCGCCGGCCAACCTGCCCTGGAAAAAATGATATGCACGCCCTGAAAGCCGACACCCATAGAAAGTACGGGCAGTCCGATGCCCAGCTCACGCTCAAAGCCGCCCTGCTGGACCCGGCATTCCGCGTGCTCGCCGTGATGCGCCTGTGCCAGGCCGCGGACAGGCTTCCGGACAGCTGGCGCTGGCTGGCCGTACTGCCCGCGCGGCTGCTCTACCGCATGGTCAGCCAGATGGCCGGCATCGAAATTCCCTGGCGCACCGCGATAGGCCCGGGGCTGGCGCTCACGCACGGCCGCGGCATCGTCGTCAATGCCGGCGCCCGCATAGGCAGCAACGTCACGCTGTTCCACGGCGTCACCCTGGGCCAGCGCGACCACATCGACGCGCAAGGTCGCAGGCACAGCCTGTACCCGGTGATCGAAGACGAAGTCTGGGTGGGCCCGCACGCCATCATCGTGGGCGGCGTCACCGTCGGCAGGGGCAGCCGCATCGCCGGCGGCGCCTATGTGTTTGAGGATGTGCCGCCGTATTGCGTGGTGCTGGGCAATCCCGGGCAGATCGTCAGGCGGGACTGCACGCCGGATGTGGACAACCGCTACGACGCGGAAGAAATGCCCGTGCCTCAAGCCAGTCACCCGGCAACAGCTGCGGATGCCGGCATCAATGCCGGTTAATGCCCCTTTTTTTCGCCAACAACAGCCAGAACACTCAGGCGTTTACATCGAAGCGTCGCGCCCGAAACTCGCGGCAGCAAACCGAAAATCATCCAACCTTCACCACTTGTACCGCATGCCGCCGTAGATGCTGCGTCCGCTCCCCGGATTGAACAAGGCCGATGCGGCATTGGCGGTTTCGACCACCACGGTGCTGGAGATATAGCGCTTGTTGAGCAGGTTGCGTGCTTCGAGGTAGCCGGACCACCCCGCGCGCGGGTTGTCGTAGCCGATCCTGAAATTCAACAGCCTGTAGGGATCTATCGTTACCTGATTGGCGTTATCGGCGAAGTAGGCTTTTGGCATCCATTCGACGTTCGGACCCGCGTAGAAACCGCCCGGATGTTTATAGAGCACTTCGGCGCGAATATTGTGCGGCGCGACACCGGGAAGGCGATTGTTGCCGTAGCGAGCGTCGCCATCAAAGAAAAAATCGTTGTAGGTGTAGGTAGCGTTAAACCAGAACCGGTCTCCTTTATCGAGGACCGACTTGAGAAACGCAAGGCCAAAACCCGCTTCGATTCCCTGGTGCACGGTTCGGTCGGCATTCCTCACCGTGCATGAACCCGGTGTGGCAGGGCTCGTCAGGCATTGCAGTTCCTTCCCGATATCCGCGCGGTAGAGGGAGACGTCCCAGGTAAGGTCCTCACGCTTGCCGCGCGTGCCGATTTCATAGGTAGTCGCGGTTTGGGCGTCAACGGCCGAACTCGCCGTCGACCCGAACGAATTCGCGTCAAAGGTGGGCGCCTCGGCACTGCGCGAAATGTTGCCAAATACCTGCCACGCGGGATCGACATCCCACAACACGCCAACCTTCGGGCTGAAGTTGTCGTAGGTACGGCCGCCGGACTGGTCTCCATTGGACAGGAAGCGGTCCTGGCGTTCGCGAACCGCATGCTGGAACTGCCCGCCGGCAACGAGCGCGACGTCCGGACGGATGAAGAAGGAGTTCTCCAGATATGCCGAGATGTTCTCCGACTTGTCGATGTTGGACGCGACCAGCGCGCCCTTGACGGCGCCTGGCAGATTGACAAACTGCTCGTTGTCGATCGAGCCGTTGTGCACATTGACCCCCGCGATCAGGCGATTGCGAAAGCCGCCTATGGAGCGGTCATCAGTGGCTCGCGCGAAACCGCCGTAATCATTGACGCGGTAGTCCAGCCACTGGTAGATGGGGTGCATTACATGGCGCTGCGCGCCGAAGATGCCGAAGTCCACCGTGGTAGGACCGAAGCGCAGCGTGGTTTTGTTGGCAACACGCATCGAATCGATGTTGCGCTGCTGATCGACCAGGACGAAATAGGCGTCCGCATCCTTCGGTGAGTTCAACGCCGCAGTCTTGGTTACCTCGCCGGGCAGGCGAGAGCGCCATGTGTTCGCATTCACGTAAAAGCGCGTTTCGGCATCCGGCGAGAATTGATAACCGATGTTGCCGCTCAGACGCTCCTGATGGCCATTGCTGTGGTCGCGGAATCCGTCGAACCGCTCCGCGGAAGCGGTGATGAAGTAGTCCACGGGGCCATCGGCCGCGCCGGTGCTTGCCTGCGCCCTGCGATAACCGAAGCTGCCCACATCAACACGCCCGTCGAACCGTGACGCATCCCGGCCGGTCGGCGTGACGAAGTTGATTGCTCCGCCCAGCGCGTTGGCACCGTAGCGCAGCGCGTTGGCGCCCTTGAAAACCTCGACATAGCGGTAGGCGGTCGGATCGATCTCGAAGAGGTCAAACAAACCGTCGGAGGTGTTGATCGGGATGCCGTCCATGTACATATTGATGCCGCGATTGCCGTAGGCACGAGACAACCCGGAGCCCCGGATCGACAGGCGCGCGTCCGGACCCCACCTGGACTGCGTGACCACGCCGGGCACCGAAGCGAGGACGTCCTTGATCGTCTGTGCGGGGCCGTTCTTGAAGTCGGTGTCAGGAACGACTTCGACGCCGCCCGGCGTGCGCCGGATGTCGGCAGTTGCCTTCTCCGTGTAGGGCACGGTCAGTGCACCCGTGTCACGACTTTCGGTAACGGTCACAAGTGGCAAGGTGGACTGGGCATTCGCTATCTCCGGTGCGGATAGCGCGATGAAGATCAGGGCCGCGGAGGCGGTAGACAGGTTTTTCATGGAATTTTTCTTGAGTAAATTATTGTTCGCGCTATTTCAAAGGCCGAAGCGTTCATGCCAGCGCCGCGGCACAGCCGCATCGACAAGCAGCGCCACAAGCATCGACGCGCCAAGCAACGGGTAGAGCAGGCCAAGCAATACGGCGGCCGCGACCGCGCCGATCGCAGCCCGGTCACCAGCCCGGCGCGGCGGCGCAGCCAGGCGCCCTCGCGGTCGGCGCTTCCACCACATCACGGCAGAGGACACGGCCAGGGCGATGATGGCGAGGCAGCCGGCCAGCATCACGAGCTGGTTGACCCAACCAAACTGCACGCCGGTGTGGATGTTGATGCCCCATTCGACCAGGCGCCCCGCTATGCCGTAGTTCGCGTATCCCACATCGGCGAGCACCGCGCCCGAATACCGGTCGAGGTGAACGACACGCTGGGCCCTGACGTCGTCTGGAAAAAGCATCGCGGTGTAGGCCCCGCGCGGACCAACGGGCAGGCTTACCGGTGTTCCCGCAGGCAGGCCCAGCCGGGCGAAGGTGAGCAAGGCTTCATTCAGTCCGATAGAGGGCGAAGTGCCCCCGGCTGCTGGCGCCGAGGGCGCTCCGGCGTCATGGCCCGCATGGCCCGCATGTTCCGCGTGTTCCGCGTGGAGCGTCGACTGCGGAAGCTGCGCTTGGCTGAGTGTCCATGGCACGCTGCCAAGGTTCGCCATCGGAGGCAAGGACTGCGGCTTCCCCCACAGGTATTCAGGCAAACCGATGCCCCATCCGTTGGTAATGCGGCCAAACTGTTGGCCCCAGAAAGCCGACCAAGGCATGCCTGTGACGGCAAGAAAAAGAATGACGACGGCCGCGATGGCGCCGGTGACGGCGTGCAGGTCACGCCACCAGGTGCGCTGCGCGGGGCGCCCGCGCAAGCTGTAAACCCCACCTGAACGCCCGCGCGGCCACCACAGGAAGACGCCGGACACAACCAGCACGATCGCCCAGCCGGCCACCACCTCGATCCAGTAGTTTGCGACCGTACCGGCGATGGCAAGCGAATGGATACGCTTGACGACTTCCGTCAACCTGAAGTCGTCGCGCAGGCGGCCCAGTACGCTGCCGCTCGCAGGATCCAGGTACACCGCCACAGTACCCCCGGCCGTCCGGATGCCCACTTCTGCGGTGCGGCCGGGCCGTGCGGATGCAACAAAGCGGACGGCCTCGCCGGGTTCAGCCGCTGTTGCCCTGGCGACCAGCGACTCGGCGTCCAGCGCCGGTTCCGGCGTTTGCCCGGTGAAGCGCAATTGTGCGTACACGAGCGATTCAATCGGCTCTTTGAACAGATAGAGCGCACCGGTCAGCGCCATCATCGCGAGAAATGGCAGGCAGATGAGACCGGCGTAGAAATGCCAGCGCCAGACACGGCGGTACAACGCCGACTCGGAGTTGGCGGGGGTCGTTTGGGAGTTCAAAACAAGTCCTTCAGATCGTGGGGGCGGACAGTCGCGATCAAGACAATCGGGCGTGAGATAGCAGCCGAGGCATACAGCAGCCCGGTCTGCATCACGGCAGACTTCCGGCACTGCTTACAAACCCTGGGAGCATCCCCTCCCAAACCCATGGCGTTGGCAGGTGGAATGACTTCCACCAGAGTCAAGATTGCGGCGAGGCATGCAGCCAAGACAGCCATGGCACCCGACATGGGTGACAAGGCGAGCTTTACTTCTTCCCAGTAAATGGCATCGGTCATAGGTCCGGGCCTGCGTGTCTGCCGTCGACGACGACTCCAGAATTCTGGACTGGCCTGATGGCGGAATCGGGCGGCGTTGCTGCCGGCGCTTCAACTGCAGCCTGCGCAAAAGTGATGGAGGGAGCCTTCACTGCCCCTGCCGAGATGGCATTTAAAGACAAGGAAAAGCGAGCACGGAAAAGTGTCATGGAGTCCCCACTTGAGAATTGAGAGCCGCGCATGCGGCCGGGCGCATGCGGACAGCCTGTCGCGCACGCGGGAATGCCTCAGGCGAGGCAGGTCAATTCAAAGTGCGGGGGGACCGCGGCTGAATGGCAGCCCGGGTATTGCAGCACCGCCGGCGACAGGAAGATCGATCGCAATCAGCTGGCTGCCGGGAGAGCACGGAATTGCGGCCACCGGCAAGGGCGGCAACACCAATCCTGTAGACGCGCAAAGATCGCAACGCAACCCGGACTGCGGTGCATCACTGTCTCCTGAATCGGCACTGGCGGTTGAGGCCGTGTTGACGCTGCAAATGCCGCCAAGCTTGCCGGTTCGCACGTCTTGCGCAAGCATGGCAACCGGCGCCACCAACGCAGACAAGACAGCCAGAAAAGCCAGCCACGCAGCCAGGCGCACCCAAATGGAGGCGGTGGAGCTTGATGATGCAGGTTTGGACACGCGGGAATTATATGCATGCCCTCCTTTATCCGGCTCCCCGGATGCGGTCATACCTTGTTTCACGCAAACAATTTTTCTGGTTTTTGACAGGGAAGATGCCGCAGGATATGAGCCAAACGCGCTATGCGATAAAGCCCCGCACCGGGATCCAGTAGGGCTTGTTCCCGCGCCGCCCAAGCCGAATAAGGTCAAACCAGCGGTCGACGCTCGCTCGCCAGCTGGAAGATGCAGTCGCCGCGGCTGACCATCGCGATGGCGCGCCGGCAAATCACCTCTCCATCGCCTTCAAAACAAACCGTCACCGGCTCCTGTTTGGGGTTGGACGGGAAATGGATCAACGCAGCGCTCTGGCCCTTGCGTACTTTCGCGCCAAGCTCCACGAGCGGCTCGTAAACGCCGTGGTCCATGGCATAGACATAGTGCGTTGCCCGGTCAATGGTCATGAGGCGGGCCTGCGACGGCGCGCTCGCCGGCACCAAGCCACCGCCCAGGACTTTGAGGAAGCCAAGCAGGTGCAGCAGGCCCTGTCGGCCTTGTTTTACCAGCGAAGCATCCACGTTGCCGCCACCGCCGAGTTCGGTCAGGAAGCAGATGGCGTTCTGGCGCCTGGCGGCGGCCGTGACGTTCACGGAGTTCGGCGCATACAGGAATGCCTTGGGCAGGCCGAAGGCCTTGAGCAGGTCCGTCACATGCTTTTCTTCTTCGGGCGTACGCGGCTCGAGTCCCATCATGTTTGCGCCGTCATAGACCAGCGAGGTACCGCCCGAATGCAGGTCGATCATGTACTGAGCGCGTGAAAGTAGGTGGTGCTCGATGTAGTGCGCGATGATCTGGGTGGGTGTTCCCAGGGGGTCTCCGGGATACAGACGGTTCAGGTTGCCATCGTCCAGCGGCGAAGTGCGCAAACCGGCTTCCGCGGCCGGGGCGTTGGCCATGGGCAGCAGGATCAACTGGCCGCTGACCATCTCGGCGTCAATCTCCCGGATGAGCCGGGAAACAATGATCTGGCCTTCATATTCGTCGCCGTGCGTGCCGGCGCTGATGATGACCACGGGCCCGTCACCGCGCTTGATGGACGCCACCGGTATGGGTATCCAGCCATAAGCCGAACGGTGCACCGAATGCGGAAGTCGCAAATAGCCGATGTGTTTGCCGTCGGCGTCCAGGTCAATATCGCACTTGATCGGGTTGCTTGCGGCGGGTTTCTGTGTTGCTTCCAAAATATCCCCAGTTGATCGGCGGATTTCGGCCCGCCGGAATAATGACTTGATCCCAAAGGCCTATTTCCAGGCCTGCCCCTTCTTCATGTTTCCGACCATGTCATAGCCCGGCGCGACATGCTGGTCGGCGAGTTTTTGCAGGGTACCGTCTGCGATCATCTCCGCGATGGCCTTGTTCATGGCCGCCAGCAAGGCGGGAGAATTTTTGGGAACGATGGCCGCACCCAGCGAATAAACGACAGGCTCCCCGACGGTCTTGACGGGCAGTTTGTTGATGGTTTTCATCTTGAAGCCGTTGAAGTAGGAGTCGATGACCGAATCCACACGGCCGTTGACGAGGTCGTTGAAAACAAAGCCGCCGCCGTCGTAGGCCTTGATCTCCGACGACGGCAGGTTTCTGCGGGCCCAGAGTTCATTCGTGGTGCCCGCGCTCACGCCCACGCTTTTTCCCTTCAGGCTCGCGGCATCCACGATATCTGCATTTTTTTCATGAACCCAGATGCGGAAGTCCTGGACTGTGTAGGGATCCGTGAAGTCCACGATCCTGGCCCGCTCGGGCGTGCGCGCCAGGCTGTTGATGACGACGTCATATTTTTTGGTGTTGATGCCGTCGATGAAGTGCTTGAACTTGTCCGCCACAAACTCCACCTTGATATTTCCGATACGCCGAAAAATTTCCCTGGCAACGGCGACGTCATAGCCGGCGGGCAAATTGTCGGCACCGATATAACTCCATGGCGGGCTTTCCTGCGTGTTCGCAACGAGCACCACGCCTTTTTTCTGCAAGCGGGAGAGAGAGTCATCGGTTTGCGCCGAGACGGCAAAGGAGGCACAGGCAAGAACCGCCGCGCCCAGCAGACAGGCCAGGCCGCGAGCCGGGGTAGAACATTGGAGCTGGGTGGTCATGGTGGCTTCCGGGTTGGGTTGGAAATGCAGAACAGTGCGGTGCAGCGGGAATCAACGGCCTTTGATATACCCATCGGCGGGGTACTTGAAATGTTCGCGCAGGAACTGATTCAGCGGCAGTGCGAGGTTCTTGCCCTGGGGCGGAATCGGGGACTGAAACCATTTGTCGTAGAGGCGCGCGGCCTCTCCTTCGCGCATCACGCGCACCAGTTCCTGGTCGACAAGTGCTTTAAAAGCCGGGTCGTTCTTCGGCAACAGGATGCCGACCTCCGAGATCGCGTGGATATCGGTCAGCAACCGGAAATCCTCGGGATGCGCCGAGTTCGCGCGCAGCGTGGCCAGCATCACGTCATCCATCATGAATCCGTCGGCCGACCCGTCGCCGACGGCGGCAAAGGCCTCCGGGCTGGTCTTGGTGATCTTGTACTTGAAATTCAGCGACGACTGCATGTCCAGCGTGCGCGCCACTTTTTCGGCCTCGGTTCCCGAGGGCAAGGCCATGGTTTTTCGTGCCAGGTCCTTGAAATGCTGAACCGGGCTGTTCGACTTGACGATGGTGCGCAGCGGCCCGATGAAATAGGCAAGCGAGAACTCCACCACCTGCAGCCGCTCTTCGGTGCGCGCCGTGCTGCCGCAGCCCATGTCTATCCTGCCGGTTTTGACGCCCTCCAGCCGCTCCTGCAAAGGCGGCGTCACATACTCAACCTTCAGATCGCTGACGCCCAGCTTCTTTCGCAGCGATTCGACCACCCTGGAACACATGTCCATGCCGTAGCCGACGGGCTGTCCATTTTCGTCATCGAGCGAAAAAGGACTGGAGGTCCTGCTATACGCAATCACCACCTTTTTGTTCGCCTTGATGCGGTCGATGGCGCCGGCGGAAGCGAGGCTTGCAAGCGCTGGCAACATGATGCAGAGCGTTGCCAGCCGCCAGAAACGCAGTGATTGGGTGGGCGCATAAGGCAAAGCATTCTCCCCGGTGCAGAAAATTGACCCGTATCAAATGATGAACAGAGACGGAATTACCGCGGCATCACTGCTGCTTAAGCGCCTTCGCGACTTCCGCGGACATGTCATAGCTCACCCCCACCCAGCGCTTGGAGAGGCGGTCAATCGTGCCGTCAGCGTGCATGTCGGCAATCGCCTTGTTGATGGCCTCGCGCAAGGCCGGCTGGTTTTTGACCATGCCGGCGGCGGAAAGCTGGTAGGTCAGAATGGGGCCCACTTCCTTGATCGGCAGCTTGTTGACGGTGGCGTACTTCATGCCGCCAAAGTGTGAGCTGATGATGGCGTCGATGCGGCCGATCGCCAGATCGTTGAAAACCAGGCCGCCATTGTCATAGGTCACAATTTCTGAATCCTTCAGGTTGGCTCGGGCCCAGGATTCGTTGCTGGTGCCTGTGGTGACCCCCACCCGCTTGCCGCGAAGGTCGGGCTTGTCCTTGATGTCGTTATTCACGGCACGCACGAAGATCCGGAAATCCTCCACGCCATAGGGTGCGCTGAAGTCGATCTGTTTCATGCGCTCCACCGTGGGAGTCAGGTCATTCATGACCAGGTCGTATTTATCGGCTTTCAGGCCTTCAACAAAATTCTTGAACAGGTCGGCGATAAATTCCACCCTGGCAATGCCGATCCGCCTGGCGACTTCCTTGGCCATTTCAACGTCGTAACCCGAGGCTTGGTTTTTGTCGTCGAGCAAGCTCCAGGGCGGGCTTGCCAGCGTGTTGGCAACGCGGATCACGCCGCTCGCGCGGGCGGTGGCCAGGATGTCGCGGGACTGGGCCCAGGATGAAGGCGCCATCACCGCGCTTGTGGCGACCAGGGTAAACAGGAGCTTGAACGCGCTCCGGCGGACAAAAGACGTTTTCATGTGAAGGCCCTTTTTGGCGTTACAGACTGACAAAATTGAATTGACCGAGAGCAAGATGCCTTGCACTTCAATAATTCTTGTCCCGTCACTGTATTGACACAATTGGGTAAAGGTACTCGGTCAATAAGCAAGACTTATAGGCCTTGCCCGGTACGGCATCCCTTCGCAAGCTCTATCGAGCCTTTCCCAGCGCCTTCTGCAGAAGTTTTTTATCCGCCTCCAGCTGGATACGCATGACCTTCAACAGGTCCTTCGCGTTCTCCGAAAGCGGAATGCCGGCGCGGAACACCAGAAGCCCGGTAAAACTCGTTTCGATGGTCATGGGCTTGATCAACAGGCCGCGCGACAGGTAGTCCAGCGCCTGGACCGGGTGCGCCATGCCCATACCCACGCCCTGGAGCGCAAACTCGCAAATTGAATTGGAATAAGGCGTTTCGAGAACCGGGCGCAAGGTCATGTTGCCCGCACCCAAAGACTGCTCCAGCCGCCGCCGGCTCGCATCCTCCGGATTCAAGGCAAGAAAAGGGTGGCTCACGAGATCTTCCGCATCAATGGTCTTCTTGCGCGCCAAGGGGTGTTGCGCGTTCATGACGATGACACCGGGCAGGCGGACAAATTCGGAATGCTCCAGGCCCGACACCGACAGCTCGTCGGCCATCAAGCCAAAGTCGAGCTGCCCCGCTGAAACCTGCTGGTGCACTTCGCGCGAACTCATGATCTGGAAGGACATCTGGATGCGCCGCGTGTCCAGCCCGAAGGCGGCTATCGCACGCGGCATGAAGCCGGTGCCCAATGCCGGCATGGACGCGATGGCAAGCCGTCCTAGCCCAAAGGACTTCAGGCTGCGGACCCGGTGCTCAATGACTTCAAAGCCGGTAAAGCAGCGATCGACCTCCACCATCAGGGCCAAGGCCTCCTGGGTTGGGACAAGGCGCCCACGCACCCGGTCGAACAAACGCAGTTCGGACGAGGCCTCCAGCTTGCGGATGGATTGGCTCACGGCAGGCTGCGAGACTTCCAAAAGGGTGGCCGCCTTGCTGGTCGTTCCCGCCTGCATCACGGCCCTGAAGACCTGTATATCCCGCATTTCCATCTATAACCTCCATTTATAGAGTTAATCATCTGACGTGTTGAAGTAATACCTGCTCTGCATAACACTGGAAGCCGTATGACCGCAATTCCAAAGAGACACTAACCTGGACAACTAGCATAAATGAACTCTATCAATAGAACTAATACTGCGTTTGCAAGCCTCTCGCCGGCGGTCCTGCGCGCATCCACCGTGGTCTTTGATTCGCTGGACGACTTCGTCAAGCGCAAGAGCCGCCAGCCCGACGGGTTCAGCTACGGCATCACGGGCACGCCCACCGCACGCCACCTGGAAGGAAAGATTGCCGCGCTGGAGGGCGGAAAACACTGCGTGATCACCCCTTCGGGGCAATCCGCACTGATGACGACGGTCATGGGCTTTGTGCGCGGCGGCGACCACCTGCTCATGTCCGCCGCCTGCTACGGGGCACTCAAGACTTTCGCGGATAAATGGCTGGCGAAAATGAATGTGGCGGTCGAGCTCTATGCGCCTGCCGCGAGCGCGACCGAGATCGAAGCGATGATCAGACCCAGCACCCGCATGATCTGCATGGAATCCCCGGGCACCGTGACGATGGAAATGCAGGACACGCCGGCGATCGCCCGGATCGCCAGAAAGCACGGCGTGCTGACCATGATGGACAACACCTGGGCCAGCCCGCTCGGGTTTCGGCCGCTGGAGCACGGCGTTGATTTCAGCATCGAGGCGGCGACCAAATTCCTGGGCGGTCATTCGGACCTTCTGATGGGCAGCATCAGCATGAATGACCACGGGCACTACGAAGTCCTGCGCGAAACGCAAAGCATCCTCGGCCAGCAGGTCAGCCCTGACGACTGCTTTCTCGTGCTGCGCGGCATGGAAACCCTCAAGGTCAGGCTTGCCGTACAGAGCGCCTCCACGCTGAAGATCGCGCGCTGGCTCGAGGCCCAGCCCGAAGTCGAAAAACTGCTCTACCCGCCACTGGAGTCAGACCCGGGGCACGCGATCTGGAAACGCGACTTCAAGACCAATGGCTGCCTGTTCTCTCTCATCCTGAAGCCGGGACCGGAACAGGCCTTTCATGGCTTTTTTGACTCGCTCCAGCAATTCGTGATCGGCGCCAGCTGGGGCGGCGTGCATAGCCTGGCCGCCTATTACCCGGCAGCGCTGCAAGCCAACCGCGCGTTTGCGCTGACCGATCAGCCGGTGATCCGGCTCTCCATCGGCCTTGAAGAGACCGACGAGTTGATTGCCGACCTGCAGGCAGGCCTGGCCGCATACGGCGACATCCGGTCCGCCAAGCCATGAGCCCGCGTCCCCAGCATCCATCCGCCACTGAGAGGACGCCAGCATGATTGATTTATTTTTCAGGGCCTTGCCTTTGCTCGAGAAGGCGGTCCTGGTGACCCTCGGCCTCGGGTTCTCGGCATTCTTTTTCGGCTGTGTACTCGGCCTGCTCGTGGCGCTGGCGCGTATTTCACCGTTCAAGCCGCTGCGCTGGTTCGCGTTTTCCTATGTCTCGATCTTCCGTGGCACGCCGCTGCTGATCCAGATTCTGCTGATTTACTTCGGGCTGCCCAGCTACGGCATCGTTATCAGCCCGATTCCGGCAGCCCTGCTCGCGCTCAGCCTGTTTGCGGCCGCCTACCTCAGCGAAAACTTCCGCTCCGGCATCATGGCGGTCGACAAAGGCCAATGGGAGGCGGCATGGTCCATGGGAATGGGCTACTGGAAGACCTTGTTCCGCGTGGTGCTGCCGCAGGCCTTCCGGATCGCACTGCCGCCGGTGGGCAGCCGCCTCATCGGGCTCATGAAAGACACGTCACTTGCCTCCACCGTGACAGTCGTAGAGCTCACGCGGGTGGCCGACCAGATAGGGGCCACCACCTTCCGCTACATGGAAATGTTCCTGATGGTCGGCGCGATCTACTGGTTTATCAACCAGATACTGACCATTCTGCAAACCTGGCTGGAAAGCCGGCTCTCGAGGCGCTACCAATGATCAACCACGACAACTGCACCGTCCGTGTGCGCGGGCTGGCCAAAAGCTTTGGCGCCAACCAGGTGCTCAAGCATATCGACCTGACGGTGTCCCAGGGCGAGGTCATCGTCATCATGGGACCATCGGGCTCCGGAAAAACCACGTTCATCCGCTCACTTAATTTCCTCGAAGTTCCCGACAGGGGCACTGTTGAGGTCTGCGGCATCGGCATCACCGACCCGACCCGAAAACCATCGCACGCCGACCGCCGGAAGATCCTGGAGATCCGGAAAAAGACGGCCATGGTTTTTCAATCCTTCAATCTGTTCCCGCACATGACGGCACTGGACAACGTGATTGAGGGTTTGGTGTCGGTCAAGGGGGTCAAAAAAGCGGTAGCCCAGGTGCGCGGCCGTGACCTGCTTGCCCAGGTCGGGCTGCTTGGAAAAGCGGATGAATATCCAGGCCGGCTTTCGGGAGGCCAGAAGCAGCGCGTCGCGATCGCACGCTCGCTGGCGATGGACCCCGAAGTGATCCTGTTCGACGAACCGACCTCGGCGCTTGACCCCGAGTTGCGCGGTGAAGTGCTCAAGGTCATGCGCGACCTCGCCGACAAGGGGATGACCATGCTGGTCGTGACCCATGAGACCCGCTTTGCCCAGGAAGTTGCAGACCGCATTGTCTTCATGGAAGGCGGCCATGTCATGGAAGACACTACGCCGGCAGAGTTCTTTGGTCCAAACGGCAGCGAGCGCAGTATTCAGTTCCTGGGGCGCATCAACGAATAAACCATCGGCACCAGTTCAGATTCACTTCGCTCAGGTGACCGGGTAACCGGGCGCCCGGTATCCGAGGCCGATCAACGGCAGCAAGCGCTATGCCTGGCCCGAGAAGCGCCTCTGGCGGAACTTCCTGACATCGCCGTGCCGCTTGGCCGCCAAACCGGATTCTGGTGCGGGGTGATTGTTCAACGCCGCTGAACCGACGCCAGCCGCAACGCCCGCGTGAGGAACAGCGGGTTGCCGATCACATAGCGCTGGAACAGCCGGCGCGGCTCCAGCGCCAGGCGATACACCCATTCCACCCCGGTCTTGCGCATCCACAGCGGCGCGCGCGGCGTCTTGCCGCCCAGGAAATCGATGATGGCGCCGCCGCAGACGATCAGGCACGGATGGCTGAGCACCTCGCGCAACTGGGCCGCGACCTCTTCCTGCCGCGGCATGCCCATGCCGAGCACGATCAGCGCCGGCCGGTGTTCGGCCGCGAGCCGGGCGTAGGCTTGCGCGTCGAGAAAGCCGTTGGCGCGCATGACCGCGCTGTGCGGCGCGAACTCCTGCCGCACGCGTTGCCAGGCCTTTTCCAGCCAGGGATCGCGCGTGCCGAACAGCGCGATGCCGCGGCCGTCGAAGGCGCGTATCAGCCTGGGAATCAGGTCGGTGCCGTTGAGGTTCAGGCCCGGCTCCATGCGCAGCATCTTGAACAGCGTCGCCATGCCGGAGCCGTCCCTGAGCACCCGGTCGGCCGATTGCATGGCCTCAAAAAAGGGCGCAGACACCGCCACGGAGTTCATCGCATGCGCATTGGCAAACGCCAGCACCGAGGGCGCGCGCGGGCGGCTCAGTTCATCGAGCAACGCCTGCCCCTGGGCGGGACTTTGCACGCGCTCGATTTTTTCAAGCAGCAACGACCAGCGGCGGCGCCAGTCGGGTGCATGTCCGTCGTGGGGATTCAGCATGGTCCCACCCGGCCTCTGTACTGACGCGTGAGAAAATCGGGCCTATGTCGAACACCGCCAACGCAGGTCTCAATTTCCAGCGCACCGTCCGCATCCTCGCGGGGCTGACGGTCGCCCTGAGCGCGGCCGTGCTCTACATCGCAGGCGCCCAGCCCGTGGCGGTGGGCCTGTTCCCCGCCCCCTGGGACAAACTGGCCCACCTGCTGACCTTTGCCGTGGTCGGCGCGGCCGCGGGCCTGGCCGGCGGCATGCGCGGCTGGCGCATGGCACTGTGTTGTGTGGCCGGCGCCCTGCTGGTAGGCGGCATGGACGAGCTGCACCAGATGTTCCTGCCGGGCCGCTCGGCAAGCTGGTCCGACCTGGCGGCCGACGCGGCGGGCGGACTGCTGGGGGCAACCGGGCTGGCCGTGCTGCAGCGCTTCAAGCAGCACTTCACGCGTCGCATCACGCATCGTTAAGCACCGATCCCACCAGGGCCACGCCGAATTCGCGCAGGCTGTGCGTGAAGCGCGTCATCTGCGGCACCGAGCTGGTGTTCTGCCGCGCCACCACCAAAGCCGCACCGGCGCGCACCGCCACCGTGTGGGCGTCCGCGCATTCGCTGGCGGGCGGGGTGTCGATGATGATGATGTCGAAATCCTGGCCCAGCGATTGCAGCAGCCGTGAAAACTCCTGGCGGCCCAGCAGCTCCTGCGGATTGGGCGGGATCACGCCCGCCGGCAGCACCGACAAATCCTGCAGCGCGGGCACACTGACAACGGCCTCGGGCCCGGCGCGGCCCGCCAGCATGTCCGACAGGCCCGCGCCCTTGCCGAGGTTGAACAGCTGGTGCTGGCGCGGCGCGCGCATGTCCGCATCGATCAACAAGGTGCGCTGGCCCAACTGTGAAAACACGATGGCCAGGTTGGCCGCGATATAGCTGCGCCCCTCCTTGGAGCCGGCGCTGACGATGGCCAGGCCGCGGCGCTCGGCGCCGGTGTCGAACCAGCGCAGCATCAGCTGGCTGCGCAAGGCGCGCAACTGCTCCACGGGCTGGCTGTCGGGCTGGTAGGCCGCCACCAGTTCGCGGCTCAAGTTGCTTTCGCGGGCCAGGTAGGGGTAGTCGAACTGCACCGACAGCGCATAGCGCACGTCGTCGTCGGTCAGCAGCCCCAGGGCCTTGCCGGAGTCGCCGAAGCGCGCCCCGCGGTCGCGCTGGAAATTCAGGATGCGCTCGGCATCCAGCGGCGACAGCCGCCCGGCGTCGACCAGGATCATGCCCATGGCCCGGCCCGAGCCGGTGGCCGGCTTGCTGGGCACGGTCAGGGGAACGGGGCGCACGGCCGTGGCGTTGTTGTTTCTGTTCATCATTCTTTATCCTCCAAGACCCAAGGCGAGACGGCGCGGACCGCTGAGCCGGGCGCTGCCCCTGCTCGAAGAAATGCTGGCCAGCACCGGCAGGCCCAGCATCTGCACCAGGTCTTCGGCCGAGCGCACGCGGCGGTTGGTCAGTTCCAGCAACAAGGCGCAGGCGATGCCCAGCAGGGTCCCGCCAAACGCGGCGATCAGCAGGTTGAGCAGCAGCCGCGGGCTGGACGGCCCGACGGGCGCCGTCGCCACGTTCAGGCGCACCACATTGGTCTGGTTGCTCAGGCTTTGCAGGCGCGTCTGCGAAGCGCTCTGGCTCACGGCCTCATAGGCGCGCTGGGCCGACTCGACGTCGCGGCGGTAGACGTTGAGCTCGTCGCGCTGCTTGTTCAGGGCCAGCACGCGTGCTTTCTGCGCGCCGACGGCCCCTTGCAGTTCGCGCTCGCGGTCCTTGCCGACGCGGTAGGTGGTTTCGATGGAGGCATTGATGCGCGAGGTTTCGCTGGCCAGCCGGCTCTTGAGGGCCGCCAGTTCGGACTCGGCGCGCTGGCGCTCGGGGTGGTTCTCGCCCAGGCGCACACTGACTTCCTGCACCTTGGCCTCCTGGCGCGCGACGTCGGCCTTCAGGCCGTTGATCAGCGGGCTTTGCATGACCTCGGCCACGGTGTCGCCGCGCGAGCCGCGCTTGCTCTGGCTGTCGGTGGTTTCGCCCTGCACCGTGGTGAGCTGCGACGAGATCTCGCCGAGCTTGGCGGTTTCATAGTCCACGCGTTCGTCGGTGCTGACGATGCCGGCTTTCTGCTGGTAGTCCGACAGGCGCGCCTGGGCTTCTTCAAGCTTGGCGCGCGAGGCCTTGGTCTGCTCGTCGAACCATTCCGCATAGATGCGGGCCGGTTCGGTCTTGAGCGCCAGGTTGATGTCGAGGTAGGCCTGCGCAAACGCGTTGGCGATGTTGGCGGCGGCCTCGGGTTCGCTGCCCTTGTAGGTGATGTTGATCACATTGCTTTCGCGCGCGGGGCGGACATCGAGGCGTTTTTGCAGCGAGTCGGCCAGCCAGCCCTCCAGCGTGCCGCGGCCTTCGGTCGCTTCCTGCCAGCGCTCTTTGGTTTGCGGGTTTTCATCGAGCTTGAGCACTTTCACGACGCGCTGCGCGACCCGGTCGCCGCCAATGATGTCGACCTGCGTGGCCATGTAGCTGGGCGCCACCAGGCCGGGCAAGGCCGCGCCGCCGGCCACCGGGTCGGGCGAGCGCACGTCGACGAGCACGGCGGTCTGGGCCGTGTATTTTTTCGGCAGCACCAGGCTGACGGCCAGCGCCGCGGAGACCGCCAGCAGGATGACCAGCAGGGCCACCTTGTAGCGGGCGCGCAGGATCAGTAAAAATTGATGGAGTGTCATGGTGGCTCTCCGGTGTTAGAAAAGGCTTTCGCGGACGTAGATCACGTCCTCGGCGCGAACCGGGTCAGTCAGGCTGGGCGTGGTTTCCACGACCTTGCCCGAGGCGTCGCGGCGGTGCAGCTTCAGGCGGTTCTGGCTGCCGCGCACGGTGGGGCCGCCGCCCTGAGCCAGCGCCTGCATCACCGTCATGCCGCGCTCGATGCGGTAGGGGCCTGGGCGCTGCGCCTCGCCGTAGATGTAGAACATGGGCGCCTTGTTGACGTAGAGGGTGTCCCCGCCGGCCAGCACGATGTCTTCGTCGGACTTTTCATTGAGGAACAACGCGGGAATGTCGATGACCTTGCGAAAGGGTTTGCCCTCGCGCTGGCCGGTGACGATGAGCACGTCGTCGCCCGTCGCGGTGGTGCCGCCGGCGGCGGCCAGCATGTCGCTGACGCGGGTGTTGAAGGTCTCCAGCGGGAAGCGGCCGGGCCGGCTCACCTGCCCCAGCACCGCCACCTGGTTGCCGCGCACCTGGCGCAGCACGATGTTGACCTGCGGCACCTTGACGAAGCCGCCGGTGCGCAAGGCGTCGCCGATCTTTTTCTCGGCTTCGGAAATCGTCAGGCCGCCCAGCTGCACGCTGCCGACCAGCGGGTAGCTGATCACGCCGCTTTCAGAGACGCGCGCATCGATGGACAGGTCGGGGCTCTGGTAGACCTGCACGCCGATGGCGTCGCCGGCGCCCAGGCGGTAGTCCTGGTTGTTGGGCACGGGCGCGGGAGCCGCGGCCGGTGCGGGTGCCGCCGGTGCCGTGGTGGCCGCCGCCTGGAGCGTTGGCTGCGAAGACGGCGATGGTGCCGTTGCCGTCTGCGCGAACACCGCGGCGGGCAGGCACAGCAGGGCCGTCAGGATATATCGATTCATGGATGTGGGAAGCAGCGTTTTCATGGTGTCGCCTTTCAGGGAAGCGGGAAATTCAGAAATGGAGGGTGGTGGAAGGCTTTCATCAAAAACTCGCGTCGGCGGCAATGCCGAAGGAGTTGCTCTTGTAGTCGGCGCCCGGCTCGTTGGATTTGCGCCTGTCGCTTTGCACCGAGGCGGTCAGCTTGAGCGCGCGCAGCGCCTGCCATTCGACGGCCAGGGACAGCAGGTCGGTGGTGTCGCGGCGGTTGCTGGCGGCAAAGCCGGGCAGCGGGCCCTTGAAGTCGCGCGCACCGTGGTCGTAGCGCAGGCGCACGGCGGTTTTTTCGCTGGCCTTCCAGGTCGGCGCGATGAAGAAGCGGTAGCCCTCGTAATAGCTCGCGTTCAAGGTCTGGTAGCTGCCCAGTTCACGCACCACGCCGCCGGCCAGGCCGGTCTTGGCGGTGATGGCCCAGTTGGCGTCGAGCTGGCCCGTCACACCCGAAAAGTCGCGCGCGCCCAGGCCGTCGTGGGCGCGGTCGAAGTAGGCGGCCTTGGCCCGCAGCGTGGTCTTGGCGGTGGGCGCCCAGTCGAAGCGGACCTCATGCTCGCGGTCGGTGAAGTTGCCGGCGGACACCGGCGAAGGCAAGCGGCCCGGGTACTCGCCCTTGCCGTCCCTGAAGCGGTAGGCCATGGAGGTGCCCGACGGGTAGACATAACGCACGCCGGCCTCGCCGCCGTGGACTTTGGTGTCGCCCTCGAAGGTGAAAGGCTGGCTGTTGGAGCTGGTGCGCTCAAACACCCCGCCCACCAGGCGCCAGGCGCCGTCGAGTTCATATTCGGCATCGAACACGGTGGAGCGGTTGGTACGGCGGTTGATCTGCCCGCGCGCCTGCACGTCGGCATAGGGGTCCACATATTCGCTGCGGTCCGTCGTGAGGTTGCCGTGCAGCGCCGGCGTGAAGCTCCAGCGCCAGGCGGCGGCGTAGTTCACCGCGGTGAAATCCAGGTAGGAAAACCGGCTGTAGTGGTGGTCTTCCACGCCGGCCTCGAGCTCAAAGCGCTGCAAGCCATAGGGCTTGTCGATCTTGAAGCCCGCCGTCGTCACCGCGACGGTGTCGTCGCGGTCGGGCGTTCCTATCACCGCCTGCGCGTTGGCGCTGTCGGACAGCCGGAAGACGTTGCTGTCGTGCGTCACGGTCTGGCCGGCATTGAACTGCAGGGTGTCCAGGTTGTCGGCGTGCGCGGCCAGCGGAAACAGGCCCAGTACAAGGAGCGGGATGGGAAGAAGCGTGCGATGTGAACTCAAAAGCGGTCCTCCGTTTTCTGTTTAATAAGCCGCGCTGTCCTTGAAGACCAGGCGTATGGTTTTGAAGATGATGAAAAAATCGAGCTGCAGCGACCAGTTGCGCAGGTAGTCCAGGTCGCAGTCGATGCGCGACTGCATCTTGTCCAGCGTGTCGGTCTCGCCGCGCTGGCCGTTGACCTGGGCCCAGCCCGTGATGCCGGGCCTGACCTTGTGGCGCACCATGTAGCCCTTGATCAGCGAGCGGTACATCTCGTTGTGCGCGACGGCATGCGGGCGCGGCCCGACGATGCTCATGCGGCCCTGCAGCACGTTCACGAACTGCGGCAGCTCGTCGAGCGAAGTCTTGCGCAGGATGGCGCCCAGCTTGGTAACGCGCATGTCGTTCTTGCTCGCCTGGCGTATGGTGCCGCCGTCTTCCGTGACGGCCATGGAGCGGAATTTGTAGACCAGGATTTCCTCGCCGTCCAGGCCGTAGCGGCGCTGCTTGAAGATGACCGGGCCGGGCGAGTCCAGCTTCACCATCAGCGCGATGACCAGAAGGATGGGCGATATCAGCAGCAGGATCAGCAGCGACAGCACGACGTCGCTGGCGCGCTTGAGCACGCCGTTGACGCCGCGAAACGGCGTGTCGCACACCGAGATCACCGTGACGCCGCACACCGTGTCGCTGCGCCCCTGGATCAGGTCGGTGATGAACATGTCGGGCACAAAGTAGATCGAGGCCGTCGTGTCCTTGAGGCCGTCGAGCACCTGCAGGATGCGCGGGCGCGAGGCCATGGGCAGCGACAGGTAGATGAACTGGATGCGGTGCCGCTTGACGTAGGCCGGCAGGTCGTCGATCTTGCCGATCAGGCGGTTTTCGTCCTGGCCGTCCGACGCCGTGCGCCGGTCTTCGCCGCGATCGTCAAAAAACCCCTGCAGCTCGATGCCCGAGTAAGCCGAGCCGGCGATGTGCCGGGCCAGTGAAACGCCCTGCTCATTCATGCCGACGATCACCGCGCCACTGGGCTGGCCCTGCAGCTTGAGCAGTTGCGGCGCGGCAGCCCTGAGCGCAATGTGCGCGCCGGCCTGGGCCGCGGGCGCGACCCACAGCCAGTGGCCCAGCACCGTCATGGAAAACTTGTGGAAGTACTCCGTCACATAACCGGTCAGCAGCAGCAGGCCGGCAATCCATACCCAGTGAAAAGCGATCTTGGCCATCACCTTCCACACCGGCAGGCGCAGTTGCGAGCTGCCCGGAAAGGTCAGCGAGAACACGATGAGGGACAGGATCAGGTAGGCCGGCCGCACCGAGCCTTCGAAATAAAAGGCCAGCGCCCACAGCGAGAACACCAGCACCAGCGGGTCCAGCCCGGCTTCGACGGCGGTGAACAGGTGGCTGCGGCCCAGCCCCATGGAGCGCGGCTCGCGCTGGTTCAGCCAGGCGGACGCGGAGTTGAGTTGGTTTGCTTCAGCCATAGACGCCGACCCTCGTGACTTTGGACACCGCCTGCGCGCGGTTGAAGACGTTGAGCTTCTGGAAGATGCGCTGCATGTGGTTCTTCACGGTGAAGCCGCTGATGTTCAGGATGGCGCCGATTTCGGAATTGGTTTTGCCCATCGCCACCCAGGCCATGATCTGGGTTTCGCGTTCGCTCAGGCCCGAGGCGTCCTCGGCGGCGCCGCGTGCAGATACCGCGGCCTGGCGGCGCTGCTGCGGCAACGGCGGCATCTGGCGCAGGGCGGCGTCCATGCTGGGCATCAGCAGGCGGATGGCCGTGCATGCCGGCTCGGCCGGAATGCCGTCGGCGCTCATCAAGACATAGAGGCACTCCTGCTGCGCCCTCTCGTCGTGCAGACCATGGATCAGCACCGAGCGCATGCCGCGCAGGCTGCTGCAGAAAGAGCCCGGCAAACTCGCCTGGCCCAAGAGGTATTCGAACTCGCCGAAGTCCAGGCTGCACGGTTGCCGGCCGGCGGCCAGCCAGCGCTCATGGAATTTACCGAGCAGGAACGGCAGGCCGTCCGTGCCCGCGGCATAGGAACGCGCGCCCGGCAAGCGAGACACGACGTCGTGCTGGATGGCGCCTTCCTGGAAGTTGCCCCAGCCCGCCAGCAGGATGTCGTGGGGAAGGCATTGCTGGATGTCGCCCTGTAGCCATTCGAGCAGGTCCGCGTGCCGGGCAATGGACGTGCTTTGCTCTACCAGCGCCGCATAGCGCACTGAATCTTCGCCTGAAAGCGGAGTGTGAAACTTCATGTCTGGATGTCACTTCCCTGAGTTTGTTTCCGCGAATTCACCGGTGTGAAGGGCGCTGCGGAAACAGCTGATTGGAGAATCGAACAAGTCGCGCGGAGTCGCTATGAGCAAGGCGAGAAAGTTGATGTAGGAGATCGATGACCCAGTTTAGGGTTTCCCCGATTGATTCATTTGACAAACAGGAGATGCATTCGTTGCAACAACGTAACAGCTGTGCGCTTGATGGCGGATGTCGCGCAAAACGATACCGCTTGCAACAGTTTGGCTTTTTCGTCGCCCCGCGCTGGAGCGCCTATTGATTACGCTTCAGCCATCCATCAACGAACCCATGGTTGGTTCGCACGCGGCCCACGCAGCCGGGTTTCAGCATTCACGCAAAACATGACAAGAGGAACCCGCATCCGATGACCGGCCAGAAAATGAAACGCAATCTTGAAGTGGATACGGTGAGGGGCATTGCGTGCGTCCTGCTGGTACTTTTTCACGTGGTGGGAGACACGCCCGCCGTCGGCCTGAGGATTCCCGAGGGGCACTGGCTGCAGGTCTTCAATGAAGCGCTGGCCTATATACGCATGCCGCTGTTTTCCTTCATCTCGGGTTACGTCTACGCCTTTCGCCCCTACCAGGGCAACGCGGGGAGTTTCATCAAGGGCAAGGTGCGCCGGCTGCTGCTTCCCCTGATCACCGTGGGCACGCTGTTTGCCGTCGTGCAGGCCGTCACGCCGGGCGCCAACATGTCCGTCGAGCATTGGTGGCTGCTGCACATCGTTCCGGTGGGGCACTTCTGGTTTCTCGAAGCGCTGTTCATCGTCTTCCTGGTGGTCGTGCTGCTCGAGCACTTCAAAGCGCTGTCCACGCCGGCCGGCTTCGCGGTGGCGTGGGTACTCAGCGCCGTGCTGTTCGACTACTTCAGCCCGCCGAATTATTTTGCCGCGCAGGGCGCCGTGTACCTGCTGCCTTTCTTCCTGGCGGGGCTGGCCTGCAAGCGCTTTGAGATCAATGGCATGGCGGCGCGTGGCGCGGCGGCCGCCGTTTTTATCTGCGCGGCCACGGCGGCCATGCTGTTTCCGCAGTTCTCCGAACAGGGCAGTTCCCTGGCCGCGCTCGGGCTGGGTGTCGGCAGCGCCTTTCTGCTTCTGCGCAGCGGGTGGAGCTCGCGCCCTCTCGCCTACGTCGGCTCATACTCCTTTGCGATCTACCTGCTGCATGTGTTCTTCACCGCGGCCAGCCGCATCCTGCTCAGGAAGCTGGGTGTGACGGACACCTACGTGCTGCTCGTATCGGGGCTCGCCGCAGGCCTTATCGGTCCCATCGTTTCGGCCCTGCTGATCAGCCGGCATGCGGGCCTGAATCTGTGGCTGCTGGGCGTGACGTCCTCGCCCAAGCCCAAGGCGGCGGCAGCCCCGGCCTGACGTCCCCTGCTCCTCCCCGTGTTACCCCGTCTGCCGCGGGTAACCTCCATGCGCTATAAAGGTATAACCTTTTACAGGACTCTTCCCTGTGCGCATGGCGAAGTTTTACCAACGCAAATGGCTGTGGATCCGGCTTCCCCTGATCCTTGCGGCCGCCGCCACGGCCGCGGGCCTGTGGCTGTTCGCCTGGCCCATGCCGCCTTCGCAGTTAAGCATCACCACGGCGGGCTCCGACGGCGCCTACTACCTTCACGCCAAACGCTACGCCGAAAAGTTCGCGGCCCACGGCATCACGCTGCAGATACAGACCTCGGCCGGCTCGCAGGAAAACCTGGAACGCCTGCGCCAGGCCGTGAATCCTTCGGACCTGGCCTTCATGCAAGGCGGTTTCGGCTACCTCGGCAGCTCGTTCGAAAGGCGCGATCGCAGCCGTGTTGAAACCCTGGCCAACGTGGATGTGGAGCCGCTGTGGATTTTCACGCGCGGCCGCGAGATCGATTCGCTCAACCAGCTGCAGGGCCTGCGCGTGGCCATAGGCCCGGAAGGCAGCGGCACGCGCAAGGTCGCGCTCAAGCTGCTGGAACAGGCCCGGATTGAAGCGAAGGACCTGACGCTTTCGCCGCTCACCAGCAGCCCGGCCGTGCAGGCGCTGAAGCAGAACGCGGTCGACGTGGTGTTCCTCGTCGCGGCGCCCGAATCCTTTGCCGTGCAGAACATGCTGATCCTGCCGGGCATACACCTGGCGAACATCCGCAAATCGGCAGCCATCACCGAGCGCAACCCTTACCTCGAATCACGCCTGCTCGCGCAGGGCACGCTGGATGCGCGGCTGCCCCCGCGCGACATCACGCTGCTGACCACCTCGGCCAGCCTGGTGGCGCGCGAAGGCCTGCACCCGGCCCTCAAGCGGCTGGCCATCGCGGTGGCCATGGACGTGCACGCCGGCAGCGGGCTGTTTCACCGCGCGGGCGATTTCCCCTCGCTGCGGCGCATCGACTTTCCGACCGCTCGCCAGGCCCGCGAGACCCTGACGCACGGCCTGCCCTGGCTGGAAGAATTGCTGCCCTTCTGGTGGGCGCAGGTGGCCGAGCGCATCCTGCTGATCGTGTTGCCCGTGGTGCTGCTGGCGCTGTGGCTGATGCGGCTGATCCCCGCCTACCTGCGCTGGGTGCTGGAAAGCCGGGTCAACCGCTGGTATGGCGAGCTCAAGTTCATCGAAAACGACCTGGGCCAGGAATCGCTCTCGGGCCTGGACCTGACGCGCTTCCTGATCCGCCTGAACGGCATCGACAAGGCCATGATGGCCTTTGCCACACCGCGCGACCTGATGGCGCGCTGCTACACGCTGCACCAGCACATCGAGTTCGTGCGCCAGCGCCTGTACCGGATGCGGGGGCGGTAAGGGCGATGAAACTGCTGCTGCTTTACCGCCGTCGCTGGTGGCTGTTCTACCTGCCGGTGCTGCTGTGCACCGCCCTGGCGCTGTGGTGGTCGGCCACGCAGTGGAAACTGCTGCCGCCCACGGAAGTGGTGATAGGCGCGGGCTCGCCGCAAGGCGGCTATTCGATGCTGGCGCAGCGCTATGCCGAGCAGCTTGAGCGCATAGGCGTGCGCGCCGAGATCGTTTATTCCGACACGCAGAAAGGCTCGCTGGAACGACTGACGCGCGCGGGCGATGCCACCAGCATAGGCTTTGCCCACGGGATTTATGCGAATGCCGACACCGGGCTGCAGGCGCTGGCCGTTATCGGCCAGGAGCCGGTGTGGATTTTCTCCACCATAGGCGGGCCCTCGTCGCTCGCGCAGGCCAGGGGCTTGCGCGTGGCCGCTGGGCCGGCCTCGTCGTCGTCCTTCATCGCGGCGCGGCTGATGCTGGAGCACGCGGGCGTGCGGCCGGCCGAGGTGCAGTTCGACAGCGCCACCGGCGTGGCCGCCGCCAATGCGCTGGCCGACGGCAAGGCCGACCTGGTGTTCCAGGCCGCCGGCGAGGACTCGCAGGCTGTGCAGCTGCTGACCCGCAACAGCGGCATCCAGCTGCTGGGGGCCGAACACGCCGGCGCGATAGCCGCCCAGAATCCGCGCCTGCAGCCTCTGCTGCTGCCGCAGGGCGCGATCGAGCTGCGCGGCGACATCCCGCCCAAAGACCTCACGCTGATGAGCCTGCAAACCCACCTGCTGGTGCGGCCCGGCGTGCACCCGGCGCTGCAGCGCGCCCTGCTCGACGCCGCCATCGAGATCCATGAAATACCCAACTTCCTGCAGCGCCACGGCCAGTTCCCGAGTTTTCGCGGCAGCGACTTCCCGCTGTCGCCCACGGCACGCGCCTACAGCCTGGGCGCGCGCCCGTGGATGGAAACCCTGCTGCCCTACCGCACGGCGCAGTATGCGGAGCTGGTGTTCTACGCCATCCTGCCCATCCTGGCCATTGCCGTGCTGATGCTGGCGTGGATACCCAAATTGTTCGACTGGCGCATCAGCTCGGCCCTGAACCACTTTTACGGCGACCTCAAATTCCTCGAAAACGACATGGACGCCGTCGCCGCCGACAACCCCATGGCCTTGCGGCAATTGCTCGAACGGCTGGACAACATCGAACGCCAGGTGGTGGCGACGGATTTGCCCGATGAGTTTTCCGAACGCTGGTACACCTTGCGCGAACATCTGGCTTCGGCGCGCGACCGGCTGCTGAAGCTGAGGTCTCGTTAGGGCGTGGCGCCGGCATGTCCACAGATGCCTTGTTTTCAAGAAAAAATGAACTGCACCGCATCTTGCATAAACTGTGCGGCAGGCCGGGCACCAGGCTGCGGAAACCAGGAACAATCATTACGGAGACACCAAACACATGAACATCGTCATCACCGGCGGCGCCGGTTTCCTGGGCGCCAGGCTCGCCCGCCAGCTGCTTGAACTGGGACAGCTGTCCCTGGCAGGCGGCGCACCGCAAACCATCAAGACCATCACCCTGGTCGACCGGGTCGCACCGCCCGCCGCGCTCGCGGCGGATTCCCGGATTCGCGCCGTGGTCGGCGACCTGAACCAACTCCTCGAAACAAGCGATGCGGCATCCCAGGTGGTACGCAGCGACGACGTTCTGGCCTTCCACCTCGCCGCGGCCGTCAGCGGCGAATGCGAGGCCGACTTCGACCTCGGCATGCGCAGCAACGTCGACGCCACGCGGGCGCTGCTGCAAGCCTGCCGCAAGCTGGGCACTTCGCCCACCGTGGTGTTCGCGAGTTCGCTCGCCGTGTTCGGCAACTCGCCCGCGCAGCCGCTGCCGCCCGTGATCGACGACAGGACCTTGCCCACGCCGCAGAACAGCTACGGCATCCAGAAATTCATCGGCGAGCAACTGGTGGCCGACTACGCGCGCAAGGGCTTCATACGCGGGCGCAACGTGCGGCTGATGACGGTCAGCGTGCGACCCGGCAAACCCAACGGCGCGGCGTCCAGCTTTTTGAGCGGCATGATCCGCGAGCCGCTGGCGGGCCTGCGCGCAGCCTGCCCGGTGCCGCCCGAAACGGCGGTGGCCCTGGCCTCCCCCGCGCGCACCATCGAGGGCTTGATACGCGCGGCCGAAGCCGGCGACAGCGAATGGGGCGCGCGCACGGCCATCAACCTGCCGGCGCTCAAGACCACGGTGGGTGAGATGGCGGCCGCGCTGGCGCGCGTGGGCGGCAAGGAGACAGCGGCCCTGATCGACTGGACGCCGGACCCGGCCATCGCCAATATCGTGACCAGCTGGCCGGCCGCTATCGATGCGGCCCGGGCTCGCGCCTTGGGCCTGTTGCCCGACGGTGACTTTGACAGCATTATTGCGGCGTATTTAAGCGAAAACCCGCGCACCGCACCGGCGGCACAGGCGCAATAATAGGTGTGCATACGGCCCCGCTGCCGTCATCGCGGATTTTCCGGACAACAATTATTTTGGAGACAACATGAAAATTTCAAAACTGCTGGTGGGTATCGCGCTGGGCCTCGGGTTTATGGCGTCAGTGAGCGCCCAAAGCACCATGCGCATCAGCATTTCCACGGCCCAGAACTCGCACCAGGGCATTGCCATCGACACCTTTGCCAGGGAAGTCGAAAAACGCACGGCCGGCCGCTACAAGATCCAGACCTTCTACAACGGCGCATTGGGCGGTGAACGTGAATCCATTGAGGCGGTGCAACTGGGCACGCAGGAACTGGCCTTCTCGTCCACCGGGCCTGTGCCCAACTTTGTGCCCGAGACCAAAATCCTCGACGTTCCTTTCCTGTTCCGCGACAAGGCGCATGCGCGCGCCGTGCTGGACGGCCCCATCGGCCAGGACCTGCTGACCAAATTCGACGCCAAGGGCTTCAAGGCGCTGGCCTGGGCCGAGAACGGCTTTCGCCACATGACCAACAGCAAGCGCGACGTGAGGCTGCCGGAAGACCTGAAGGGCCTGAAGATGCGCACCATGGAAAACCCGGTGCACATCGCGGCCTACAAGGGCCTGGGCATCATCACCACGCCCATGGCTTTTCCTGAAGTGTTCACCGCGCTGCAGCAAGGCACGGTCGACGGCCAGGAAAACCCCTTGTCCGTGATCATGTCGGCCAAGTTCGACCAGGTGCAAAAGCACCTGTCGCTGACCGGCCACGTCTACTCACCCTGCATTTTCCTGATGAACAAGGCGTCCTTCGACAAGCTCAGCGCCGCCGACAAGACAGCCTTTGTCGAAGCCGCCAAGGAAGGCACCAAGGCCAACCGCGCCCGTGTCGACCAGGATGACGCCAACGGCGTGGCCGAGCTGCGCGCCAAAGGCATGACCGTGATCGACAACGTCGACAAGGCCAAATTCGTCGCCATGCTGGCGCCCGTCAACGCCGACTTCGAAAAGCAGTTCGGCAAGGCGAATATCGACGCGATTCGCAACGTCAAGTAAGGCACACGGCGGGCCGGTTTTCCACCCGGCTCGCTGCGGCGATTTTCCCGAAGACGCCCGCAGGTACAGCACTCGCGGGCGTTTTCCATATCCCCTCTTATCCATGGCCGCCCATGAAACAAGCCTTCCTCAAATTTGAACGCTGGACCACCGGCTTCTCCATGCTGGTGGCCTGCCTGATGCTGGTCGTCGCCTCGACGCTGGGCATGTTCCAGATCGTCACGCGCTTTGTCCTGGAGCAGCCCGCCGAGTGGAGCGAAATCCTGATCCGCCTGAGCTTGATCTGGATGGTGTTCATGGGCATCCCCATGGCCTTCCGGCAAGGCGCCATGGTCAGCGTAGATGTGCTTTACCGCTGGAGCCCGCCCCGCATCCGGCGCGTGCTGGACTGGCTGGTCTGCCTGGCCGCGCTGACACTGATCGCGGTGATTGTCTGGTGGGGCTGGGACTATTCGCTGCGCGGCCGCGTGCAGTCCATGGCCGGCCTGGAATCGATCTCGATGTTCTGGGGCTACGTGGCCATGCCCGTGGGCGGCATGTTCTGCGTGATCGGCATCATCGGCAACCTGCTGGACCCACAGCGCAACGAACTGGAAACCGCACAATGACCGCAGTGATGATTTCAACGATGGTGCTGTGCTTTGCACTCACCGTTTCCGTGGCCGTGTCCATCGGCCTGGCGTCGATTTTCGGCATCCACGCGGCCAACGCCAACATGCTGATCTCCGTCAAGGAGATGTTTTCCTCGATCAACAAATTTCCGCTGGCCGCCATCCCCTTCTTCATCCTGGCCGGCAACCTGATGGAGACCGGCGGAATCTCGCGCCGGCTGGTGGAGTTCGCAAAGAGCATAGTCGGCGGCGTGCAGGGCGGCCTGCCCATGACCTGCGTGCTGACCTGCATGATTTTCGCGGCCGTGTCGGGCTCGTCGGTGGCCACCACCTTCGCCATAGGCGCCATCCTGATCCCGGCGCTGATCAAGCATGGCTACCCCACGGCCTACGCCGCGGCCCTGCAGGCCACCAGCGCGGAGCTGGGCGTGATCATCCCGCCGTCGATTCCCATGATTCTTTACGGCGTGAGCGCCGAAGTTTCGATCGGAGAACTCTTCATCGCCGGTTTCGGCCCGGGGCTGCTGATCGGCTTCGCGCTGATGCTCTTCGTGCACCTCTACTGCCGCTGGAAGGGCTGGGGCAAGCACGACGGCGACGGCCGCCTGAGCTTCGGCAAGGCCACCTGGCAGGCCGGCTGGGCGCTGCTGATGCCGGTGATCATCCTGGGCGGCATTTACGGCGGCATCTTCACGCCGACCGAAGCCTCGGCGGTGGCGGTGTTTTACGCGCTGGTGGTCGGCATCGTGATCTACCGCGAGATCAAGCTGACGGACCTCTATGTCATCCTGCGCAAGTCGGTGATTTCCAGCGCCGTGATCATGTTCATCATCGCCAATGCCGGGCTGTTCGCCTTCCTGATCACCCGCGCCGGCGTGCCGGACGCCATAGGCCACTGGCTGCAGGACGTGCTGAAATCGCCCGCCCTCTTCCTGCTGGGCGTCAACGCGGCGCTGTTCATCATCGGCATGTTCATCGAGACCAGCGCCGCCATCATCGTGCTGGCGCCCATCCTGGCGCCGGTGGCGGTGCATTTCGGCATAGACCCGGTTCACTTCGGGCTGGTGATGGTGGTCAACCTTGCGCTGGGCATGATCACGCCGCCTTTCGGCGTGAACCTGTTCGCCGCATGCACGGTCGCCAGGATATCGCTGGACCGCATCGTGACCCACCTGATCCCCTTTGTGCTGGTCATCCTGGCCTGCCTGATGGTGGTCACTTACGTGCCGCAACTCTCGCTGGGACTGCGCGACCTGGTCTACGCCAAATAGCCTTCCCGCCAAGGGGGTTCACGAAGCTGTCACGCGAGCCCGCCATGCTCGGGCTTTCATTTCAGGATGAAATCCCATGCAGCTCCACAAAACCGACCGTGCCCGCGCCGAGCTCAAGCCAGGCGTGAGAACGCTAGGCCAACGCGAGCGCACCCTGCTGCTGATGGCCGACGGCAGCAAATCCGCCCAGGACTTCCGCCCGCTGTTTGACGGCGACGGCGAAGCCATTGCCTTGCGCCTCTTGCGCGAAGGCTTCCTGGAAGCGCACCCGGGCAAAACGTCCGCGCCCGCCGCGGCGGCGCCCGCAACAGCCCCCGCGCCCAAACCCACGCCTGCCCAGCTGCAAAATTTCCCCAGCCCCGAAACCACGCAGGCCATCCAGGTCTCGGCCGACCAGTTTGAAGGCAAGCGCTCGCTCGCCACGACGCGCATGTTCCTGTTCGACATCTGCGAACGCATGTTCGCCCGGCGCGACCCTGCAATGGCCGAGCGCTTTCGCGAAGCGCTGCGCAATGCCAAGGACCGCGAGACCATGCTCACGGCCTCACGCGAAATGCTGGAAGAAATCGAGAAAATCGCCGGCCACGAACGGGCCGACTCCATCAGCGAACGCATCGCCATGCTGCTGCCGCAGCACGTAGACATAGTGACCTGAGGCATAGCGGCCCAGGAGCGGGCTAAGTTACACTCGCCGGGTCAGGAGAGAGTTTTCCTTGCGAAAACCGCCGAAGGCGCACGTACACCCGGGGGCAACCCTTTTTGGTGCACTGAACGCTCAGGCAAAAGGACTGGCAACCGCCCTGCGGCGCACCACGCGGCAAGGCGTTCCCTACTGGAGAGAGGCCGTTTTCAAAACGGTCCACCGAAGGAGCAAACCCGCATCGCCGGGCGAATCTCTCAGGTAAAGTGGACAGCAGGGGCAGCCCATGGTTTGGAACCTGTTCAGGCTCCAGCAACCATGAACCTGTTTGCCCCCCGGAGAATGCCTTGTCCGATTCGTCCACCTCTTCTGCCGCTCCCGCCGCCCCCGAAACCCTGCTGAAAACGCCGCTGCACGACCTGCATGTGGAACTGGGCGCACGCATGGTGCCCTTCGCGGGCTACTCCATGCCGGTGCAATACCCCGCGGGCCTGATGGCCGAGCACCTGCACACGCGCCAGGCCGCCGGCCTTTTCGACGTGTCCCACATGGGCCAGCTGCGCCTGGTGGGCGCCGACGCGGCGGCAGCGCTCGAATCGCTGATCCCGGTCGACGTGATCGACCTGCCGGCCGGCAAGCAGCGCTACGGCCTGCTGCTCAATGACGAGGGCGGCATCATCGACGACCTGATGTTCTTCAACCGCGATTACGCCAAGGGCGGCGACCTCTTCGTCATTGTGAACGGCGCCTGCAAAGTCGGCGACATCGCGCACATCCAGGCCCGAATCGGCGCGCGCTGCGAAGTCATCCCCATGCCCGAGATGGCCCTCATGGCGCTGCAAGGCCCGCAGGCCGTCACCGCGCTGCAGCGCCTGGCGCCCGGCGTCGAAAAGCTGGTGTTCATGACAGGCGGGCGTTTTACCGTGGCCGGCTGCGACTGTTTCCTTACGCGCAGCGGCTACACCGGCGAAGACGGCTTTGAAATTTCCGTGCACGCCTCCCAGGCCGAAACGCTGGCGCGCGCGCTGCTCGCCCAGCCCGAGGTCAAGCCCATAGGCCTGGGCGCGCGCAACTCGCTGCGCCTGGAAGCGGGCCTGTGCCTCTACGGCAACGACATCGACACCACCACCACCCCGGTGGAAGCCAACCTCAACTGGGCCATGCAAAAGGTGCGCCGCACCGGCGGCGCGCGCGCAGGCGGCTTCCCCGGCGCCGACAAAATCCTGGCGCAACTGGCCGACCCCGCCACGCTGGCCCGCAAGCGCGTGGGCCTGGTGGCGCTGGAGCGCGTTCCCGTGCGCGACCACACCGAACTCCAAAGCACCGACGGCACAAAGATTGGCGAAGTCACCAGCGGCCTGCTGGGCCCCACGATCAACCAGCCGGTGGCCATGGGCTATGTGAAACCCGAATTCGCCGCCCTGGGCACGCGCGTCAACGCCATCGTGCGCGGCAAGCCCGTGCCCATGGAAGTCGCGGCCATGCCATTTGTCCCCAACCGCTACTTCCGCGGCTGACCGTGGTCAAGCGCGCTAAAAGCTTTCTTTCCCGCCCCCTCAACCCCTGGAGATTTTCATGACCGTCAAATACACCGAAGACCACGAATGGCTCAAGATTGAAGGCGACATCGCCACCGTCGGCATCACCGTGCATGCGCAGGACGCGCTGGGCGACGTGGTGTTTGTGGACCTGCCCGCCGTGGGCACTACCTTCGCGCAGAAGGAAACCGCCGGCGTCGTCGAGTCGGTCAAGGCCGCCGCCGACGTCTACATGCCCGTGAGCGGCGAAGTCACCGCGATCAACGAAGCGCTGAAAGACGACCCGTCGCTGGCCAACAGCGACCCCATGGGCGCCGGCTGGTTCTTCAAGATCAAGCTGTCGGACCCCTCGCAGCTGGACGCGCTGATGGACGAGACGCGTTACACCGCCTTCGCTGCCTGATTTCCCGGCCGATTCTTTTTTCTGTTTTCTGACTCCTGGCTGCAAAGCCTGACACGGGACCCGACATGTTGATGCAAACCGCCAAGCCCCTGGGCGACCTTGAAAACCCCTGCGAATTCATTGCCCGCCACATCGGCATTGACGAAACCGACGAAGTCCACATGCTCGGCATCGTGGGCGCGGCCTCGCGCCGCGCGCTGGTCGAAGGCATCGTGCCGCGCTCCATCGCGCGCAGCACGCCCATGGCCATCCCGGCCCCGGTCACGGAAGCCGCCGCGCTCAAGCAGCTCAAGGCCATCGCGGCCAAGAACCAGGTCTTCAAGAACTTCATCGGCCAGGGCTACTACGGCACTTACACGCCGGGCGTGATCCTGCGCAACATCCTCGAGAACCCCGCCTGGTACACCGCCTACACGCCTTACCAGGCCGAGATTTCGCAGGGCCGCATGGAGGCGCTGATCAACTTCCAGACCATGGTCTGCGACCTGACCGGCATGCCGATTGCCAACGCCTCCATGCTCGACGAGGCCACGGCCGCCGCCGAAGCCATGACGCTGGCCAAGCGCAGCGTCAAAAGCAAAAGCAATGTCTTCATCGTGGCCGGCGACTGCCACCCGCAAACCATTGAAGTGATACAGACCCGCGCCAAACCGCTGGGCATTGAGGTCAAGGTCAGCACGGCTTCGGCCACGGTGCCCCAGCTCATGGCCGAGGGCGATTATTTCGGCGTGCTGGCCCAGTACCCCGCCACCACCGGCAGCATCCACGACCTGCGCCCGCTCGCGGGCCAGGCCCACGTCGACGGCGCGGCGCTGTGCGTCGCGGCCGACCTGCTGGCGCTCACCTTGCTGGCCCCGCCCGGCGAATGGGACGCCGACATCGTGCTGGGCACCACGCAGCGCTTCGGCATGCCCATGGGCAACGGCGGGCCGCACGCGGCTTACCTCGCCTGCCGCGACGAGTTCAAGCGCTCGCTGCCGGGCCGCCTGGTCGGCGTCAGCATCGACAGCCACGGCAACCCGACCTACCGGCTGGCACTGCAGACGCGCGAGCAGCACATCCGCCGCGAAAAAGCCACGTCCAACATCTGCACCGCGCAGGTGCTGCCGGCCGTGATCGCCAGCATGTACGCGGTCTACCACGGCCCGCAAGGCCTCACGCGCATCGCCGAACGGGTGGCGGCCTACACCGCCGTCTTTGTGCGCGGCCTGCAGGAACTCGGTTATGAAATCACCAACACCGGCGCCTTTGATTCCGTGACCGTGAAGACCGGTGAGGCAACGAATGCGATTGCCGAGCGCGCGCGCAAGGCCGGCGCCAACCTGCGCTTTCGCCTGAACAACCACCTGGGCGTGTCGCTGGACGAAACCACCAGCCGCAAGGACATCGAGCTGCTCTGGTCCTTCTTCGCCAAGCCCGGCCAGACGCTTCCCGTGGTCAGCGCCTTCGAAAAAGGCGTCGAATCGCTGATCCCCGCCGACCTGCGCCGCGCCACGCCTTTCCTCGCGCACCCGGTCTTCAACACGCACCATTCCGAAACCGGCATGCTGCGCTACATCCGCATGCTCAGCGACAAGGACCTGGCACTGGACCGCAGCATGATCCCGCTGGGCAGCTGCACCATGAAACTCAACGCGACCAGCGAGATGATTCCCATCACCTGGCCCGAGTTCGCCAACATCCACCCCTTCGCCCCCAGCGAACAGCTGCAGGGCTATGCCGAACTCGACAAGCAACTGCGCGACTGGCTGTGCCAGGCCACGGGTTACGCCGGCATCAGCCTGCAGCCCAATGCCGGTTCGCAGGGCGAGTACGCGGGCCTGCTGGTCATCAAGGCCTTCCATGAAGCCAAGGGCCAGGGCCACCGCAATATCTGCCTGATCCCTTCCTCGGCGCACGGCACCAACCCGGCCAGCGCGCAGATGGTGGGCATGACCGTGGTCGTGACCGCCTGCGACGCGCAGGGCAACGTCGACATGGCCGACCTGAAGGCCAAGTGCGAACAGCACAGCGCCAACCTGGCCTGCGTGATGATCACCTACCCCAGCACGCACGGCGTGTTTGAAACGCAGGTGAAGGAACTCTGCGCCATGGTGCACAGCCACGGCGGCCGCGTCTACGTGGACGGCGCCAACATGAACGCACTGGTCGGCGTGGCCGCACCGGGCGAGTTCGGCGGCGACGTGAGCCACCTGAACCTGCACAAGACCTTCTGCATCCCCCACGGCGGCGGCGGCCCGGGCGTGGGCCCGGTGTGCGTGGTGGCCGACCTGGTGCCCTACCTGCCCGGCCATGCGACGGCCGGCATTCCCGTCAACGGCGTGGGCGCCGTCTCGGCCGCGCCCCTGGGCAATGCCGCGGTGCTGCCCATCAGCTGGATGTACTGCCGCATGATGGGCCCCGAAGGCCTGACGCAGGCCACCGAAGTCGCCATCCTGAGCGCCAACTACATCAGCTCGCGCCTGAAGGACCACTACCCGACGCTCTACGCGAGCGAAAACGGCCATGTGGCCCACGAGTGCATTCTCGATTTGCGCCCGCTGAAAGAAACCAGCGGCGTCAGCGCCGAAGACGTGGCCAAGCGCCTGATGGATTACGGCTTCCATGCGCCCACGCTGAGTTTTCCCGTGCCCGGCACGCTGATGGTGGAGCCCACCGAAAGCGAAACCCTGGCCGAACTGGACCGCTTCATCGACGCGATGATTGCCATCCGCGACGAGATCCGAAAGGTCGAGGCCGGGCAATGGCCGCAGGACAACAACCCGCTCAAGCACGCCCCGCACACGGCGGCCAGCCTGCTGGGCGCCGACTGGGACAGGCCTTACTCGCGCGAGACCGGCGCCTTCCCGCTGGCCTCGCTCAAGCAGGTCAAGTACTGGCCGCCCGTGGGCCGGGTCGACAACGTCTACGGCGACCGCAACCTGTTCTGCAGCTGCGTGCCGGTGAGCGACTACGCCTGATTTGGACGCCCAGATCGTCCTGATCGTCGCGGGCGCGGCGGCGGCGGGTTTTGTGCAGGGCCTGTCGGGCTTTGGCTTCAGCCTTGTCGCCATGTCTTTCTGGGCCTGGTCCATAGACCCGAAGCTGGCGGCCGTCATGGCGGTGTTCGGCGGGTTGGTGGGCCAGGTCATGGCGGCCTTCACGGTCAGCCGCAACACGGACTGGAAGCGCCTGCTGCCCTTCCTGGCGGGCGGCCTGCTCGGGCTGCCGCTGGGCTTGCTGTTGCTGCCGCGGCTTGACGTCCAGCTGTTCAAGCTGTTTCTCGGCGTGCTGCTGGCGCTGTGGTGCCCGGCCATGCTTTTTTCGGGCAAGCTTCCCCACATCCACCATGGAGGCCGCATCGCCGATGGCACGGTGGGCGTTGCCGGCGGTTTCATGGGTGCCCTGGGGGGGTTCAGCGGCGTCATTCCGACGCTGTGGTGCACCCTGCGGGGCTACGAAAAAGGCGCCCAGCGCGCCGTCATCCAGAACTTCAACCTGGCCGTGCTGACCGTCACCATGGCCAGCTACGCTGCCGCCGGCCTGGTCACCCGCGAGACGCTGCCCATGCTGGCCATCGTGGCGCCTGCTGCACTCATTCCCGCCTGGTTCGGGGGACGGGTTTACACGGGCATCAGCGACCTGGCCTTTCGCAGGCTGGTGCTGAGCCTGCTGACCTGCTCCGGCATTGCCATGCTGGTTTCGTCGGTGCCGGCGCTGCTGGGGCGCTGAAGGCTTCTCTTCATGGCTTGGCGCCCTCTCCCGGAGGGAGAGGGAGTAAGAAACTCTACTGCTGCAGCACAAAGGCGGCCAGCGCCTTGAGCTCCTGCGGATTCAAATTGCCAAACGGCGGCATCACCACCGGGCCCCATTTACCCGAACCGCCCGCGCGTATGCTGGCCTCCAGCTTGGCCAGGGCCTGCGGGTCGCTTTTGTATTTGGCCGCCACGTCGTGGTAGGCCGGCCCGACGATCTTCTGCGACACCGCATGGCAACCCAGGCAGGCATTGGCCTTGAGCACGGCCTGCACGTCGACGGCCGCAGGCGGCGCACCTGGCGCAACGGCGGCAGCCGGCTTGGCCGCCACGACAGGGCCCAGCGTGGGCTTGGCGCCGCCA
>NZ_CALRNF020000043.1:0-45143 GCF_943369415.1 Polaromonas sp. YR568
CCCTGGTTGCTGCGTCCCCTGCGCTTCGCTCCGGGGCAACCTGCGGTGCTCGGTCCAGACGGGGTCAAAAACAACTCGCCTGCGGCTCAAACAAGTTTTTGCCCTGATCCGTCTGGCCCTCCGCTCCTCGGCGCATCCACAAGGGGTGGGGACAAGGAATACCAAACAGCCGAAGACAGAAATCCGAATACAAAAAACCACAAGGACTCGCCGTGGCGAGTCCTTGTTTGTATTGGTATTGGTTTTTTGTCTTTGTCTCCGCTCCCGATTGCCCCTTGTGGATGCGCCGAGGAGCGCAGGTTCAGGCGGATCAGGGATCGCGTTGTTTGAGCGAAGCGCAGCGTAGCGAGTTTAGCGAGACCCCGCCTGAGCCGAGCACCGCAGGTTGCCCGTAGCGAAGCGGAGGGACGCAGCAACCAGGGTCGCCTTTTCTTTGCTTACGTTCTTTTGGCGAAGCAAAAGAAAGTAAGTCGCCCGCCGGGGCGAGACCCGGCCAGCAAGCCTACGCAGAGGTCACACGCGCGCAAGCCGGCGCAAGACCCGGCCCTTACTGCGTAACTTTCGCTTCCTTCACCCGAGCAGCCAAATGCTCAAGCGCCTCCTGCACCTGGTCCACCAGGATCAAACAAAGATCCCCGGGAGAGAGCCGTTCGAGCGCAGTATCGATGGCAAGAAACTCCCCCCGTATCTCGTCAATCTGCTGGGTCCGGCGAGCCTGGTGCGCGCCTTCGAGGCCCTCGCGCAGCAAGGCCATGACCTCGCCGTCGGCCCGGCCGCGCTGGGCGGCGTCCTGGTAGAGGATGACGTTGTCGAAGGCGCCGCCCAGGATGATGGTCTGGTCGCGGATGTCGCTGTCGCGGCGGTCGCCGGCGCCGCTGATGACGACGCTGCGGCGCTGGCCGGGTGTGGCGGGCATGGCGTCGACGGCTGCTACCAGGGCGCGCATGGCATCCGGGTTGTGGCCGTAGTCGGCGATCACGGTGGCGCCCTTGTAGTCCATGACGTTGAAGCGGCCGGGCGCGTTGTGCGCGTCGTTGACGAAGCTGGCCAGGCCGCGCTTGATGGTGTCCCAGTTCAGGCCGGCGCCCCAGGCGGCGGCGACGGCGGCCATGACGTTTTCAACCTGGAAGCTGATGGTGCCGCCGCGCGTGACGGGCACGCCTTGCAGCGGGATGCGCTCGACCCAGGCGCCTTCGGCGGCGACCAGCATGGGGCCGTCGATGTAGACGGTGCGCTTGCCTTGCGCGCGGTGCGTGGCCATGAGCGGGTGATGCCGGTCGGCGGCGAAGAAGATGACTTTGCCGGGGCAGGTGGCGGCCATGTCGGCGACGATGGGGTCGGCGGCATTGAGCACGGCATACCCGGTGGTCGAGACGTTCTGCACGATGACGCGCTTGAGCACGGCCAGGTCTTCGACGGTGGTGATGTAGTTCAGGCCCAGGTGGTCGCCGCTGCCGATGTTGGTGACGACGGCGACTTCGCAGCGGTCAAAACCCAGGCCTTCGCGCAGCACGCCGCCGCGGGCGATCTCGAACACGGCCGCATCGACGTCGGGGTGCATGAGCACGTTGCGCGCGCTCTTGGGGCCGCTGCAGTCGCCGCTGTCGGTCTGCCGGCCGTTGATGTAGACGCCGTCGGTATTTGTCATGCCGGTGCGCAGGCCGTCGGCAGCCATCAGGTGGGCGATGAGGCGCGTGGTGGTGGTCTTGCCGTTGGTGCCGGTGACGGCGACCACGGGCACACGCCCGTTGTCGCCCGGGGCGAAGAGCTCGTCGATCATGGCCACGCCGACGGCGCGGCCCTTGCCGTAGGAAGGCGACAAATGCATGCGCAGGCCGGGCGCGGCGTTGACTTCAACGACGCCGCCGTTTTGTGATTCGAGCGGGCGCAGCATGCTTTCGCAGACCACGTCGACGCCGCAGATGTGCAGGCCCACCATCTGCGCGGCGGCCACGGCGCGCGCGGCGACCGCTGGATGCACGTCGTCGGTGACGTCGGTGGCGGTGCCGCCGGTGCTGAGGTTGGCGTTGTTGCGCAGGATGACGCGCCGGCCCTTGGCGGGAATGGATTCGGGCGTGAGGTCCTGCACTTCCAGGCGCGCGACGGCGATGTCGTCAAAGCGGATCTTGGTGAGCGAGGTGGCATGGCCTTCGCCGCGGCGCGGGTCCTGGTTGACGATGTCGACGAGTTCGCGCACGGTGTGCAGGCCGTCGCCCACCACCTGCGGCGGCTCGCGCCGCGAGGCGGCGACCAGCTTGCTGCCGACCACCAGCAGGCGGAAGTCGCTGCCGGGCAAAAATTTCTCGACCATGACTTCGCCGTGTTCGGCGGCGGCCTTGTAGGCGACGTCCAGGTGGTCGCGCGTGACGATGTTGACGGTGACGCCCTTGCCCTGGTTGCCGTCCTGCGGCTTGACGACCACGGGCAGGCCGACCTGCAGCGCGGCGGCCCAGGCGTCGTCGGGGTCGGTGACGGGGCGGCCCAGCGGCACCGGCACGCCGGCGGCGCGCAGCAGTTTTTTGGTGAGGTCCTTGTCCTGCGCGATGGATTCGGCGACGGCGCTGGTGGAGTCGACCTCGGCGGCCTGGATGCGGCGCTGTTTGGAGCCCCAGCCGAACTGCACCATGCTGCCCTTGGTGAGGCGGCGGTAAGGAATGCCGCGCGCCACGGCGGCGTCGACGATGGCGCCGGTGCTGGGGCCCAGGCGCTCGTCTTCGTCGAGGTCGCGCAACTGGGCGATCGCGGCTTCGAGGTCGAAGGCGGTGTCGCGCAGGGCGGCGTGGATCAGCGCCTGCGCGAGTTCAAAGGCCAGGCGGCCGACGGCTTCCTCGCTGTACTCGACGACGACCTGGTAGGTGCCGGCCTCGACGGTGGCGGCGGTGTGGCTGAAGGTGATGGGGCAGCCGGCGGCGGCCTGCAGCTCGAGCGCGGCGGCTTCGAGCACGTGGGCCAGCGAGACGGGGCCGGCATGGCCGGTCTGGCGCAGCGCGCCCATGCCGGGGAAGAGCGCGCGCACGCGCGGCTCGAAGCCGTCCAGGGCGGCGATGTTGCACTCAACCGGTGTGCAGGCGACGATGGCTTCGAGCGCCGTGTGGCGGCTCCAGAGGTTGGGGCCGCGCAGGGCGCGGATGCGGGACACTTCCATTACTCGGCACTCCCGGCGGTTTTAGGGGTGGTTTCAAAGGCTTCCATGCCGGCGCCTATCAGATTCAGTGAGATGCCCAGCGCCCAGGCGGCGCCCACGGCGGCCAGCAGGGCGTCTTCGCTCAGGCCGCGGCGTTCGCGCCAGGCCGACAGCTTGCCCAGGCCGGGCAAAAAGGCCTCGCTGGCGCCGGTGGCCAGCACCACCTGGTCCTGCCGCACATACAGCGCGCGGCCGCCCTGGGCGCAATGCGCGGCGATGGCCGCGGCCTTGGGGTCGGTGCTGTAGAAAATCACTTCGCCGTCGCAGAGCTCGGCCATCTCGGCAATGCGCGCATCGCCGGCATTGAGCACGGCGGCGCCGCCGGGCAGCACCACGTCGACCTGCGAGCGCATGACCTTGTACATCTGGTCGTTTTCGGTGATGTCGAACTCGGCGAGGCCTTGCGCGCCGCCCAGGTCGGTGACCACGCCGACCTGGCATTTGTCGTAAGGAAGGCCGGTGCGCAGGATGGTGTCGGCGCCGTTTTCAAACACGGCAGCCTGGACCGCGCGGTTGATCAGCAGGCGCTGGCCGGCTTCCCAGTTGGCGCAGTCGGAGGCGTCGACGCAGCGCTGGTCGAGGAACAGGCCCGCCTGGCAGGCCAGGCCGGTGTGCCGGCCCGACAGGTGCAGCAGCCAGGCCACGAGCTTGGCGATGCGGTGGTTGCCGCCGGAGCCGGCGATGCCGACGATGGGGATGCGGCCGTCGGGGCCGGTGTCGGCATCGGTGTGCGGGAAGAGGTGGTCGCAGATGGCGCGGCCCACCGGGCGCGGCGCGCCTTCGGCGGGCTTGAGGTGCATCAGCAGGCCGGGGCCGGCGTTGACTTCGACGATGGCGCCGCCCTGCGCGTGCAGCGGGCGCGAGATGTCCTGCGCGACCACGTCGACGCCGGCGATGTCCAGGCCCACGACGCGCGCGGCCAGCGAGACGATGTGGTCGACCTCGGGGTGCACGGCGTCGGTGCAGTCGATGGCGACGTTGCCGTTGCGCTGGATCAGCACTTCACGGCCGGCGGCCGGGATGGCGTCGGGCGCCAGGCCCTGGCGCTGCAGATCAAGAATGATGGCGCCGTCGGTGGCGGTGTTGATGCGGCCCAGCGGGAAGTCCTCACCCACGCCGCGGCGCGGGTCGGTGTTGAGCTGGGCGTCCACGAGCTGCGAGACCGTGGCGCTGCCGTCGCCGGTCACCCAGGCGGCTTCACCGCGCGCGGCGGCGACCACGCGGCCGCCGACCACCAGCAGACGGTATTCGTGGCCGCGCACAAAGCGCTCGACCATGACCTCGCTGCCGTGCCGCGCGGCCACCACGAAGGCGGCCTCGACCTCGGCCCGGGTTTTCAGGTCCAGCGAGACGCCGCGGCCGTGGTTGCCGTCGGTCGGCTTGACGACCACCGGCAGGCCTATGTCTTCGGCCGCTTCCCAGGCTTCTTCGGGCGTGGCCACGATCTGGCCCTCGGGCACTGGAACGCCGCAGGTGGCCAGCAGGCTTTTGGTGAGGTCCTTGTCGTGGGCGATGCCTTCGGCGATCGCGCTGGTGAGATCGGTCTCGGCCGTCCAGATGCGGCGCTGGCTGGCGCCGTAGCCCAGCTGCACCAGGTTGCCGTCGTTCAGGCGGATGTGGGGGATGCGGCGGTCGGTGGCGGCGGCCACGATGGAGGCGGTGCTGGGCCCCAGGTAGCAGTCGTCGACCTTGGCGCGGATTTTCTCGACAGAGGCCTGCACGTCGGCCTTGCCGTAGGGCGTGCCGTTGATGGCGGCCATCAGCAGGCGGTGGCCCTCGGCCAGCGCGGTGCGGGCGACCTGCTCGTCGCGCGCCCGGAAGACCATGCGGTAGACGCCGCGCTGGGTGGTGCTGCGCGTCTGGCCGAAACCGGTGGGCATGTCGGACAGGTTGAGCAGCTCGATGACGACGTGCTCCAGCACGTGGCCGGACCAGGTGCCTTCCAGCAGGCGCTGGATGAAGCCGCCGCGCTCGCCCACGCCGCAGTGGTGTTCGACCAGGGCCGGCAGCAGGGCGACCAGGCGGTCGTTGAAGCCCGGCAGCTCGTTGGAGGGGAAGTCTTCGAGGGTGCCGAGGTCCAGCCAGACCTCCAGCACGGCCCGGTAGGTCCAGATGTTGGGGCCGCGCAGGTAGTTGATGCGCAGCAGCTTGATGTCGTCCTGTGGGCTCATTGTTCGCAACATGGTCGGCAAGGCAGGGCGGCCGCACCCGTCGGTGCGAGGCCCGGCGCCTGGCCGATGATTTTTATGTGAAGCCGGTGAAGGCCCCGGTGGATCCCCGTTTGTCTCTTGCGCTTTGTCGTTGTTTTAATCGCGAACGGGCCGGTCGCCAGGGGGGCCGATACGCCGGTTTCGCCATTTCCAGGGGATTGAAAGGTCAAACACTGTCGTTTCGGGCCGCATTCGGCGAAAATCCCTCTTTCGGGTTCCCCACGCGCGAAGACCAAGACCTGCGAAAACCCGGCCGCGCCAGATGCGGGACGCCAAGAATTCACCAACACAATGCAACACCATCACCCGGCAGACGACTCCAGCCTTACCGACCCCGCTTTGGCGGGGCTTCGCTCACAACTTGCACCCGATGAGAACGTTCTGTGCACCCTGGTGGTTGACCTGGACGGCCAACTTCGTTTTGCCCAGGGCCTGCTGGCCCTGACCGGCCGCCGGCTGCTGGCCCGCAACCCCGCCGGCGAATGGGCCGCCTGGCCCACGCTGGACGCGGCCGGAAACGGCCTGCCGGGCCTGTCGCTGCGCCATTTCGACCATGCCGGCGTGGGCACGCTGGAGCTGCACCAGGGCGGCATTCGCCTGGCCGGATGGCGGTTTACCCTTGGTGCCAACGTGCAGGCCCTGCGCCTGGTGCGGCTGTTTGCCCAGCACCAGGCCCAGGCCGGAAACCAGGCCGGCGGCGAGGCGCTTTTGCCCGACGAAACCGCCCTGTGCCCCGAATGCGACCTGCCGCTGCCGCCGGACAGCGAGGAATGCCCGGCCTGCGCCCGCGAATTGCACACGCCGCCCTCGACCTGGGTGCTGCTGCGGCTCTGGCGTTTTGCCCATCCCTACCGCCACCAGCTGCTGGCCGGGTTTTTGCTGACGCTGGCCTCCACCGCCGCCACGCTGGTGCCGCCCTACCTGACCATCCCGCTGATGGACGACATCCTGATCCCCTTCCAGAACGGCCAGCAGATTGCGCCCGGGAAGGTGGCGGCGCTGCTGGGCGGCCTGCTGGCCGCGGCCGTGCTGGGCTGGGCGCTGAACTGGGCGCGCACCTATTTGCTGGCGCTGGTGTCCGAGCGCATAGGCGCCGACCTGCGCACCGCCACCTTCGACCACCTGCTGGAACTCTCGCTGGACTACTTCGGCGGAAAGCGCACCGGCGACCTGATGTCGCGCATAGGCTCGGAAACCGACCGCATCTGCGTGTTTTTGTCGCTGCACGCGCTGGATTTCGCGACCGACGTGCTGATGATCGTGATGACCGCGGTCATCCTGTTTTCCATCAACCCCTGGCTGGCGGTGGTGACGCTGCTGCCGCTGCCTTTTATCGGCTGGATGATCCACGTGGTGCGCGACAAGCTGCGCACCGGCTTTGAAAAGATAGACCGCGTCTGGTCGGACGTGACCAATGTGCTGGCCGACACGATTCCCGGCATCCGCGTGGTGAAAGCCTTTGCCCAGGAAAAGCGCGAAGCCCAGCGCTTTCGCGAAGTCAACCAGCACAACCTGGCCGTCAACGACAAGCTCAACAAGACCTGGTCGCTGTTCACGCCCACCGTTTCGCTGCTCACCGAGGTGGGGTTGCTGGTGGTCTGGGCCTTCGGCATCTGGCTGGTCTCGAAGCAGCAGATCACCGTCGGTGTGCTGACGGCCTTTATCGCCTACATAGGGCGCTTTTACGGCCGGCTTGATTCCATGAGCCGCATCGTCTCGGTCACGCAAAAGGCCGCGGCCGGCGCCAAGCGCATCTTCGACATCCTGGACCACGTCTCCAACGTGCCGGACACCGCCAACCCGGTGAAGATAGGCCAGCTCGAAGGCCGCATCGACATGAAGAACCTGGGGTTTCGCTACGGCAACCGCTCGGTGATTCGCGGGCTTGATTTGCAGATACGGCCCGGCGAGATGATCGGCCTGGTGGGCCACAGCGGCTCGGGCAAAAGCACGCTGGTCAACCTGATCTGCCGCTTCTACGACGTGAGCGACGGCGCCATCAGCGTGGACGGCACCGACATACGCCGCTTCGGCGTGGCCGACTACCGCCGCAACATCGGCCTGGTGCTGCAGGAGCCCTTCCTCTTTTTCGGCACGATTGCCGAGAACATCGCCTACGGCAAGCCCGGCGCCACGCGCGCCGAGATCGTCGCGGCCGCGCGCGCCGCCCATGCGCATGAATTCATCCTGCGCCTGGCGCAGGGCTACGACTCGCTGGTGGGCGAGCGCGGCCAGGGCCTGTCGGGCGGCGAACGCCAGCGCATCTCGATTGCGCGCGCGCTGCTGATAGACCCGCGCATCCTGATCCTGGACGAAGCCACTTCCTCGGTGGACACTGAGACCGAAAAAGAAATCCAGCGTGCCCTCGACAACCTGGTGCAGGGCCGTACGACGATCGCCATTGCCCACCGCCTCTCGACGTTGCGCAAGGCCGACCGCCTGGTGGTGATGGACCGCGGCCAGGTGGTCGAAGTCGGCCCGCACGACGAACTCATGGCCAGGCAGGGCGCCTACTGGCGGCTCTACGAAGCCCAGGCGCGCCAGGTCGACAGCGAAGAGGGCGGCGAAGAAGACCAGGAACGCCGCATCGCGCTGGCCACCTCGCAGATCGCCCACGCCGCCGAGCACGTCGACAACGCATAAGCCCGGAGCCCTCCATGACTGATTCCATTTCAAAGACTCCCGCCGAACAGGCCCTGCGGCTGGAACGCGACGCCGCCGGCCGCCTGGTGTTCACCGACGCGGCCGGCCATCCGCACACCGGCGTCGTGCCCGTGCGCGCCTTCCCGATTGCCGCGCCCGACGAAGGCGTCTCGCTCGTCAACACCGAAGGCCACGAGGTCGCCTGGATAGACAGCCTGCCGGCCGTGGCGCCCGCTGCCCGCGCGCTGATCGAAGAAGAACTCGCGCTGCGCGACTTTGTGCCCGAGATCACGCGGCTCAAAAGCGTATCGAGCTTCGGCACGCCCAGCGTGTGGACTGTTGAGACTGATCGCGGGGAGACTTCTTTCATCCTGAAGGGTGAAGAGGACATTCGTCGGCTGGCGCGGACGGGCTTGTTGATTGCCGGTAGCCAGGGGGTTCAGTACAGCGTTCGGGATATGACGGCGCTGGATCGGGGGTCGCGGCGGCTGCTGGAGAGGTTTCTCTAGGGCCGGTTCTTGCTCCGGCGGAGTGCCCTCTGCGTGGGTTTGCTGGCCGGGGTCGCCCGGCATGCGACTCACTTTTTTTGCTTCGCCAGAAAAAGTAAGCAAAAAAAGGCGACCCTGGTTCCTGCGTCCCCTGCGCTTCGCTCCGGGGCAACCTGTGGTGCTCGGTCCAGCCGGGGTCAAAAACAACTCGCTTCGCTCAAACAAGTTTTTGCCCTGATCCGTCTGGCCCTCCGCTCCTCGGCGCATCCACAAGGGGCAATCGGGAGCGGGGACAGAAGACAATGAACAATACAAATACCAACAAGGACTCGCCATGGCGAGTCCTTGTTTCTTCAGGTATTCGGTTTTTGTCTTCGGCTGCTTTGTATTTCTTTTCCCCGTTTCCACCCCTTGTGGATGCGCCGAGGAGCGCAGGTTCAGGCGGATCAGGGATCGCGTTGTCTGAGCGAAGCGAGTTTAGCGAGACCCCGCCTGAACCGAGCACCGCAGGTTGCCCGCAGCGAAGCGAAGGGACGCAGCAACCAGGGTCGCCTTTTCTTTTGCTTACTTTTCTTTTGGCGAAGCAAAAGAAAAGTGAGTTGCCGCCGGGCAACCCCCGGCCAGCAAGCCTATACGAAGGGCGAGGCGCGCAAAAGCCGGAGCAAGACCCGGCTTAACGCAACCCTCGATGCGCCCAACCGGTTGTATGCCTCTCCACATAACTGAAAAGCTCATACATCACCATCGCCATCCCACCTATCACCACCAGCCCGGCAAACGCCAGCGCCAACCGTTGCTGCGAAGCCGCGCTTTGCATCAGGTAGCCGATGCCCGAATCGCCGGCGGTCATTTCGGCCAGCACGGTGCCGACGAAAGCCAGCGTGATGGACACCTTGAGCGAGGCAAAAAAGTAGGGCATGGAGCGCGGCATTCCGACTTTGACCAGCACGTCCCAGCGTTTGGCGCCGAGCACGCGCAGCACGTCTTCGAGTTCGGGCTCCAGGGTGGCCAGCCCTGTGGCCATGTTGACGGTGATGGGGAAAAACGAGATCAGGAAGGCCGTCAGGATGCCCGGGCCCACGCCTATGCCGAACCAGACGATGAGGATGGGGACGATGGCGGCCTTGGGCACGGCGTTGAAGGCCACCAGCAAGGGGTAGACCGCCGCATAGGCCAGCCTGGACGAGCCGACCAGAAAACCGAGCAGCACGCCGACGACGATGGAAATCCCGAAGCCCACCATGGTGACCCAGAAGGTTTTCCAGGCGGCTTCGGCAATCGGCCCGGCGAACTCGGTCATGGCCTGGGCGATGGTGAGCGGCGCGGGAAAAATGAACTCGGGTATTGAGAAGCCGCTGCACACGGCCTGCCACAGCGCGACGACCAGCGCCAGCAGCACCCAGGGCGCCCAGCGTTCAAGCTGCTTGTTGTTCATGTTCATGGCGCGGTACCGCCGCGCACCGCGCCTATGTGGCCGCGCAGCTCGTGCACGATGTCGCTGAACTCGCGGGTGTAAGTCACTTCCAGGTCGCGCGGGCGCGGCAGGTCGATGTCGCGTTTGACGACAAAGCGGCCCGGGCTTTTGCTCATCACATACACCGTGTCGGCCAGGAAGACCGACTCGCGCAAATCATGCGTGACCAGGATCACGTTGAAGCGCTGCTCGGTCCAGAGGTCGCGCAGGATGCACCAGAGCTCTTCGCGCGTGAAGGCGTCGAGCGCGCCGAAGGGCTCGTCGAGCAGCAGCATCTTGGGCTCGTGGATCAGCGCGCGGCAGATGCTCGCGCGCTGCTGCATGCCGCCTGAGAGCTGCCAGGGAAATTTGTCTTCATAGCCGGCGAGGCCCACCTTTTGCAGCAGGCGGCGCGCGCGTTCTTCAAACTCCTTGCGCCTGGCCTTGAACTGGCTGCGGTAGGGCTCGACGATTTCGAGCGGCAGCAGCACATTGCCCACCGTGGTGCGCCAGGGCAGCAGCGAAGGCGCCTGGAAGGCCATGCCCGAGATCTTGAGCGGGCCGGTCACGGGCCGGCCGTCGATCAGGATGCGGCCGGCCGAGGGCATCTTCAGGCCGGTGGCCAGCTTCATGAAGGTGGACTTGCCGCAGCCCGAAGGCCCGACGATGGCGATGAATTCGCCCTGCCGCACCTGCAGGTCAATCGCCTCGACGGAAAACTGTTTGCGCGCGAGCAGCTCGTCGTTGTAGGCGAGCCAGACGTCCTGAAAGTCGACGAAATTTTTGTCGGCGGTAGCCAGGGCCATGTTTATTTCTTGGGGACGGGCAGCACGTTGAGTTCGGCCGCCGTCGGCAGGAAACTACCGTTCCACACCACATTCGGGTCCACGCGGGTCTTGGTGCCGAAGGCGTCCGAGACCTGCGAGGCCATCAGCGTGAGGCGGGGCATTTTGACCTGGCCGAAACCTTCGGCGCGCGCGTCGGGGCTGTTGATCACGGTGTCTATCGCCAGGCGCAGGCGGCGTATTTCGAGCGGCACGTTGATGATGCCGTCGCGCGCCTTGACGAATTCAATCGCGGCGGCCGGGTCGGCCACCACGTCTTTCACGCCGTGGGTAAAGGCCTGCAGGAAGGCCTTGACGGCGGCGGGGTTCTCCTTGATGAGTTTGGGCGAGGCGATGACGACGTTGCCGTAATGCTTCACGCCGAAGTCGGCATAGGGCAGCACCACCACGTCCTCGGGCTTGACGCCGCGCGCCTCGAGGTTGATCAGCGAGGTGAAGGTGAAGCCGGTGATGGCGTCCACGTCGCCGCGCGCCAGCATGGTTTCACGCAGCGGCGGGTCCATGGTGACCCATTGGAAGCCGGTGATCTTGTTGGCCTTGGCAAACACCGGGAAGGCGCGGCGGCCGGCGTCGAACACCGGGGCGCCCATTTTTTTGCCGTTCAGGTCGGCCGGGGTTTTGATGCCCGACTTCTTGAGCGCCATGACAGAGGCGGGCGTGTTGTTGTAGACCATCATCACGGCCACCGGCTTGTTGGGCGCGTCGGGGTTGTTGGCGTGGAACTCCATGACCGAGGCGAGGTCGGCAAAACCCATGTCGTAGGTGCCCGAGGCCACGCGCGTGACGGCGCCGCCCGAGCCGTTGCCGGCGTCCACTGTCACGTCCAGCTTGTTGGCCTTGAAGTAGCCCTTGGCCACCGGCGTGAGGAAGAGGGCGGCGGGGCCCTCAAAGCGCCAGTCGAGCTGGAACTTGATGGGGGTGTTCTGCGCGTGGGCGATGCTGAAGGCCGCGGTGGCGGCGAGCAGGGCGGTGGTTTTGGCGAGCTGTGCGGCAAATGGGAATGGCAGGCGGTGTGTCATGGGGTGTCCTGGAACTGGGTGCAAAAGCATGTCGCCCGCCGGGCGGCGGCGCTGGCATGCGTCTGAAAGGGGATTAGCAAAAACAGTGCCGCGCCTGGTGTTGGCGCTTCTTCTGGTCGCGGCGTCCGGCCTATTTTCGGCCAAGTCGCGCCGGGTTCCCCGGCTTTTACCGTTTTTTTGCGTCCGTGATCACCCCGGGATTCAGGCCAGCAGGTCGCGCAGCGTGCGCGCAATCACCTTGGTGGCGCGGCGCAGGTCTTCGAGTTCCAGGCGCTCGTCGGCGCGCTTGGCGTGCGATTCAAGCACGGTGCGCGGGCCGGCGCCGTAGATCACGCCGGGAATGCCGGCTTCGGCGTACAGGCGCACGTCGGTGTACAGCGGCGTGCCCATGGCCGGGATCTTCTGGCCGAAGAGTGCCTCGCCGTGCTTCTGGATGGCCTCGACCAGCGGCTTGTTGCCGGGCAGCGGCCGCATCGAATTGGCCAGCAGCAGGCGCTTGATGTCGACCGTAATGCCCTTGCGTCCGGCGGCGGCATCGGCAATCACCTGGCGGATATTGGCTTCGACTTCCGCGGGGTTCTCTTCGGGGATCATGCGGCGGTCCAGCTTGAACATCACCTTGCCGGGCACCACGTTGGTGTTGGTGCCGCCTTCGATGCGGCCCACGTTGAGGTAGGGGTGTTTGATGCCCTCGACTTTGGACGTGACCTGCTGGTAGAGCGTGTTCTGCGCGTAGAGGGCGTTGAGGATGTGGACCGCGCCCTGCAGCGCGTCGATGCCGGTGTCGGGAATGGCGGCATGCGCCATCTTGCCGTGCACGGTGACTTCCATCTGCAGGCAGCCGTTGTGGGCGGTCACAACTTCGTACGAGAAACCGGCCGCGATCAGCAGGTCGGGTTTGGTCAGGCCGTTTTTGAGCAGCCAGCCCGGGCCCATCTCGCCGCCGAATTCCTCGTCGTAGGTGAAGTGCAGTTCGATAGCGCCCTTGAGCGGCGCGCCCAGCGCCTCGAGCGCGCGCACCGCGAAGGTGAAGCTTGCGAAATCGCATTTGCTGACGGCGGACGCGCGACCGTAGATCTTGCCGTCCGCTATCTCACCGCCGTAGGGGTCGTGGGTCCAGCCCTCGCCGGGCGGCACCACGTCGCCGTGGGCGTTGAGGGCGATGGTTCTGCCTTCTCCCTTGTTGCCATACTGGCGGCGCACGATCAGGTTGGTGATGGACTCCATGCCATAGGCACGCACCTCGGCCTCGGGCACGGGATGTTTTTCAGCTTCGAAGCCGAAGGCCTTGATGAGTTCGGCGGTGCGCTCGGCATGCGGCGCGTTGTTGCCGGGCGGCGTGTCGGTGGGCACGCGTATGAGCTGCTGCAGGAAGGCGGTTTCCTCGTCGAAATGGGCGTCTATCCAGCTGTCCAGCCGGGCGTAATCAGTGGGGAATGTCATTGTGGTGGTCAGGGAGCGAGATGGGTGAGCAGGTGCGTGAAGGCCTGGATCGCAAGCTGGATGTCGTCGCTGGTGCTGCTTTCCAGCGGGTTGTGGCTGATGCCGGAGTTCTGGCCGCGCACGAAGAGCATGGCCTGCGGCATCACCTTGTGCAGCTTCATGGCGTCATGGCCGGCGCCGCTGGGCATGGCATGCAACGGCACGCCCAGCGAATCGACCGCGCGCTCCCAGCGCTGCTGCCAGGCCGGCGCGCTGGGCGCGGCGGCGGCGCGCTCGGTCAGTTCGGTCGTGTAGTGCACGCCGCGGCGTTCACAAATGGTGTTGAGTTCGGCCAGCACGTCGGCCACCAGCGCGTCACGCTGTGCGTCGACGGGGGCGCGCAGGTCCAGCGAGAACAGGCAGCGCCCCGGCACCACGTTGATGGAGCCGTTGGGCACCTGCAGCATGCCGACTGTGCCGACGGAGTCGCCGTCCTGCGCCGCGCGGCGCTCCACGTAGAGCAGCAGCTCGGCCGCCGCGGCGGCCGCGTCGCGGCGCCGGTTCATGGGCGTGGTGCCGGCGTGGCTGGCCATGCCGGTGATTTCGCAGAGGTAGCGCACATTGCCGTTGATGGAGGTCACGATGCCCAGCGGCAAGTCGAGTTCGTTGAGCACCGGGCCCTGCTCGATGTGGACCTCGACAAAGCCGACGTAGTCAGCGGCATTGCGTTTGATCTTTGCAATCTCTTCGGGCTTCAGGCCCGCCTTCAGCATGGCCTCGCGCATGGTGATGCCGTCGGCGTCTTTCTGCTCCAGCCACTCGGGCTTGAAGTCGCCTGTCAGCGCGCCCGAACCGAGGAAGGTGGCCTTGTAGCGCTGGCCTTCCTCTTCGGCAAAGCCCACGACCTCGATGTTGAAGGGCAGGCGCTTGCCCTGGCGGTGCAACTCGCGCACGCAGGCCATGGGCGCGAAGATGCCGAGCCGGCCGTCGTACTTGCCGCCGTTGCGCACGGTGTCGTAGTGGCTGCCGGTGAGGAGGGTCTTTGCTTGAACCGTTCGGGCTGAGCTTGTCGAAGCCGGCCCTTCGACAGGCTCAGGGCGAACGGTACCGGCCCTGTAAACCCCCACCACATTGCCGACGGCGTCGATGTTGACCTCGTCAAAGCCGCAGTCCCGCATGGTGGCGCTGATGTAGGCCGCGCAAGCACGGTGCGCGTCGGTGAGGTAGGTCACCGTGAGCTGGCCTTTTTCAAGGTAGCCCGGGTCGCTGTACTGCGACATGGCTTCATGCCAGTCCCAGACGTCGTTGCCCAGTGAGGGTGTGGCGGCGAACTTGTCGTTGAGCCGCAATTCCACCACGCGGTGGATGTTGCGCAGGTTTTCCTGCAGCTCGAAATCGGGGTGGTTCTGCAGGCGGCGCGCGAAGGTGTCGATGATCTGCTGCCGGCTGAGGCCGGTGCCGCGCGGGCCGCGCACCGCAAGGATGAAGGGGAAGCCGAATTTCGCGTTGTAGTCGGTGTTGAGCTGTTGCAGCGTGGCGAACTCTTCGGGCGTGCAATCGGCCAGGCCGGCCTTGCCCTGTTCGTGGGTCGACTCTGCAGTGAGCGTTTTGCTGACCATGGCCTTGCCGGCGAGCTCGGGGTGGGCTTTGATGAGCTTGACCTGCGCGTCCCTGCCGGCCTGGCGCAGCACCTGCGCCATGGCGTGCTTCAGGTGCGCCAGCGAGCGGAAGGGGCGGGCGTCCAGGGCTTTTTCGGCCACCCAGGGCGAATGCTCGTAGAGGCCGTCGAGCAGTTGCAGCGCCTGGTCGCGCGGCGCGGTGTTGACCTGTTCAAGGGTGATGGCCATGTTCAGCTTTCCTGCCGGGGCGTGTAGGGGTGGGTGGCCTGCCAGTGGCGGGCGATGTCGATGCGGCGGCAGACCCAGACGCGGTCATGCTTTTGCACATGGTCGAGGAAACGTTGCAGCGCCACGATGCGGCCGGGCCGGCCCAGCAGGCGGCAGTGCATGCCTATGCTGAGCATCTTGGGCGACTCGCCGCCTTCGGCATACAGAGCGTCGAAGCTGTCGCGCAGGTAGATGAAAAAATCCTCGGCCTGCGCAAAACCCTGGGGCAGGGAAAAACGCATGTCGTTGGTGTCCAGCGTGTAGGGCACGACCAGGCGCGGCACGACGGCGCCGTCCGTGCGCGCCACTTCGGTCCAGAAGGGCAGCTCGTCGCCGTAGTAGTCGCTGTCGTATTCGAGCCGGCCGTCGTCGGCCACCAGCCGGCGTGTATTCGGGCTGTCGCGGCCGGTGTACCAGCCCAGCGGGCGCGTGCCGGTGAGTTTTTCGATCGCGTCCAGGCCCAGGCGCATGTGTTCGCGCTCGGTGGCTTCGTCGATCTGCTGGTAGTTGATCCAGCGCCAGCCGTGGCAGGCGATTTCGTGCCCGAGTTCGGTGAAGGCGGCGGCCACTTCAGGGTGGCGCTGCAGGGCCATGCCGACGCCGAAGACGGTCAGCGGCAACCCGCGTTTTTCAAACTCGCGCAGGATGCGCCACACGCCCACGCGCGAGCCGTACTCGTAAATGCCTTCCATGCTCAGGTGGCGGTCGGCAAAGCTGGGCGGGTTGGCCATCTCGGACAAAAACTGCTCGGAGCCGGCGTCGCCGTGCAGCACCGAGTTTTCGCCGCCTTCTTCGTAATTCAGCACGAACTGCACGGCGATGCGCGCCTTGCCGGGCCAGTTGGCCTGCGGCGGGTTGCGGCCGTAGCCGACGAGGTCCCGTGGATAGTTCGTACTCATGACAGCGCCATCGAAATATCGTTGGTCGGCACCTTGCGGTCGAAGGCCAGGTTTTCCTCGACGTGCAGCAGGTGCTCGGTCATCAGGCGCACCGCCAGGGCTTCGTCCTTGGCGGCCAGGGCCTTGACGATTTCGGCGTGCTCGTCGTTGGAGTGTTCGGCGGCGCTGGCGGTCTGGTACATCAGCGTGATCAGCGCGCAGCGCGAGATCAGCTCGCCCAGCATCTGCGCCAATACTTCGTTGCCCATGAGCTCGGCCATGCGCACATGGAAGTCGCCCAGCAGCTCGGTGCGGCCGGGCACGTCGCCTATGTCGAGCGCGGTTTTTTCCTGGGCCACGTGCTCCTTGAGCGCCTTGATTTTCGCGGGCGTGACCTCGCGCACAAAAGCGCGTGTCATCTCGGCCTCCAGCATGCGGCGCACCGCGAACACCTGGCGCGCCTCCATCACCGAGGGCGCGGCCACAAAGGCGCCGCGCGCGGGCTCCAGCCGTATCAGCCGGTTTTGCGAAAGCTGGAACAGCGCCTGCCGCACCAGCGTGCGCGAGACGCCGAAATGGTCGGCGAGTTTTTGTTCCGCCAGCTTGGTGCCCGGGTGCAGCCGGTGCTCCACAATGGCCTTGGTCAGCGCCTCGACGATGGCATGGGTGGTCGATGATTCCATCGGGGCATGATAGCCGTAAAGCCCAAAACTGTATACACTTTTGGTAAACCAAAGTCAGGGCCGAAATCAAACACAAGAGCTGCTCACAAAACCCAGCGAAGCGATCCTGGCTAGGCGCGACGCCGCAGACAGTGCACCAGCACGGCAAGGCGGCTGCAACAACGCCAGGAGGGTTTTTGAGCGGCTCCCTCAACTACTACCAAGGAATCCCATGGGACTGAGCACACATGTACTGGACACGATGCATGGCTTACCTGCGGGTGGCATGAAAGTGTCGCTGTACACAACCCAGGCGGGCCAGGCCACGCTGGTGAAAGCCTTCACCCTGAACGATGACGGTCGTAGCCCCGATGGGCCGCTGTACGACAGCAGCAATTTGAAAGCGGGCACTTACCGCCTGGTGTTTGACGTGGCGGGCTATTTCAAGGCGCGTGGCGTGGCCTTGCCCGAGCCAGCCTTCCTGGACCAGGTCAGCCTGGACTTCGGCGTGGCCGACATCGCCGCGCACTACCACGTGCCCCTGCTGGTGAGCCCCTGGAGCTACTCCACCTACCGCGGCAGCTGAACAGCCGGTGACCCCTGTGTCACGCGAACGTCATGTGATGCGGGAACAATCAGTCCTTTTTACTACTGAGTCTGTTCCCCCATGAATGTCAAGCCGATGGGCGCGCTGAGCCGCCGCCAAGCCCTGTTGTTGTCCGCAGGCACCGCCGCCACGCTGCTCGCTTCCGCCGCGCTGGCGCAAGGCCCTTCAAACCCCGCTTCCTATCCCGAGCGTCCCGTCAAGATCATCGTGCCCTTTGCACCTGGCGCCGGCACCGATGCGATGGGGCGGCTGATCGCGCAAAAACTCGGTGAAGTCCTGGGCGGCACCTTTGTGGTCGACAACCGCGCCGGCGCTTCGGGTGCCATCGGCACGCAGGCTGTGGCGCAGGCGCCGGCAGACGGCTACACGCTGCTGCTGGTGGCATCGCCCTTCACGACCGTGGCGGCCTCGCTGCCCAGCGCCAATTACGACCCGCTGCGCCAGTTCGCGCCTGTCGGCATGATCGCCACCGGCCCGCTGGTCTGGGCGGCCAACACCAAACTGCCGGCCAACAACATGAAAGAGCTGATCGCGCTGGCCAAGCAGAAACCCGGCGCGCTCAACTACGGCTCCGCCGGCGCCGGCGGTGTCAACCACCTGGTGCTCGAATCTCTGAAGGCGCGCACCGGCACCTACATCACGCACATCCCCTACCGCGGCGTCGCGCCTGCCACCATGGACATGATTGGCGGCCAGATCCAGCTCGTCACCGGCACCATTCCCGCGCTGCTGCCCTTCATCAAGAACGGCAGCGTCAAGGCCCTGGCCGTCACCAGCGCCAAACGCTCCAGCGCCTTGCCCGACGTGCCCAGCATGAGCGAGTCCGGCCTGAACGGTTTTGACGTGCTCAATTACTTCGCGATCTCCGCGCCCGCCGGCACGCCGCCCGCCATCGTCAACACCCTGAACGCCGCCATCAACAAGATCGTCACCATGCCGGACGTGCTGGCCCGGTTCAAGGTCGATGCTGTGGATGCGGCGCCTGGAACGCCTGCGCAGCTTGGCCAGTTCATTGAAGCTGATTACCGGGCGTGGGTGAACGTCGTCAAGACGCAGAACTTGAAGATTGATTGAGGGGCGCAGGGGCCGGTTTGAGTTCCGGGGCCGGGGTCGCCCGGCATTCGACTCACTTTTACCGAAACCCGCAAAGCGGGTTTTTTTGTTCGCCAAATGCGCGCTACGCGCGCGGGGTTTGCTCACTTCGCGCAGCGAAGTTACGCAAACACCAAAAGTAAGCAAAAAAGGCGACCCTGGTTGCTGCGTCCCTTCGCTTCGCTGCGGGCAACCTGCGGTGCTCGGTCCAGCCGGGGTCTGGCTAAACTCGCTACGCTGCGCTTCGCTCAGACAACGCCAGCCCTGATCCGTCTGGCCCTGCGCTCCTCGGCGCATCCACAAGGGGTGGGGACAAGAAATACCAAACAGCCGAAGACCAACCCCGAATACCTGATGCAGTCGAAGCCCCTGCGCGCCACTGAGCCCTTCGATATCTCAGGGCGAACGGACCAGGGAGAGGGGCGCCGAAGCGCGATGCGAAGCGAGCCGTCAAGACCAGCAGGGGCCGCGGAACCGGCTTTGCCGGGCCGCAGGCGCAGCGGCCCCCTCGGGGGGCAGGGAGCTACACGAAGTGAGCGACCGTGGGGGCCTTAATCTTGTCCTTCTGTGAGCGTGTCGAGCTGGAATTTCCCGCTCTTGTGCCACAGCCAGGTGTCGGTGTAGACCACCTTGCCCATGCGCGTGGGCGCCGGGAAGGGTGAGGCTTGCTGGATGGTGCGTTCGATCTCGGCGACCACTTCGGGGGCATGGCGCGGCGCGCGCATCCAGTCCAGTTTGGTCACGCGGCCGGTGCGGTCTATCTCCACGTTCATCACGCCGACCGCGTACAGCAGCGGCGGCATGCGGCCTTTGTAGATGCGTTCGGCGTTCAGGCCGTAGAGATGGCTGGCGCCGTCCTGGCGGTAGGCGCGCGGTGTGGTCGCACCCGAGCTGCGCGCCGAGCCTTGCGAGCCCGGGATGGGGCCGATCACCGGCGAGGCGTCGGGGGTTGCGGCGGGCGCGGGGCCTGTATCCGGCGCGCTTTTGCAGGCGCTCACCACGGCGGCCACGGCGCCGGAAACAAGGGCCGCCAGCCAGAAGCGGCGCGGGGTGCTGGAAGAAGGCATCTTTTGTTTTGTCATGGTTTGCCTCGGTGGCCTCTTCGGGGCCGGTTCATGGGGTTTTGCGTATACCCGCCATCATGCGCGGAAACTGCGCGCCGCACAGGTGGTGCTAAGGTGGCGTTTTCCCCATTTTGCCCACTATTTTCGTTTCCTTACGCCGGCAACACGCAAGCAATGGTTTTCCGCAACACCGGTCCGCAACTCGAAGCCTTCCTGACCCACCTCGCCTCAGCGCCGGCGGTGCTGGTGCAAGTGGCCGACACGCAAGGCTCGGTGCCGCGCGAGGCGGGCACCTGGATGGCCGTGTTTGCCGATGCGCTGGTGGGCACCATAGGCGGCGGCCACCTCGAATACGAGGCGATCGCCAGGGCTCGCGCGCTGCTGGAAAAGGCCGACGCGCCGCAGGCCGCCGGGCCGCCGCTGCGCGTGGCGCTCGGCCCATCGCTGGGCCAGTGCTGCGGCGGCGTGGTGCAACTGCGCTTTGAGCGGGTGGGCGCGGCCGACGCGGCGGAACTGGCCCGGCGGCTGGGCCGGCGCCACTTCACGCCGGTCGCGCTGTTCGGCGGCGGCCACGTCGGCCATGCGCTGGCGCAAGTGCTCGCGCCCCTGCCGTTTGCGCTGAGCTGGATAGACAGCCGCGACGGCGTGTTCCCGGCCAGCGTGCCGCCGCGCGTGGCCTGCGAGCATTCCGAACCGGTGCAGGCAGCAGTGCCTGGCCTGGCGCCGCAGTCGCGCGTGCTGATCATGAGCTTCAGCCACGCCGAAGACCTGGACGTGCTGGCCGCCTGCCTGAAGCGCCAGCGCGAGCGGGGCGACTTGCCCTATATGGGCCTGATCGGCAGCAAGACCAAATGGGCGACCTTTCGCCGCAGGCTGGAGGCCAGGGGCTTCACGGCGGCTGAGCTTGCGCACGTGACCTGCCCTATTGGCGTGCCGGGGATCAATGGCAAGGAGCCCGAGGTCATCGCCGTGGCCGTAGCGGCGCAGTTGCTTCAAACCATCGATGCGACCCAAGAGGAGGCCGCGAAGGCTTTGCGCTAGGCCTTAAAGCCGATAGACTTGCATCACCAGGTCGCAGCGGAGCCGGGAAAGCGGATGGCAAGCCCATCGCCTTCTTTTGTTCGTGACCACGTTTCCTGCTTACAGCGCCCGCAGTGGTGAGCAGCCTTGCACAAGTTGAGCGCTATGGAAAACTATTTACTCGACTGGGCCAACCTGCTGCTGCGCTGGGTCCACGTCATCACCGCCATTGCCTGGGTCGGCTCCTCGTTTTACTTTGTCTTTCTCGACAGCAGCCTCACGCCGCCGGTCGATGAAGACCTGAAAAAGCAGGGCGTCAGCGGCGAACTCTGGGCCGTGCACGGCGGCGGTTTTTACCACCCCGTCAAATTTGCCGTCAAGCCGCCGCAACTGCCGGCCCACCTGCACTGGTTTTACTGGGAAAGCTACAGCACCTGGCTGTCGGGCTTTGCGCTGTTCACCGTGTCCTACCTCTGGCATGCCGGCACCTACCTGGTCGATAAATCGCTGATGAACTGGTCGCCCGGCGCGGCGGCCGCCGTGGCGCTGTCTTTCTTTGTGGTGTTCTGGATGCTGTACGACGGCATCTGCCAGCTGTTCGGGAAACACAAAAACGGCGACGCCATCGTCGGCGCGCTGGTCGCGGTGCTGGTCTGCATCGCCTCCTGGCTGGCCTGCCACTGGTTCGCGGGCCGCGCGGCCTTTTTGCTGGTGGGCGCCATGATGGCGACGGCCATGAGCGCCAACGTCTTTTTCTGGATCATCCCGGGCCAGCGCAAGGTGGTGGCCGCCATCAAGGCCGGCGAGCCGGTCGACCCGGTGCACGGCCAGCGCGGCAAGCAGCGCAGCGTGCACAACACCTACTTCACGCTGCCCGTGCTGTTCGCCATGCTCAGCAACCACTACAGCTTCACCTGGAGCCATCCGCAGAACTGGCTGGTGCTGATTTTGATGATGTTGGCCGGCGCGGCGATACGCCAGTTCTTCGTGCTGCGCCACGGCTACAAGCTGGGCCGCAACCGGCACCCGCTGGCGTATGCGCTGGCGGGTGTGGCCGTGATCATCGGCGTGATCGTCTGGATGAAGCCTGCGCCCACCACGGCCGTGACTGCCACCACACCGGCCGCTGTCTCATCCGCCGGCTATGACAAGGTGCAAACCATCCTCGCCCAGCGTTGCTACCAATGCCATGGCGAGCAGTTGCAGATGAAAAACGTGCGCCTTGACTCGCCCGCAGCCGTGAAGCTCCACGCAACGCAGGTTTACCAGCAGGCCGTGGTCACCCGGCTGATGCCCATGAACAACGCGACGGGCATCACCGAGGCGGAGCGGCAACTGATCAGGCAGTGGTTCGACGCGGGCGCCAGGACGGAGTAGGCCGATACGAGTGCGCATCACCCGATGACCCTCGTAGTCGCGGCCGGGGCTGGCTGGGCGGCAACGAAAGCTACCCCGGGCTTCAGTGCATCGTCGAGTTGGAGAAAAGATTCAGCACGACCACGCCCGCAATGATCAGCCCCATGCCCACCATGCCCCAGAGGTCAATCTTCTGGTGGTGGAAGAAGAAGCTGGTGATGCTGATCAGCACAATGCCCAGGCCCGACCAGATCGCGTAGGTCACGCCCGTGGGGATGGACTTCATGGTCACCGTGAGCAGGTACAGCGCCGTGCCGTAGCCGGCGATGCTGATCAGCGAGGGCACCAGTTTGGTGAAGCTGTCGCTGGACTTGAGCGCCGTGGTGGCGATGACTTCCGCAATGATGGCGATGCCGAGTGCCAGGTAGCCGTTCATGGTGTCTCTTTCTTCTTCGGGGTGTTCTTTGGGGTGTTCTTCGGGGTGATGGGCCATTCTAGGGAAGGCTTGCCCGTCGAAAGCCCAAGCCCTCCCGCCGCGGCGGGTTACTGCCCGGTTACCACGGCACAATCCGGGGTGGAGACATTTCAATGACCGACGCCAAGACACCCAGCCCCAGCACGCCCACCCCCGACGCCGCCACCCGGCCGCGCGAGTTCCTTGAGCACCTGTACCGCGCCGCCGTGGCGCGCGCGCTGCCGCTGGAAAACACCGCCCGCTACCTGCCCAAGCCGCCCACGCCCGAAAGCGGCGGCCGCACCATCGTGATTGGCGCGGGCAAGGCCGGCGGCTCCATGGCGCAGGCGGTCGAGGCCTTGTGGCCGGCCGACGCGCCGCTGGAAGGCCTGGTCGTCACGCGCTACCACCACATCCCGCCCCGGCCTGAAGGCCTCCAGCAACGCATCGAAATCGTCGAAGCCGCGCACCCGGTGCCCGACGCGGCAGGGCTGGCCGCCGCCCAGCGCATCCTCGCCATGGTGCAGGGCCTGACCGAAAACGACCTGGTGCTGTGCCTGATCTCCGGCGGCGGCTCGGCCCTGCTGACATTGCCTGCTGAAGGCCTGACGCTGGAAGACAAGCAGCGCATCAACAAGGCGCTGCTCAACAGCGGCGCGAATATTTCCGAGATGAACTGCGTGCGCAAGCACCTCTCGCGCATCAAGGGCGGGCGCCTGGCCGCGGCCTGCGCGCCGGCCCGCGTGGTGACGCTGACCATCAGCGACGTGCCGGGCGACGACCCGTCCATCATCGCCAGCGGCCCCACCGTGCCCGACGCGACCAGCTGCGCCGAGGCGGTGGCCATATTGCAGCGCTACGGCATTGAAGTGCCCGGCGCCATCATGAGCCTGCTGGAGCAGGGCGCGCTCGAAACCCCCAAGCCCGGCGACGCGGTCTTCAAGGGCCACGAAGTGCACATGATCGCCACGCCCCAGCAAAGCCTGGAAGCCGCCGCCGCCGTGGCACGCGCGGCCGGCCTGCAGGCTTATATCCTGAGCGACGAAATGGAAGGCGAATCGCGCGAGGTCGGCAAGGTGCATGCGGCGCTGGCCCGCGCCGTGGCGCTCAAGGGCCAGCCTTTCAGCAAGCCCTGCGTGATCTTGAGCGGCGGCGAAACCACCGTCACGGTGAAGAAACAGGTAGAAGGCACGCCTCGTGGCCGCGGCGGCCGCGCGGGCGAATTCTGCCTGGGCCTGGCGCTCGCGTTGCAGGGCCAGCCCGGCGTGTACGCGCTGGCGGCCGACACCGACGGCATAGACGGTGTGGAAGACAATGCCGGCGCCTTTGTGGCGCCCGACACCTTGCAGCGCGCAATCGCGCAGGGCATGAAGGTCGACCAGTACCTGGACCGCAACGATGCCTATGGGTATTTCGAGCCGCTGGGCGGCCTGGTTGTCACCGGGCCCACGCACACGAATGTGAACGACTTCCGGGCGCTGCTGATCCTGTAGCGCCCGGCTTCAAGCACTGCAAGCACTTCACGGAGGATTTCGGCCATGCCTTACCTTCAACTCGACGTGAACGGGCGCCACCCCGTCGAAGACAAAAAACGCCTGGCCGCCAGATTGTGCGAGACCTACGCCACGCTGATGAGCGTCGACATCCGCCGCATCAGCATCGCCATTCGCGAATGCGGCGAGGGCGGCGTCTGGCGCACCGTGGACGGCACGCCCGAGCCGGTGTCCGTGCTGATGTGCGACATACGCCGGGGCCGCCCCGCCGCCCTGCGCCTGGAAGTGGCCAAGGCGCTGTGCAAGGATTGCATCGACATCCTTGGCCTGCGCGAGGATCGTCTCAATGTCGAATTCACCCAGCATGCGGGCGACGAGATGTACCACCCCACTTTGGGTGGCTACAGCCCGGAGTGGTCCGAGGGCGAGGACTGAGGGCCGCGCACCCGGGTCAGGGACTTTCGCGCTTCGCCCGTTCGCCGGGCGCGGTTCAGACCGCCGTCAAGCCTCCGCCACCCTGACCCGCCGCCAATTCGGGCGGATGCGTGACGATGGACTTGAGTTCAGGCCTGGCCGCCTGCAATTCCTTCAGGTCGGGCACCGGCCGGCGCAGCGTCTCACTCGCCTCGAACACCTGTTCCAGCGCCTGGCCCGCGGCCAGCAGCTGCGCATCGGCATGCAGCCGCCCTATGACCTGCAGGCCGAAGGGCATGCCGTGTTCGTCCTTGCCGCAGGGCAGGGCCAGTGCCGGGTTGGTGGCCAGCGTCACCACATAGGTCAGGCCCAGCCAGTGGTAGTAGTTGCGCATGGCCTGGCCGTCAATGTTGCCGGCGAACAGTTCCGTCCAGGGGAAAGGCGTGACCGGGGTGACCGGCGCCAGGATCAGGTCGTACTGTTCGAAGGCTTTGGCGAAGCGGCGCGAGATGCGCGTCTGCTCCAGGTGCGCCCAAGCGCGATCGGCCAGCGTGATGGCGGCGGCGATTTCCATGTTGGCGCGCACATTGGGGCCCAGGGTTTCGGGAGCCTTGCGGTAAGTGTCGGCAAAGGCCGCAACAAAACTCTCGGCGCGCAGCGTGTCGAAGGCGCGGTCGGCGTCGCCCAGTTGCAGGTCCACCGGTTCGCAGCTGGCCACCAGCGGCCGGATCGCTTCCACACGCTGGCGGAACACGCGGCGTATCTCCGGGTCGACGATGCACATGCCGAAATCTTCCGTCGTGCCGACGCGCAGCGTGGACAGATCCACCGGCTTGAGCGGCCAGAAGGCGGAGGCATCGACCGGGTAGGACAGCGGGTCGCGCGCATCGGCGCCCACGCTGGCCGACAGCAGCAGCGCCGTATCGGCCACATTGCGGCCCATGGGCCCGAGCACCGAAATGACCGACCAGCCCAGCGGCCGCGCGTCGTTGGCCACCAGGCCGGGCGAGGGCCGCAGGCCGACCACGCCGCACAGCGAAGCCGGTATGCGCAGCGAGCCGCCGGTGTCGGAGCCGGTGCAGATCGGCAGCATGCCGGCCGCCAGCGCCGCGGCCGAGCCGCCCGAGGAACCGCCCGCGTTGAGCGCGGGATTGAAGGGATTGCCCGTCGCGCCCCAGACGGGATTGCGGGAGTTGGCGCCCGCGCCCATGTCGGGCACATTGGTCTTGGCCGTGACGATGGCGCCGGCCGCGCGCAGCTTCGCCACCAGCGCGTTGTCTTTGGCCGGCACGTTGCCGCGCAGCCCGACGTTGCCGTAGGTGGTCAAGAGGCCGGCGGTGTCCTGCAGGTCCTTCACGCCCAGCGGCAGGCCATGCAGCGGCCCCAGCGGCCCGCCGCGCATCACCTGCGCCTCGGCCTCGCGCGCGGCTTCACGCGCACGCGTGAAGTCGGTCGCGCAGATCGCGTTGATGGCCGGGTTGAGGTTTTCGATGCGGCCTATGCAGGCGTCCATCAGCTCCACCGGCGACACCCGGCGGCTGCCGATCAGGCGGCGGAGTTCGACGGCGGAAATATCTGGCAGGGTGGATGGCATATCAATGTCTTGTTCAGTCGGTTTTGATTTGCGAGCGCTCGGCCAGGGCCTTCATGCGCGCGATCTCGGCCGTGACCATGCCGGACCAGTCGGGGATGGTCGCATAGCCGGGTTCAAAGCCGGCCGCCTTGAGCTTGTCCTGGATGTCGGGGCTGGCCATCAGCGTGGCCAGGGCTTTTTCCAGCCGGGCCTTGACGGGCGCCGGCAAGCCCTTGGGCGCCACCACGGCCAGCCAGGCGTTCATGTCGACGGCGGGGTAGCCGGCCTCTGCCATGGTCGGCACATTCGGCAGCAGGGACGAGCGCTTGTTCATGGCGACGGCCAGCACCCGGACCTTGCCGGTCTTGAGCTGCGGCGATGCGGCGACCACGGTGTCGAAAGACACAGGGATCTGCCCGCCCATCAGGTCGGTCATCAAGGGGCCCGAGCCTTTGTAGGGTACGTGCGTCATCTTCAGGCCCGTGGCCGCATTGAACATTGCGCCGGCAAAATTGGAGCTGGTGCCGTTGCCGAAGCTGCCGTACATGTATTTGTCCGGGTTGGCTTTGGCGGCTGCCACGAACTGGTGCACGTCGGCTGCCGTGACCGAAGTGTTCACCAGCATGGCCAGCGCCACAGAGCCGACCATGCCTATCGCGTCAAAACCCTTGGCCGGGTCGTACGTCAGCTTGGGCTGCAGGGCCGGGTTCAGCGTGAAGGTGGAGTTGGAACTCACAAGCAGCGTGTAGCCGTCGGGCTTGGCGCCGGCCACCGCGGCCGCGCCTATCGCGGTGCCGGCGCCCGGCTTGTTCTCGACCACCACGGGCTGGCCCAGCTGGTCGCCCAGGGCCTTGCCCAGGATGCGCGCCAGCACGTCGGCGGCGCCGCCGGCCGGGAAAGGCGCGACCAGGGTGACGGGCCGCTCGGGGAAATCCGCCGCGCGGGCAGGGCCGCCCACGGCTGCAAGTCCGCAGAAGAAGACGCCGCCGGCAATCAGCGTCCGGCGCATTGCATTGAATGACATGTGTTGCATGGTAGGCCTCATTGAAGTTTGGGTCGATCAGGGGGATGGGAGTGGTTGCAGCGTCATCGCAAGCGGGCCGGTGACAGGGCGCGTGCGTCTATGCCCTGTTGCCGCAGCTCGTCAGGCAACGCGGCCTGCCGCAGCAGCGCATCGGCCAGCGCGCTGGCGCCCGCCGCGCTCTGTATGCCGTAGCCGCCTTGCGCCGCGAGCCAGAAAAATCCCGGGCAGGCATCGTCCTGGCCTATCACCATCTCGCCGTCGGGCACGAAAGAGCGCAGGCCGGCCCAGGTGCTGGCGGGGCGTCGTATGGTCAGCGTTGAAACGCTTTCAATCTGGTGGATGCCCATGGCGATGTCGAGTTCCTCGGGCACCACGTCGTGCGGCACCGTCGGGTCCGCATTGGCCGGCGAGCCCAGCAACTGGCCGGCGTCGGGCTTGAAGTAATAACTTTCGTCCACACCCACGACGGCCGGCCAGGCGGAAGCGTCCACGCCCTCGGGCGCCTTGAAGGTGAAGGCGCTGCGCCGGTGCGGCACCAGGCCTATGGGCCGGGCGCCGAATACGGCGGCCAGTTCGTCGGCCCAGGCCCCTGCCGCATTGACGATGGTGCGGGCGCGCAGGGTCTGGCCGTCGCCCAGTTCCACCGTCCAGCAGCGGCCGTCGTGCGTGGCCCGGGTCACGCCCGCGTCCGTGCGCAGTTCGCCGTCCGCCCCCGCCTCGCGGCGAAAGCCGCGCAGAAAGCCCTGGTGTAGCGCGTGCACGTCCATGTCCTGCGCACCGGCGTCGTACAGCGCGCCGTGCACCACCTCGGGCCGCAGGCAGGGCGCATGGGCCAGCGTGGTGCCGGCGTCCAGCGTGGCCAGGCCGGGGCAGCTCGCCGCCAGTTCCTTGCGGGTGTGCGCCAGTTCTTTTTCCTGGCCGTGCGTGGCGAGGTAGAGCACGCCGCGCGGCTGCATCAGGTCAGGCGCGAAGCCTTCGGGCGGCCGCTCGTAAAAGGCACGGCTGGCGCGCGTCAGCGCCCGCACCATGGGCGGGCCGTAGCTTTCCATGAACATGGCGGCCGAACGGCCCGTGGCGTGGTAGCCCGGCTGGGGCTCGCGTTCGAGCAGCGCGACGCTGCGCTGCCCGGCCAGGCGCCAGGCCAGGGAAGCGCCCGCAATGCCGGCGCCGACGATCAGGATGTCAAATTCTCGCATTTGAGAATTCTCACATGCGAGAATCGTGCCTGTCCAGCCCATTTAGCTGATTTGGCCGAAACAAAGGGAAAACACCATGCCCGCACGCCCCGCCCGCACGCACGCCGCAGCCCCTGAAGCGGACAGGGTGCAACTCGGCCTGAGCCTGCGCGCACACCGCAAGGCACGGCGGCTGACGCTCAAGGACCTGTCCGGCCGTTCCGGCGTCGCGCTGTCCACGCTGTCCAAGATGGAGCTGGGCCAGATTTCGGTCAGCTATGAAAAGCTGGCCGCCGTGGCCCGGGCGCTGGCCCTGGACGTGGGGCAACTGCTGGACGCGCGCACTGCGGCGCCGCAGCCCGGCGCGGCAAAGCCGGTGGTGGTCTTGTCCGAAGCCGGCGGTGCGCCGGCCTACAGCTCGGGCAATTACGACTACCGCGCGCTTGCCGCCGCATTCCCCGGCAAGCGCATGACGCCGCTGCACGGCCGCATCGTGGCGCGCGATCGCGGCCAGTTCCCGGATTTCATCCGCCATGCGGGCCAGGAGTTTGTGACCGTGCTGTCGGGCCGGGTGCGCATCGAGTTCGAAACCGGCGACACCGTCGAGGTGGGCCGCCATGAATCGGCCTACTTCGACAGCGGCGTCGGCCACATCTACCTCTCGCTGGGTCGGACGGATGCGCAGGTGCTGGTGGTGATGAGCGAGTAGCCGCGGCATCCGCGCATCGGCTATCGGCTATCGGCCGGCGCGATGCCGGACAACTGCGCTGCCGCCCTCGGCCAGGTCCCAGAAAACGCCCGCCATGAGCTGCAGGCCTTCACGCGCCACGCTGCCCAGGAGATGCTCATTGGGGGCGTGCTGGCTGCAGGCCGGGTAGGAGTGAGGAAACCACAGCGTCGGCATCCCCAGCAGTTCGGCGAAGACATCGTTGGGCAGCGAGCCGCCGAAGTTCGGCAGCAGGGAAGGGGCTTTGCCGGTGCTGCGCCGGATCGAATCCAGGCCCCAACGCACCCATGCGTCATCGGGGTCCAGCCGGGTGGCGGCCATGGGCTCGCCTTCGGGCTGCACGTCGACGTCGTCGAAACCATGGGCCCGAAGGTGTTCCCGGATATGCGCCACAAAATTGGCGCTGTCGCTGCCGACGACGAAGCGTATCTGGCACAGCGCGAAAGCGTGGCCGGGAATGGCGCCGACGGGTGCGTCGGGGTTGCCGGTTTTGTAAGCCAGGACTTCCACGGTGTTCCATCCGTAAACACGTTCGGTGGGCGTGAGCCCGGGTTCACCCCAGTCGGTGTCGATGGCGGGGTCGCCCGGGTCGCCCCCGACGCTGATGGTCTGCAGGGCATCCCTGACATTGGCCGGCAGCGAGTCGGGCAGCAACCCTTTGACCAGCACGCGTCCTTTGGCGTCCACCAGGCTGGCGATGGCGTGTGCCAGCCGTGTGCCCGCGTTGCGCAGCAGGCCACCCCAGTTGCCGGAATGGTGGCCGCCGTCCCGCAGGTGGGCCCGCAGGCTGAAGTTGAAAAAACCGCGCGAACCCAGGAACAGGGTGGGGCTGGAGGCGGCCACGCGCGGGCCATCGGACGCGATGAAAACATCGGCCGCCAGCGCCTCGCGATGCAGGGTGCAGAACTCGCGCAGGCCGGGCGAGCCGGTCTCTTCACCGGTCTCCAGGACGATCTTGACGTTGTAGCCCAGCTTTCCCCCGCGTACCGCCAGCACCTGCGCCAGCGCCGCGAGGTTGATGCTGTGCTGCCCCTTGTTGTCCGCAGTGCCGCGGCCGTACCAGCGGTCCCCTTCCACGGTCACGCGCCAGGGATCCAGGCCCTCGCGCCACAGCCCTTCCTGGCCGCGCACCACGTCGCCGTGCCCGTAGGTCAGCACGCTGAAGGCCGCGTCGGCTTCGATGCGCGTGGCCAGCAGGAAGGGCCCGCCCCCGGCATGCGGGTTGTCAAGGATGCGGTGCGTGAAGCCGAGTTGCGCGAGTTGGGGCGCGATGTGCTCCGCCAGGTAGGCGTGAAGCTGCGGCCCGCCCGCCGGGTTCTGGCTTTCGCTGCGCACGGCGACGCGGCTCGACAGCGTTTCGAGGAAACGTCCGTCGTCGAAAAAGGCGGCCGCCCTGGCCAGTGCATCGTCTCTGCTCATGGTGGTGAGGAGGTGAGGAGGGTGTGGGGGACCGGCGTTTTCAGTCCGAACGGATATTGGCGCGCTGCGCGGTGGCGCGCATGAGCGGCAGGTCGTGGTCTATCAAGGCCGCGACGGCGGCGGCCGGGGCGTAAGCGGGCTCCAGGCCGTTGGCCAGCAGCTTGTCCCTGACCTCCGGGTCGGCCATCGTGTTGGCCAGCGCCATCTCCAGGCGCACCCTCACCTCGCGCGGAATGCCCCGCGGCGCCACGATGGCCAGCCAGGAGTCCGCGTCGAAGCCCGGGTAGCCGGCCTCCGCGACAGTCGGCACGTTCGGCAGCAAGGTGGAGCGCCTGGCCGCGGTCACGGCAATCGGCTTGATCTTGCCGGACTTGATGTGCTGCAGCGTGGCCGCCACGGTGTCCAGGGCGAACGGGATCTGCCCGCCGATCAGGTCCGTGATGGCGGGGGCGCTGCCTTTGTAGGGCACGTGCTCCATCTTCAGTCCCGTGGCGTTCAGGATGAGTTCACCCGCGAAGTGGCCCGTGGTGCCGGTGCCGAAGGAGCCGTACATGTACTTTCCCGGCGATGCCTGCACGGCCGTGATGAGCTGCTTGATGCTGCCGACGGGCACCTGCGGATTGGCGACGAGGATCAAGGGCACACGCGCGGTCAGCGCGATGGGCTCAAAGCTCTTGACGGGGTCGTAGGGAAGGCGGGAGTTGATGGCCGGGTTGACGGTGAACGTCGACCCCGAACTGATGAGCAGGGTGTAGCCGTCCGGGGCGGCCTTGGCCACGTAGCTGGCGCCCACGATGGTGCCGCCGCCGGCGCGGTTTTCAATGACGACGGGCTGGCCCAGCCGGTCGCCGAGTTTCTGCCCCACCAGCCGGCCCACGATGTCGGTTGCTCCGCCTGCGGGGAATGGCACGACCAGCTGGATAGGCCTGACCGGATAGGTCTGCGCCTGGGCGCCCGTTGCCGCCAGCATGGCCAGCAGCAGTACGGAAAGGATGCGAACGAACTTGGGGGCTGGCTTCATGGCTTGCTTTCATCAATAAAAATCAATGGCGAACGATCGCGGGTAACGGACATGGGGCGGGAGGTGCGGGCGTTGGACCTTCGCTGCGGGTTTTCAACCGTTGCGAAAGAGGAAGCTGTAGGCATTGAGTGCCGGGACGCCGCCGAGGTGGGCATACAGCACCTTCGAGCCCGCCGGAAATTCGCCCAGCCGGGTCTTCTCGATCATTCCGTGCATGGACTTGCCTTCGTAGACCGGGTCCGTCAGCATGCCTTCCATGCGGGCGCACAGGCGAATGGCCTCCAGTGTTCCTTCGTTCGGCAGGCCGTATTCCGGGCCGCCGAAGCGGTCGTCCAGCACAACGTCCCTGGCCGTGATGTCGCGGCCCAGTTCGACCAGTTCGGCCGTGCCCTTCGCGATGCGCAGGATCTGGTCAAAGGTCTGCTTGGGCTTGGCCGAGGCGTCGATGCCGATGACCTTGTCGGCCCGGCCATCCGCCGCGAAACCCACCACCATGCCGGCCTGCGTGCTGCCGGTGACCGAGCAGGTCACGATGTAGTCGAACTTGAAGCCCAGCTCGGCCTCCTGCTGGCGCACTTCTTCGGCGAAGTTGACGAATCCCAGTCCGCCGCGCGGGTGTTCCGAACAGCCGGCGGGAATCGGGAAAGGCTTGCCGCCGGCCTTGCGCACGTCATCCATGGCCTGCTCCCAGCTGGGGCGTATGCCGATGTCGAAGCCGGCCGCGTCCAGCCGCACGTCGGCGCCCAGGATGCGCGACATCTCGATGTTGCCCACGCGGTCGTACACCGCGTCGGAATAGTTGACCCAGTTCTCCTGCACCAGCACGCATTTCATGCCCAGGTGCGCGGCCACCGCCGCCACCTGCCGCGTCTGGTTGGACTGGATGCCGCCTATGGACACCAGCGTGTCGTAACCGCCTTCCAGGGCTTCGGGAATCAGGTACTCGAGCTTGCGTGTCTTGTTGCCGCCGAAAGCCAGCCCGCTGTTGCAGTCCTCGCGCTTGGCATACAGCTCGACCTTGCCGCCCAGGTGGGCGCTCAGGCGCTTGAGCGGCTGGATGGGCGTGGGGCCGAAAGTCAGCGAATGCCGGGGGAATTTCCTGAGGTTCATGCGAATGGTTCCTGGGGTTAAGACGGGTCTCCAAGCGTCAGGACTTGCGAATAAAGACGGCATACCCACCCGTTCTTCAATTGCTGTATTGATGCTCTGATGAAGCCAATACTAAAAACAAATGACAAAATGGTGGTTGCAAAGTTTTCTAAAAATTCAAAACTAATATGTCTGAGGCGTCGATTTTTATAATTTTTATTTTGTATAAATTGATATGAGCACAACAAAATTACGCGAAAAAATCAGCAAACCGGTTTCCCTCAGAGAGGCGCTGGACCGCACGGACCGGGCGATCCTCAAGGCGCTCCAGCGCGATGCCTCGGTGTCCAACGTGGCGCTGGCGGCCAAGGTGAACCTGAGCGCGCCCGCATGCCTGAGGCGCGTGGAGCGGCTCAAGGAGCTCGGGCTGATCAGGGGCGTGGTGGCGCTGCTCGATCCGAACCTGCTTGACGTCGGCATGCTGGTCATGATCGGCGTCGTGCTGGACCGGTCAACACCCGAGTCCTTCGCCAATTTCGAAAAGGCTGCGCAGACGGTGTCGGGCTGCATGGAGTGCCACGTCGTGACCGGCGAGTTCGATTACTTCATGCTGGTGCGAACCCGGGACAACGACAGCTTCAATCGCCTCCATGCGGAGCAGTTGCTGTACTTGCCGGGCGTGCGGCAAGTCCGTACCTTCATGGTGCTCAAGCAGGTGCTCTCGACCACCCAATTGCCGATTTAGGCCTTCAGGCCTGCAGGCGCGTGGCTGGTTTCAAGCCGACAGCTTTTCCCAGCTCAGGCCAAACTTCATCAGGTATTTGCGCGGCCTGTCCGCGTCGTTGACAACGCTGCGCTGCGTGCGGGAGAGGTTGAGCAACTCGCGGCCGGCACCGCCCCGCACGAACGCCCGGACCATTGAGGCCTTTCTGCCCGTGAAGTTCTCTTTCGAAGCGGTGCAGGGCGGCACGGTGATTTCGAGGGTGGCTTGAGTACGGATGTCTCGTTTTCAATCTGCGTAAATCTGCGTAAATCTGCGTAATCTGTGGATGAATTCTTTATCCGCAGATTACGCAGATTTATGCAGATAAAGACAAGCGCGGCGTACAGGTCTTTGCGATACGCACGCTGTCAGCGTGCCGCAGGTTTCGTTGAGGTTTCGTCCGGCATCATGGCGGCGTCTCTCCGCATCAAGGCACGCACCAGCCAGGCAAACCACACCGCGGCTATCACTGCAGCGACCCACACCAGCATCAGCCCCAGCCGCGCCTGGTCATCCAGCAGGTAGGCATTGCAGACGCGCACCGGTGAGGTTTCATAGAGGTTGCCCACCACCGCCATCATGGGCAACACATTGCCCAGAAAGAAGCCCTGCACCAGCAGGCCGGCCGCCTGCCATGACAGGCGGATGGCGGCGCCGCAGGCCAGCAAGGCCAGGTATTTGAGGGTTTCGATGCGGCCGTCGACCAGCGCCAGGTCCAGCACGCGGGGAATCATCAATATCGCAAGCGCCAGCGCGGTGGCGAACAGGCCGCTGATGCCGTGTGCGTTCCACCGGTTCAGGCGTACCTGCCAGCGGCCCGGCAGTGCGCCGGCCAGCAGGTAGCCGATCCCCATTAGCAAGGGGTATTGCAGCAGCATGTGGCGTGTCATGCTGGCCTCCAGCGCCTGCCGCATGGCGGGCCAGGCCAGCAGGCACAGCAGGGCGGCGGCCAGGAGGGCCTGTATGCCGCGTGAAGGACGAGCGGGCATCTTCATGGCGATGTAGCTGGCAATGACGCGGCGGCGCCCGACAGGTGCTGCGCATAGTCGAGCGCGAGCTGCTGCTCCGCGTAGTCAAAGATGCGGACCAGCCGGCCTTTCTGGTCGATGACCAGGAAGGCCGCGTTGTGCTCAAAATCACCGCGGCCGTCGGGCACCAGCACGACCTGGAAATCCCTCAGCAGTTGCTGGGTGCCCTGCGGCTCCTGTACACGCACAAAACGCCACCGTGCCGGGTCGGCGCTCAATTTCGAGGCATAGGCTTGCAGCACCTCCGGTGTGTCATGGCTGCCGTCGAAGCTGATGGACAGCAGCTTGACCTTGCCACCCCGTTCCTGCAGCACCGCCTGCATCTGCTGGAAGCTGCTGCCCATCGCGAGGCAGACGCTCTGGCAGCGTGTGTAGACAAAATCCACCAGGGTGATGGACTGCCCGTCGGCCAGGTGTCGCGACAGGGTTTGCGGCGCGATGCCGGGCCCGTCGACGACTACCGCCGGGGCCGGCACCGGTTGCAGCGCCACTTCAAGCCGGCGCGCGCCTTCGGCGGTCCAGACCTGGAAGTCGTGCGTCAGCCACGCGGCGGCGGCATAACCCGCCACGGCCAGCATGGCGCTCAGCAAGGCGGTGCGAAACATCAGAGGCGATTCAGGAGGCTTTGGCCGTCAGCGCCTTGAGCTCGGCGCCGCCGTTGAAGGGCGCGGTGCGCGTGCCGGCCTTGCGTTCGGCTTCGAACAGTTCGGGCTTGATGGCGCCGGCCTTGTTGGACCATTCGGCGCGGATGTAACTCGCCACCGCGGCCAGTTCGGCATCGCTCAGCTGCGGGAAGGCCGGCATGGCGCCCTTGAAGGTGCTGCCCATGACGGTGATCTCGCCGGTGATGCCGTGCAGCAGGATGTTGGCCACGGTGCGTTCGTCGCCGGCCACCCATTCGGAGCCGTCCAGCGGCGGGAACACGCCCGGCAGCCCCTTGCCTGTGGCCTGGTGGCAGGCCGCGCAATTGGCGGTGAACAGCTGCTTGCCGTTGGCGGCTGTGCCGGCGCCCGGCGCCGGGCCCGACAGGTCGGCCAGCGTGCGCCTGTCGCCGAGGTCGGCGCGGCCGAAGGAGCCGGACAGCACGATGTAGCCCGCGCCCCACAGCACCAGGGCCGCCGCGCCGATCAGGAAGAGCAGCGGAATGGGCTGGCTTTTTTCGGAGGGCTCGGCCTGCTCGCGCTCCTGTGCCCGGCTCTCGGATGTCTTGTCGTTGTCGTTCAACATGGGATCACCTTGTGGGCTCAGGGCTTGGGGGCGGGCGGCAGCACCGGGTAGGTGTGGTTCAGGCCCTGCAGGTACTTGACCAGGTCCAGCGCCTGGGGCGTGGGCACCACCACCTGGCCCACGTTGGGCCCGTAGGCCGGCGGCAGGGCCACCGGCGTTTCGCCCTCGCTTTCGGCGTCTTTCGCGTCCTTGACGACGAAGAGGTAGGGGTAGGACGGCATGATGGAGCCGGGCACGTAGGCGCGCGGCTGGTACAGGTGGCCCAGGTGCCAGTCCTTGCTGGGCTGGCGCACCCCGATGTTGAACAGGTCAGGCCCGGTGCGCATGCTGCCCAGCAGGTGCGGCTTGTCGTAGAAATAATCGCCCGGCACCGAGGCCCGGCCCCAGCCGCGCTCCGCGTCGGGGCCGAAGTTGCGGTCGCGCGGCTGCTGGCTGTGGCAGTACACGCAGCCGTTGGCGATGTAGACCTCGCGCCCGCGCAACTGCGCGCTGGTGTAGCTTTTGAGTTGCGGCGGCGGCTTGATGTCGCGCACCTGCATGTAGGGCATGACCACGAGCGCTGCCGTGGCAACGCCCAGCGCCACCATGGCGCCTGATGCGAGCTTGACTTCATTTTCCATGCTGGGCTCCCAGTTCCGCGCCGCGCGCGTCGCCTTGCCAGAAGAGGGCGGCACCCGCGCGGCCCGGCCCGAAGCGCAGCGCCATGGCCAGGAAATGGCCGACGAACACCAGGTGGCTGAGCACCATCAGGCTGCCGCCTACGGAGCGCCATTGGAGGTAGGGCAGCGTGACTTCCACCGAGGCCATGAAGGGCTGCGCGGCGTCCAGCATGGCCACCCCCTGCAGCCAGCCGCCTATGGTGAGCCCGACGAAATAAATCATCGCCCCGACGGACGCCAGCCAGAAGTGCAGGGTGATCAGCTTCGGGTAAGGCCACTCCCAGTTCAGCACGCGGGGCATCATGAAATAGATGGCGCCGAACAGCACCATGGTGACGAAGGCGTAGGCGCCCAGGTGCGCGTGGGCCACCGTGAAATGGGTGAAGTGGGTGACCTGGTTGACGCTGCGCAGCGCCTCCAGCGAGCCCTGCAGCGAAGACGCCAGGTACATCAGCCCGCCGAACATCATGAAGCGCAGCGTGGGTGAGTACAGCGCCAGGTGCATGCGCCCCTTCAGCGTGGCGCCCATGTTGATGCTGAAGGCGATCACGGGAATCACCATCATGATGCTCTGCACGATGGACAGCGTGACCAGCCAGCCCGGCACCGGCCCGCCTATCAGGTGGTGGCCGCCGACCTGGCCGTAGAAAAACGCCAGCGTCCAGAAGCCCAGCAGCGAGAGGTTGTAGGAGCGTATCGGCCGGCCTATGACCTTGGGCAGGAAGTAGTAGATGGCGCCCACGCTGACCGGCGTGAACCACAGGCCCAGCACGTTGTGGCCGTACCACCAGTTGGTGGTGGCCTGCTGCACGCCGGTGTGCACGCCCGGCATCTTGCCGACCAGGAAGAGCAGGGCGATCCACAGCAGCGCCGCCGTCATGTACCAGACGCTGACGTAGAGGTGCGAGACCTTGCGGTTGACCAGGGTGTAGAGCACCGGCAGGATCACCAGCGCAAAGCCGGCGAACATGAAGATCGCGATCTGCCACGGGATCTCCAGGTACTCCATGCCGTCGTTCCAGCCGGTGGCGATGGCGCCTATGCCGCCGGCAATGCCCATGTTGATCAGCGCGCCGCCCAGCATGACCCAGATGGCGCCGTACAGCCGCGTGCGCAGCAGGCGCGGCAGCAGCCACACCACCATGCCCAGCGCGGCATTGGTGATCCAGCCGTAGAGCACACCGGTCAGGTGCACCGTGCGGATGCGGCCGAAGGTCAGCCAGGCGTAGTCGGTGAGCCAGTCGGGTTCATGCAGCTTGATGGACGAGACCAGGCCGGCCGCCGAGCCCACCACCAGCCACATGCAGGCAAAGGTGATGAACATGAAGACCGGAAAGGCGGTGGAGCGGTCGGAACTGATGCGGTCCAGCAGTTCGGCCGCATCGGCCGTGTGCGTCTGGATGCCGCCTTCTTTCACCGCGTTCTGCATGGAGGCCTGCGCGGCGCCCGGCAGGGCCGGGTCGTCCACCTGGCCGACTTCGCCGTGCGCGAAGATCACCGAGGCGGCTGTCGGGTTCTCGACCAGCAAGCCCTTGCGCAGCGACCAGATGAAGACAAACAGGCCGATGATGGACAGCAGGAAGGCGCCCAGCAGGCTGACGACGGCGCTGTCCATCATGCGGCTCCTTCAGGGGATGGATGACGCGTGGGGCGCGAGCGCCGTGCGGGGCGCTGCGCGGCATGTCCATTGCTGCGTGATGCAACTGTCATGAATCATTCCTCCGGTATTGAAGGGAAGTCCCCGCTTGCGCGGCGCTTCCTCTGGCGCCTGAGCCGCGGCGGGCGTTGGCCGCCGGCTGCGTGGGGCCATCCTACGCCTTTGCCCTTCCGCAGGCCAGCCCTGGTGCCGGAAACGCGGCCCCCTGCCGCGACTTCTGTAGTTTTTGTGCCTGTGGTTGCCGGCGCAGGCTCTTGCCTGAGGTCTTTGTACGAATTAAGTTTGGCCTCATCCGGCCGTGTTAGCCTCGCGCCCATGTTGAACCGCATCCCCTCCTTCCTGCGCCATGTCGGCCCAGGCGTTGTCACCGGCGCCGCCGATGACGACCCGTCGGGCATTGCCACCTACACGCAGGCGGGGGCACAGTTCGGCACCGGCCTGCTGTGGACGGTGTTTTTGTCGCTGCCCTTCATGATCGCCATCCAGCTGGTCAGCGCCCGCATAGGGCGTGTCACCGGCAAGGGCGTGGCGGCCAACCTGCGCGAGCACACGCCGCGCGCCTTTTTGATGGCCATGGTGTTCCTGCTGGTCATCGCCAACACCATCAACATCGCGGCCGACATCGCCGCCATGGGCGAGGCGCTGCAGCTGGTGGTGGGCGGCGGCGACCATTTCCATGCGGTCGCCTTCGGCGTCATCACCGTGCTGCTGCAGGTCTTTGTGCCCTACCGCAAGCTCGCGCCCATCCTCAAGTGGCTGACGCTGTTTCTGTTCTCTTACGTGATCGCCGTCTTCCTGGTGCAGGTGCAATGGGCGCAGGTGCTGCACGACCTGGTCGTTCCCAAGCTGCAGTGGACCTCGGGCTACTGGATGATGATCGTCGCCTTGCTGGGCACCACGATTTCGCCCTACCTGTTTTTCTGGCAGGCCTCGCAGGAAGTCGAAGAGCTGCGCCTCAAGGGCGCGGGGCATGGGTCGGAGCAGGAAGTTCGCCGCGACCTGCGCCGCGTCAAGCGCGACACCTACATCGGCATGTTTTTCTCCAATGCCATCGCCTTTTTCATCATGGTGCTGGGCGGGGCGGTGCTGTATGCGGCCGGCATCCACGACGTGACATCGGCCGCGCAGGCGGCGCAGGCCCTGCGGCCGCTGGCCGGCGACTTTGCCTTTGCGCTGTTTGCCGGCGGCATCATCGCCACCGGCCTGCTGGCCGTGCCGGTGCTGGCCTCGTCGGCCGCCTACGCCGTGGCCGAGGCCTTCGGCTGGCCCGAAGGCCTGGAGCGCCACTGGTACGAGGCCAAGCGCTTTTACGCCATCATCGTCATCGCCACCGTGGTCGGCACCGGCATGGACTTCACCAGCATAGACCCGATGAAGGCGCTTTACTGGAGCGCCGTGATCAACGGCGTGGTGGCCGTTCCCATCATGGCCGGCCTGATGCTGCTGGCCAGCCGCAAGTCGGTGATGGGAAAGTTCACCTCGGGCTTCAAGACCACCTGGTTCGGCTGGGGCGGGGTGGTGGTGATGGGGTTTGCGGTGTTGATGATGTTGCTGGATTTGTTCAGGCCGTTTGTTCAGGGCGGGTGACACGAGTCATCCTCTTTATCCCCTTCCCCGATTTAGCCCCTCTCCCTCTGGGAGAGGGTTAGGGTGAGGGCCGGCGGCGGATGAAACACCGCCGCCCCATGCTTGCGCAGCCAGCCCTCACCCTACCCCTCTCCCAGAGGGAGAGGGGAAAGACAAATGGAGAGGGAGAAACCGCTTCAGGCCTTGCCGCCGAAACGCTGCCGCAGCTGCGTGGTGGCCTTGGCCAGCAGCCCCACGTCCACGCCCACGGCGGTAAACGTGGTTCCCAGCGCGATGCAGCGCTGCGCAAACGCCTCGTCGCCGGTCAGGATGCCGGCAGGTTTGCCGCAGGCCGTGATGCGCTGGACGGCGTCTTCTATCTTTGCGACGACGGCCGGGTTGCCCGGCTCGCCGAGGAATCCCATATTGGCCGCCAGGTCGCCGGGGCCTATGAAGATGCCGTCCACACCGTCGACGGCCGCGATGGCTTCGAGGTTGTCCAGCGCTTCCAGGGTTTCAATCTGCACCAGCAGGCAGAGCTCGTCGCCGCAGGCCTTGGCGTAGTTGGGGATGCGGCCGAAGCGGGACGCGCGCGTCAGCGCCGAGACGCCGCGCATGCCGCCGCTGGGGTAGCGGATGCTCTGCGCGGCCTGCCGGGCTTCTTCGGCGTTTTGCACATAGGGAATCAGCAGGGTTTGCGCGCCTATGTCGAGGTAACGCTTGATCAGCACCGGGTCGTTCCAGGCCGGCCGCACCACGGCGGAGACCGGGTAGGGCGCAACGGCCTGCAACTGGGCCAGCACGTTGAGCACGTCGCTGGGCGAATGCTCGGTGTCCAGCAGCAGCCAGTCAAAGCCCGAGCCCGCCAGCAACTCGACGCCGTAGGGGCTGGAGAGCGTGCACCACAGGCCGATTTGCTGTTGGCCGGCGCGCAGCGCCTTCTTGAGTTGGTTGAGGGGCAAGTCCATGGTTCCGCCTTGTTGTGGGGTGGGTATGTCGTAAATCAGGAAACATACACCGTTTGGGCTGAGCTTGGCCTGTCCTGAGCCTGTCGAAGGGTCGAAGCCCTTCGACAGGCTCAGGGCGAACGGTAGTATGGATTGGCCGTTATTTAGCTGAAAGACACGCCGATAGAACCGAGCGGCCCGAAGTCCGCATGGATGGTGTCACCCGCCGCGACCGCCGTGGGCCGCGTGAACGAACCGGCCAGCAGGATGTGGCCGGGCTGCATGGTGATGCCGTGCAGCGCCAGCTTGTTGGCCAGCCAGACGATGCCCATGGCCGGGTGGCCCATGATGGCGGCGGAGACGCCCGATTCTTCAATGACGCCGTTCTTGGACAGGGTCGCGGCGACCCAGCGCAGGTCGATGTCCATGGGCCTGACGACGCGCCCGCCCGTCACCATGGCGGCGGCCGCCGCGTTGTCGGCGATGGTGTCGACGATGGCGCGCGGCACCTCGGTGCGGTAGTCGATGATTTCCAGCGCGGGCGTCACGTAGGCGGTGGCGTCCAGCACGTCGTAAATCGTCACGTGCTTGCCGCCCAGCGGCTTGCCCAGCACAAAGGCCAGTTCCACTTCCAGGCGCGGCGCATGGAAGCCGGCGGCCGGGATGCGCGCGCCGTCGGTGAACAGCATGTCGTCCATCAGCATGCCGTAGTCGGGCTCGGTCATCTTCGAGGCCATCTGCATGGCGCGCGAGGTCAGGCCTATCTTGTGGCCGACGATGCGCGCGCCCTGGGCGACCTTGCTGTCGGCCCAGAGTTTTTGCACGGCGTAGGCGTCTTCGATTTCCATCGCGGGCCAGGTCTGGCTGACCTGGCGTATCGGCTGGCGGGTGCGGCCGGCTTCGAGCAGTGCATCGGCGGCCTGCCGGCGTTCAGTCTCGGTGATCATGGGTGGGTGTTCCTGTCGATGGTGTTGCCGGCTCAGGCCGCAAAGCGCTGGATGAAGGGCGTTTCCTGCACGCCGTGCTCGTTGACCCAATGGGCCAGCTCGTCGTGGCGCGGCACCCAGACTTCGTCGTGGGCCAGCATGTAGGTCAGCAGCTTGTCCAGCTGCGCCGACATCAGCGGCCGGCCGCCGAAGTTGCCGTGCATGGTGATGTTGATCAGCGCGCCCGGCTCCTGCCGGTACAGGTAGTCGAACATGTCCTTGTAGCAGTGGTACCAATCGTCCGGCGCGCCGCGCAGCACGCGGTTGTCGGCATAGTCGCTGTGCGGAATCGCCACGATGCGGCCCGAACGCGTGGCCACCTGGTGCGGCTGGTCGATGTCGTTGTAGTCGCCGTGCCAGAGCAGCTTCTCCTCGCTCAGCAGGTCGGCCGTGCGCTCGGTAGTGGCGATGGTGGAACTGAGCCAGCCCGTGGGGCGCACGCCCGAGATTTCCTGCAGGATGCGCAGGCTCTTCTGGATCAGCGCGCGTTCGTCGGTTTCGTTGAGGCCGGACAGCACTTCGTCCTGCGCATAGTTGTGGCCGCCGAGTTCAAAGCCCGACTTCACGATGTGCTTGACCGTCTCCGGGAACAGCTCGGCCGAGCGCGCGTTCACGCAGACCGTGCCCGAGACGCCGTGGCGCTCGGCCACCCGCATCAGCCTGGCGATGCCGGAACGCCCGCCGTAGTTGGCCCAGAGGATGCCGGCGCGGTCGACTTCACCGGGCTTGGGCGGGCTGGTCATGGGCGAGTAGGGCGGCGCCTTGCCGACGGACCAGTTCTCCATCAGGAAGGTCAGCACGACGGTCATGCGGGGAAAGGCGGCGCCGGGCTTGCGCTTGGCGGTGGGGGCTTGGGTGTTCATTTTTTGATGGGCTTTCAGGGAAAAATCATTCAGGCTTGATGCCGGCTTTTTCGACGATGGACTTGTAGACCAGGGTGCTGTCGGCCAGCAGTTTGCTGAATTCTTCGGGCGTGGATTCGACGGCGTCATAACCGGCCTGCTGCAGCTGCGCCCTGACCTCAGGGATCTTCAGCACCTTCTGGACCTCGGCATTGATGCGCTGCACGATGGGCGCAGGGAGGCCGGCAGGCCCCATCAGGCCCACCCAGGTGTCGGGCACCGAGAAACCCGTGAGGCCGCCTTCGGCCAGCGTGGGGATGGTGGGGGCCGATTTGGAGCGGTGGCTTTCCACCACGCCCAGCGCGCGCAGCTTGCCCGACTGGATGTAGGGCAGCGTGTTTGACAGCACCAGCAGGCCCGAGTCGATCTGCGCGCCGACCACGTCGGTCAGGGCCGGTGCGCCGCCGCGGTAGCCCACGTGTGTGAGCGACAGCTTTTGCGAACTCGCCAGCAACAGGCCGGCCAGGTGCTGCGAGGTACCCGCGCCCGAAGTGGCGTACGACAGGCCCTTGGGCGAGGCCTTGGCCGCCGCGACAAAATCCGCCACCGTTTTGATCGGCGAGGAGGCCGGCACCACCAGTGTTTGCGGCGCGGTCGCCACGTGCGAAATCGCGGTGAAGTCCTTGACCGGGTCGTACTTCACGCCCTTGGTGAAGAACTGCACGGTCTGGTGCGGCGGGCCCAGGTTCATCAGCAGGGTGTAGCCGTCGGCCGGGGCCGCGGCCACGAAGGCGGAACCGATGGCGCCGCTCGCGCCCGCGCGGTTTTCAATGATGATGGGCTGGCCCAGCAGTTCGGTCAGCTTGGGCGTCAGGATGCGGGCCACCGTGTCGGCCGCGCCGCCCGCCGCGAAAGGCGCGATCAGCTTGATGGGCTTGGACGGGTAGGCCTGGGCCGCCGCGGGCTGGGCCCAGGCGGCCGACAGGGCCAGCGCCAGGGCGCCAAATTTCAGGCTATGGGAAAGCAGGCGGCGCCTGCCGGCGGCGGGAAGGGGAAAGGTCATGTTGTCTCCAGAAGCAGTCGTTATGGGTCAAATCCTAGGTCTCGCTGATCTTGCTGTCCAATGCATAATGAAGTCATTGGCTATACCTTTAAGGTAATCAAAGGGTTTTATGGATTTGCGCCAGCTGTCTTACTTTGTGGCCGTGGCCGAAGAGTTGAGCTTCAGCCGCGCCGCGGTGCGCGTGCACATCTCGCAGCCGCCGCTGAGCCGGCAGATCGCGAAGCTCGAGCAGGAACTGGGCGCGCAGCTGCTGGTGCGTTCCTCGCACGAGGTGGCGCTGACGCAGGCGGGCCAGGCCTTGCTGGAAGAAGCGCGCCGCCTGCTGGCGCTGTCGGCCGGTATTCCGGAAGTCGTGGGCCGCGCCGCCCGCGGCGAAACCGGCTCGCTGCGCATAGGCTTTGTCGGCTCGACCATCTATACCTCGGTGCCGGCGCTGCTGAGCCAGTACCGGCGGCTGTACCCGCACGTGGCGGTGTCGGTGCAGCAGCTCACGGTGGCACGGCAGACGGTGATGCTCAAGAACAGCGAGATCGACGTCGGCATCATCCGCCAGGCCGTCACCGAACCGTGGCTGGCCACGCGCAGCCTGTTCAAGGAAGCCTTCATGGCCGCGCTGCCGGCGCACCACCGGCTGGCGGGCCAGGACAAGGTCATGCTGCAGTCGCTGGCCGACGACGACTTCGTGTTCTTCAGCCGCAGCGAGGCGCCGGCCATCCATGAGCAGCTGCGCAAGATGTGCGAGGCCGCGGGCTTTTCACCGCGCATCGCGCAGGAGGCCTACCCGATGTCGACCGTGGTGGGCCTGGTGGCCGCCGGCGTCGGCATTGCCATCGTGCCCGAGTCCATGCACAGCCTGCAGATGCAGAACGTGGTCTACCGCAAGCTGGGCGGCACCAAGGCCAAGACCGAGTTCTTCCTCGCCTGGCATGTCGACAACAGTTCGCAGACGCTCAAGGGTTTCCTGGACATGAAGCCGCCTCCTGCCGCCTCCTGAAACAAAAAAAGCGGCCCCGGGGCCGCTTTTTCGCTGTGGATTTGGCAGCCCCGGGGCTTACCAGGGCAGGGCGTCACCCATATGGAAGAAGCCGCCGCTGGGGCCTGCCGCCGGCAGGGTGGCCAGCCGCACGCTGGTCTTGGCTCCGTCTTCCACATTCATGGGCGCCGAAGGGCCGCCCATCTCGGTGTGCACCCAGCCCGGGTGGGCCGAGTTGACTTTCACGCTGCTGTCCTTGAGCTCATAGGCCAGCTGCACGGTGAACGAGTTCAGCGCCGTCTTCGAGGTGTCGTAGGCGGCCGACTTCATTTCATAAATCGGCGAGGTCGGGTCGGACTGCAGCGTCAGCGAACCGAGGATGCTGGCCAGGTTGACGATGCGGCCGGCCGGGGCTTTTTTCAGCAGCGGCAGCAGCGCCTGCGTCAGTGCCACGGGGGCGAAGAAGTTCGTCTCCATGGTGTCGCGCAGCACTTTTTCGGGCAGGGTAGCCGCGGTGTAGGGACGGCTCACGCCGGGCTCGCCCTCCAGGTAAACGCCCGCATTGTTCACCAGGATGTCCAGCCGGCCGGCCCGTGCCTGGAAAAAGTCCACGGCCCTGGCACGGTCGGCCGGTTTGGTCGCATCGAACACGATGGACTCGGCCGTCACGCCGTCGGCCTTCAGTTTGGCGACGGCATCGATGCCCGCCTGTTCGCTGCGCACGCCGATCACCGGCAGGATGCCGAGCTTGCCCAGCTGTTTTGCGGTTTCAAAGCCCAGGCCGCGGTTGCCGCCGGTGATAAAGGCGATTTGGGTGTTCAAGGGTGTGCTCATGCTGTTCTCAATGCTTTCAAGGATTGTTGGGGTAAGTCCACTCGGCGCCGGCACGCGTTCAAAAGAAGGATGCACGGCCGGCTTGCCGTGCATGGCAACTGGGGCCGGGCTGCGGCTTCATAAGGGCGTGGTTTTTGAATTCACTGTTGCGGGTGGGCCAACAATGGCGTTTATCCCTCCCCCGATTTATTCCCTCTCCCCCTGAGAGAGGGCTAGGGTGAGGGCCAGCGGAGTGTGCTGGTCAAGTAATTTCGGACACCTCGATAAGGGCACGTTCGGCCATTTGTCGTTCATAGACATTGGGAGGCAGATAACCCAGGGTTGAGTGCAGGCGCCGGCTGTTGTAGAAGCCGACGATGTAGTCGGAGATGTCGGCGGCG